>NZ_JBVJPY010000006.1:0-492918 GCF_055609145.1 Streptomyces sp. NPDC036822
AAAGGGGGCGAGTGAGGCGAAGGGCGCGCGGGTGTCGAAAGGGAGAACGCGCACAGGCCGCGAGGAACGAGCGGCCGAGCACGATCGACCGTCGACACCCGCACAAAGCGCCCGGAGGCGAACCGAGCCCCCAAAGAAGGTGGCGGGCGGCCGACCCGCGGGGGCGGGGTGACGGACCTGAGTTCGGACCGCCTCTCACCCGTACGGCGCGTGACCGGCTCCCGCTCCCCTTCGTTGGTCCCGGTGTCCGTGTCATCCAGGGGCGGGCCCGAAGAAACCACGCGTGGCTCCGCTGGGGCGTGTGGCGTACCACTGGTACGTCGTGGGACCTCGCTCCAGCGCGCGTGACCGGACGGCAGGGGACAGCAGCCCGGTCACCCGAAAGGGCGGTCGGCCCCGGGGACGCCCGGGGCCGACCGCAACCGGTCCGGCGGACGCGGCCGCGTCCGCCCGCACGATGCGAGACGACCCCTCCTCCCCGTCCTTCCTCCGAGTCCCTCTCCCACCGCGGCGCACCCCCCGGCGCCGCTGCCCCCTCGGCACCGCCGCTGCCCTGACACCGGTGCCGACCCCAAGGGCCCCACCGCGCGATCGGCATCGCGTGGTGGGGCCCTTGCCGTGCGTACGGCCGTACCGTCACCGGCCCCGGGCCGGCCGCCGGAGGGACGAGGCAGCGGACGTGACGCGCGTCACACAGGAGATTTCGTGACCCGCTACAACCAAACCCGTCGGTCGCGGGTCATGCATGCAGCACCACCCAGAAGCTGGAGAGGCGCTGCACTCGGAGGGGGGTGCAGCGCCTCTTCCATGTCCGGGCCGGTGTCCGGTACCCGCGTCCGCTCCGGCTACACCTTCTTCGGCGGGACCGCGGGGATGCCAAGGAACGGCAGGTTCAGCGCGCCGAAGGCGTCCGCCGGGACCGTCGGGGCCTTCGGGGCGATCGGCGCGAGACGGACGTACGCCTCACCCTGGGGCGGGCGCGGGTCCTCCTCGCCCTTGTTCGGCCAGAAGGACATGGCGCGCTCCGCCTGGGCCGTGATCGTCAGCGAGGGATTGACGCCGAGATTGGCGGAGACCGCCGCTCCGTCGACGACCGAGATGCCCGGGTGGCCGTAGAGACGGTGGTACGGGTCGATGACACCGGACTCGGCGTCCGCGCCGATCGGGCAGCCGCCGAGGAAGTGGGCCGTCAAGGGGGTGCCCATCAGCTCGCCGATGTTGGAGCCGGCGAAGCCGTTGATCTCCTCCGCGAGCAGGGTCGCGGCCCGGGTCGCCTCGGGGATCTGGGTCGGGTTCGGCGCGCCGTGGCCCTGGCGTGCGGTGAGCAGGCCCTTTCCGATGCCGCCGGGCTTGCGGTACGTCGTCAGCGAGTTGTCCAGGGACTGCATGACGAGGCCGATGATCGTCCGCTCGGACCAGCGGCGGTTGGACAGCGCGCGGACGGCCAGGGTCGGGTGCTTGACCATCTGCAGGAGCCAGTTCCGTACCCGGTGGGCGCCGTAGGGCACCTGGAGGACGGTCATGCCGCCCATGGCGTTGGACCCCTTGCCGTAGCGGACCGGCTCGATGTGGGTGTTCTCGTCCGGGTGGATCGAGGAGGTGATCGCGACCCCGCGGGTGAAGTCGACCTTCTGCGCGCCGTGCTTCCTGCGGTAGCGCCGGTCGGTGGTCTGCGAGCCGACCAGCGCCTCGGAGTTGGTGCGGGTCAGCTCGCCGAGCCGGGTCGAGAGGCGGGGCAGCAGCCCGGTGTCCTTCATCCGGTGCAGCAGGGTCTGCGTGCCGTACGTGCCGGCCGCGACGACCACCCGCCGGGCCGTGAACGTCCGGCCCTTGCCCTTCCTCCTGTTGTCCGTCGGCAGCGTCCTGACGGCGAACCCACCCCGCGAGTCCTCGGTGACCGCGACCACCGACGTCATCGGGTGGACGACGGCGCCGGCCTTCTCGGCGAGGTGGAGGTAGTTCTCGTTGAGGGTGTTCTTGGCGCCGTGGCGACAGCCGGTCATGCACTCGCCGCATTCGGCGCACGCCCTGCGGGACGGGCCGGCGCCGCCGAAGTACGGGTCGGGCACCTCCTGGCCCGGCTTCGCCCGACGGGTGCCGTCGGCGTCGTCCCCGTCCCCGAAGAAGACGCCGACCGGCGCCATGTGGAAGGTGTCGCCGATGCCCATGGCCTCCGCGGTCGCCTTCAGGTGCACGTCCGACGGGGTCGTCGTCGGATTCAGGCGCACCCCGAGCATCCGCTTGGCCTGGTCGTAGTACGGCGCCAGCTCGTCGCGCCAGTCGGTGATGGCCTTCCACTGCGGGTCGTCGAAGAACGGCGGCGGCGGGACGTAGAGGGTGTTGGCGTAGTTGAGCGAACCGCCGCCGACCCCGGCGCCCGCGAGCACCATGACGTTGCCCAGCAGGTGGATGCGCTGGATGCCGTACAGGCCGAGGGCCGGGGCCCAGAGGAAGTTCTTCAGGTCCCAAGAGTTCTTCGGCAGGGTCTCGCGGGTGAAGCGGCGGCCGGCCTCCAGGACCCCCACGCGGTAGCCCTTCTCGGTCAGCCGCAGGGCCGTGACCGAGCCGCCGAAGCCGGAGCCGACGACGACGACGTCGTAGTCGTACGCCGAGTCCAGGTCGTCGTCGTCCTGATTCCGGGCAGGGGGTACCGCGGTCATGGCTCTCCTCGTACGGATAAGGGGCGGGAACGGGCAGGGCGTCAGCGCAGGCGCAGGGCCTTCATCGCCTTCAGGGACGCGCTCATGAACGCGGCGTACTTCTCGTCGTCCATCCCGAAGGACGGCGCGAGCGGGATCAGCCGCTGCTGGGCGACGGTCTGGGCCTCGGTGAACTTGAGGATGCCCTCCGAGCCGTGGCGCCGGCCGAGACCGGAGTCCTTCATGCCGCCCATCGGGGCCTGGACGCTGCCGTAGGCGGGGGCGTACCCCTCGTTGATGTTGACCGTGCCGGTGCGCAGCCGAGCCGCGATGGCGTGGCCGCGCCGGGCGTCCTTCGTCCACACCGAGGAGTTGAGGCCGTACGGCGTGCCGTTGGCCAGGTCGACGACCTCGTCCTCGTCCGAGAAGCGGTAGATCGAGACGACCGGGCCGAAGGTCTCCTCGGTGCAGACGGCCATCGGCGCCTCGACGCCGTCGAGGATGGTCGGCTCGTAGAACAGGGGGCCGATGTCGGGCCGGGCGACGCCGCCCGCGACGAGCTTCGCGCCCTTGGCGACGGCCTCCTCGACGTGCCGGGTGACGGTGTCCAGCTGCCGGTCGCTGACGAGGGAGCCCATGTCGGCGCCGTACGCCAGGGAGTTGCCGAGCCGCATCGCCTTCGTACGGGCGGCGAACCGGGCGACGAAGTCGTCGGCGACCGACTCGTGGACGTACAGCCGCTCGATGGAGATGCAGAGCTGTCCGGCCGAGGAGAAGCAGGCGCGGACGGCGCCGGCGGCCGCCTTCTCGACGTCGGCGTCTTTCAGGACGAGCATGGCGTTCTTGCCGCCCAGTTCGAGCGTGACGCCGACGAGGCGGGCGGCGGCACCCTGCGCGACCTCGCGCCCGGTGCGGGTGGAGCCGGTGAAGGAGACGTAGTCCGCGTGCCTGACGATCTCGGGGCCGACCACCGGGCCCTCGCCGAGCACGACCTGGAAGACCTCGGCCGGGAGCCCGGCCTCGATCAGCAGGTCGCGGGCCCACAGGGCGGTGAGGGCGGTCTCGGTGTCCGGCTTCATCACCACGGCGTTGCCGGCGACGAAGGCGGGCAGGGCGTCGCCGACGGAGAGTTCCAGCGGGTAGTTCCACGGGGCGATCTGGCCGATCACACCGCGGGGCTGGCGCAGCTCGGTGACCTTGGTGAGGGTGGGGACGACGCCGGTGTGGTGCTTGGGGCGCAGGTACGAGGGGGCCTTGCGGCCGTAGTGGCGGGCGGCGACGGCGACCGCCTGGACCTCCTCGTGCGCGTGCAGGCGTGCCTTGCCCGTCTCCAGCTGGATGAGGTCGAGCACCTCGGCCTGCCGCTGGAGGACCAGGTCGTGGAACCGGAGCAGGACGGCGGCGCGGGCCCTGACGGGGGTCCCGGCCCAGGCGCCCTGCGCGGCGCGGGCGCGCGCGAAGGCCTCCAGGACGTCCTCGGGGGTGGACTCGGGCAGCTCGGCCAGCTTCTCCCCGGTGAAGGGGGTGTGGTTCGCGGTGCGGCCGGAGCCGACGACTCCGCGGGTGAGCTGGGCGACCACCTCGGGCGTGACGACGTCGGCGGCGGTCCGGGCACCCGCGGGCGCGGGCGCGACCGGGTTGGTCCCGGTACCGGAGGCGGTCGGCGCGGGGGCGGCGGTCCGGAGGGAGGAAGCCGTGGCGGTGGAAGCCTTCGAGTCCGTCATGAGGGCGAGAGTAGGCCGCAATCCGGCCTTTGGGTACCCGTCGGTAATACGTTTTCACCGACCGCGCACAACAGCGCCAGTGATCACTGGCACATAAGCGCTGATCAGCGGCTTACCGCCGCTGAAGGGCGTTCCCGACTTTTTCCGCGCGGCTCAGGCGCCGGGCGCGCGCCAGTGCTTGAGAACGATGTCGAACTGCTGCCGCGTGGTCTCCCAGCTGTCCACCGGCGAGGACATGTAGATCGCGTACTCCGTGCCGTCGTCCGCGTAGTAGAACTGGTCGATGGCGCGGCGCGGGCCGGGGAAGTTCTTCCGCTCGGTCCAGGTGAACTCCCACAGACAGGACCGCACCTGATCGCGGTAGGTGTTCTGCTTGAGCAGGATCTTCCGGTAGTCCGGCAGCCGGTCCCGTACGTCGTTCTCCAGGCTCTGCACGTGCGCGTACGGGTTCTCGAAGTCGGGGCTGTCGTCCACGCTGATCCGGATGCGGTGGCGGCCGTTGTCGGGCGTGTAGTCGATCTGGTCGCCGTCCGTCTGCCGCTTCCAGCCCTTGGGGACGAGCAGGCTGAAGCCCTCGGGGTCCTCCACCCGGTGCCAGCCCGCCGGGATCCCGTTCTTCGCGGGTGCCACGGAGGTGGCGCTCTGCTCCGCGGCGCGGCGGTCGGCGTCGCCCCCGGCGGAGTAGTGCATGGCGGCGAACACGGCCCCGCCCGCGACAAGACCCGCGAGCACGGCGGCCAGGACCGCCGTACGCCACCGTCCGCGGCTCCGCGCGGGCGCGGGCAGCGGAACGTCGGGGAGGGTGGAGGTGGAACCGGCGACCGGGCCCGTGCGCGACGGATGCGCCGGTTGGGGCTGCCGGCCCGGGCGGGACCGGTGGGCCGACTCGGGTTCCGCCGGGGGCGGGGACACCGGCAACGCGGTGGTGGCGGCGGTCAGCTCCTCCCGCACCACCCGCTGCGTGGGGACGTACGCCTGCGCCGCCTGCGACGGGCGGCCCTCCATGGCGTCGAGCAGCATCCGCTCGGCCTCGTCCGCGCGCGGCCGGTGCGCCGGGTCCTTGCGGAGCAGGGCGACGATGACCGGGGCCAGCGCCCCCGCCTTCGCCGGAGGCGCGGGCTCCTCCGTCACCACCGCCTGCATGGTGCTGATCGGGGAGGTCCGCCGGAACGGCGAGGTGCCCTCCACCGCCGTGTACAGCGTCGCGCCCAGCGACCACAGGTCGGAGGCGGGTCCCGGATCGCCGCCCCGTACCCGCTCCGGCGCGAGGTAGTCGATGGAGCCGACCAGTTCACCGGTACGCGTGATCGTCGAGTCGCCTTCGATCGCCGCGATCCCGAAGTCGGTGAGCAGGACCCGGCCGTCGCGGGCCAGCAGGACGTTTCCGGGCTTCACGTCCCGGTGCAGCACCCCCGCCGCGTGCGCGGCGCGCAGGGCTCCGAGGACGTGCAGCCCGATCCTGGCCGCCTCGCGGGGGTCGATCGTGCCCGTCTCCTTCGCGGCATCGGCGAGGGACGGCCCGTCGACGTACTGCATGACGATCCAGGGCCTGGCGTCGTGCTCCAGCACGTCGTGGACGGTGACGACGCCCGGATGCGTGATCCGGGCCGCGGCGCGGGCCTCCTTCTGCGTACGGGCGTGCAGCACGAGGCGGTCGGCTTCGGCGACGAACCGACCCGCCGTCAACTCCTTGACGGCCACGATCCGGTGCAGCACCTCGTCATGGGCGCGCCAGACCTTGCCCATGCCGCCGCGGCCGATGGTCTCGCCCAGCCGGTAGCGTCCGGCCAGCAGGAGGCCCTCCCCCGTGTCCGCCCCGGTCCCGGACCCCGCGCCTGCGTTCTGAGAATGTTCCACTTGTCCCCGCCCCGTTCCTTCGTAGGCCAGATTACGGAGACCGCGCGGGCTGCGGAACCTCGGGGCGGGCAACGGAACATCCTTGTGACCGGGCCCCGCAGGCGGTGTCGCCGCCCTCGCCGCCCGTGGAACCCTCCGCCGCTCGGCGGACACCCGGCCGGACGCCTCGTGCGGGGGTCCCGGGCCGGCGCGGGGTTCAGCACGTCGCGCGAGGGTCCCGGGCCGGCGCGGGGTTCAGCGCGTCGCGCGATAGACCTTCACGGCCTGGTCGTAGATCTCGGACACCTTGTCCCTTTCGTTCTCCGGGCCGATGACCTGCACCACGTGGTACCGGCCGCGCTCGATCAGGGCGAGGTTGCGGACGAACACCATCCGGCCGGTGCTGTCCTGCCAGGTGAACTCGCCGACCGCCATGGCCTGTCGGCCGACGTCGATGCGGCGCAGCCCGGAGGCGCTGGACCAGGAGGAGTCTCGCCAGGGCTGGAGCTCCCGCTCCTTGGTGCGCTGGTACGCCATCGGGTCCGAGCCGTTGGCCTGCACCGTGTCCCGGCCGGGCACCACGATCAGGGTGAAGTCTCCCCCGGTGTAGCGGACTTGTCCCGCGTCGTTGATCGGGCTGCGCCGCCAGCCGTCGGCGACGCCGATCTGGAAGCCCTCGGGGTCGGTGCGCAGTCCGTACCCCGCCGCGAGGCCGGCGGCGGGCGGGGTGGTGGCGGCCGGCGGGGACGTACGGCCGGGCGTGGCACCGGGCTTCGGGGTGGGCTTCGTGCCGGGCGCACCGGTCGTCGGAGCGGGGTCCTTCGACGGAGTGGAGGGCTCGGCGGACCGTCCGCCGGTCTGTCCGGCCGACCGTTGACCGCCGGCGCCCTCCTTGGGCATGAACATCACGGCGTACGCGACGGTTCCGCCGAGCAGCAGCAGGATCAGCAGCAGGAGCGTCCGGCCGAGGGAGCGGGGGGACCGCGGGGCGCCCGACGCCTTCGGGGCACGGGCCGCCTTGGGGGCGCGCGGCGCCCGCTGCGGGAGCTCCTCGTGGAACCCCTCCTGCGGGAACTCGTGGCGCGGGCCCGGACGGGCGGTGCGGCCGGACCCCCGCAGCTCAGGGGCCGGGCCGGGCCGGGCGGGCTGCTTGCCCTTCCGGTGACGGTGACGGCCGCCGGCCGCGGCGGCGCGTCGCCTGCGCACCAGTTCGCCGCGGCGGCGCACGACGGGCAGCCGCGTGGCGTCGAAGGACGGCAGGGGCACGACGCCCACGCCGGCCTCCGGCTCCGGGGCCGACCGGACCAGGGAGCGCAGCCAGCCGCGCAGTTCCTCGAAGTCGGGGCGCTCGGTGGGGTCCTGCCGCAGCAGGGACTCCACGACGGGGCGCAGGGGTCCGCACTCCTCGGCGAAGGCCGGCGGCTCGGCGCAGACGAGCTGGACGAGTTCGGCGGCGCTGTCCTCCGGGTACGGGGCATGGCCCTGGACGGCCCGGTACAGCAGCGCGCCGAGCGCCCAGAGGTCGGTGACGGGGCCGATGGGCGGTGCCAGGCGCCAGTTCTCGTGGACCGGCGCCGCCTGCTCGGGGGCCCAGCGCTCGGTGACGGCGCCGACGACGGCGATCCGCGTCTGGCGGGCCCGCTCGGCGTCGAGACGGGTGGCGGGGCCGCGGTACCGGTGCGCGGCACCGCTCTCGTCCGCCCCGGCCTCGTCGTCCCAGCCACCGGAGCCCCGTGCGGGTACGGGGGCGGGGGCCTGCGCCGGGGCGTAGCCGGCCGGGAGAGCCGGGCGGCCGGAGCCCGGAAGCACCTGCCGCGCGCCGGGGCCCGAGCCGCCGGCGGGAATCGGTCCCGCACCGTCGCGCGAGGCGTGCGGACCGTCGCTCCAGGAGCCGGTGAGCAGCGCCCGCGGCGGCCGGCCGCCGTCGCCGTACCCGCCACGCCGGTCCTCGTCGTCGTCCTCGTCGTCCTCGTCGTCCACGGCCTGGGACCACCAGCGCGGCTCGGGACCGAGGCCCTGCGCGGGGACGGGCGTGGGGTAGGCGGGCAGGGCGGGGGCGCCGCCCCGGCCCGGTCCGAGGTCGCGATCAGGGTCGAGGGAGGGGTCGTGAGGCGCCTCGCCGAGGGAGCCGCGGGAGGGGCCGGGGCCATGGGGCCGGTTCCGGTCCTGGCCGACGGCGGGGTCGGTACCGGAAGCGGGATCGGCGGCGGGGTCGGCGGAGTCCGTGGCGGGGTCGGCGGGGTCGGGCGCGGGGCCCCGGCGCCCGGCCGGAAGGGCCCCGGCCTCGCCGATCCGGGCGGCGGCACGGGCTCCCGCCCGGTAGGCGGCGATCGCGCCCGCGCGGGCCGCCCGTACGTCGGCGGCCGGGCTCGCGGCCGGAGGGCCGGGCTCCTCGGGCGTATCGCTCCCTCGGGGCGGGTACGGCTCGATCTCCGTACGCGCGCGGGCTCCGGGAACGACCGCGCCCGGGCCCGGGTGCTCGGCGACCGCGGGCAGGTGCGGGCCTTCCGAAGGCCCCTGCTCCGCGGAAGGGCCCTGCTCCGGCCACTCGGTCCCGCCGGAGGGCTCGGGGTGGACGGAGTACCCGGGATCGGCCGGGAACCCGGGCTCGGCGGTGCGTCCGGGCTCGGCGTCGTAACCCCGGCCGTCCTCCTCGGGCGCCGGCACCGGGGCATAGCCGCACAGGGCTTCCTCCGCCGCGCCCGCCGCGAGCCCGGTCAGCACCACGCGCCCGTCGTCGCAGACGAGCACCGTTCGCGGGGTGATGTTCCGGTGGGTCCAGCCGTGGGCGTGCAGCGCCCGCAGGGCGGTGAGGACGTCGGCCCCGATCTCCGCCGCCCGGTAGGGGTTGAGGTGGCCCTCGGCGAGGAGCGCCGCCAGCGGCCTGGCCGCCACCAGTTCACTCACTATCCACAACGACCCCGCCTCGGCGAACACGTCGAAGACCTGGTCGAGCCGGGGGTGGTCGGGGATCTGGGCGGCGGCCTGCGCCGCCTCGACGGCCCGCCGCACGGCGGGGTCGGCCGGACGCCGGGTGGCCCGCCCCTCGCCCCGGTGCGGCGCGAACCCGCCGCCGTGGCCTCCGTACCCGTCACCCGCCGTGTCGCCGTCGAGGAACTCGGCGTCGACGACCTCCGGCAGCGGCACCTGACGGACCACCACCTCCTGGCCGCTGTAGGTGTCGAAGGCGCGCGTCTCCACCAGGTCGAGGGCGTCCGAGGGCGCGAGCGGCAGGCGGTAGCGGTCGGCGAGCACCCTGCCCGCGTAGTCCTCCACGACGCCTCCCCACCGAGCGCGCTGTCCCCCGGGTTCCGTCCGCCCTCGGAGACCTCACGGACTCCAAGGGCGTACGTAACCGTCAATTCCGGTCAAGTCCCGCACTGTTATCGGCTCTGTCCGAATGCGTACGGTCCACGGCCACTCACGATACGTGCCGCGGGTCAGTCCTTGGGGCTGAACGTGGCGAACGCCGTATCCCGCAGCGTCTTGCACTCCGCGGCGTTCCACGCGTCCGCCCTGCAGCTGATCATGATCGAGTAACCGCGCTTGGCGTCCACCTTGAAACCCCGGTTCAGTATCCGTACCCGGATCCCGCTCTGGTTGCGCTCGAACTCCCAGTCGGCGACCGTCGGATAGCCCTTGTACGAGACGGTCCTGATGCCGATGTGGCGGTAGCCGTTGCTCGTCGCGGACACTCCCGCCACCGCGCCGGCCCAGGCGCTGGCCGCGTCGTCCTTCGGGCTGCCGTTGAAGTCGACCTGGACGCGAGGGAAGCCGCCGTTCGCGTTGAATATCCCGCCGGAGTTCACACCGGCGATCGCGTTCAGCTTGAAGGACGACGGCATCGCCATGCTGAAGTGGAAGCGGTCGTTGGTCACCATGGTGTAGCCGGCGGGCAGTTGCGCGCCGCCCGTACCCGGGGTGCCCGTGCCGGGCTTCCCGGACGGCGTTCCGCTCTGCTCACCCGTGCCGCCCGGCTGGTCGCCGCCCTCCTGGCCGGGGTCGCTCGGCGTCTGGCCCTGGCCCTGGGTCTGGGCCTGCTCGTCGCCGCTGCCGGCCGTGGCGCCGGCGGAGGTCACCTTGTCGCCGGTGCCCTTGCCGCCGCTCTGGCCGCCCTTCGTGTCGTCGCCGCTCAGTGCGACGGTCAGGATGGTGGCGAGCAACGCCACGACCACGACCGCGGCGATGATCACGAGGGTGCGGCGGGGAACGACGTCCGTCAGCGACGCCCGGGCCGGGGAGGGCCTGCCGGGGCCCTGGACCGCGGCGGGCCGCGCGGTCGCGGCCGCCTTCTGGTCGGGCTTAGCCACGGCGGCGTTGCGCACGGACTTCAGCGCCCCGCGCAGACGCTCGGCGGCCGCGTCGCCCGTCGACCTGCCGGTGGCGGCCTTGCCGGTGGTGGCGGGGCCGAACGGCGGCTCCGGGGGAACCGGCGGCAGCGGGACGACCCGGGTCGCCTCCGGTGAGTGCTCGGGCTCCACCACGGGTGCGGGCGCGTCGAGCACGGCCCGCAGCAGCACCCGGGCTCCCGCGTCGTCGAGCCGCTGCGCGGGGTCCTTGGCGAGCAGGCCGTAGATGACCTTCTCCAGGAGCGGGCCCGCGTTCTTCGGCGGGTCGACGGGTTCGGTCATCACGGCGGTGAGCGTCGCGATCGCGGAACCCTTGTCGTACGGCGGGCTGCCCTCGACGCTGGCGTACAGCAGTCCGCCCAGCGACCACATGTCGGCGGCCGGTCCGGGCTTGTGGCCGCGGGCCCGCTCGGGCGAGATGTACGAGGGGGCGCCCACGAGCATGCCGGTGGAGGTGATCGACGGATCGCCCTCGACCTGGGCGATGCCGAAGTCGGTGAGGACGACCCGGCCGTCGTCGGCGATCAGCACGTTCGACGGCTTCACGTCACGGTGCAGGATGCCCTCGCGGTGCGCGGAGCGCAGCACGTCGAGGATCGCGAGACCGACCTCGGCGGCGCGGTGGGGAGTGAGCGTGCCGTCCTCGCGGACGGCGTCGGCGAGGGACTTGCCCTCGATCAGCTCCATGACGATCCACGGCCGGTCGTCCTCGTCGACGACGTCGTAGACGGTCACGGCGCCGTTGTTACGGATCCGGGCGATGGCCTTGGCCTCGCGCAGGGTCCGGGTGATGAGGCGCCGCTTCTCTTCCTCGTCGATGCTGTTCGGGAAGCGCAGCTCCTTGACGGCGACGGTCCGTCCGAGCGTCTCGTCGACCGCCCGCCACACCGTGCCCATGCCGCCGCGTCCGAGCACTCCGCCGAGGCGGTAGCGCCCGGCCAGCAGGCTGCCCTCGACCGTCGCGCCGACACTCTGCGGCTTCGCGGACCGCCCGGCTCCGCCGGTCTTCCTGAACCCCTGTCCTCCGCCGGAGGTCTTCGGCGTCGCCGGAGAAGCGGGCGCGGCGGCGGCCGGCGCGCTCCGGACCGGCGTGGCAACGCCCGGCTCGGCATCGCTCGGCTCGGCCTCGACCGGCTCGGCCTCGACCGGCTTGCCATCCGTCGGCGCGGGGCCGGCCGGCTCGGCACGACCCGGCGCGGGGTCCGCGGCGTCGCCGCGCCCGGCGGCGGCCACGGGGGCCGCGTCCGCCGGCTCGGCGTCGGCCGTGGTCGTCCGCGGGGCGACCCCCGCCTCGCCCTTCGGCTTCGGGTCCACCCCGTCCTCACGCACCGCCGGTGCCGGCACCATGCCCGCCGTACCCGCGCCCGCGCCCGCGCCCGAACCCGTGGTCCCGTGCGTACCCGCGCCCGCGCCCGAACCCGTGGCCTCGTCCGTACCCGCGCCCGTGTCCGTACGCGTGCCGGGTTCGGTGTCCGGCTTCGCCTCACGCGCCGCTGGAACCACACCCCGGTCGCCGTCGGTTCCGGCACCCGCGCCGGCGTCCCGCCGAGGGTCCCGCGCCGTGCCCCGCGACTGCTCCGCCTCCGACATGCGTCCCCTCTGCGATCCCTGATCTTCGCCCGCGCCTGCCGCTTCCCGCGCGATGCGGTAACCCGCCCTGGAAGAGAGCCCATTGTCTCTCACGCCGGGACCCATGCTGCTCCGGGGTCCGCAGTCCGAGAGGGCCGCCCCGGGGGGCGGCACTCCCACCATGCCACCCGACGCCCCGCCGCCCCTCCGAGGTTCCCCGGACCTGTGGACAGGATCGCGCGTGGACGCCCCAACAGACCAGAGCGCGCGCCGTGTTCACTCCCCCTTCGGACGTTCCGTCAGATCGCACCCCGGTCCGGACCCCGGACGCGCTCCCGACCGGGACTCGACCAGGACTCGACCGGACGCCGGACCGGGACTCACATGCGGGACTCGGACCGGGCCCCGGTCAGGCTCCGGACGGCGACTCAGATCGGGACGATGTCCGGCGCGCCGAGCCGCGCCGCGTCCGCCGTCAGGTCGTCCGGCTGCCGCTGCGACTCGCGCTCCGCCTCCACCCGCTTCTCGTAGTGCGCCACCTCCTTCTCGATCTGGCGGGCGTCCCAGCCGAGGACCGGCGCCATCAGCTCCGCGCACTCACGGGCACTGAGGGTCCCCCGGTCGAAGGTCTCGATCGAGATGCGGGTGCGCCGGGTGAGGACGTCGTCCAGATGCCGGGCCCCCTCGTGCGAGGCGGCGTACACGATCTCGGCCCGCAGATAGTCGTCGGCGGCCGCCAGCGGCTCTCCGAGGCTGGGGTCGGCGGCGATCAGCTCCAGGACCTCTTCCGTCAGGGAGCCGTAGCGGTTGAGCAGATGCTCGACCCGCACCACGTGGAGCCCGGTCCGCGCCGCGATCCTGGCCCGTGCGTTCCACAGCGCCTTGTAGCCCTCGGCGCCGAGGAGGGGGATGTCCTCGGTGACGCACGCGGCGACCCGCTGGTCGAGCGCGTGCACGGCTTCGTCCACGGCGTCCTTGGCCATCACCCGGTAGGTGGTGTACTTGCCGCCGGCCACGACGACCAGGCCCGGCACCGGATGGGCGACGGTGTGCTCCCGGGAGAGCTTGCTCGTGGCGTCCGACTCCCCCGCGAGCAGCGGGCGCAGCCCGGCGTACACGCCCTGGACGTCGTCCCGGCCGAGCGGGACCGCGAGGACGCTGTTGACGTGTTCGAGGAGGTAGTCGATATCGGCGCTGGAGGCTGCCGGGTGGGCCTTGTCGAGGTCCCAGTCGGTGTCCGTGGTGCCCACGATCCAGTGCCGTCCCCAGGGGATGACGAACAGGACCGACTTCTCGGTCCGCAGGATCAGTCCGCTGGTCGAGTGGATCCGGTCCTTGGGCACCACCAGATGGATGCCCTTCGACGCCCGCACATGGAACTGGCCCCGCTCCCCGATGAGCGCCTGGGTGTCGTCCGTCCACACCCCGGTGGCGTTCACGATCTGCTTGGCGCGGATCTCGTACTCACCGCCGCCTTCGACGTCCTTGACCCGGGCGCCGACCACGCGCTCGCCCTCGCGCAGGAAGCCGATCACCCGCGCCCGGCTGGCGGCCTGCGCGCCGTAGCTCGCGGCGGTCCGCACCAGGGCGGCCACGAAGCGGGCGTCGTCCATCTGGGCGTCGTAGTACTGCAACGCGCCGACCAGGGCGTCCTTCTTCAGACAAGGCGCCACACGCAGGGCGTGGCGGCGGGAGAGGTGCCGGTGGACGGGAAGGCCGCGGCCGTGACCCGAGGAGACCGACATGGCGTCGTACAGCGCGACGCCCGAGCCGGCGTAGAACCGCTCCCAGCCCTTGTGCCGCAAGGGATAGAGGAAGGGAACGGGCTTGACCAGGTGCGGGGCGATCCGCTCCAGGAGCAGCCCGCGCTCCTTGAGCGCCTCCCGGACCAGCGCGAAGTCGAGCATCTCCAGATACCGCAGGCCGCCGTGGATCAGCTTGCTCGACCGGCTGGAGGTGCCGGACGCCCAGTCGCGCGCCTCCACGATGCCGGTCGAGAGTCCTCTCGTGACCGCGTCGAGGGCGGTGCCGGCGCCGACGACACCGGCGCCCACGACCAGTACGTCCAGTTCACGCTCGGCCATCGCCGCGAGCGCTTCCGCGCGCTCGGCGGGCCCCAGTGCCGCTGTCCTCACCGCTGCCTCCCGTCGTCCCCCCGAGTGGTCGGGCTCACAGACTCGATTCTGTCCCCGCCCTCCGACTTCAGCCACCGCCTGTGGATAACACTCGGCGACCTTCGGCCACCCAATGCCACATATCGGTCATATTTACGCCTAGTCTGACATTGCACTCGCCCCGTTCTGTCCACAGGGCTTGCGCATCTCGTCCCCTCCGGCTACTGGGAAGGACGGCCCACCTTCATGCCCGCTGATCTCGCCGTCATCGGCCTCGGCCACCACGGACTCCCCCTCGCCCAGGCCGCCGTCGCCGCCGGCGTCGACACCATCGGCTACGACACCGATCCCCGCCCGGTCGCCGAACTCGCCGCGGGCCGTCCGCCCGTCGACGGCTCGCTCTCCGCGTCGGAGATCCGCCGGATGCTCTCGGGGGGCTTCCGGCCCACCACCAACCCCGCCGAACTCGGCCGGGTCCGTACGGCCGTCATCTGCGCCCCGACCCCCCTCGGCCCCGACCGGGCCCTCGACCTGGCCACGGTCGCCGACGCGGCACGGGCCCTGTCCGGGAGGCTGCGCCCGCACACCACCGTCCTGCTCGAGTCGCCGGTCCCCCCGGGCACCACCGAGGGCCTGCTGCGCGAGCTCCTCGAAGAGGGCTCGGGTCTGCGCGCGGGCCGCGACTTCCACCTCGCCTACTCCCCCGGCCGCCTCGACCCCGGCAGCCGCACCCACGGCTTCACCGCGACCCCCAAGGTCATCGGCGGCCTCACCCCCGCCTGCACGGAGTCCGCCGCCGCCTTCTACGGCCGGCTCACGGACAAGGTCGTACGCGCGCGGGGACCGCGCGAGGCCGAGACGGTCAAGCTCCTGGAGACCAACTTCCGACACGTCAACATCGCCCTCGTCAACGAGATGGCGGTCCTCTGCCACGAGCTCGGGGTCGACCTCTGGGACGTCATCCGCTGCGCCGAGACCAAGCCCTTCGGCTTCCAGGCTTTCCGCCCGGGCCCCGGCGTGGGCGGCCACGGCGTCCCCGTCGACACGGTGGGGACCCACCGCCCGCTGCGTCTGGTGGAACTGGCGGGCCAGGTCAACGAACGCATGCCGCAGTACGTCATCCAGCGCTGCGCCACCCTGCTGAACGAGCACGGCAAGTCGGCGCGCGGAGCCCGGGTGCTTCTGCTGGGCATCACGTACAAACCCGATCTCGCCGACCGCGAGGGCTCCCCCGCCGACGAGATCGCGCGCCGGCTGATGGATCTGGGAGCCGTGGTGAGCTACCACGACCCCCACGTGCCGGACTGGCGCGTTCGTGAAGTGCCCGTCCCGCGCGCCGACTCCCTCTACGAGGCGGCCGCCCACGCCGATCTGACGGTCCTCCTCCAGCACCACCGCACCTACGACCTCCAGGGCCTGGCGGTGAAGGCCCAGCTCCTCCTGGACACCCGCGGCGCCACACCGGCGGGCGCCGCCCACCGTCTCTGACGGCCCTCCACACAGGCCACCCCGCAGACGGGCAGGGGCCCCGCACCATCCGGTGCGGGGCCCCTGCCCGTCATTTGCCGAACGCCGTCGTCGGCGCCCGTCCGCGTGCCGCGCGAAAATAGGCGCGTGTACGGCTTACACGCCGGTCAGCGCTTGTGCTGCGCGTCCGCGACCGTGACCTCGACGCGCTGGAACTCCTTGAGCTCGCTGTAGCCGGTGGTGGCCATGGCACGGCGCAGGGCGCCGAAGAAGTTCATCGAGCCGTCCGGGATGTGCGACGGACCCGCGAGGATCTCCTCGGTGGTGCCGACGATGCCCAGGTCGACCAGCTTGCCGCGCGGCACGTCCTCGTGGACGGCCTCCATGCCCCAGTGGTGACCCTTGCCGGGCGCGTCCGTGGCGCGGGCCAGCGGGGACCCGATCATCACCGAGTCGGCGCCGCAGGCGATCGCCTTCGGCAGGTCGCCCGACCAGCCCACGCCGCCGTCGGCGATGACGTGGACGTAACGGCCGCCGGACTCGTCCATGTAGTCACGGCGCGCCGCGGCCACGTCGGCGACCGCGGTCGCCATCGGGACCTGGATGCCGAGGACGTTGCGCGTGGTGTGCGCCGCGCCGCCGCCGAAGCCGACGAGGACACCCGCCGCGCCGGTGCGCATCAGGTGCAGGGCCGCGGTGTACGTGGCGCAGCCGCCGACGATGACCGGGACGTCGAGCTCGTAGATGAACTGCTTGAGGTTCAGCGGCTCGGCCGCGCCCGAGACGTGCTCGGCGGAGACCGTCGTGCCGCGGATGACGAAGATGTCCACCCCGGCGTCGACGACGGCCTTGGAGAACTGCGCGGTGCGCTGCGGGGAGAGCGCGGCGGCGGTGACCACACCCGAGTCGCGCACCTCCTTGATCCGCTGCCCGATCAGCTCCTCCTTGATCGGGGCGGCGTAGATCTCCTGCAGACGGCGGGTCGCGGTCGCCTCGTCCAGCTCGGCGATCTCGTCGAGCAGCGGCTGCGGGTCCTCGTACCGGGTCCACAGACCCTCGAGGTTCAGCACGCCCAGGCCGCCCAGCTCGCCGATGCGGATGGCGGTCTGCGGCGAGACGACCGAGTCCATGGGGGCGGCCAGGAAGGGGAGCTCGAAGCGGTAGGCGTCGATCTGCCAGGCGATCGAGACCTCCTTCGGGTCCCGGGTGCGCCGGCTCGGGACGACGGCGATGTCGTCGAACGCGTACGCCCTGCGGCCGCGCTTGCCGCGCCCGATCTCGATCTCAGTCACGATGTGTGGCCTTTCCCTCTACGTCTGCGCCTACCAGTATCCCCGACACAGGCAGGAGGGGCGGTTCCGGCCACATACCGGAACCGCCCCTCACCCGCCGTGCGGTTACTTCCTGCTGTAGTTCGGCGCCTCGACCGTCATCTGGATGTCGTGCGGGTGGCTCTCCTTGAGACCCGCCGAGGTGATCCGCACGAACCGGCCGTTCGCCTGGAGCTCGGGCACCGTGCGGCCGCCGACGTAGAACATCGACTGGCGCAGGCCGCCGACCAGCTGGTGGACGACCGCGGAGAGCGGGCCGCGGTAGGGCACCTGGCCCTCGATGCCCTCGGGCACGAGCTTCTCGTCGGAGGCCACGCCCTCCTGGAAGTAGCGGTCCTTGGAGAAGGAACGCTGCTCGCCGCGGGTCTGCATCGCGCCGAGCGACCCCATGCCGCGGTACGACTTGAACTGCTTGCCGTTGATGAACAGCAGCTCGCCGGGGGACTCCTCGCAGCCCGCGAGCAGCGAGCCGAGCATCACCGTGTCGGCGCCGGCGACCAGGGCCTTGGCGATGTCGCCGGAGTACTGCAGGCCGCCGTCGCCGATGACCGGGACGCCGGCCGCCTTGGCGGCGAGCGAGGCTTCGTAGATGGCGGTGACCTGCGGGACGCCGATACCGGCCACGACGCGCGTGGTGCAGATGGAGCCCGGGCCGACACCGACCTTGATGCCGTCGACACCGGCGTCGATCAGCGCCTGGGCGCCGTCGCGGGTGGCGACGTTGCCGCCGATGACGTCGACGGAGGCGTTCGACTTGATCTTGGCGACCATCTCGCCGACGAGGCGGGAGTGGCCGTGCGCGGTGTCGACGACGATGAAGTCGACGCCGGCCTCGATCAGGGCCTGGGCGCGCTCGAACGCGTCCCCGGCGACGCCGACGGCCGCGCCGACGAGCAGGCGGCCTTCCTTGTCCTTGGCCGCGTGCGGGTACTTCTCGGCCTTCACGAAGTCCTTGACCGTGATGAGGCCCTTGAGGACGCCCGCGTCGTCGACCAGCGGCAGCTTCTCGATCTTGTGGCGGCGCAGCAGCTCCATGGCGTCCACGCCGGAGATGCCGACCTTGCCGGTGACCAGCGGCATCGGGGTCATGACCTCGCGCACCTGACGGCTGCGGTCCGACTCGAAGGCCATGTCGCGGTTGGTGACGATGCCGAGGAGCTTGCCCGCCCGGTCCGTCACCGGGACGCCGCTGATGCGGAACTTGGCGCAGATCGCGTCGGCCTCGCCGAGCGTCGCGTCCGGGTGGACCGTGATCGGGTCGGTGACCATGCCGGACTCGGAGCGCTTCACGAGGTCGACCTGGTTGGCCTGGTCGGCGATGGAGAGGTTGCGGTGCAGGACGCCCACACCGCCCTGCCGCGCCATGGCGATGGCCATGCGGGACTCGGTGACCTTGTCCATCGCGGCGGAGAGCAGCGGGATGTTCACCCGCACGTTCTTCGAGATGTACGAGGAGGTGTCGATCTGGTCGGGCGCCATGTCGGACGCGCCCGGCAGCAGCAGCACGTCGTCGTAGGTCAGCCCGAGCGTCGCGAATTTCTCGGGCACTCCGTCGACGTAGACAGTCATGACACCTTCCCCAAATGGTCTTGATCGGTGCGGATGTCCATGCTAACGGCCTACAAGGGTGTCTCATTCCACGATCAAGATCACCGGGAAGCTTTGTACGTTCATACGTGTACGTGAGGGCCACCGGCCCTCGGCGACCCTTACTGCTCGGCCAGGGCCCGCAGCCGGCTGAGGGCGCGGTGCTGGGCGACCCGTACGGCGCCCGGCGACATCCCCAGCATCTGGCCCGTCTCCTCGGCCGTCAGGCCGACCGCCACCCGGAGGACGAGCAGCTCGCGCTGGTTCTCCGGCAGATTGGCGAGGAGCTTCTTGGCCCATTCGGCGTCGTCGCTGAGCAGCGCGCGCTCCTCTGGACCGAGCGAGTCGTCGGGCCGCTCCGGCATCTCGTCGGACGGCACGGCCGTCGAGCCCGGGTGCCGCATCGCGGCCCGCTGCAGGTCGGCGACCTTGTGACCGGCGATGGCGAAGACGAAGGCCTCGAACGGCCTGCCCGTGTCCTTGTAGCGCGGCAGCGCCATCAGGACGGCGACGCAGACCTCCTGCGCGAGGTCCTCGACGAAGTGGCGAGCATCACCCGGCAGCCGGTTCAGCCGGGTGCGGCAATAGCGGAGGGCCAGAGGGTGCACACGCGCCAGCAGGTCGTGCGTCGCGCGCTGGTCACCCTCGACGGCGCGGTGGACGAGAGCACCGATCTCCCCCTGCCCCACGGGCATGGGTGACCCCACGGTCTCGTCGTCGCGCATCGCTCCATGGTGCCTTGACGCCTGAGGATCCGTGGCACCGCGTCCGTAGTTGTGCACCGAAGCGTTATGAGCAGGTGCGCCGGAACTCATCTCCTGCGCCCTCCCCTCCCGCTCGATCGACTCGTCCCCGAGGAACTCCACATCTCAAGGATGCGGCATCCCGCGCGTTACTGACACAAGCCGCCCCGTCCGCCGGTGGCGGACGGGGATGCGACCGGCCGCTCAGGGCCCTGGAGCGCGATCCGAAAGCAGCGCCGGCGGGCGGCCGGGCAGGGCTTTCGACACACGTCCTAGCGGACCAGGCCCCACCGGAAGCCGAGGGCCACCGCGTGCGCCCGGTCCGAGGCGCCCAGCTTCTTGAACAGACGCCGGGCGTGCGTCTTGACGGTGTCCTCCGAGAGGAAGAGCTCGCGCCCGATCTCCGCGTTGGACCGGCCGTGGCTCATGCCCTCGAGCACCTGGATCTCGCGCGCGGTGAGGGTGGGCGCCGCGCCCATCTCGGCCGAGCGCAGCCGGCGCGGGGCGAGCCGCCACGTCGGGTCGGCGAGGGCCTGGGTGACCGTGGCCCGCAGCTCGGCGCGCGAGGCGTCCTTGTGCAGATAGCCACGGGCGCCGGCGGCGACGGCGAGCGCCACGCCGTCCAGGTCCTCGGCGACGGTGAGCATGATGATGCGGGCGCCGGGGTCCGCGGACAGCAGCCGGCGGACGGTCTCCACGCCGCCCAGACCGGGCATGCGTACGTCCATCAGAATCAGGTCCGAGCGGTCCGCGCCCCAGCGGCGGAGTACTTCCTCGCCGTTGGCCGCGGTGGTCACGCGCTCGACGCCGGGCACGGTCGCGACCGCGCGGCGAAGAGCCTCTCGGGCAAGCGGGGAGTCGTCGCAGACGAGGACGGATGTCATGGCCGCCCTCCGCAGCTGATGCGCGTCACCTTGAGCCTCCAGGGCTGGTACGTATCGTCACCTGTGCGGTTGACGCCCTCGGACATCTGCCCGAGCGCTTGTTCCTTCAACCGCCTCCGCACTCTCAACGACGGTCACTCGAAAGAGTTACGGGTCGGACGGCCGCCTTCAGCACTCTATGTAAGGGCGCGTGCGCGGAGCAGAGTCCCGCAGGTCATCCGTCCTCCGCTGGAAGCTATGCCCCATTTAGCGGGTTTTCTTCCCTTTTTGTGGTGTCTGTGGCTAGATTCGCAATGAGTCATATTTACATCTACTTAGACAGTAGTTGTACGGTCGGATCGAACCCGCGAGAGCGGGTACCCGAGACCCCTGGGGGGCGAAGGGCCCCCGCGCAGCCATCAACCCGCCCACCAATCCGTTTCGACACGGTTTCAAGGGGACAAGCGCAATGGCAGATTTCTCCCGCCTTCCCGGACCCAACGCCGATCTGTGGGACTGGCAACTGCTCGCGGCCTGCCGCGGCGTGGACAGCTCCCTGTTCTTCCACCCCGAGGGAGAGCGCGGCGCGGCACGGAGTGCGCGTGAGAACTCGGCGAAAGAGGTCTGCATGCGGTGCCCGGTACGCGCCGAGTGCGCGGCACACGCACTCGCCGTGCGGGAGCCCTACGGCGTCTGGGGCGGCCTCACCGAGGACGAACGCGAAGAGCTCATGGGACGAGCCCGCAACCGCCTGATCGCGACATCGGCGGCATCGGCATCCAGTTCGGCAGGCGCGGGGCGCGCCTGAAGGAACGTTTCTGCACACACGGGAGCCGGGGACCGGTCCGTACCCCGCCGGCCCCGGCCGTCACGCGAGTGTGGCGGCGCGACCCAGTTCGTCCAGCGTCGCCGCGACGGCCGGCACCTGCGCCAGGTCGGGCAGCGTCAGGGCCACGATCTCCCGCTCCACGGCCGGCTCCACGGCCACGGCACGCGCCCCCTTGGGCCGTACGGACTCCAGGGCGAGCCGCGGCAGGACCGCCACGCCCAGTCCCGCGCCGACCAGGCCCACCACGGCGGGGTAGTCGTCGGTGGCGAAGTCGATGCGCGGGGTGAAGCCCGCCTCCTCGCAGACCTCCACGAGCTGACGGCGACAGCGCGGGCAGCCGGCGATCCAGGGTTCGTCGGCCAGTTCGGCGATGCCCACGGACTCGGCCGCCGCGAGCCGGTGCGAGTCCGGCACCAGGCCGACCAGGCGGTCGGCGAGCAGCGGCCGGACGACCAGGTCGTCCCATTCGGCGGGGCCCGCGCCGTAGCGGAAGGCCAGGGCCACGTCGCAGTCTCCCTCGCGCAGCATCTCCACGGAGCGCGGCGGCTCGGCCTCGACCAGCGAGACGCGGGTGCCGGGGTGGGCGGCGCGCAGGGCCGCCAGGGCGGTGGGGACGAGGGTGGAGCTGCCGCTGGGGAAGGAGACCAGGCGGACGCGCCCGGCGCGCAGCCCGGCGATGGCGGCGACCTCCTCCTCGGCGGCGGTGAGCCCGGCGAGGATGCCGGACGCGTGGCGCACCAGCGCTTCGCCCGCCTGGGTGAGGCGCATCTCCCGGCCGGTGCGGATGAGCAGCGGGGTGCCGGCCGAGGACTCCAGGGCCTTCATCTGCTGGCTCACCGCGGGCTGGGTGCAGCCCAGTTCGCGCGCGGCGGCGGAGAAGGAGCCGGTCGCGGCGACGGCGCGCAGGACACGGAGATGACGGGCCTCGATCATTCTTCGAGCATAAGCCGCTCTTGGGGCGCGAGGCCAATAGCGGGAAGTTGCTTTGGGGAGATGTGCTTAGGGTTTGCCCATGAAATTGCTGAGCGTGAATGTCGGGCAGGCCAGAGCCGTGGACTACACCGACTCGCCGACGGGAATGACGGGCATTGACAAGCGGCCGGTGGAGGGCCCGGTCCGGGTCGAGGCGCCGGGGCCCCGGGGGGTGGGGGCCGGCGGGGTCGCCGGGGACGCGGTGTGCGACCTGCGGTTCCACGGCGGTGACGACCGGGCCGTGTACGCCTTCGCCCGCGAGGACCTGGACCGGTGGGAGCGCGAACTGGGCCGGCCGCTGGCGAACGGCTCCTTCGGCGAGAACCTCACCACCCTCGGGCTCGACGTGAACGGCGCGCTGATCGGCGAGCGCTGGCGGGTCGGCCCCGAGGTGGTCCTGGAGGTGACCGGCAGCCGCATCCCCTGCCGTACGTTCGCCGGATTCCTCGGGGAGCAGGGCTGGGTGCGGCGGTTCACCCTGTCGGCGGCCGGTCCCGGCGCGATGCTGCGGGTCATCGTGCCGGGCGCGTTCACGGTCGGCGACCCGGTGACGGTCGCGCACCGGCCGGACCACGACGTCACCGTCTCCCTGCTGCACCGGGCCTCGACCACGGAGCGCGCCCTGCTGCCGAGCACCCTGGCCGCCGCCGAGTGGATGGAGTCGGGACTGCTGGGGCTCGCCCGGACGTACGCGGAGAAGTACGGCACGGCGGGCCCGGGGTCGGCCGGTGGTGCGGGACCGGAGAGCGCCTCGCCCTGAGCGGGGGCACTAACGTGCCGCGTATGACGACTGCACTGATTACGGGCGCCACGGCGGGGATCGGGGCCGCTTTCGCGCGGCGACTGGCGGCGGACGGGCACGACGTGGTGCTCGTGGCCCGCGATGTGAAGAGGCTGCGGGAGCAGGCGACCGAACTGCACGACCGGCACGGGATCGAGGCGGAGGTCCTCTCCGCCGACCTGGCCGAGGAGAAGGGAATCGCGGCCGTCGAGGCCCGGCTCTCGGATCCGAGACAGCCGGTCGACCTGCTGGTGAACAACGCCGGGTTCGGCAACAAGGGCCGGTTCCTGGAAGTCTCCATGGCGGATGAGCTGAAGATGCTGACGGTGCACTGCGAGGCGGTGCTCCGGCTGACGTCGGCGGCGGCGGCGTCCATGCGCGACCGGGGCCGGGGCGGCGTCGTCAACGTGGCGTCGGTGGCGGCGTTCGTCCCGCGCGGCACCTACGGGGCGTCGAAGGCGTGGGTCGTGCAGTTCACCCAGGGCGCGGCGCGGGACCTGGCGGGGACGGGCGTGCGGATGATGGCGCTGTGCCCGGGGTTCGTCCGTACGGAGTTCCACGAGCGGGCCGGGATGGGCACGGACAACATCCCGGGCTGGATGTGGCTCGACGCGGACAAGCTGGTCGCGACGGCGCTGGCCGACCTGGCGCGGGGACGGACGCTCTCCATCCCCGACCCGCGCTACAAGGCGCTGATGGGTGTGGTGAAGCTGGCGCCGCGCGGTCTGCTCGGCGGGGTGTCCTCCAAGGCGGGCCGGAAGTACGGCCCGAAGTAGCGCGGGGCGCGGGGTCAGGGGGCGTCCGGGTCGAGGGTGAGCCGGGCCGTGGTCCCGTCGTGCCACATCACCTCGATCGTGCGCCGGCCGGTGACCCGGACGGTCGCGAGGGTGGTGACGGGCGCCGGGTCGGGTTCGGCGGTGAGGGAGGCCAGGGCGACGAAGAGGCTCTCGGCGCCGCTGGTGGCGCCGTGCAGGGCGGCGGTCCGGGTGCGAGGGCCCTGGAGCGTCGGCCCGGTGGCGAGGTCGACGGCTTCGGCGGCCGGCGGATAGCCGTGCGCCGGGTGGAGCTGTGCGACCGGGCCGTCGGGAGTGGTGGCCCAGCCCGTCTGGCGTACGGCGGTGCCCTCGGGCGCCCCGACGACGAGATGGGCACGGACCTCGGCGCGGCCGTGGGCGAGGGTCGCGGAGAGGATCCGGATCCCGGGCCGGGGCGTGTGCAGGGAGGCGGCCCAGCCGGGTCCGGTGCCGCGCGGGGCGGCGGGGCCGCGGTGGGTGAGGCGGCCCTCGACGACCAGGGCGAAGTGGTTGTCGGCGTGGTCGGGCGCGGTGGTGACGCCGGTCCGGGTGGAGTAGGCGTAGCGGGCGTAGCCGGCGTCGTCCTCCCCGGCAGCCGGGCTGCTCACGTGGTTGCTGCCGTGGTTGTGGAGGCGTACGAGTCCGTCGCGGGCGGTGGAGTGGACGAGCAGGCCGGCCGGGGCGACGGCGCGGACGGTGTCGGCGCGTTCGGCGGGCAAGGGCTCCTCGGGGTCGGTCCAGGCGGGGTGGCCGGCGGGCAGGAGCAGGCCGAGGAAGCCCTTGGACGCCCAGTAGGGGGAGCCGGGGCCTGAGTAGCCCTGGAGGACCGGCGGGTACGGGCCGTGCCAGCCGAGGGTGAGCAGTCCGTCGGCGTCGCACGCGCCCCGGTCGAGGAAGTAGCGCAGGGTGCCGGAGGCGAGGCGGCGGGTGGCGCCGGGCGTGAGCGGGGAGTGACCCGTCAGCGCGCCGAGCCAGGGGGCGGCGGCCGCCGCGAAGCGGTAGGTGAGGGAACGGCCGAAGGGTATCGGCGCGCCGTTGGCGTCGAAGAGGTGGGCGTAGTCGTCGAGGTGGGCGCGCAGCCGGGGGCCGTAGCGGTCGAGGAGTGCCCGGTCCCCCGAGAGATGGGCGTGCAGCACGGGGTAGAAGTGCAGGGCCCAGGCGTTGTAGTGGTCGAAGGCGCGGTTGTCGCCGTCGCTGTACCAGCCATCACCGCGGTACCACTCCTCGACGCGGGCGAGGGAGCGGTCGATGGTGGCGGCGGCCCGGTCGGTCTCGATGCCGGCGTCCTGGAGGAAACCGGCGACGGTGAGGCCGAAGAGCCACCAGTTGTTGTCGACGGGGGACGGGGCGAGGGCGGGCAGCAGCCACGCGACGACGTGCCGGCGGGTGCGGTCGTCGAGGGTGTCCCAGAGCCAGGGCCGGGTCAGGCGCAGTGCGAGGGCGATCGAGGCGGATTCGACGATCGCCTGGCGGACGTCGGTCAGGAGCGGCCAGGACTCGGGGCCGTCGGTTCCGGCGCCCGCGGTCGCGGCGGCGAGACCTCCGGCGTACCGGGCGAGGTGGCCGTGGGGGTCCTCGCCGCCGGCTCCGGCGACGCGGAGGGCCGCGAGCAGGAAGGTCCTGGCATGGCCTTCGAGGCCGTCCGAGCGCGCTCCCGACCAGCTGGGCCGGGGGCCGGGAAGGTGGATGAGCGCGCCGCGCGGGGTGGCGTGGGGGCGTACGGCGAGGAGGAGCCGGTCGGCCGAGCGCTCCCAGTGGGCGCGGGTCAGGCCGGTGAACGGGCTGAGCTCACGGTTCTCGGGCGGCCGGTTCTCGGGCGGCCGGTTCTCGGGCGGCCGGTTCTCGGGCGGCGTGGGCATGGTGCTCCCTGGGCGACGGCGGAGTGACGGCCGGACGGTGGCGTCCCCGTGCCGGCGTCCCCGTGCTGACGGACAGGGTGACGATCGGGCCGGCCGCCCCCGGCGGCATCCCACCTCGTCCGTCGCACGCCACCACCTCACACGTCACCGCGTCGCACGGAATCATGGACAGGCTCCGATCGAACGTCAATGGCATCGGAGCGAATGATCGAAACTTACGCCGTTCGATCATCCTGCGTGAGAAGGTCTCACCACGGGGACGGCGAACCGCCGGACCACCACACCACGAGGGGAAGCGCACCGTGCGCGAGAGTGCCGCCGAACGACACGACCGACTGCTGGCCCTGGTGCGCGAACGCGGCACCGCCCGCGTCTCCGACCTGGCCGACCGGCTCGGGGTCTCCCCCGTCACCGCGCGCCGGGACGTGGAGGCGCTGGCCGCGCGGGGCCTGCTCGACCGCGTGCACGGCCAGGTGTCCTGGCCCGGGCGCCAGGGCGACCCGGGCGCCGGGCGCTCCGGCGAGGGGCTGGTCCTCGGCCTCCTCGCGCCCTCCGCCACGTACTACTTCGCCGAGGTCATCCGGGGCGCGCACGAGGCGGCGGCGCGGGCCGGCGCCCGGCTGATCCTGCGGATCTCCGACTACCGGCCGGAGGAGGACCGGGCGCGCGCCGAGGGCCTGCTGGCGGCGGGCGCCGAGGGCGTCCTCGTCGCGCCGGGCTGGCGGGGGCCCGAGGACCGCCTCGCGTACGGGGACTGGCTGGCGGAGATGCCCGTGCCTGCCGTGCTCCTGGAGCGCCGCGCCGACCCCGGCACCCCGCTCGACGGCCTCGACCGGGTGGTCTCCGACCACGGCCACGGCGTCCTGCTCGCCCTGCGCCACCTGCTGGGGCTCGGCCGGGGCACCCCGCTGCTCGTGGCCCGCGGGGACAGCCCGACGGCGCTCGCGGTGCGCGCCGGGTACGCCGACGCGCTGGTCACGCTGGGCGTGGAGTCCCCCGGCCCGGTGATCGACTCCGTACCGGCCGACCAGGACCCGGAGGGGTTCGAGCGCGCGGTGCGGGCGCTGCACGAGGCGGTCGTCGCGGGCCGGGCGGGCGCGGCCCTGGTCCACAACGACGTGGACGCGATCCAGATCGTGCAGCGGCTGGCGGAGCTGGGCCTCATGGTGCCCGGGGACCTGGCCCTGATCGCGTACGACGACGAGGTCGCCGCCCTCGCCGACACGCCGCTGACGGCGGTGGCGCCACCCAAGCGCCAGGTCGGCCGCCACGGCGCGGAGCTGCTGGTGGAGCGCCTCACGGAGGGGCGGGACGCCTTGGACGAGGAGCCCGCGCGCCGTCATCTGAGCCTGTTGCCGCGGCTGCGGGTGCGGTCCTCCTGCGGGGCTCAGCAGGGGGGCCACTCCTGAACGGATCCGCCTGATCGATTCGATCTTTTTTCGATCAATCAATCTTTCGCTCTTGACTTCGGTCATGGACGGTCACAGGATCACGGCCACAACGTCCCAGCCGCCCGTCCTCAGGAGCCGCGCCGTGAGCCGCAGTCGGAGCAGAACGTCCCGTGCCATAGCCGGCACCGTCACCGCCCTCGCCGTCCTCACGGCCTGCGGCGGCGGTGACGACTCGTCCGCCGCCGGATCCAAGGGGGGCGGCGGCAAGCCCGTGACCGTCACCTTCTGGGGATGGGCCAAGGGGTCCAAGGACGTGGTCGACGCGTTCAACGCGTCGCACAAGGACATCAAGGTGACGTTCGAGGAGATCCCCTCCGGCACCGCCGGCGGCTACGCCAAGATCTCCAACGCCGTGAAGGCCGGCAACGCCCCCGACCTCGTCTCCATCGAGTACCCCTCGCTCCCCGAGTTCGTCAGCTCCGGCGCCCTGCAGGACATCGGGAGCGAGTTCACCGAGGCCGACCGCGCGAAGCTGCTGCCGCAGGCGGTGGAGCTCACCACGCTCGGCGGCAAGACCTGGGCCGTCCCCTTCGACGCCGCCCCGCAGGCCTTCTTCTACCGCAAGGACCTGTTCGAGAAGCACGGGATCGAGGTCCCCCGGACCTGGGACGCCTTCAGGTCCGCCGCCGAGAAGGTGAAGAAGGCCGACGCCAAGGCCCGTATCGGCACCTTCTTCCCGGACGACCCGACCACCTTCGAGGCGATGGCCTGGCAGGCCGGCGCCCAGTGGTTCAAGGCCGAGAACGACACCTGGAAGATCGACACCACCGACCCGGCCACCTCCAAGGTCACCGCCTACTGGCAGGGCCTGGTCGACGCCGACCTCGTCCACAAAAACGCCTCCTTCAGCCCCGAGTGGACCGGCTCCCTCAAGAACGGGACCACCATCGGCTACCTCGGCGCCTCCTGGGGCGCCGGCGTCCTCAAGGGAACCCTGCCCGAGCAGAGCGGCAAGTGGGCCGTGGCGCCCATGCCGAGCTGGGACGGCAAGCCCGCCAGCGGCATGCTCGGCGGCTCCACCTTCGCGGTGACCAAGGACAGCGACAAGAAGGCGGCGGCCGTCGAGTTCGCCGAGTGGATGTCCACCACCGAGGCGGGCGTCAAGGCCCGCATCGCCTCCGGGACCTCCAGCGCCTTCCCCGCCGCCACCGCGCTGCGCCCGGTCGCCAAGCAGGTCTTCGACGCCGGCTTCTACGGCGGCCAGGACATCTACGCCCTCTTCGAGGAGTCCGGCGCCGCCATCGGCCGGAACTGGGCCTGGGGCCCGACCACCGGCACCACCAACACCGCCATCAAGGACCGGTTCGGCAAGATCACCAAGGGCGGCCCCACCATCGCCGACGCCATCAAGGGCGGCCACGAGGCGACCGTCGCCGAGCTGACCAAGCGCGGACTGAAGGTCGAGGGCTGACCCGGTGAACGCCCGCACCCGTGCCGCAGCGTTCCTGCTGACCCCCTTCTTCGCCCTCTTCACCGCGGTGATGGTCGTGCCGATCGGATACGCGGTCTGGCTCAGCCTGTTCACCGAGAAGCAGTCCGGGCTGGGCTTCGGCGGCAGCGAGACCGTCTTCACCGGACTCGACAACTACGCCGCGGCACTGGGTGACCGGGCCTTCCGCGAGGGCTTCGGCGTTCTGCTGGGCTACTGCCTCTTCTACATCCCGCTGCTGCTCGGCGGGGCCCTCGGCCTCGCCCTGCTGCTCGACTCGGCGCTCGCCCGCGCCCGCCGCTTCTTCCAGCTCGCGCTCTTCCTGCCGCACGCCGTCCCCGGCATCATCGCCGCGTTGATCTGGGTCTACCTCTACACGCCCCAACTCAGCCCCGTCATCAAGGCGATGGAGGCGGGCGACATCGGCTTCGACTTCTTCTCCCCCGAGGGCGCCCTGCCCTCCGTCGTCAACATCGCGCTGTGGGAGTGGCTCGGCTACAACATGGTGATCTTCTACGCGGCCCTGCAGGCCATCGACCGGTCCGTCCTCGAAGCGGCCACGGTCGACGGGGCCGGCGCCTGGCGGACCGCGTTCGCCATCAAGGTCCCGCTGATCCGCGCCTCGCTCGTGATGGTCGGCCTCTTCACCGTCATCGGCTCCCTGCAGCTGTTCACCGAACCGCTCATCCTCAACAAGGGCACCGGATCCGCCGTCACCTCCACCTGGACGCCGAACATGTACGCGTACACCGCGGCCTTCGACCGCAACGACTACGGGCTCGCGGCCGCGGCCTCCGTGCTCCTCGCCCTGACCGCCGCCCTGCTCTCCTTCGGCGTCACGCGGCTCACGGGCCGCCGGAAGGAGAAGGCGGCATGAGCAAGCCCCGTCAGCGAAGCGCCTGGCTCTCCAGGACGGCCGTCAACGGCGCGCTCGTCCTCGCCGTCGTCTACATGCTCTTCCCGCTCGTCTGGCTGGTCACCGCGGCCACCAAGGACGCGGGCGGTCTGCTCGCCGGCGACGCCTTCTCCTTCGAGGGCTTCGACCTCGGCGGCAACCTCTCCCGGCTCGCCGCGTACAACGACGGCATCTACTTCCACTGGTACCTCAACAGCCTCCTCTACGCGGGAATCGGCGCCCTCGCCTGCTCGCTGATCAGCGTCGCCGCCGGGTACGCCTTCGACAAGTACGACTTCCGGGGCAAGGAGCAGCTCTTCGGTGTCGTCCTCCTCGGCGTCCTGGTCCCCACCACCGCGCTCGCCCTGCCGATGTACCTCCTGGCCAGCGAGGTCGGGATCGTCAACACCCACGCGGCCGTGCTGATCCCGGTCCTGGTGAACCCCTTCGCGGTCTACCTCTCCCGGGTCTTCAGCTCCGGGTACATACCGGACGAGGCCCTGGAGGCCGCCCGCATCGACGGCGCGGGCGAACTGCGCACCTTCTGGTCGATCGGGCTGCCCATGATCATGCCCGGCTTCGTCACGGTCTTCCTCTTCCAGTTCACCGCGATCTGGAACAACTTCTTCCTGCCCCTGGTGATGCTGTCGGACCAGAGACTGTTCCCCCTGAGCCTCGGCCTGTACGCCTGGAACAGCAACGCCCACGCGGAACCCGACTTCTACCCCCTCGTCGTCACCGGATCCCTGCTCGCCGTCGTCCCGCTCGTCGTCGCCTTCGTCTCCCTCCAGCGCCACTGGAAGGCGGGTCTGACCGCCGGCAGCGTCAAGTGAGGAGCACACGACCCGCGATGCCCCACCCCCCGATGCCCCGACCTCCCGGCCACCCCGACGACCGGCCCTCGCTCCTGCTCTGCATGGGCCCCGGCGTCGCCGAGCGGCTGCTGACCGGCGCCCACCGGGCGCGCCTCGCCGCCCTGGCCCGTACCGACCCGCTCCTCGTCGCCCACGACCTGGACGCGCCGACGCCCCGGGTCGCCGCGGCCCTCGCCGAGGCCGAGATCCTGCTCACCTGCTGGGGCGCGCCGCCCCTGACCGCCGCCGTCCTGGACCGCGCCCCTCGACTGCGGGCAGTCGTCCACGCGGCCGGATCGGTCAAGCACCACATCACCGGCGCCTGCTGGGAACGCGGCCTCGCCGTCAGCTCCGCCGCGGCCGCCAACGCCCTGCCCGTTGCGGAGTACACCCTCGCCGCCATCCTCTTCGCCGGGAAGCGGGTCCTCGACTCGGCGCGGCGGTACGGGGAGGTCCGCGCCGACCACGCCTGGACGGCCGAGTCGGCGGCCACGGGCAACTACCGCCGGACGGTCGGGCTGGTCGGCGCCTCCCGGATCGGCCGCCGGGTGATCGAGCTGCTGCGCCCCTTCGACTTCGAGGTACTGCTCTACGACCCGTACGTCGACGCGGCGCAGGCGGCGGAGCTCGGCGCGGAGAAGACGGACCTCGACGACCTGTGCGCGCGCAGCACGATCGTGTCCGTCCACGCGCCCCAACTCCCCTCCACCGAGCGGATGATCGGGGCGGCGCAGCTGGCCGCGATGCCGGACGGCGCCACGCTCGTCAACACCTCGCGCGGCTCTCTGGTCGACGAGGAGGCGCTGCTGGTCCAGCTGCGCGCCGGCCGTCTGCGGGCGGTCCTGGACGTGACGGATCCGGAGCTGCCCCCGCCCGGTTCACCGCTGTACGACCTGCCGAACGTACTGCTCACCCCGCACGTCGCCGGCTCGCTCGGCAACGAGCTGCACCGGCTGGCGGACCACGCCCTGGAGGAGGTGGCGCGGTACGGACGGGGGGAGCCGTTCGCGGAGCGGGTGCGTCCCTCGGACCTGACGCGCACGGCGTGATCCGCCCCCCGGAGGCGCCGAGCCTAGACTGGAAGGGTCCCACCCGGTCCGGGAGGCGCCATGACTTTCGTACAGATCATCGATTGCAAGACCAGCCGGTTCGAGGACCTGAACCGGCTCATGGACAAGTGGGTCGAGCAGACCCAGGGCAAGCGGACGGCCACCCACAGCGTCATCGGCAAGGACCGCTCCGATGCGGACCATCTCGTGGAGATCGTCGAGTTCCCCTCCTACGAGGTGGCGATGACCAACTCGCAGCTCCCGGAGACGGACCGCATCTTCCGGGAGATGGTCGCGCTCTGTGACGAGATGCCGACGTTCACGGATCTGGACGTCATGCGGGACGTGCAGATGTACAAGGCCACGTCCCGCCGGGTCTTCGAGCTCATCGCCACCGAGGGCGAGCTGCCACCGCTCGACGAGGTCCTCGCGGAGGGCTACCACGACCACGATCCGGCGAACGAGCAGGACGCCATCGGCATGGACGCGGCCCGCCGCGAGATGGAGATGTGGCGGGGCGGCTTCGACTTCTCGTTCACGGTCCAGGACCAGATCGCCGAGGGCGACCGGGTGTGCACGCGGTGGACCTGGGTGGGGACGCACAACGGCGACTTCATGGGGATCCAGCCGACCGGCATGCGGGTCGCGATGACCGGTACGACCATCCACCAGTTCCGTCAGGACGGCAAGATCGTCGAGGGCTGGTGGCAGTACGACCAGCTCGGGCTCATGGGGCAGCTCGGCGCCGTCGAGGCGTGAGGCTCCCGCCCGCGCGCGTATCGCCGCACCGCGGCGGAGCGGCAGAACAGCGGAGCGGCAGAACAGCACCGAGGCCCGGTGCCCCCGCGACGGGGGCACCGGGCCTCGGCGTTCGCTCGGTGGTTCAGCCTCAGTGCGAGTGGCCGTGGCCGTGGCCGTGGCCCGCGTCCGCCGACTCCTCTTCCTTCTTCTCCACCACGAGGGTCTCGGTGGTGAGGAGGAGGGAGGCGATCGAGGCGGCGTTCTCCAGGGCGGAGCGCGTCACCTTCACCGGGTCGATGACGCCGGCCTTGACCAGGTCGCCGTACTCGCCGGTGGCGGCGTTGAAGCCCTGGCCCTTGTCGAGCTCGGAGACCTTGGAGGTGATGACGTAACCCTCCAGGCCGGCGTTCTCGGCGATCCAGCGCAGCGGCTCGACGGCGGCGCGGCGGACGACGGCGACACCGGTCGCCTCGTCGCCGGTCTTGCCGAGGTTGCCCTCCAGGACCTTCACGGCGTGGACGAGCGCGGAGCCACCACCGGAGACGATGCCCTCCTCGACCGCGGCGCGGGTCGCGGAGATGGCGTCCTCCAGACGGTGCTTCTTCTCCTTCAGCTCCACCTCGGTCGCGGCACCGACCTTGATGACGCAGACGCCGCCGGCGAGCTTCGCCAGGCGCTCCTGCAGCTTCTCGCGGTCCCAGTCGGAGTCCGTGGACTCGATCTCGGCCTTGATCTGGTTGACGCGGCCCTTGACGTCCTCGGAGTTGCCCCCGCCGTCGACGATGACCGTGTCGTCCTTGGAGATCGTGACGCGACGGGCGGTGCCCAGCACGTCCAGACCGGCCTGGTCGAGCTTGAGGCCGACCTCCTCGGCGATGACGGTGGCACCGGTGAGGGTGGCCATGTCGCCGAGCATCGCCTTGCGGCGGTCGCCGAAGCCGGGGGCCTTGACGGCCACGGCGTTGAAGGTGCCACGGATCTTGTTCACGACCAGGGTCGACAGGGCCTCGCCCTCGACGTCCTCGGCGATGATCAGCAGCGGCTTGGAGGAGCCGGCCTGGATGACCTTCTCCAGGAGCGGCAGCAGGTCCTGGATCGAGGAGATCTTGCCCTGGTGGATCAGGATGTACGGGTCGTCGAGGACGGCCTCCATACGCTCCTGGTCGGTGACCATGTACGGCGAGAGGTAGCCCTTGTCGAAGGCCATGCCCTCGGTGAAGTCGAGCTCCAGGCCGAAGGTGTTGGACTCCTCGACGGTGATGACACCGTCCTTGCCGACCTTGTCCATCGCCTCGGCGATGAGCTCGCCGACCTGCTGGTCCTGCGCGGAGAGCGCGGCGACGGCGGCGATGTCCGACTTGTCGTCGATCGGGCGCGCGGTGGCGAGCAGCTCGTCGGAGACGGCCTTGACGGCGGCGTCGATGCCCTTCTTCAGGGCGGCCGGGGAGGCGCCGGCGGCGACGTTGCGCAGACCCTCGCGGACCAGGGCCTGGGCGAGCACGGTCGCGGTGGTGGTGCCGTCACCCGCGATGTCGTTGGTCTTGGTCGCCACCTCCTTCACGAGCTGGGCGCCGAGGTTCTCGTACGGGTCGTCGAGCTCGACCTCGCGGGCGATCGTGACGCCGTCGTTGGTGATGGTGGGGGCGCCGAACTTCTTGTCGATGACGACGTTGCGGCCCTTGGGGCCGATCGTCACCTTCACCGTGTCGGCGAGCTTGTTGACGCCGCGCTCAAGGGCGCGACGGGCGTCCTCGTCGAACTTCAGGATCTTCGCCATGGGAGCGATTCAGCCCTCTCGGAATTCGTGGTGAAACTGGTGAAACGAACCGCGCCCCCGGACGCCCAGTGCGGGGTCTAGGGGCGCAGCTCAATGCATCTGGCTTCGGTGAAGGGTCGTCCGGGGGTGACCCCCCGGACCCCCGACTACTTCTCGACGATCGCGAGCACGTCGCGAGCCGAGAGGACGAGGTACTCCTCGCCGCTGTACTTCACCTCGGTGCCGCCGTACTTGCTGTACAGCACGATGTCGCCGGTCTTCACGTCGAGCGGCAGGCGCTCGCCGTTCTCGAAGCGGCCCGGGCCCACGGCCAGGACGACGCCCTCCTGGGGCTTCTCCTTGGCGGTGTCCGGAATGACCAGGCCAGAGGCGGTGGTCTGCTCGGCGTCGAGCGGCTGGACCACAATGCGGTCCTCGAGCGGCTTGATGGCAACCTTGGAGCTGGTGGTCGTCACGATCCGACCTCCCCCTTCGGAGATCTCACGGGGTTAACTGTCTGAGGTGGCGACCAGGTGGATCCGTCGTCGCGGGTGCCGGACCTGCCTGTCGCTGTGTTGGCACTCTCCGGTGGGGAGTGCCAGAGCCGAGACTATGACCGCGATTAGCACTCGGTCAAGCGGAGTGCCAATTCAGTGCCGCGTGGCGTCTCGATCCCGGTACGGGGAACGGCGTGACGGCCCTGATGGTTCCGCACGCGGGTTCGACCACGAGGGCCCGCCGCCCCCGTCCCGCGAGCCCACCCGCTCCGCCGCCTTGCGGCCCAGACGCTCGAACGGATCGACCGACGGGGCGCAGGCCGTCGCGCCGAGGAGCGCGCCGGCCAGGGCCAGTGCGGCTGCCGGCCGGCGCGCCCCGGTCATACGTAGTCCTCCAGCTTCGCGACGGCGTAGCCCTTGGCCGTGACGGTCCGCATCACGCGGCGGACCATGTCCGCCATGGACCCCTTCCAGTCCCCCTTGCCCCGGAAGTGGGTGAGGATGATGTCGCCGGGGTGCAGGTCGCGGTCCCACTCGCGCCACTCCATCCGGTCCGGGAACGCCTCGGACGCCCACAGCGGGACCGCCTTCACGCCGCACGCCTTGGCCGCGCGCAGCGTGTCCTCGTCGTAGTTGCCGTACGGCGGGCGGAAGAGCGGCGGCCGCTTCCCGTACCGCTTCTCGATGGTGTCCTGCATCCCGCAGATCTCGTGTTTCTGTTCGGAGTAGGACAGCTTGGGCATGTACCGGTGGTTGAGGGTGTGGTTGTGCAGGGAGACGCCGGCGTCCCGCATCTTCTCGAAGTAGCCGTAGTCCTCCTTGACCAGGTAGTCGCTGAGGAAGGCGCTGTACGGGATCCGCAGCTCGCTCATCATCCGGAGCAGCTCCGGGTCCTTCTCGGCGCCGTCGTCGATCGTCAGGAAGACGACCTTCTCCTTGGTCGGCACGGTGGTGAAGACGGGCGGCAGCCCCTCGCCGTCGGTCTCGAACCCCTTGCGGGTGGTGATGGTCGGCTTGACGGCGGGCGGGGCCGGGGCCTCCAGGGGAGGGCGGTCGAGCCCCCACTTCTTCGCCGCGAGCGCGCGGGCGGCCCGCTGCGCGCGGACCTTCCCGATGTACGCGTTGAGGGCGCCGGAGGCACCCTGCGCCTGGGCGCCCGGCTGACCGGGGGCGGCCTTCGCCGGGGATCCCGGGCCGCCGCCCGCGCCGTCGACCGGCCCGGCGCAGGCCGCGCCGAGGGCGGCCACGAGCAGCACCGCTCCGACCGAGCGGCGCACGGCGCGCGCGCGCCGGGGACGGGCGGACCGAAGGCGCCCGAGGGGCGTGGAACCCGGGGGCATTTGTTCCTTTTGTCGTACTAGTTGCATGGCGCCGCATCCTTTCAGCGGCGACCCCTCCCGCCCCCGCGACACCGCCGCGCCGCGCGCACCATCCCCCGGCCGGCCCACACCGGGCCAGGCCGCACAATGGGGCGGGTGACCGACCTCGCCTCCTTCGCCGCCCTGCTCACCCCCGAGGGCCAGACCCTGCTCGCCTCCCTGCGCGACCATGACCCCGCCCAGGAGCTGGCGGTCGTCTCCCGGCTGCGCCGCGACCACCCCGCCGAGCTGGTCACGGCGGCCGTCGGACAGGCCAGGCTCCGGCAGCGCGCGGTGGCGAAGTTCGGCGCCGAGGACGCGTACCGGATGTACTTCACGCCGCACGGCGTCGAGCAGTCCACCCGGGCCTCGGTGGGCACCTACCGGGCCCGCCGCCTCGCGGACCTCGGGGTGCGGTCCGTCGCCGACCTGTGCGGCGGGATCGGCGGGGACGCGATCGCGTTCGCCCGCGCCGGCATCTCCGTCCTCGCCGTGGACCGCGACCCGCTGACGGCGGAGGCCGCCCGCGCCAACGCCGACGCGCTGGGCCTGGCCGGCCTGATCGAGGTGCGGTGCGCGGACGTGACGGAGGTCGACACGGCGCCCTACGACGCCGTCTTCGTCGACCCGGCCCGTCGGGGCGGCCGCGGCAGGATCTTCGACCCGGAGGCGTACTCGCCCCCGCTCTCCTGGGCGATCGAGGCCGCCCGCCGGGCCCCCCACGCGGCCCTGAAGATCGCTCCGGGCGTGCCGCACGAGGCCGTTCCCGAGGACGCGGAGGCCGAGTGGATCTCGGACGGCGGCGACGTGAAGGAGGCGGTGCTGTGGTTCGGCACCCGCCCCGGAGCGGTCCGCGCCACCCTGCTGCCCTCCGGCGCGAGCCTGACCGGCCGCGGCCTGCCCGACCCGGCCGTCCGCCCGGTGGGCCGCTACCTCTACGAGCCGGACGGCGCCGTCATCCGCGCCCATCTGGTGGCCGAGGTCGCCGAGGAGCTGGACGGCGGCCTGATCGACGAGACGATCGCCTACGTCACGGCGGACGCGCTGATCCCGACCCCGTACGCCACCGCGTACGAGATCACCGACCGGCTCCCCTTCAACCTCAAGAAGCTGAAGGCCCTGCTGCGGGAGCGCGAGGTCGGCACCCTGACGGTGAAGAAGCGCGGCTCGGCGGTCGAACCGGAGGAACTGCGCCGCAGGATCAAGCCGAAGGGCCCGCGCTCCGCGACGGTCTTCCTCACCCGGGTCGCGGGCGCCCCGACGATGCTGATCGGCCACCCGGCCCGCTAGCGCGTGGCGCGGGCCGCACCGACGGCCGCACCCTCAGGCGCCCTCAGCGGCGAGGCTCCGGAGGCGCGGAATCCGGGTTCCGCGAGGCCGGTCATCCGTCCGTGGTCGTCCCCCGGGCGCGGGCCAGGAGGAGGTCCCGCTCCCGGGCGTTGCGGGTGAGGGCCGCCGCCCGCTCGAACTCGGCCCGCGCCTCGGCGCCGCGGCCGAGCCGGTCCAGCAGGTCGCCCCGGACGCTCGGCAGTAGGTGGTAGTCCTTCAGGGCCGGTGCGGCGGCCAGCGCGTCGACCAGTGCGAGACCGGCCTCCGGCCCGTCCGCCATCGACACGGCGACCGCGCGGTTCAGCTCCACCACCGGGGAGGGCGCGACGGCCGCCAGCCGGGCGTAGAGCGCCGCGATGGTGCGCCAGTCCGTCTCCTCGTAGGTCACCGCCCGCGCGTGGCAGGCGGCGATGGCCGCCTGGAGCGTGTACGGGCCGAAGTCCCCGCCCAGGCCGGCCCGTTCCAGGGCGGCGAAGCCGCGCCGGATCAGCAGCCGGTTCCAGCGGCCGCGGTTCTGCTCGGAGAGCAGGACGGGCTGCCCGTCCGGGCCGGTCCTGGCCGCCGTCCGGGACGCCTGGATCTCCAGCAGGGCCGCGAGGCCGTGGACCTCGCCCTCCTCGGGCATCAGGCCGGCGAGGACCCTGGCCAGCCGCAGGGCGTCCTCGCAGAGCGCCGGACGCAGCAGGTCGTCGCCCGCCGTCGCCGCATACCCCTCGTTGAAGACCAGGTAGATGACCTCCAGGACGGATCCGAGCCGGGCCGCACGCTCCTCGCCGTACGGGACCTCGAACTCCACCCCCGCCTTCGCCAGGCTCCGCTTCGCCCGCACGATCCGCTGGGCGACCGTCGCCTCCGGCACGAGGAAGGCCCGGGCGATCTCGTCCGTGCGCAGCCCCCCGACCAGCCGCAGGGTGAGCGCCACGCGCGCCTCGGCGGAGAGCACGGGATGGCAGGCGGTGAAGATCAGCCGCAGCAGGTCGTCGTCGATGTCCCCCGGACCGGACGGCTCGGGGTCGTACGTCTCCTCGGCGAGGTCACGACCCACCTCGGCGAGCTTGCGGGCGTACGTCTCGCGTCGCCGTACGAGGTCGACGGCGCGGTTCTTCGCGGCGGCCGTCAGCCACGCGCCCGGCCGGTCCGGGACTCCCGTCCGCGGCCACTGCTCCAGGGCGGCGACGAGCGCGTCCTGGGCGATCTCCTCGGCGATGCCGACATCGCGGACGATCCTCGCCGCGGCGGCGATGATCCGCGCCGACTCCATCCGGAAGACCGTCTCGACGCTGCCGGCGGCGGTGTGTGCTGTCACGGCTCACATGACAGCACACCCGCCGGCCGGATCTCAGGACTCGTCGAGCTGGCGCACCTCCGCGGTGACCTTCCAGCCCGCCGGGTGCAGCTCCAGGAAACGCCGGGTCCACTCCAGCGCCTCGGCCTTGTCCTTGCACTGGCTGAGGGAGTAGCCGCCGACGACCTCCTTGGTCTCGGTGAAGGGGCCGTCGGTGTAGCTGATCTTCCCGTCGGACCAGGTCACCCTGGTGCCCTCGGAGGTCGGCAGGAGACCGGCCGTGTCCAGCATGACGCCGGCCTTGGTGATCTCCTCGAAGAGCGCGCCCATGCGCTCGCCGAACTCGGGTCCTGCCTCCTCCATGTCGATGGTGTTCTCCTCGATGCGGATCATCGTCAGGAAGCGCGGCATGGTGACTCCTCGGTGGTGCGGCGGCGGGGTCGTTCCCCGCCTCTCACTCATACGTCGACCGGACGGACCCCGCATCGACACGTCCACCGGGACTTTTTTCCGGACGTGGTCCGGCGGGCTCAGACGTAGTCCTCCAAACGGGCCACCGTGAAGCCCTGCTCCTGTATGCGGCGCAGCATGTCGGCCGTCATCTCGGTCATCGTCGCGCCCTTGAGCTCGGCCGGGCCCCGGAAGTGGGCCAGGATGATGTCGCCGGGACGCAGCTTCCGGTCCGCGCGCTGGTACTGCATGTTCGTGATCTGCATCGACTCGCGCCACAGCACGATGGCGTCTACCCCGCAGCTCCCGGCGGCGGCGCGGGTGTCCTCGTTCCAGTTGCCGTACGGCGGGCGGAAGAGCCGCGGGGCCGTGCCGTACTTCTCGGTCAGCCTCGTCTGCTGGCCGCAGATCTCCCGCTGCTGGGCGGCCCGGCCGAGGGTGCGCAGGTTGGGGTGGGTGAGGGTGTGGTTGGCGACGCCGTTGCCGAGGGCGGCGAGCGGCTCGAAGTAGCCGTAGTCGGTGCGTATCGCCGAGTCGGTGAGGAACATGGTCACCGGGACCTGGAGTTCCCTCATCATCGTCACGAACTCCGGGTTCTTCTCGGCACCGTCGTCGATGGTGACGAAGACGACCTTGTCGGTCGTCGGTATCTCGCTGATCACCGGCACGGGCGCGCCCGCCGCCCGTCGGACCGGCTTGACCTTCGGCGGGGCGGGCGGCGGGGCGAAGGGTTCGAGCCCCCACTTGCGGTAGGCGGCGGCCGTCCTCGCCTCCCGCGCCCGCTTGTCGTCCCCTGCCGGGGGCGCCTGGTCCGTCCTAGCCGAGGGGGCCGCCGAGGGCGCGGCCGGCGGGGCCGTCCGGGGGGCGGCGTCGGCACCCGACGTACAGCCCGTCACGAGCAGGGCCGCGACGGTCAGTACCGCCCACGCCACGATCTTCTTGTCCACGCCGTGTTTGATGCGCGAACGGGTCAGGAGGTTGCGCCCTCGGCGAGGGAGACCGACTCGAAACGCCAGCGGTGCACCGGCCGCGTGATCATCTCCGCGGCCGGTTCGGGCAGTTCGGGCAGGTCGGCGTCGACGGCGTCCGCCTCCCACCAGGTCAGCACGAGGACCCGGTCCTGCGCCGCGCGGAAGGTCTCCCGGCGCAGCGGCGCGTACGGCAGCGTCCGCGCCCGGGCCCACTCCAGGAGCTCGCCCGCCCGGCCCTCGACCGCCCGCGCCTCCCACATGAGGGTCACGGTGGTCACGAGTACAGGTTCTCCTTGCTGACCTCGTGCACGTGGTCGTGCCCGTGGGCGTGCGCGCCCGGCACGTGCGGGTCGGTGACCGGCAGGGACGAGTCCGCGGACAGCTCCAGGTCGGAGGCCGGCCGGTTGCGGGCCACCATCTCGGCGCCGAGCGCCGCCACCATCGCGCCGTTGTCGGTGCAGAGCCCCGGGCGCGGCACGCGCAGCCGGATCCCGGCCCGCTCGCACCGCTCCTCGGCCAGGGCCCGCAGCCGCGAGTTGGCCGCGACGCCGCCGCCGATCATCAGGTGGTCGACGCCCTCGTCCTTGCAGGCCCGGACGGCCTTGCGGGTCAGCACGTCCACGACCGCCTCCTGGAAGGACGCCGCCACGTCCCGTACCGGCACCTCCTCGCCCGCCGCCCGCCTGGCCTCGATCCAGCGGGCCACGGCGGTCTTCAGACCGGAGAAGGAGAAGTCGTACGCCGGGTCCTTGGCGCCGCTCAGGCCGCGCGGGAAGGCGATCGCGTTCGGGTCGCCCTCCCTGGCGAGCCGGTCGATCACCGGGCCGCCGGGGAAGCCCAGGTCGAGCACGCGCGCGATCTTGTCGAAGGCCTCGCCGGCCGCGTCGTCGATCGTGGCGCCCATCGGCCGGACGTCGGCGGTGATGTCGGGCGCGAGCAGCAGCGACGAGTGGCCGCCGGACACCAGGAGCGCCATGGTCGGCTCGGGCAGCGGGCCGTGCTCCAGCTGGTCGACGCAGATGTGCGAGGCCAGGTGGTTGACGCCGTACAGCGGCTTGCCCAGGGCGTACGCGTACGCCTTGGCGGCCGAGACGCCGACGAGCAGCGCACCGGCGAGACCCGGTCCGGCGGTGACAGCGATGCCGTCGAGGTCCTTGGCGGAGACGCCGGCGTCCCTCAGGGCGCGCTCGATGGTCGGGACCATCGCCTCCAGGTGGGCGCGGGAGGCGATCTCCGGGACCACTCCGCCGAAGCGCGCGTGGGTGTCCACGCTCGACGCGATGGCGTCGGCCAGCAGGGTCGTGCCCCGCACGATGCCGACGCCGGTCTCGTCGCAGGAGGTCTCGATGCCGAGTACGAGCGGTTCGTCAGCAGCCATCAGTCAGTCGTCTCTGTTCCTTGAACGGTCAATCGCATGACAAGCGCGTCCACGTTGCCGGGCTGGTAGTAGCCGCGCCGGAAGCCGATGGGCTCGAAGCCGAAGCGCGCGTACAGCTTCTGGGCCCGGGTGTTGTCCACGCGTACCTCCAGCAGCACCTCTTCGCACTCGAAGGCGGTGGCGTGCTGGAGCAGGTCGGTGAGCAGCCGGGCGCCGAGCCCGCTGCCCCACTGGTCCCGGGCGACGGCGATCGTCTGCACGTCGCCGAGTCCTCCGGCGGCGGCGAGCCCGGCGTAGCCCACCAGCCGGCCGCCCGCGGGCTCCTCGGCGACGACGTAGCGGCGGGTGGCGCCGGGGCCGCGCGCGTGCGCCAGCTCGGACCAGAACATCCCCTCGGACCAGGCATCCTCGGGGAAGAGCTCGTGTTCGAGTGCGAGCACGGGCTCGATGTCCCACCAGCGCATCTCCCGCAGCACGGCGGCGGTCAGGGCGGTCACTGCGGAGTGACCACCTTGTAGTTCTTCGGCACCTGCGCGTCGGGGCGGCGCAGGTACATCGGCAGCGGGTCGAGGAAGTCCGTCCCGGCGGCGAGCTTCTCCGCGGCGAGGGCCGCGAGCGCGGCGGCGGACTGGTGCTCGGGGTCGCGGGCGTCGGCGAAGACCTCGGGGTAGAGGCGCGCGCCGGCGCCGACGGCGGGCAGCCCGGCGACGTCCTCGGCGATCTCGGCGGGCCGGTCGACGGCCGCGTCGGTCACCCGCGTACGGGAGTCGTCGTACCGCGCCCAGTAGACCTCCTTGCGGCGCGCGTCCGTCGCGACGACGAACGGCTCCTCGATCCCGGAGGCGTACGCGAGACCGTCCAGCGTGCACAGGCCGTGCACCGGCACGCCGAGCGCGGAGGCGAAGGTGGCGGCGGTGACCAGGCCGACCCGCAGGCCGGTGTACGGCCCCGGCCCGACGCCGACGACGATGCCGGTGACGGCGTCGAGCGTCAGTCCGGCCTCCGTGAGGACCCGGTGGACGGCGGGCAGCAGCAGCTCCCCGTGGCGGCGGGCGTCGACCTGCCGCGACTGGGCGACGACGGAGTCGCCGTCGTGGAGGGCGACGGTGACGGCGGGTGTGGCGGTATCCATGGCGAGCAAGAGCACGCAAACAGCCTACGGCTCCCGGCACCCGGGCACGGCGCCCCGTGGCACCGGACGGCTGCTGCTACCGTCACCACCGATACATACGTACGGAGGAGGCCACGGTGGCAAGGAGCAGCTCGGGATTCGTGGCCGGGCTCACCGCGGCGGCGCTCGCGGCGGTCGCCTTCCTCGCCTATCAGGCGTCGGCGAACGCCCCGGCCGATGTGTCGGCCAAGCCCCGGACGCCGGCCGCGGCGCCGTCGGCGGAGTCGACCGGCGGGCCGAAGCCCAAGCCCAAGGACCCGCTCGCCGTCCCGGGGAACTCCGGCAGCGGCGCCCGCGTCGTGTACGCGCTGTCCGAGCGCCGCGTGTGGCTGGTGGACGCAAAGGGCCAGGCGACGCACACCTTCTCGGTGGCGCCGAGCACGGTCGACCCGAAGCCGGGGGCGTACAAGGTGACCTCGCGCTCGGGCTCGGTGACCGGTTCGGACGGCGTGAAGATCGAGCACGTGGTGCGGTTCGCGACGGTCGACGACGTCACGGTCGGCTTCAGCGCGGCGGTCGACGGCTCGCTCCCGACGCCGGATCCGACGCGGAAGACCGGCGGCATCCGCATGAAGCGGGCGGACGGTGACGCGATGTGGACGTTCGCCGCGATCGGCGCGAAGGTCGTCGTCGTCGCGTAGCGGTTACGTGTCCGGCCCGCCCTCCGGGGAGGGCGCATCACCCGCAGGGGTGAGGGCGGGAACGGTGGACCGGCGGGGAGATCGGCGCACGGGGATCAGGACAGAGCCGCGGGCGTCGCCGCCCGCTCGCCGGCCCCGGGCGGACGCCGAGTGCGGCGAGCGTGCAGGGTGGCCGCTCCCCCGGACCGCTCCTACGCGGCCTCGCGGCGCGCAGGAGCCTCGGGCTCGATGTCCGGGGCGGCCTCGGGCTGCTCGTCCGGCTCGCGCGGCGGGGTCGAGACCGCGCTCGCCGCGGCACAGGACGCCAGCAGATCGCTCATCGTGATCCGGTCCGCTGCGCGTGCCCGCTCTGGCGTCGCCATGAATGCCTCCCGTAGGTTAGGTACACCTAACCAGCTTGTGCCTCCATGTCACCACGGCTCGTACGACCGATGCAACATCTTCCCGACACCTTGTCGGAAGCTACGTACGTTCCCTTACCCCGTCAGCCCCGGAGGTCAAGCGTCGAGTCCGCCCAGCGGTCGCCGATCCCGCGCAGGACGACGGTGCGCCGGTCGTCGTCGGTGTCCCCGACGACCCGGTGGATGAGGACGTGCAGCCGGTCGTCCGTCAGGTCCTCGACCTTGCCGTCGCCCCACTCCACGACCACCACCGACTCGGGCAGCGAGACGTCGAGGTCGAGGTCCTCCATCTCGTCCAGGCCGCCGCCGAGGCGGTACGCGTCGACGTGGACCAGGGCCGGACCGCCGACCAGGGACGGGTGGACGCGGGCGATGACGAACGTCGGCGAGGTGACGGCGCCCCGGACGCCGAGGCCCTCGCCCAGGCCGCGGGTCAGCGTCGTCTTCCCCGCGCCCAGCTCGCCGGTGAGCATCACGAGATCGCCGGGGCGCAGGAGTGCGGAGAGGCGGCGGCCGATCTCCCGCATCTCCTCGGGGGAGTCGACATCGAGCGTGGCTGCGTTGTGCGGTGCTTCCATACGGGCCAACTTATCCGTTGCCCGAGCCCGCTTTCGCGCCCGTCGGGGAGGGGACCGCGCCGACCCGGACGAGGAGGTCGGCCAGCCGGTCGGTGACCGCCTCGGGGTGCTCCAGCATGACCAGATGGCCGGCGTCGGGGACGATGACCAGCTCGCTGTCCGGCAGCAGGTCCGCGATGGCCTCGGTGTGCGAGCTGGGGGTGACCAGGTCGCGGTCGCCGGCCAGCGCGAGCACGGGCACCTCGCGGAAGACGGGCAGCGCGTCCGCCTTGTCGTGCTCGCTGAAGGCCGGGTAGAACTCGGCGACCACGTCGATCGGGGTCGCCTCGATCATCCGTTCCGCGAACCGGGCGACCGCCGGATCGACGTCCTTCGACGAGAACGAGTACTTCTTGATGAGCCCGGCGAAGAGGTCGGCGGTGGCCCTGCGGCCCCGTTCGACCAGCTCCGCCTGCGTGCCGAGCGCCTTCAGGACGCCGGGAAGGACACGCCGTATCGCGTTGACGCCGGCCGTGGGGAGCCCGTAGTTCACCTCGCCGAGCCTGCCGCAGGACGTGCCGACGAAGGCGACGCCGACGACCCGTTCCCTGATCAGCTCGGGATAACGGTCGGCGAGCGCCATGATCGTCATGCCGCCCATGGAGTGGCCGACCAGGACCAGCGGCCCCTCGGGCGCGGCCGCGTCGATGACCGCCTTCAGGTCGCGGCCCAGCTGGTCGATGGTGACGGGCACCCCGTCGGGCCCGGCCTGGGCGACCCCGCGGGCCGAGCGTCCGTGACTGCGCTGGTCCCAGTGGACGGTACGGACCAGTCCGCGCAGGGCGGCCCGCTGGAAGTGCCAGGAGTCCTGGCCGAGGCAGTACCCGTGGCTGAAGACGACGGTGACGGGGGCGGGTGCCTTGCGGCCGAAGAGGCGCCGTCTGCGCGGGGCGCCGGCCTCGGGATCCACCTCGTCGATCTCGTAGTACAGCTCGGTGGTGTCGTCGGCGAGCGCCTTGCCCGGTGTGCCCCGCAGGGCGCCGTAGGGGGCGGAGGCGTCGAGGGCGAGCCGTGCCTTCTGCCGCATGCCGCGTCCGACGGTGAGCCGTTCGAGGGCGACGCCCGCGGCGGCGCCGGCCGCGAGCACGCCTATCGCGGCGCCTGCGAACCCGGCGCGGCGCCAGGGGTCGGTGCTGGACTCGCTCACTCCCGCTCCTTGATGACTCGTACCGCTCGTCGGTCCGGTTTCCGGCTCGGCCTTTCCGGCGTGAACCTAGCCGTCCGACTCGTTCAGGTAGACGCGCGGGACGCGCCCGCCGATGCGGGTGACGATCTCGTACGCGATCGTGTCCGCGGCCACGGCCCAGTCCTCGGCGGTCGGCTCGCCCCGGTCGCCGGGGCCGAAGAGCAGCGCCTCGGCGCCGGCCTCGACGGCGTCGCCGCCCAGGTCGACCACGAACTGGTCCATGGCGACCCGGCCGGCCACCCGGCGGACCCTGTCGCCGACGAGGACGGGCCCGCGGCCGGAGGCGTGGCGCGGGATCCCGTCGGCGTAGCCGAGGGGGACGAGACCGAGGTGGGTCTCGTCCTCGGTGACGTAGTGGTGTCCGTAACTGACGCCGTGCCCGGCCGGCACCTGCTTCACGAGTGCGATGCTCGCCTTGAGCGACATCACGGGCCGCAGGCCGAAGTCGGCCGGGGTGCCCATCTCGGGGCTGGGCGAGACGCCGTACATGGCGATACCGGGCCGGACGAGGTCGAAGTAGGTCTCGGGAAGGGTCAGGGTGGCCGCCGAGTTGGCGAGGTGCCGGACCTCCGGCTCGACGCCGGCCTTCTCGGCGTACTCCAGCATCGTGCGGAAGACGTCGAGCTGGGAGGCGATGGAGGGGTGGCCGGGTTCATCGGCGCAGGCGAAGTGCGACCAGAGGCCGGTGACCCGCACCAGACCCTGGCTCTGGGCCTTCAGGGCCTCGCCGACGAGCTGCGGCCAGTCGGCGGGCTGGCAGCCGTTGCGGCCGAGCCCGGTGTCGGCCTTGAGCTGGATCCGCGCCGGCCTGTCCGCCCCGCGTGCCGCCTCGACGACCTCGCGCAGGGCCCACAGGCCGCTGACCGCCATGTCGAGGCCGGCCTCGATCCCGGCGGCCCACGGGTCGCCGGGGGTCCACAGCCAGCACAGGACGCGGGCGTCCGCCTCCGTGATCCCGGCCGCACGCAGGGCCAGCGCCTCGTGCGGGGTGGCGGTGCCGAGCCAGGTGGCGCCCGCGTCGAGAGCGGCGCGGGCGCAGGGCAGGGCGCCGTGTCCGTACGCGTCCGCCTTGACCACGGCCATGACCTGGGCGTGGGGCGCGACGCGGGCGCGCAGCGTGCGGACGTTCGCACGCAGCGCGCCGAGGTCGATCTCGGCGCGTGCTCGGCGGGGCGGCGGTGTCTCAGTCATCGCGCCCAGTCTCTCAGGTGTCGGCTCCCGGGCCGCTTTTCCCCGCCTGTCGACCCGGTCACCCCGTCGTGCCCCACCCGCGATCCCGCACCGCGGAACCCCCGGCCCGGACGCGGCGACGGCGGGGTGAGGACGGGGCGACGTCCTGGCCGCCGGCCTGGCGGACCACGGCCGCGCGAGGAACGGACCGCTGCCCGGGAGGTGTTGGGCCTGGGTCCGCGATGTCACCCGACCGGCGTCATCAGCACGGGGGCGCCGGGGGCGGGTTGGGCATGACACGGCCTACGACGTCACGTCCCGCCACGCGCCGGGCAGGGCCTCCGCCACCTCCGTCGCCGTGACCGGGGCGCCGCCGGAGGCGCGGCGGGCCGCGAGGCCGTGGAGGTACGCCGCCACCGAACCGGCGTCCAGGGCCGGGAGGCCCGCCGCGAGCAGCGAGCCCGCGAGGCCGGACAGGACGTCGCCGCTGCCGGCCGTGGCCAGCCACGACGTGCCCGTCGGGTTGACCCGTACCGCCGCCCCCGCGGTCTCCCGGACCTCTCCCTCCACCGAACCGCCCGGCCCGCCCGGCGCGGCCACCAGCGTCGTCGACCCCTTGAGCAGCACCGTCGCGCCGAAGCGCTCCGCCAGTTCCCGTACCGCCGCGAGCCGCCCCGCCTCGACCTCCTCGCGGGAGACGCCGAGCAGCGCCGCCGCCTCGCCGGCGTGCGGGGTGAGCAGCGTCGGGGCGGTGCGCCCGCGCACGACCGACACCGGCAGGTCGCGCAGACCGTCCGCGTCCACCAGGACCGGTACGTCCGAGGCCAGGACCTCCTCGACCCCCGGCCCGTCGCCGAGGCCCGGGCCGACCACCCAGGCCTGGACCCGTCCGGCCTTCCGCGGCGGACCGGCGTGCACCAGCGTCTCCGGGAAGCGGGCGATCACCGCGTCCCCGGCGGGACCCACGTACCGCACCGCGCCCGCCCCGCCCCGGAGCGCCCCCGACACCGCGAGGACGGCCGCGCCCGGGTAGCGCGCGGAGCCGGCGACCACGCCCACGACACCGCGCCGGTACTTGTCGCTCTCCGCACCGGGCACGGGCAGCAGCCTGGCGACGTCCTCGTGCTGGAGCGCCTCCAGTTCGGCCACCGACGGCAGATGGTCCGCGAGGCCGATGTCGACGAGCCGCAGCGCCCCGGCGTACTCCCGGGCGGGATCGATCAGCAGCCCCGGCTTGTACGCGCCGAACGTCACCGTCGCGTCCGCCCGCAGCGCCTCCCCCGCCACCTGCCCGGTGTCCGCGTCGACACCGCTCGGCAGGTCGACGGCGACGACGACCGCGTCCGAGCCGCGCGCCGCCCGGGCGACCGGGACCGCGTCCGGCCGCAGCCCGCCGCGCCCGCCGATGCCGGTGATCCCGTCCAGGACGAGATCGGCGGCCGCCAGGGGCTCGAACGGATCGTCCTCCGCCACGCGCCCACCGGCCGCCCGCAGCGCCGCGAGACCGCCCTCGTGGGCGCGCGAACCCAGCAGGACGGCCGTCACGCCCGCCCCCCGCCGCGCGAGCCGGGCGCCGGCGTACAGCGCGTCGCCGCCGTTGTCCCCGCTGCCGACGAGGAGGACGACTCTCGCTCCGTACACCCGGCCGCGCCCCAGAAGCGAGACGCAGGCGGCGGCGAGTCCGGCCGCGGCCCGGTGTATCAGCGCGTCCTGCGGCAGACGGCTCATCAGCTCGGCCTCTGCAGCCCGTACGGTCTCCACGCGGTAAGCGGTACGCATGTCCCGCAGTCTGCCGCACCGCCCAAGCCGACGCCCGGCCAGGACCGTTGCGCCGGGCCGGGTTCGGAAGGGCCGCGCCCGGGTCACTTCATGGTCCGCGCCCGGGTCCGGGACCGCGCCCGGGCCCACACGCGAGTCCGGGCCAGGGTCCAGACCCGGGTCCGCGCCCGGGCGGAGGGCCCACGCGCGGGGCCCGGCCGTCGCGCGGCCGGGCCCTCGTTGCTCACCTCGCGCGCGGCGCGTGCCTCACCCCTCGGCGATCACCACCGCCGACGCCACCCCCGCGTCATGGCTGAGCGAGACGTGCCAGTGCTTCACCCCCAGCTCCGCCGCCCGCGCCGCCACCGTCCCGCGCACCCGCAGGCGGGGCCGCCCGCTCTCCTCGACGTACACCTCCGCGTCCGTCCAGTGCAGACCGGCGGGGGCGCCGAGCGCCTTGGCCAACGCCTCCTTCGCGGCGAAGCGGACGGCCAGCGAGGCGGCCCCCCGCCGGTCGCCGCTCGGCAGCAGCAGCTCCCCGTCGACGAAGAGCCGCCCGAGCAGCCCGGGGGTCCGCTCCAGAGAGGCCGCGAAGCGGTCCACCTCGGCCACGTCGATCCCCACCCCGATGATCATTCGCTCACTCCACGGTCACGGATTTCGCCAGGTTGCGCGGCTGGTCCACCTCGTTGCCGCGCGCCGTCGCCAGTTCGCAGGCGAAGACCTGGAGCGGGACGGTGGAGACCAGCGGCTGGAGCAGCGTAGGCGTTGCGGGGATGCGGATGAGGTGGTCGGCGTACGGGGCGACGGCCTCGTCGCCCTCCTCCGCGATCACGATGGTCCGCGCGCCGCGGGCCCGGATCTCCTGGATGTTGGAGACGACCTTGTCGTGGAGGACGGACCGGCCCTTGGGGGACGGGACCACCACGACGACCGGCAGGTCCTCCTCGATGAGCGCGATCGGCCCGTGCTTGAGCTCCCCGGCGGCGAAGCCCTCGGCGTGCATGTACGCGAGTTCCTTCAGCTTAAGCGCGCCTTCCAGGGCCACGGGGTAGCCGACGTGCCGGCCGAGGAAGAGGACCGTGTCCTTGTGCGCGAGCGAGCGGGCCAGCTCGCGCACCGGCTCCATGGTCTCCAGGACCCGCTCGACCTCGTCGCCGATCCGGGCGAGCTCCCGGATCACGGCGCCGATCTCGTCGCCCCACTTCGTCCCCCGTACCTGCCCCAGGTACAGCGCGACCAGGTAGCACGCCACGAGCTGCGTCAGGAACGCCTTGGTGGACGCGACGGCGACCTCGGGGCCGGCGTGCGTGTAGAGGACGGCGTCCGACTCCCTCGGGATGGTGGAGCCGTTCGTGTTGCAGATGGCGAGCACCTTCGCGCCCTGCTCGCGGGCGTGCCGCAGGGCCATCAGGGTGTCCATGGTCTCGCCGGACTGGGAGATCGCGATGACGAGGGTGCGCCGGTCGAGGATCGGGTCGCGGTAGCGGAACTCGCTGGCCAGCTCGACCTCGCAGGGGATGCGGGTCCAGTGCTCGATGGCGTACTTCGCGATGAGGCCGGAGTGGAAGGCGGTACCGCAGGCGATGATGACGACCTTGTCGGCCTCGCGCAGCACGGTGGCGGGGATGCGCACCTCGTCGAGCCTGAGACGGCCCTCGGCGTCGATGCGGCCGAGGAGGGTGTCGGCGACGGCCTTCGGCTGCTCGGCGATCTCCTTGAGCATGAAGTAGTCGTAGCCGCCCTTCTCGGCGGCCGAGGCGTCCCAGTCGACGTGGTACGACCGGACCTCGGCGGGCGCCCCGTCGAAGTCGGTGACGGTCACCCCGTCGCGCCGCAGTTCGACGACCTGGTCCTGTCCCAGCTCGATGGCCGCCCGGGTGTGGGCGATGAACGCGGCCACGTCCGAGGCGAGGAAGAACTCGCCCTCGCCGACCCCGACCACGAGAGGGGAGTTGCGGCGGGCGCCGACGACCACGTCGGGGTCGTCGGCGTGCACGGCGACCAGCGTGAACGCCCCGTCGAGGCGGCGGCACACCATGCGCATCGACTCGGCGAGGTCCCCGCAGGAGGAGAACTGCTCGGCCAGGAGGTGGGCCACGACCTCGGTGTCCGTCTCGGACGCGAGGTCGTGGCCGCGCTCCTGCAGTTCGGCGCGCAGGGCGGCGAAGTTCTCGATGATGCCGTTGTGGACGACGGCCACGCGCCCCGCGTTGTCGAGGTGCGGGTGCGCGTTGGCGTCGGTCGGGCCGCCGTGCGTGGCCCACCGGGTGTGTCCGATGCCGGTGGAGCCGCTCGGCAGCGGCCGGTCCACCAGTTCCTTCTCCAGATTGACGAGCTTGCCCGCCTTCTTCGCCGCGGCGAGCCCTCCGTCGGAGAGCACCGCGACGCCGGCCGAGTCGTAGCCCCGGTACTCGAGCCGCTTGAGGCCCGCGATCACCACATCAAGCGCCGACTGCCCGCCGACGTAACCCACGATTCCGCACATGGCGGCAGCCTACGACCGAAGGCCGCCGCCGGCCCGGACTCAGCGCAGCTTGGCGGCCTGCGCGTCGACGACGGCCTTGGGCAGCGCCTTGACCTCACCGGAGAGGCTGAGGGAGGCGAAGGAGGCCAGCGTGTTGCCCTTGCGGAAGACCACGAGCTTGGTGACGAAGGGCTGCCCCTCCATGTCGACGGTGACGGTCCAGGCGAGCGCCTCGTCGCCGGCGGTCAGACCGCTCTCGGGGGCGACCTTGCCGACCTTCGTCTTGGTGCCGCTCGCCATGACGGTGAAGCCGCCGGCGCACTCGGTCCCGGCGGTCTTGAGCGAGGCGAACGCCTTCTCGGCGCCCTGACCGCCGTACGAACCGAGGGTCACGTCGGTCACGGGGGCACCGAGGGCGCCCATGATGTCGTCCGCGGACCCGGCCTTGCCCTTCTTCACCTCGACGGCCTTGCGCTGCACGCTGGCGCCCGGGTCGCCGGGGGCCACGTGCGAGACGGCCTCGGCGAGCGGCTCGCAGGCCGGCTTGTCGGCACCGACGTCGCCGGAGTGCAGGATCTCGGCCGCCTTCGGCTTCTGCACCTGGTGGTCCTTGAGGTCGGCCTGCTCGACGATCAGCTTCTCCAGCTCACCGGCGGAGAGCGCCTTCACGTCGGGCTTGGCCGCGGCGGACGCGGACGCGTCGTTCTCGCCCTTCGGCTTCCCGTCGTTCGCGTCCCCACTGCACGCGGTGAGCAGCAGCGCCAGTGACCCGACGGTGGCGGCGACGGCGGCCGTACGACGGAAGGAGGTGGCTCGCATGGTTCAACTCTCTGCTCGGACTCGTCAATCTGTGCGAACCCTATGCGCGCGGGCGGCTCTGCGTCGTAGAGGGCTGCACCATCCCCCCGCCGACCTGCGTCAGAGCCCACTGCGCACCGCACATCACGCCGCCTCACGCCGTGATGGCGGTGCCCCGATGGCGCAGTCTTTGAATCACCGCCGGGGGCGCTCTGTCCGGTCGCAGTCTGGCCCCTAAGCGTTGTCCCGTATCTCAGGGGGGAAGCCGGTAGGCCACGACAGGCAGATCGGCTTGTCCAGTTGCGCCCCGACTTGCGGCCCTCAACGGGATTCCGGCCAGCGGGTCGAATCGGACGTCGGCAAGCGATCTCTGGAGTTACGGGACAGCCCTTAGGACGGAGGCCCTACCAGAAGGAGCTTCCGATAGGGCCCCTGCCATTTGGCAAGCTTGGCCGCTTCAGAAACGGCCAAGCCATTCAGAAAGGAGCTAGTTGGAGTCCTCTGCCGAGAACGGCCAGACTAATACCGACTGTCATTGACTGGATTCGGTACACTCAGTCAGTCGATCATAGATAGCATCCATTTCGGTTTCTCCCACATGCCCCACAGTCCAATCATTCGCTTTCATGCGGCTGAGGAAATCGATTGGGAGCATCACATGATACTTCCTCACATAGTATGCGAGACTGGCTGGCCAGACCCACACGCCATCTGTCCGAATCGAATACTGGCAGATGCTCTTGATATCCGAATCCACCAAATCATCAACCCACTGGCTTGCAGCAAGAACAATTTCACCTTGCTCTAGATAGCGCAAGGCAAACGGCTCCCAGGGATACTCGTCAGGACTCGCCGCATTGGAAACTTCGTCAGCAGTCTCATAAAATCCTGCCCGCCTCATGACATCCCTTCCGGTCACCTGCCACCTCCGGGCAGGAAGGGCACCCATTTACCACCGAAGTGAGATCGCCCTAGCGCTGCACCTTCACGAGCAATACTGATCCGACCATTGGAACGTACCATCAAATATCCAGTCGGGGCCAGAACTTCAACGCCGAGCTTGTTGGCAAGATCCTGCGCGAAGGTTCCCCTAGACGCGCCAGTCTGGCAAGAGCAGAGCCTGATTGGGCCACCAGTGTAATTTGGATCATTCTTGATCAGCTTCGCCAGACCCCTGTGATCAAGCACATTGGATCCACTCTCCGCAGCATTGAAGTTGGGGGAAACCCCATCCGGGGAACCGTGGATCCAAACGTCGTGGTAGCCCTCAGCAGACTTGACTTTCGGCACGTACCCATTCAGTACATCTTCCGACGAAAGAAGATTTGTCGAGCAGTTGTGAACGAGGACCGGGGTGGCACCTGCCAGCACATAGTATGTATGAATGTCGTTGACCGTGAGGTCGTGCGTGCGCTGGCGCTCGTCGAAGCGGCGGATCTTTTCGAGCGTCACCGTGTCACCGCTCGGCGTGCGGAGCGTCATACCGGGCTTGAGGTCGCCGGCTTCGATCCACTTGCTCTCCGACATGACCCAGAAGGGGTGCGTCGTTGTCGAGATCAGGGCCGAGGTGTTACCGGCGCCCACTCGGATACTCAGGTCGACGAAGTGCTTGTCGTCCTCCGTGACGATGGTGCCCACGACCTCGCGGGTCGTGGTCTCACTGGTCTCAGGATCAGTGACCGTCACCCGGTCGCCGAGTTTGACATCCTCGATAGCCTTCGTGGAGCCGTCGTCAAGGAGGACCTTCGTCCCCGGCAGGAAACTGTGCTTCCCCTTGATCGGACAGGAAGAGGCACCCTTACCAATTGCGGCCGCGGCCTTCGCGCGAGCGACAGCGAGAGCATCCTTGGCCTTACCTAGAGCCTTGGATCCATCCCAGATCGATGTGATGCCGTCGATGAGCTTCTCGACGTGAGCGTAGATCGTTTTGACCAGATCTGCCGCCTTGCCCCACCGCAGGCCGTACTTGACGAGAAGCTTGCCCGCCAAGCCACCAGCGAAGCTACCCGCGACGTTGAGCGCTGTTTCACCACAGGCGCCTATATCTCCGCTGGAGAAACAGTCGAGTGCGGCATCGATTCCCAGCTCACGGCTGGCGATTTTTACCAGCGCCTTGACGGCCTGCTTGACCTGCTTCTTCGAGGAGTTCAGGTTGGCGGTCGCCTGCGTTACGTCATCCTTGGCTTTGCTGACCGCTGGCGTTTCCGGCTGCCCGTCGATCGGCCAGCAGATCATGCCGCAAGGCTTGGATCCGCAGTAGCTACCCCCATCGGCCACACCTGGCGCACACGGTGCCAAGCCCGTCGGGTCCGACAACGTCACCGGGCTGTTGTTCGCGTAGGCGTAGCCGTTGATCTGCTGCGGCTGGGTGTAGTCGATCAGCGGGTCGACCGAGATGAACTTGCCCAGCCCCGGGTCGTATTCACGCGCCCCGATGTGCGTCAGGCCCGTCTGGGCGTCGAGCGTGCCGCCGACGAAGCCCTTTTCGCCCGGCCATGTTCCGCTGTCCTGGCCCCGCGGACCTCCGTACGGGTCGAAGCGACGCTGGGAGACGCTGCCCGTCACCGCGTTGATCGACAGGCTGCTCGTGCCCTGGTGGTCGGAGCCGAGGAAGGACAGGTCCCCGTTGTTCTGGCGAACGGCGACCGTCTGGCCCGCGAAGGAGTAGTAGCGGGTGGCGTCGACCGCGGTGCCGTTCGTCGCCAGCTTGAGTTCCATGCCCGGCAGGTAGACCGTCGTCGCCGTGGCGTCGCGTCGCAGGACGCGCTCGCCGGAGGCGTCGTAGACGTACGTCGTCTCCTTGCCGTCGGCCTCGTTGGTCTTCGTCAGCTTTCCTTCGGGGTTCCACTCCAGGGTCTGGGTGTTGCCGCCGAGGGTCCGGGTGTGGGTGTTGCCGTTGTCGTCGTAGGAGTAGAGCGACTGCCGGTCACCGGTCGGGGTGTTCTCGACGACCTTCGTGACCGCGTGCGGGCCGGCGTTGTCCTCGCCGTAGGTGAAGGAGCGCGTGATGTCCTTTGTCGCGTCCAGCCCGGTGTCGTGGACGACTTCCTGGGTGCGGTTGCCGATCGCGTCCGTGGTGTACGACTTCCAGTACGCGGCCGGACCGCCGAGCGGGCTCGTGCCCGGGGCGGCGGCGCACGCCGAAGGAGTCGTGCCGTTCGCCACGGCGCCGACCGTGCCCAGGCCGGCGGCCTCGGCCTCGGTCGCGGCAGGCGTCCAGGCTTCCGCCAGGCGCTGGGCGTTGTCGTAGGCGAAGCACTGGACGTCGGGTGACGTTCCTCCGAGGTCCGCGATCGACAGGACGTTGCCGGCCTGGTCGTAGGAGTACTGCGACTTCTTCGCCGGGGCGGACCCGCCCTCGATGTCGATCCTCGAGCCGGTCAGACGGTCGGTGCCCTTCTCGAAGTCGAAGGACTGCTGGACCTTCTTGCCGCTGCCAGTGGAGAGCAGGAAGCCCTTGAGCTGGCTGGTCTCGGTGTACTGGGTGCCCGACACGTAGTCGGACATCGAGCTCGTCATGCTCGTGGGGCGCTGCAGCGCGTCATAGCCGTACGAGAACGTCTCGGTGGGCAGGGCGCCCGCGGAGGGGACACCCGTGCTGGCGACGGTCCCATCGGGCCGGTACGAGGTCGTGAAGCTGTACGTTCCCTTCAGCAGTCCCTCGGAGGCGGGCACCACATAGTCGACCCGCATGGGTCGGTAGCGCGCGTCTCGCTGGAGGACGAAGCTGGCGAAGTACTCGGTGGGGCTCGTGTATCGGAACGACGCCCAGGCCTCGCCGAGAGCTCCCGCCCGGTCGTAACGCGTCTCCGTCAGCCTCGTGCCGGTGACCGCCTCGCCCTCCCAGGTGCTCAGGGGACGGCTCAGCTTGTCGTAGACGGTGCTGATCTTCTTGTCGTAGGCATCGAAGGCGGCGATGGGACGGTCCAGACCGTCGTACTCCACCCGCGACGTCCCTGCGTCAGGGTCGATGCTCTTGGTCTTGCGACCCAGCTGGTCGTACTCGTAGCGCCATACGTTGTTCTTCGCGTCGGTGACGGTCTGCAGTTGGCCTCGCGGCGTGTACGTGTACTTCGTGGTGTCGTACTGGATACCTGGGCCCGCCGGCTCCGGTGACTCCGTGCGGTAGTGACGCAGCTCGGTCACACGCCCCTGGGCGTCGGTGATCGAGGTGGTCGGCACCCCACCCTTGGGCGGGTCGACGTGGGTGCGGTTTCCGTCGTACGCCGTTGTCGTACGCCACTGTTCGACGCCACCGACGAGCGAGATCGCCGCAGTTGTGCGGCCCAGCCCGTCGTATTCGAAGGCGGTCTGCGAGGCGACCTGGCCATTGGTCACGATCAGGAGTTCCTCGGACGGAACCCCGGTCGCGTTGTAGGTGGCGTTGGTCTTCTTCGGCTTGCCCGTGCCGTCGTAGAAGACGTCACCGACCAGACGGGTGCCGTCGGGGCCCTGCGACTGGAGCTGCCGCGGGCGCAGCAGGCTGTCGTAGAGCTGGTATTCGGCGCCGTAGATTCCGTTGTTCTGGATCTTCTCCGTCTTGACGCTGACCGGCTTGTCGTTCCGGACGTTGTACGAGTACTTGATACTCGGGGAGGTGGACTTGACGCGGTCCGTCAGCCAGACGGAGCTGATCCTGCCGAGGGGGTCGTAGGTGAGGTCGGTGCGCTTGCCGTTCGGGTCGGCCTGGCCGACCGACTGGCCCCAAGCCGCGGCGTAGTCCGTGGTCGTGGCGTGTCCGAGCGCGTTGGTGTGCTTGGTCTTGGAGATCAGACCGAAGGCATCGGTGTACTCGATCGTCGTCGGGGTCTGCTCCGCGTCCTTTTGCAGGGTCGGGCGGCCGAAGACGTCGTACTCGGTCGTGCCCGTGACCTGGTAGGTGGCCGACGTGCCGTCGTGAGCGGTCAGGCGCTCGGTCTTGGTGGCATTGCCGTAGGCGTCGTACGTGGTGCGTTCGTCCGCGAGGATCTGCGTCCTGCGGTCCGGCGTGGCGGCGCAGCCGACGGTGACGGCCTCGCTTCGAGCGGGGCGCTCGTAGACGTTCTTGCCGGGTTCGTCCGCGTACCAGAGCCGGGTGCAGGTGTCGTCCGTCGTCGTGGAGAGATCACCGAGGTCCTCGGTCTTCTCCAGTCGGCCGTTGGGCACCGAGGTGTCGTAGGTCGACGTCGACTTCGTGGCGACCCAGGTGTTGTCGTGCTGGAGGCTGTAGCCGCGTGAGACATCGGACTTGACCAAAGTGGCGTGGGTGGTGGCCCACGTCCTGGTCTGCGTCGCCGTGTCGTGCTTCCACGGTTCGCTGATCGCCTTGGCGATCACCTTGCCGCCGGTCGCGTTGTCGTAGGTCTGCGACTCGATCTCGAAGCCGGTGAACTCCTTGTGGCCCATGTATTCCGTGCCGGTGGAGTCCTTCACCTTTTCGACGCGGGTGCCACCGCCGGGGAGCTTGTCGCCGTCGAGACCCTGCAGATACGTGTAGTCGATGCGGGTCGAGGTCTTCTCGCCGTTCCCGCCCGTGACGGTGACCTTGCCGTAGCCCTGCCACTGCCCCCAGGTCAGGTACTTCGGGTCGGTGATCCCGTCCGGTTCGGCGTGCCGCCAACCGGCCGGGCCCTGATAGTCGTAGCGGGTGACCAGGTCGTCGCCGCCACCGGTGGTGTCGCTCTCGATGATCTCCTGGACGACGTACTTGTGGAACCAGTCGGTCTTCGGCTCGATGCTGCCCGGCGGGGACCAGATGACGGGGTAGCAGCGCTTGGTCGACGTGCCCGGCTGGGGCAGAGTCGTGGGCGTGCACTCACGGGGCGCGTAGGTGATGTCCAGCTGCGCTCCGGTCTCGCTCACCACGGTGACCAGGCGGTAGCGGTTGAACGGGTCGGTGTTGTCGACGTCGCTGTCCACCCGGTTCATCAGGTGGCCGCCGCGCAGCTCCACCGACGGCACCTTGGCGCTGCCGCCGACCTTGCCCTCGTGATCGATCTTCTGCAGCCAGAGGGTCTTCGTGTCGTCGCCGTTGTCGGTGAAGAAGTGCGTGAACGTCCACGCGTCGACGTCGGAGTACTCACCCGCGACGGCACTCTTGCTCATCTGGGTCGTAACGCCGGTCAGCCGCTTGGTCGTCCAGAACGTCTGGCTGCTCTGGTTCGCCGCACACTTCGTGTTCGCGGCGCAGGAACGGTCCACGGGAGTGTCCGGCCAGTACGCGGCATTGGCCATCGTGAACTTCGCAGGCGCGCAGTCGAAGACGTTGGGGACTGGAATGCAGCGCTCCGCCACGTTGAACACCACGCGGGCGGGTGCCTTGGTGGTGTAGACGGCGTTGTCCCGCTGGCCGTAATCGACCCGCTTCAGGTATCCGCCGCGGTGGTACGCCGTGCCGTTGACGTCCGTCTTGCCGTTCAGCGCGTAGTAGTTGGTCTCCGCGCCGTAGAAGTACGACATGACGTTGCCGCGGGTGTCCTTGACGTAGTCGAGGTTCCACCGCCAGGCCTGCTTGCAGTGCGCGCTGGTGAACGTCGCGTTGTAGCAGTGTTCGCCCGGGTCGTCACCGAAGACGGGCGCGGTCCACGTCGAGGAGGTCTCCTCCTTGCCCGTGGTCCAGCCGGGTAGCCGGTTCAGACCGAAGTAGTACTCCGTACCCTCGGTCGTGGTGATCTTCCAGTGCTCGCCGTTGTTGTCGCCGTTGTTGGTGGCGTAGTTGGCGCTGGTGAGCTGCTCGACCTTCGCCCCGGACTCGGAGGCGAAGTGCCACGTGCCGTCCTTGTCGCTCTTGACGAGCGTGCTGGCCGAGCCGTTGAGCATCACCGTGGCGTTCTCGAACGCCCAGCACTGCTCCCCGGAGGTGCTGTGTCCGTCTTCCGAACACGGCTTGTACGAGCGTTCCACGTAGCCCGGTTCGTAGCTGAAGCCCTCGCCGGCCCAGGAGCCCTGGTTGTTCGTCGCGGAGGTCCGGCCGTCGGCGGACTGGGAGGAGTAGCCCAGGCCGACCGTCGGAGACATGCCTCCCGGCGTCGGAACCATACGCATCGGGTAGTTCCACGAGAACGCACCGGAGGAGTTCGCCATCGACCAGCTCGCCGAGGGGGAGAGCGGGGTGGCCTTGTAGTCACCCTTAGACGACGAGGCACCGGCAGTCAGCGCGAACACGCTCGCGCCGGTGCTGGTCGGTGCCGCTGCCACCTGTGCGCTGACCGTGCGAGCGACCGGATCGTTGGTGGACCCCATCGTCTTGTGCGTCGCGGCGCAGTCCTTGCTGCCCGGCGCCCGTGTCGCGGCGCAGGCGGGGAGCTCGATCAGCCGGAGCCTGGAGCCATAGGCCCCACCCGCGCCGTCGGCGAACTTCGAGTAGTCGAGCGAGAGCCCCACCGGTGCCGCGACGGCCCCCGCGTCCGTGCGCTCGACGGTGAACAGGGCAGCGCTGCCCCAGCGGGCGGCGTCCTTCTGCCCCAGCGAGGTGATCTTGATCTTCGACGGCGAAGGCGCTGCTTGGCGGCCCTGACCGACGGCGCGCTTCACGGTGATCGGAAGGCCACCCGCATCGGCTTTCGAGGCGGGGGCCGCACTTCGCGCCGTTCTGGCGGCGGTGGAGGCAGGGGGGAGGATGACCTCTGCGCTTCCCCGCTGTGGCCAGACGGAACGGTCAAGCGTCGTGACCGCCGCCTTCCTGGCCGCGTCGGAGCCCTTCGGCTTCGCCTTGGCCGCGTTCTTCCCCTGGATGGGGTCCGGGTTGTCGGAGAAGCCTGGAAGCCGGGCGGCTTCGGGTTGCGAGGGCACTGCTTGCGCAGCGCCTGCCGACAAGGCAAGCGCCAGACCGATGACTGTGCCTGTCACCGCACGCCTGGGCATGCGGGAGGCGAGCAGTCGGCCGCGTATGGGCATGACAAGACTCCGCAGAAGATGAAGGTTTACGGATGGAAAGCGAATACAGGTGCCGCGAGCCCAGGGGCTCGCCGGGATGGCGAGCCCCTGGCACCGCGAGCAGCGCTAGATGTTGGGGTTGGGATACAGGTCGACGAGCTGGGTGATGCCGATCTGGTCAAGTGCCCCTGTGTAGACCCGAACCTCGTCGACGGCACCCGCGAAGTGCTCCGCGGCGCCGCTCTTCGTGGATCGGCCGAGTTGCAGGCCACCCGAGGTGGGCCACGGCGTCCTGTCCAGGCGGACGTCCTCGGGGAGGCTCTGGCCATTGACATAAAGCCGTACCTGCCGCGTCACCGCGTCATGGACCACGACGATGTGGTCCCCCGGACCGTCGACCGCGGGCGGCTGGCCGGAATGGGTCAGAACGGTCGCAGACGCGCCGGCGGTATCGGACGCGCGCACCACCACCTGCCACCGCTGGGTCGGCGCGTCGTACCTGACGACGAGGCGTTCCGCGTTCTGCCCAGGGAGCGAGAGCAGCGTCTGGGACTGTGTGGCACCGGTCGAGGTCAGCCTCGCCCGCGCGCTGACGGTGTAACTGCCTTCCGCGGTCAGAACCCCTTGTGCGGCGCCTGCCCAGTCGTCCACGCCGTCGAACTCCATGTGCGCGTTACCGGACAGGGGGGAGGGCGGGTTGTCGGCCGGATTGCCCATCTCGTAGAGGACCGGGCCGTCCACGGTCAAGGCCTGGCCACCGCTCTGCAGATTGGGAACCGAGCCGTTGTCGAGGGATTCGAACTGCCAGTAGGCCCTGCGCTCCGGCCTCACCTTCTGGAACTTCTCGATTTCTTCCGGAGTGACGACCCGTGTGTACGCGCGGACCTCGGCGAGTTTGCCCTCGAAGTTCTTGCCATAGGCACCGGCAGTCAGACTTCGCCCGATCTGGAAGTCCTCACCCGCCGGCATGGTCGTGGACCGCGGAGCCGTCGCCGGTGGCAAGTTGTTGACCCGAAGGGAAAGCTTCTCCCCGGCGGGGGCGTTGGCGTCGAAGATGCCTGTCAGGTGCACCCAGCGGTCCGGGGCCACGGCTCCGTCCGCCTTGACGCGCCAGTTGGTCGTCGTCGTGCCGTCCATGCCCGGTGCGTCGAAGACCCACGCGCCGGCGGTGGCGTCGTACCCCAGGAAAAAGCCGGCGCCGTCCGTGCTGTCTTGGCTGAGTACGGCCATGTCCCGGGCCGTGGCCGCGGGGTTGACCCAGGCGCTGACGGAGAAACTCTGTGTCGTGTCGACGACGGAGGCCCGCTTCGACGGCTCGGCGTCCCCATCTGCGTCATGCACGGTCAGGAAGGCGTCCGGGGTCCCGTCAAGACGTGCGGCGCCGTCGGGCACCATCGCGTCGACTGCCTCCCTGCCCGGACCATCGGCGCCGAAGGTCACACCCGGGCCGGCCGCGGCCGCGAGTCGGCCCATCTCCTCGTGAGCTTCGGTGGACCCTTCCGGGTCACCCAGGTTCCACTGGCCGACGGGTCCGTCGTCGACGACCTTGAACGGGTGCTGCGTTATCCCACTGGTCCTGCCGGCACCGTCGAACGCCTCCACGTAGAGCTTGTGCAGCCCCCATTTCATGGGCGTCCATGTCCGGGACACGGCCTGTCCGCCGGTCGTCGGCACGGTCTGCGCGGTCTCGTCGTTGAACCAATACCGATAGCCCACCACATCCGCGTCGACGGCGTCGAACGTGAAGGTTCCGGGCTTGCCCACGCCGCTGCGCCATACCTCGTCGGCCTTGTAGGGATCGCCGGACACCCTCGGAGCCGTCGGTGTGAGCCCGTCGCGCTTGACGACGCATCGCCCGGCCGCGTTCGCCGAACTCCAGGGGCCCCAGTTCTCACCGTCATAGGCGCGGGCCTGCCAGGAGATCGTCGTCTCGGAAGGGATCCCGGTCTCGGTGCTCCAGATTCCGCTCAGAGGGAGCATTCCGGCGGCGCCGTACACGAAGGAGAGGTCCGCGCCGTTGTTGGTGTTCTCGTTGTTCAGATAGAAGTAGTGCGTACCGGGCCGCCACACGCCGACGGTGTCGACCTTGTTCTGGTTCCAGTCCCCCACCACCGGCTTGTCGCCCGGGCTGCCGTAGCGGATCTCGTGGTGGTTGCCTCCCGCGCTGTTGGAGTTGCGCAGGTAGACCATGATGTTGGTCGAGTCGTACATCCCGATCGTGTCGTAGCCGTCACCGTTCCAGTCGCCCGCGAGGGGCGTCATCCCGGTTGCTCCGTACACGAAGGGCACGCCGTCGGCGACGTTGTTCGTGTGCTCGTTGTTCAGATAGAAGTAGTGGGTACTGGGCCGCCAGACACCGATCGTGTCCGAGCCGTCCCCGTTCCAGTCACCGACCACCGGGATGTCACCCCCGCTGCCGAACGTGAGGACGTGGTTGGCGGCCGCCGTGTTGGAGTCGCGCAGGCGGAATGTGCGGGTGGCCGGTTCGTACAGGCCGATCGTGTCGATGCCGTCACCGTTCCAGTCCCCCGTGAGGGGTACGGTGCCGGCGTCGTCGTCCACGGGCTTGGTGTCGGGCCATCCCGCGTTCGGCGTGTTGCGGAGGTGGAAGGTCTTCGTAGCCGGTTCCCACATGCCGACACCCGCGCCGAGTACAGGCTGGGTCACCTGGTGCGAAAACGTGGTCCCGGCGTTCGGGGACTTGTAGCCGGTCTCCGCGAAGTAGTTCTTCTCGGCGCCGGCCCTGTCCTTGTAGAAGACCTGGAACTGCATCTTCACCTGGTCGGTCTGCGACGAGCTGTGATCCGGGTCCCGAGCCTCGGCCCGCAGCTGGGGCAGCGAGTCGACGTAGGGCGCCTTCGTGGCGTCGATGACGCACCTGCCACCAGGGTTCGTCGACATCAGCGCGGTGGAGACCTGCAGGGGCGGCGTGTTGTACGTGATCGAGAGGTAGCTGTTGCCGCAGACGCGCTTCCAGCCGTAGTAGGTCGTCTCGTCCTTCGCCTTCAGGCCGAGCGACATGCTCGACCATCCGCCCGTTGCGGCCGCCCGGGCCTCTTCCAGCAGTTCGCCGTTGCTGAAGTGCAGGTTCGCCTGGCTCGAACACGCCGTGGGCGAGATCTTCTGGTCCACCGTCATGAGGTAGTCGGACCAGTCGCCCTGCGTGTTGGACCAGTTGCTCGCCGAGGTGACGGTGTGGTTCTGCCCGCCGATCCGGTACAGATCGAGCGGTTCGGCCTTAGCGTCCGCCCAGTACACGGCTCCGACCCGGGCGGAGAACGATGTGCTGAGGATGTTCTTCCCGCTGTAGAAGGACATGGGGAAGCTGAAGAGCAGACGGCGCACACCGATGCCGGAGCATTCGGCGGGGTTGTAGTTCAGCGGGCACTTGCCCACACCGGCGTGACCGGCATACTTCCAGTCCTGCTCGTTGGGCATGCCGGACATCACGGATGTCCACGCCGTGGTTCCGGTGGTGCGCGGAATAGGATCGATCACGACCGGATAGACCGTGTCCTTACCGCGCAGCAATGCCCGGTCCGGGGTGAGGCTGATCGTGTCCTTGGTGACGTCCAGGGCGACCGGAGCCTTGCGGCCGCCGTCGGCGGGGTCCAGCTCACCCTTCGGAGCGGCCGACGTCCCCGTAGTGAAGGCGGTCCGTGCCGCCGTCTTGGCGACGGCGGAGTCCCACATGACGGCGCGGCCCGACTCGAAGACGGTGCCACCGACCGCGGCGTCGACAGCCTGCAACGTGCCGCCCGCCGTTTCCGTGACCTGCAGACCCTTGGTGGACAGGCCGAATTCGACGCGGTCCAGTTCCGGGTTGGCGGCGGCCTCCGCCGTCTTCACGACGAGGTAGTGGGCGAAGCCCTCCACGTCGGCACGGACGGCAAGGTCGACTCCGGGCAGCACCTCCGCGTAGCGGGCCGTGTTCCCCTCGACCGTCGGCTGGGGCAGCGCGCCTCCCGGCCAGGTCAGCGCGTACTCGCGACCGGCGCGGCTCATGCGGGCGAACGGGCCCTGTCCACCGCCGGAGAACTCCAGGTCCACGGTGGCAGCCTTGGGAGACCAGCCGCCGTCGCTCCTCCTGGCGAGCGAGTCGTCCACCGGAACCCAGGAGTCCCCCCGCTGTGTGCGTACGGGCTGGGCGTACTCGCGCGCGGTGAACGACCCTTCCGGGTTCGCGAACACCTCCCGGCGTTCCTGCCGCAGGCCGGTCACCTCCACCTGCCGGCCACTCGCCCGCGCCGCCGCCTGGGCCAGGTCGTCGGTCGGCGCCCCGCCCGACTCCACGGCCGCGTCGAGAGCCGCCTTCGGCGGTGCGTCCTCCTCGCCGACGGCGGCGGCCGGAACCGCGGCCGCACCGGCGGTCAGCAACGCCGTCAGCGCACCGATCGCCACCCCCCGCGTCGCTCCCCAGCGACGCCTGCCCCACCCCATGTGCACTCACTTCCTGAAGGAACCATAAAGATCGCGTAAGCGTATGTGAACGCAACCTTCACAAGAGGGAACGGACAGACGGACTTATTTTCCGCATGCATGCGAATCACCCGATCCAGACAAATCACTTTGTGAGCTGCGACACAGGGGATTCCGCGACCTACAACACAGCGCCGGAATCCACCAGCACAATTCACGACGGCCGGCCGCGGAAAGAAATCCAGGCAGCCACCCACAAAGGGGAGGTCCGAAGACGAGGCCGCCATGAGAGCGGCACGCAAGGCGAGGGGGTCCCAACCGCCCACGGTGTAACAACCTGGGTGGCCAGGCGCACCCTGAAAAAATACCCCCTGTGGCGATTTGACCGGCAAAGCGCTCCACACCGGCTACGGGGCAGCCGCTTACGCAGCGATCCGCCGATCTTGTGGCAGCGTGATACGTTCCCGGCAGGGACAATTTCAGTTTGAATCGACCGTCAGCCCAGCCGTCCGCATATCTCACACGGCACGAGGGCTCGCTAACCCCTCCAATGGTGATCACGAAACGGGCACCCATGCCTTCTCACCTGGGAGGCTTTTAGGGGTACGGAATTTCTACTGCCACTGAAGACCGAAGCCTGCCCGCAGCGGGCTCGGCCACAGCATCCGACGCAGCGCAGTCCTCGCGTTCCCGCGAAGCACGCTGGGCCATGCCGCTGGGCGGCACCCGCGTGGACTCGCTGACCGGCCTGCGCTGGTTCGCCGCCCTGGGCGTGTTCTTCTTCCACACGCGGTGGTACTTCGGCGAATCCGAGGCGCTTCTCCACCTCTCGGCGATCGGCTACGAAGGCGTCCCCTTCTTCTTCATCCTGTCCGGCTTCGTCATGGCCTGGGTCGCCCGGCCCGAGGACACCACCCTCAGCTACTACTGGCGGCGGTTCGCCCGCATCTGGCCCCTGCTGGCGGTGACCACGGCCGTCGTGGTGGTGCTGCTGAAGTGGTGGTGGCACCTGCCGGTGTCGAAGGTGGACATCCTGTACACGCTCACCTTCGCCCAGGCGTGGAGCGCGGACCACTTCATCTCCCTGAACGCCGTCACCTGGACCCTGTCCGTGGAAGCGTTCTTCTACCTGCTCTTCCCCTTCCTGTACTGGGTCCTCTCGCGCTGCTCCTCGCGGCTGCTCATGGCGTTCTCGGTGCTCTCCGTCGCCGCCACCGCCGGCACGCGTCTTCTGACAGTCCGCTACGACTTCTCCCCCGAGACCGAGCGCTTCATCGTCGCCTCTCCCCTCTCCATGACGTCGATGTTCGTCATGGGGCTCTGCGCAGCCCTCCTCGTGCGGCGTGGCTGGAAGCCGCCCTTCGGAGTCGGGGTCGCACTCTGCCTGGCAGCAGGATCGGTCCTGCTGTGCTGGTTCTGGCTGCGTCATCCCGACGCCGTGCCGGGGATCGCCCCGAAGTACGGAGTCTTCGACACCCTCCTCATGCCGGCCTTCACCCTGCTGATCGTCACGGCGACACTGCGGGACGTGGGAGGCAAGCGCTCCCTCCTTCGTTCGAAGCCGCTGGTCAAGCTCGGCGAGTGGTCCTTCGCCTTCTACATCTCCCACGTCGTCATGCTGCGCGTCTTCGGCCACATCGGGATGGTGCCGAGCGGAGGGCTGCGCCGGGACGCCGTGGAGGTCGTGATCGTGGCCCTGGCCACCGTGGTCGTCGCCGCGGTCCTGCACGAGTGCGTCGAGAAGCCGGCCGAGCGGCGGCTGCGGCGGCTGATGCCGTCCCGCGGAGCAGCCGCGCGCCCCTCCGTCTCCCCCTCGTCCACGTGACCCACCCCACCACCCACAACCGCCCCGCACCCCCGACAATGGCCGTGTGATCACTTCGGCGCCACGAAGCGCGCCCGGCAACGGCAACAGCCATGGCAAGGGCAACGGCAAGGGCAACGGCACCGGCCAGCGCCGGGCCGAGGTCTCGCCGTACGTCGACCTCACGCGTGACGAGTGGAGTGCGCTGCGCGACAAGACGCCGCTGCCGCTCTCCGCGGACGAGGTCGAGCGGCTGCGCGGGCTCGGGGACGTCATCGACCTCGACGAGGTACGGGACGTCTACCTTCCGCTGTCCCGGCTGCTCAACCTGTACGTGCAGGCCACCAGCGGCCTGCGGGGCGCCCTGAACACCTTCCTCGGCGAGAACGCCGAGCAGCGCGGCACGCCCTTCGTCATAGGCGTCGCCGGCTCCGTCGCCGTCGGCAAGTCGACGGTGGCACGGCTCCTCCAGGCGCTGCTCGCCCGCTGGCCCGAGCACCCGCGCGTGGAGCTGGTGACCACCGACGGCTTCCTGCTGCCGATGGAGGAGCTCAAGGCCCGCGGGCTGCTGTCCCGGAAGGGGTTCCCCGAGTCGTACGACCGCCGGGCGCTGACCCGGTTCGTCGCGGACATCAAGGCCGGGAAGGACGAGGTCACCGCCCCCGTCTACTCCCACCTGATCTACGACATCGTCCCCGGCGAGCGGCTCGTCGTGCGCCGCCCCGACATCCTGATCGTCGAGGGGCTCAACGTCCTCCAGCCGGCGCTGCCGGGCAAGGACGGCCGCACCCGGGTCGGTCTGGCCGACTACTTCGACTTCTCGGTGTACGTCGACGCCCGGCCCGAGGACATCGAGGGCTGGTACCTCAACCGCTTCCGCAAGCTGCGCGACACCGCGTTCCAGAACCCGTCCTCGTACTTCCAGCGCTACACCCAGGTCTCCGAGGAGGAGGCCCTGGACTACGCCCGCACGATGTGGCGCACCATCAACAAGGTGAACCTGCTGGAGAACGTGGCCCCGACGCGCGGCCGTGCGACCCTCGTCGTCCGCAAGGGCCCGGACCACAAGGTCCAGCGGCTCTCCCTGCGCAAGCTCTGATCGCCCGTTAGGGTGCGGCCATGCTGCACCTTCGGATGATCGTTCCGGCCGACCGTACGGACGCCGTTCTCGACCTGATCGGCGAGACCGTGGGCACGGCCCATCTGGCGGTGGTCTCCGGGGCCGCGCGCGACCCGGCCGGGGACATCGTCCTGTGCGACGTGGCCCGCGAGGCGTGCGACGAGCTCCTGCACCGCCTGCGGAAGCTGGGGATCGACAAGGACGGCTCGATCGCGGTCGAGGACATCGGCGTGTCCCTCTCCGAGCGTGCCGAGCACGCCGAGAGGGAGGCACCGGGCGAGGGCGCGGACGCGGTGGTGTGGGAGCAGCTGACCGAGGCGACCCACGAGGAGTCCACCCTCTCCTACACCTATCTGCTCTTCATCTGCCTGGCGACGATGATCGCCGCCTGCGGTGTGGTCCTCGACAACGCGGTCCTGATCGTGGGCGCGATGGCCGTCGGCCCGGAGTTCGGTCCGCTCGCCGGGATCTGCACGGGGCTGGTGCGGCGCGCTCCGAGGCTGGCCTGGCGCTCGCTGAACGCTCTCCTCGTGGGATTCGCGGCCGCGATCGTGACGACGACCCTGTTCAGCCTGCTGATGGACGCGACGGGCCAGTTCGAGGCGTCCATGCTCAACGAGCCGCGCCCCAACACCGGCTTCATCTGGCAGCCCGACCCCTTCTCCTTCGTCGTGGCCGTCCTGGCGGGGGTGGCCGGCATGCTCTCGCTGACGTCGGCGAAGTCCGGGGCGCTGGTGGGTGTCGCCATCTCGGTGACGACCGTCCCGGCGGCCGCGAACGCGGCGGTGGCCCTCAGCTACGGCGAACTGGGCCAGATGTGGGGCTCCGTCGAGCAGCTGCTCCTGAACCTGCTCGGCATCATCGTCGCCGGTGTCCTCACGCTCGCCTGCTGGAAAATGCTGTGGCGCACCCAGCGGGGGCGGATGACCCGCCCGCCGGGTACGCCACAGGACACGCGCGCACGGGACGCGCGAAAGAGCTAGCCCAGCGCCGACTTCACGACGTCGGCCAGGCGTCCCGCCACCGCGCGCGCCTGCTCGATGTCGGCCGCCTCCACCATGACCCGTACCAGCGGCTCCGTCCCGGAGGAACGCAGCAGCACGCGGCCGGTGGTGCCCAGCTCGCGCTCGGCCTCGGTGACGGCGCCGGCCAGCTCGGCCGACGTGGTCACCCGCGACTTGTCGACGTCCGGCACGTTGATGAGGACCTGCGGCAGGCGCTCCATCACGGCGGCCAGCTCCGCGAGCGACCGGCCCGTGGCCGCGACCCGGGCCGCGAGCATCAGGCCGGTCAGGGTGCCGTCGCCGGTGGTCGCGTGGTCGAGGACGATCACGTGGCCGGACTGCTCGCCGCCCAGGGCGTAGCCGTGCTCCTTCATGGACTCCAGGACGTACCGGTCGCCGACGCCCGTCTGCACCAGCTGCAGCCCCTCCCGCTCCATGGCGAGCTTGAAGCCGAGGTTGGACATCACGGTGCCGACGACGGTGTCGCCGCGCAGGGTCCCCGCCTCGCGCATGGCGAGCGCGAGCACCGCGAGGATCTGGTCGCCGTCGACCTCCCGGCCGGCGGCGTCGACGGCGAGGCAGCGGTCCGCGTCGCCGTCGTGGGCGATGCCGAGGTCCGCGCCGTGCTCGACGACCGCGGCCTTCAGCAGGTCCAGGTGCGTGGAGCCGCAGCCGTCGTTGATGTTGAGCCCGTCGGGGCTGGCACCGATCGTGACGACTTCGGCGCCGGCCCGGGAGAACGCCTCGGGCGACACGCGCGCGGCCGCGCCGTGCGCCTCGTCGAGGACGACCTTCAGCCCGTCGAGCCGGTTCGGCAGGACCGCGATGAGGTGGGCGACGTACTTGTCGAAGCCCTCGTCGTAGTCGCGGACCCGGCCGACGCCGGCGCCGGTCGGCCGCTGCCACGGGGCACCGGTGCGGTGCTCCTCGTAGACGGACTCGATCCGGTCCTCCAGCTCGTCCGCGAGCTTGTGGCCGCCGCGGGCGAAGAACTTGATGCCGTTGTCGGGCATGGCGTTGTGGCTCGCGGAGAGCATCACGCCGAGGTCGGCGCCGAGCGCGCCGGTGAGGTAGGCCACGGCAGGGGTCGGCAGCACGCCGACGCGCAGGACGTCCACGCCCGCGCTCGCGAGGCCGGCCACGACGGCGGCCTCCAGGAACTCTCCCGACGCACGCGGGTCGCGACCGACCACCGCGGTCGGGCGATGGCCTTCAAAGGTGCCCGCCTCGGCGAGCACATGCGCCGCGGCGACCGACAGACCGAGCGCGAGCTCCGCCGTCAGATCCGCGTTGGCAACACCGCGCACACCGTCCGTGCCGAAGAGTCGTCCCACCACTGTCCTCCGAAACTGCTACGAAAAATTGCGATCCCGTACGGATTCCTTGACGGCCGATGCCCGTTTGACCGCGAAATCCGCCCAGAAGTGCCCGAGGTGATGAAAAGACGTACGCCCCGGCAGCACGGGCAGTGCCGCCGGGGCGTACGTACGAACCAGGACGAGCAGGCGCGATTTAGCGCTTGCTGTACTGCGGGGCCTTACGGGCCTTCTTGAGACCGGCCTTCTTGCGCTCGACCGCACGGTCGTCGCGGGAGAGGAAGCCGGCCTTCTTCAGGGCGCCGCGGTTGTTCTCCACGTCCGCCTCGTTCAGCGCACGGGCCACGCCGAGGCGCAGGGCACCGGCCTGACCCGAGACGCCGCCACCCGCGATGCGGGCGATGACGTCGTAGCGGTTGTCGAGCTCGAGCACCTTGAAGGGCTCGTTGACTTCCTGCTGGTGCACCTTGTTGGGGAAGTAGTCCTCAAGGGTGCGACCGTTGATCTTCCACTTGCCGGTGCCCGGAACGATCCGGACGCGGGCGATGGCGTTCTTGCGACGGCCCAGACCGGCGGCCGGCTGCGGGTCGCCGAAGCGGGACGCCAGGGACTCCGAGGTGTACTCGCCCTCGACGGGGGCCTCGGACTCGAAGGTGGTGACCTCGGCGTAGGTCTCCTCGCCCTCGATGGGGTTCTCAACAGTGGTCTCGGCCACGATGCTCCTCAGATTTCTTTTCGTCTTAGGGGGTGGCCGGAACTACTGCGCGACCTGGGTGATCTCGAACGGGACCGGCTGCTGAGCAGCGTGCGGGTGGTTCTCGCCCGCGTAGACCTTCAGCTTCGAGAGCATCTGACGGCCGAGGGTGTTCTTGGGGATCATGCCCTTGATGGCCTTCTCGACGGCCTTCTCGGGGTTCTTGTCCAGGAGCTCGTCGTAACGGACGGAGCGCAGACCACCCGGGAAGCCGGAGTGGCGGTACGCCAGCTTCTGGGTGCGCTTGTTGCCCGACAGGTGAACCTTGTCGGCGTTGATGATGATGACGAAGTCGCCCATGTCCATGTGGGGGGCGTAGATCGGCTTGTGCTTGCCTCGCAGGAGGTTCGCAGCCGTGGTCGCCAGACGGCCCAGGACGATGTCCCGCGCGTCGATGATGTGCCACTGGCGAGTGACATCGCCGGGCTTGGGGCTGTACGTACGCACTTCGTAGCCTTCGCTTCTTCAGTGGATGGAGTCCAGACACACCTGAAGCGATCATGCAGCTGGGGCCTGCACTGCCGGGAACATCGCCCGTATGCGAGCCACTGGTAACTGCTCCAGGGAACCTGCGTAAGGGCCCTTCGCGTGAGAACGACGAAGCCACTACGCATAACAAACCGCAACAGTACCCGCGCCCCCCCGGACGGGTCAAAACGCGCCGCCCTACCGCGCCCGGTCCACCCGCCGCTCGTCCCACACCGGCTCGGTCGTCTCCCGTACGACGCCGTCCGAGCCGAAGACGAGGAACCGGTCGAAGGTCTTCGCGAACCACCGGTCGTGCGTGACGGCCAGGACGGTCCCCTCGTACGACTCCAGGCCGTCCTGAAGGGCCTCCGCCGACTCCAGGTCGAGGTTGTCGGTCGGCTCGTCGAGCAGCAGCGCCGTCGTCCCGGACAGCTCCAGGAGCAGGATCTGGAAGCGGGCCTGCTGGCCGCCGGAGAGCTTCTCGAAGGGCTGGTCCCCCTGCCCCTCCAGTTCGTAGCGCCGCAGGACGGACATGGCCCCGCCCCGGTCCTTGGCGTGCTCCGACCACAGGATGTCCACCAGGGTCCGGCCCTGGAGCTCCGGGTGGGCGTGGGTCTGGGCGAAGTGGCCGGGCACGACCCGGGCGCCCAGCTTCCAGGTGCCCGTGTGGGCGACCGCCGGGTCCCCGGCGAGCAGGCGCAGGAAGTGGGACTTCCCCGACCCGTTGGAGCCGAGGACACCGACCCGTTCGCCGTAGAAGATCTCCAGCGAGAACGGCTTCATCAGGCCGGTCAGCTCCAGGTTCTCGCAGGTCACGGCGCGCACACCGGTACGGCCGCCGCGCAGCCGCATCCGGATGTCCTGCTCGCGCGGCGGCTCGGGAGGCGGGCCGGCCTCCTCGAACTTGCGCAGCCGCGTCTGGGCGGCGGCGTAGCGGGAGGCCATCTCATGGCTCACCGCCGCCGCCTGGCGCAGGTTGACCACCAGCTTCTTCAGCTGCGCGTGCTTCTCCTCCCAGCGGCGCTTCAGCTCCTCGAAGCGGGCGAACCGCTCCCGCCGCGCGTCGTGGAAGGTCGCGAAACCGCCGCCGTGCACCCACACGTCCGACCCGGCCGGCCCCGGCTCGACCGCGACGATCTTCTGGGCGGCCCGCGCGAGCAGCTCCCGGTCGTGGGAGATGAAGAGCACGGTCTTACGGGTCTCCCGCAGCCGCTCCTCCAGCCACCGCTTGCCGGGGACGTCGAGGTAGTTGTCCGGCTCGTCGAGCAGCAGCACCTCGTCCGTACCCCGCAGCAGGGACTCCAGGACCAGCCGCTTCTGCTCGCCGCCGCTGAGCGTGCGCACCTCGCGGAACTGCGCCTTCTCGTACGGGACGCCCAGCGCCGCCGTCGTGCACATGTCCCAGAGGGTCTCGGCCTCGTACCCCTGGACCTCCGCCCAGTCGCTGAGCGCCTGCGCGTACCTCATCTGGGCGGCCTCGTCGTCGACCGTCATGATCAGGTGCTCGGCCTCGTCGACCGCCTTCGCCGCCTCGCGGATCCGCGGCTGGGCGACGGAGACCAGCAGGTCGCGGACGGTGCGCTCGTCGCGCACCGAGCCGACGAACTGTGGCATGACGCCGAGCCCGCCGCTGACGGTGACGGTGCCGCCGTGCGGCTGCAGCTCACCGGCGATCATGCGGAGCAGGGTGGTCTTCCCGGCGCCGTTGGCGCCGACGAGGGCGACCACGGCGCCCTCGCCCACCCGGAAGGAGGCGTCGGCGAGCAGCACCCTCCCGTCCGGAAGGTAGTACTCCAGATGCGCGGCCTCGACATGTCCCATGAGGGGCATTGTCGCCGCCCGCACCGGTGTCTCCCAACCGGTTTAGGATGCGCGGCATGAGCTTTGGGGGACCGCAGTGGCCGCAGGAGCCGCAGCAGCAGCCGTACGGACAGCAGCCGAACCCGTTTCCGGGGGCGCAGGCGCCGGGGACCCCGGACTGGGGCGCCCTCGCCGACGCGTCGGCGGCCCGTAGCCGGCGCAAGCGCTGGCTGACGATCGGCGGCGGCGCGCTCGCCACGCTCGCGGTCGGCGCCATCGTCGCCACCGCGATCGTCAGCGGCGGCGACGGCGACCCCGCCAAGAACGGCGGCACCACCCCCACCGGCTCTGTGGGCCCCAGCGACTCCCCCACGCCGGAGCCGACGTTCTCCTCCGTGGCCCCGCCGCCCCCGCCGGACCCCATGGACTACATCTCCGACGAGAAGAAGGACAAGGCACCGCTCAGCGCCGAGGGCCTCTTCCCGGGTAAGAAGTTCACGATGAACGACCGCGCCTACACGAAGGGCGCGACCTCGGCCACGAACAACTGCGCGAGCGTCACCCAGGGCGCGCTCGGCTCCGTCCTGCAGAAGAACGGCTGCGACCGGCTGCTGCGCGCCACGTACGTGAAGGACGGGGTGGCCATCACGGTCGGCGTGGCCCTCTTCTCCACCGAGGCCGAGGCCCTGAAGGCGAAGAGCCAGGCCAAGGGCGGCATCGCCCCACTGACGGGCGCGGGGGTGGCCGACTTCTGCCGCGCCACGGTCTGCCTGCGCCGCGCGAACGCGATCGGCCGGTACGCCTACTTCACCCAGGCCGGCTTCACCAACGGCAAGAAGGTCACCTCGGCGGACAAGGCCGTCTTCCAGGCCAGCGACGATCTGGGCACCTTCGCCTTCAACCAGATCTACGCCCGCGGCCGCACCCAGGCCGCGGCGGCGGCGGGCGCGCCCGGGGAGTGAGGGCGGCGCTCCAGGAGCTGGACGGTCATGAGGTTCAGCCGCTCGGTGCGGACCACGGTGAAGCCCTGCTTCAGCGCCTTCTCCTTGTCCCGGGGCATGTACGCGTACGGATCGCCGTTCCCTGGCGAGACGAACCACACCCGGGCGGTGTCGGCCAGGTGCGCGGCGGGCGGCTCGTACTCGTACCCGTAGAACAAGCCCGTCTCCTGCGGTGGCTGCTTCAGCAGCACGTCCCTCGGACGGGAGCCGTCGCGTAGCTGGTACGCCAGGGCGAGGCGCGAGCCGAGGCTGCGGTGGAAGACGATGGCGTCGCCGGGTCGCTGGCCGGCCTTCACGACCCGGGCCGCGCCCTCATAGTCGGGCTCGAACGCCGGGTCCTGCCGAGCCTGCACCAGCGCGGGCACGAGAGGGACCGCCAGGAGGGCCGAGGCCGCGGCACCCATGAGCGCTCCCCGCGCCCACCACCAGAGGCCTTTGCGGCCCTCTCCGGTGAGCACGTCGTGACACCGGACGGCGCCGGCCGCCGCCAGCAGCGTCCAGGCGGGCACGGTGAACAGAAGGTACCGGGGCAGGAAGAGGTGCAGCCATCCACCGGTCAGGGCGGTCGCCACCGCCGGCAGCACTGCCCAGAGCAGGAGGAAGAGGCCGGTCCCCGGGCGTGGTCCGGGGCGGCGCACGGCCCACAGCCCCAAGAGCGCGAGCGTCAGGACCACGCCGAAGGCGACCCCGGACCCGAACAGGTCCACCCCGAACATCCGCAGGTCCCGGTCGGTCACGTCGTTCCAGCCGATCTGGCCGCTCTGCGCCGAGCCTCGGTACACCATGGGAAGGACGGCGGACGTGCCGACGAGCGCCGCGCAGCCGAACGCCCACGGCGCTACGGGGTCACCGCCCCTGCGGGCGTGCATGACGGCCAGGGCGTGGGCCGCGAGGACGCCGAGCGCGACCATGTGGCTGAAGCCGGTCAGCGCGACCGCCGCCGTGTACCCCGCCCAGGTCCGCAGCGACGGCCGGTCGAGGGCGCGGAGCAGCAGCAGCGTGGCCGTCAGCGCGAAGAGCATCGCGAAGGCGTAGGGGCGGGCTTCCTGCCCGTACCGGGTGACGGTCGGGACCAGGGCGAAGAGCAGCCCGGCCACGACTCCGGTGCGGGTGGTCAGGAGCCGGCGGCCGATGAGGGCCACCAGTCCGGCCGAGGCCCCCATGGCGAGCGCCTCGGGGAGGCGCAGGGCGGCCTCCGAGGTGCCCGTGAGCCAGGTCCAGGCCCGCATGGCGGTGTAGAACGGCACGAAGACGATGTCGATGTTGCCGGTGAGCCGGGTGAAGTCCCGGTACGACAGGGTGGTCGCCCACCAGGTGGCGTACTCGTCGAACCACAGCTGACGGCGGCCGAGGCCCGGCACGATGAGCGCCAGTGCGAGGGCGGTGGGCGCCAGGAAGCCCGCGAGCGCGCGGCGCCGGTCGGTTCGCTCGAACGGTGGGTTCATCGCTTCACCCAGATCCGGTAGTCGCCCGGTCCACCGCCGAGCCGGTACGGCACGACGCCGAGCAGCCGGTAGCGGCCGCTGTCCTTCAGCGCCTCGGCGACGGCCGCGTCCCCGGGCGAGCGCCCGTCCTGCACGACGAGGTCGAACCGTCCGACGTCGAAGGCCTCGCGGTGACCGGGCAGGGCGCCCCCGCCGTCCCGGTAGCCGATGCCGTGAAGGGAGGTCCAGTGCGTCCGGTCGGTGATGTCCCGCAGGTAGTAGGCGGCGACGTCGGGCTGGGGGGCGAGATAGCGTCCGGCGCCCGGGGTCACGTACTGCCGCAGCGACGCGGTGAGCCGGTCCGACTCGGGCCAGGAGACGAAGCGTTCGGCCGACTGGGCCGCGCCCAGGCAGAGCGTGAGCACCCAGAGGCCACAGGCGAGCTGCGGATGACGGACGTGGGCGCCGACGAGCCTCGTCAGGCCGACCCCGGCCATCGGCGCGGCGAAGAGGAGGCCGAACCCCAGATGCTTGTACAGCGCGACGTGCGTCGCGAGGTGGATCTGGTACGCCGGGGCGAGCAGCGCCGTCCCGCACAGCAGCAGCCCCAACGACACCCGCCAGGCCCGGCCGGGGACGCCGGACGCCCGGGCTCGCGGTGACTCGTTCATCCGCCCGCGGCGGGCGTACGCCACCGCGCCGAAGCAAGCCGTCAGAAACAGCAGACCGCTCCAGCCCGCCGACTTCGCGAGGAGGTCGAGGACCGTGTCGGTGCCGTGCGCGCGTGCCGTGGTGGTGGCGCGGACTCCGTCGAGCACACCGGTCCACCGGAGGCCCGCCACGAGGGGGACTCCGGTGCCCAGTGCGAACAGGGCCGCCCGGACCAGACCCGCCGCCCTGCCCCGGTGCGGCCACGAGACCAGCGCGGCGAGCAGGACCAAGGTCGGCAGGTACAGCGCGGAGGCGTATTTCGTACCCACCGCGAGCGCGGCGACCGGCGCCGCGAGCAGCACCATGGCCGGGTGCGCCCGGGCGGTCCGGACGGCGATCCAGGCCGCCAGCGCGAGCAGGAAGACCGTCGGAGCGTCGTACGTGGCGAAGTTGCCGAGCACGATGGTCGACTGGGTCACCGCGTACAGGGCCGCCGCCGCGAGCGCCGCCCGCTCGTTGAACAGCCGGCGGGTGAGCGCGTACAGCAGCGTCGTGGCGCCGAGCATGAACAGCAGGCTGAGCAGGCGGGCGCCGGTGAGTCCGAACCACTCGTCGACCAGGGCGGCGAGGACGGGATGGAGGACCGGGGACCCGGAGAAGTAACTCCCGTAGTCCGTCGGCAGCTCGGTCCCGTGCAGCAAGTGCGCGATCTGCGCGTGTCCGGCGCTCAGGTACACGGCCTCGTCCTGGTGGGCGGTGTTCTCCAGGCGCAGCGACAGGGCCGCCTGCAGGGCCAGGACCGTGAGGAGGACCGCCCGCGCGATCCACGTGCGCCGCGGACCGCCCGCCGCGCTCCAGGCCGCTTCCGGGGGGCTCGGGACGCTGTACGCCGGTTCGCCCGGGGGCCGGGAGGCCGGGGGGAGCACCCCGGCCCGTGGCTCGGTGGAGGTCATGAGGCCCTCCGGACGTCGAAGCCGTAGAGGTCGTCGGCGGCCAGGCGCCTGAACTCGTCGAGCCCGTCCGGGCCTCGGGCCAGCCGCCAGTCGGCGCGGGGCGCCTTGTGGTCGAACCAGACGAAGCCGAGGATGTCGCGGTTGGCGCTCACCCCTTCGAACAGCTGCCGCATGTCGGCGCTTCTGCGTCCGCCGGGCTCGGCGGCCGTCTCCAGGATGAGCAGGGGCTTGGAGCTGAACCCGCGGACCTGTTCGATGGTCGGCCCGAAGAGTTCGGCGAAGGTGTCCGGCGGGTCGTCGTAGGTGAAGTAGCCGACCATGCCCACCCAGTCGACGAACGCGTCTCCCGGGTAGTACGGCTCCAGCGGCACGTCCTTCACGGGGTTGACGACGTTCGGCGACCAGGCCCAGATCACGTTGGCCGCGCCGACCTCCGTGAAGACGTCGTGGATGTGGCGCCAGGCGTCGACGTAGACCTCGGGCGTGGTGTGTTCCGTTCCCCACCGGTCCCAGAAGCCGTTCATCTCGTCGGCGAAGGTGATGACGACGGGCAGGTTCAGCTTCCGTACCGCCGTCGCGTACTTCTTGATGTAGGGGTCCGAGGCGCCGGAGGCGATCTCCTTCAGGGAGGTGCCGAAGGGCTCCCAGGACACGACGGTCAGCGCCCCCGACTGCCAGGCGTTGCGCACACCGCTGATGTCGAACCCGTCGCCCCAGGCCGCGTAGTAGCCGATGAGGTTGGGGCGCTTGCCGACCCTGCCGGCGTAGTCGTCGACCGGCTTCATGGAGTTCGGCGCGCCCGCCACCGACGTACCGAAGTACTTCTTCGCCGGGTGCAGCAAGGGCCGCACGTCGTAGGGGAGTTCGAGCGCCGGCTTGGGCGCCTCGGGGTGCGGGGCCGGCGCGGCCGTACGCGGATCCGGCGCGCATCCGGTCAGGGCCAGCAGCGCAGCGAGGAGCAGCGCCGCCGCTGCGGTGAGACGCGGGCCCATCAGTCGTCCCCTTCCGTCCGGGGGTGTACGAGAGCCCGGCCGACGATCAGTGCGTAGAAGAGTCCGGAGGAGAGCAGCAGGGCGAAGTCGTAGGCGTCGAGCGTGAGCGTCCGCCAGATCGCGGCCGTCACCCAGACCACGGCGGTGCCACCGCCCCAGACCCACAGTCCGGCCCGGAACCGTCCGGTCCCGTCCCCCCTGGCCTGGCTGGATCCGGTGGCCTGCCAGCCCCTGCGCCGCCCGCCCAGGCAGTCCCAGATCGCGAAGACGTGCGCCCAGCCGTACATCATGCGGACGGCCCAGGCCTCCAGGCGGTAGGGGACGCGGTGCCACAGGGGGAAGACGACCGTGGTGTAGACGATGCTGGGCAGCACCAGCCAGAGGAACTCCACCCGGGGTTTGTCCGGGAAGGCCAGCAGCAGCACGATCGGGACGAGGGGGGCGGCGAAGGTGAAGAGCGCCGTGTGGAGGTAGTAGAAGAACCCGGACAGATAGCACAGGCGGCTGCCGAGGGTGAGCTTCGCCTGCCAGAACTTCATGCTGCCCAGCAGGCTCATGGAGCCGGCGCACCAGCGGTACTGCTGGTTGAAGAAGGCGCCGGCGGTGTCCGGGCACACCCCCGCCGACAGGGCGACGGGCACGTAGCGCAGGTCCCAGCCGAGGCAGCGCAGGTCGAAGCCGGTGTGGACGTCCTCGGAGTGCTCGATCAGCGTGGTCCCGCCGTTCTCCGCCAGGGCCGCCCGCCGGTAGACGGCGCAGCTTCCGACGCAGATGGCGCCGTCCCGGCCCTGCCGGGAGACCTGGACGGCGCGGTAGAACAGTTCCTGTACGGCCCCGGCTCCGCGCTCGATCCAGTTCTGCGCGTCGAGGACCCGGAAGTACTGCGGTGACTGGACGATCGCGGTCCGCCCGTCCGCCTCCAGGTACGGGAGCAGCTCGTCGAGCAGGTCGGCGCGCGGGGCGAAGTCGGCGTCGAGGACGAGGATGTAGGTGCCGTCCGACCGGCCGAAGCCGAAGTGCAGATTGCCCGCCTTCTTGAACCAGCCGCGCTCGGGTCGGCTGCCGTAGCGGAAGCCGAAGTCACCGGCCATCGCGCGCAGTTCGGGGGCGGCCGAGTCGTCAAGGACGTACGGCACGCAGACGCCGGGGTACCGGTCGGCCAGTGCCCGTACATGGGTCCAGGTGTTGTGCAGCACCTCGATGGGCTCGCCGCACACCGGCAGGAAGACATCGACCGAGGGGTGGGCCGCGGGCCGCCAGGAGCGCACCAGCCGGCGGTGCCGGGCGAGGTCGAAGTCCCGGCTGAAGGCGTTCACCCGCAGGGAGACGAGGTAGTAGACGACCGTGAAGGCGAGCAGGGGGGCGAACATCCACAGCAGGGGCGTGGAGGACGCCAGCCGGAACTGGCTGACCGCCAGGCAGCCGACGCTGACCAGCGAACTGGCCGTCAGCACCCAGAGGTGGCGCCGGGCGTAGCCGTCCCGCTCCTCGTCGGTAGGGGGTGCCGGCAGCAGGCCGGACGGAGCCGATCCCGGATCGTCCCTCGCCGGCCGCGGTTCTGGCCGTTGTCGTCCTGTGGCGAGCCCGGTCGCACGGGCGGCCTCGGTTGCACTCATCTGAACTCCCGACCGCCCTCCTCGCACCGAACGAGGTGGCGTGCCGGAAATCTATGGCGGGAGGGGACGGGCGCCCTGGCGACGCGGCTGCGCGCGTTTGCCTTTTAACCCGAAATGCCGGAATAAATGATAAGTCAGCAGCAGCCACTTCCGGGCAGTGTCCGCCTGTTGCGGGCCTCCACGTTGCGGGCGGCCAGCAGGTCGTCCGCCGGGTAGCCGACCTCTTCGAGGGTCAGCCCGTGCGGCCGCACGACGTGAACGGCCGAGTCCCGCACGCCCGCCGCGAGCACCTTCGCCGGCCAGTCCACCGGCCGGTGCCCGTCACCCACGAACAGCAGCGCGCCCACCAGCGAACGGACCATGTTGTGGCAGAAGGCGTCCGCCTTCACCGTCGCCTCCAGCACACCGCCGGGCCGCCGCTCCCAGCGCAGCTCCTGGAGCGTGCGGATGGTGGTGGCACCCTCGCGCCTCTTGCAGTAGGCGGCGAAGTCGTGCTCCCCCACCAGACGCTCGGCGGCGGCGTTCATGGCGTCCATGTCGAGGGTCCAGTCGTGCCAGAGGACATGGCCGCGCAGGAGCGGGTCGACCCCGCCGGGGTTGTCGGTCACCCGGTAGGCGTAGCGGCGCCAGATCGCGGAGAAGCGGGCGTTGAACCCGGCCGGGGCCTCGGTGAGCCGCCAGATCCGGACGTCGTGGGAGAGGCGTCCCGCGAGCCGCCGCAGCAGCTTGTCCCGGTGCTCGGCCCACAGCTCGACGGGGAGATCCACGTGGGCGACCTGCCCCCGCGCGTGCACACCGGCGTCGGTGCGGCCGGCGACGGTCAGCTCGTACGTCTCCTTGGAGCGGGTCACGGTCTTCAGGGCGTCCTCGATGTCACCCTGGACCGTCCGCTGCCCCTGGGCCTGCTTGGCCCACCCGGAGAAGTCCTTGCCGTCATAGGACAGGTCGAGCCGGATGCGTACGAACCCGGCCTGCACGTCGTCGCTCACGCGCTGCTTCCTCTCGAACCCTCTGCGTACGGGAGCGGGCCCGTACCCCAGGGGTACGGGCCCGCCCACGAGAAAAACGGAAGAACGCTTACGCGTCCTTCGCCTCCTCGGCCGGAGCCTCGGCGGCGTCCTCGGCCTTGGTCTCCTCGACCTTGGCCTCGTCCGACTCCTTGACCGCACGCTTGGTGGCGGCCTCGGCCTCGGCGACGGTCGCCTTCTTGGCGATCTCACCCTCGACCAGCTCGATCACGGCCATCGGGGCGTTGTCGCCACGACGGTTGCCGATCTTGGTGATACGGGTGTAGCCACCCGGGCGCTCGGAGTAGCGCGGCGCGATCTCGGTGAAGAGGGTGTGGACGATGCCCTTGTCGGTGATCGTCTGCAGCACCAGGCGACGGTTGTGGATGTCGCCCTTCTTCGCCTTGGTGATCAGGCGCTCGGCGACCGGACGAAGGCGGCGGGCCTTGGCCTCGGTCGTCGTGATGCGGCCGTGCTCGAAGAGCGACTTCGCCAGGTTGGCGAGCAGCAGACGCTCGTGAGCGGCGCTGCCGCCGAGGCGGGCACCCTTGGTGGGACGCGGCATGGTGATTCTCCTTGTGATCTGCACCGGCCGTATGAGGTACCGGTGTCAGTGTCCGCGCGGGCGTCTGCCCGACGGAGATCCGGGCTACCCCCGTAGGGGGGCGCCCGGAGGGGGCGCGGGGCGGTGTCGATGTGCGACTCCGTCGCGTGGGCGCGACAAGCCGCAGCGCACCCGCACCCGAGGTACGGACCGGAACGGCCCGAGCTCTTAGTACTGCTCGGTCTCGACGAAGCCCGCGTCCGCGTCGTCGTCGGCGCCGAAGGCGTCGGCGGCGGCGGTCGGGTCGAATCCGGGCGGGCTGTCCTTGAGGGCCAGGCCCATGCCGGCCAGCTTCGCCTTGACCTCGTCGATCGACTTCGCACCGAAGTTGCGGATGTCGAGCAGGTCGGCCTCGGAGCGCGCCACGAGTTCACCCACGGAGTGGATGCCCTCACGCTTGAGGCAGTTGTACGAACGAACGGTGAGCTCGAGCTCCTCGATCGGCAGCGCCAGGTCGGCGGCGAGGGCGGCGTCCGTCGGGGACGGGCCCATGTCGATGCCCTCGGCGTCGATGTTGAGCTCGCGCGCCAGACCGAACAGCTCGACCAGGGTCTTGCCGGCGGACGCCATGGCGTCACGCGGCCGCATGGCCTGCTTGGTCTCGACGTCGACGATCAGCTTGTCGAAGTCGGTGCGCTGCTCGACACGGGTCGCCTCGACCTTGTACGTGACCTTGAGCACCGGGGAGTAGATGGAGTCGACCGGGATACGGCCGATCTCCTGGCCCAGCTGCTTGTTCTGCACGGCGGAGACGTAGCCGCGACCGCGCTCGACGGTCAGCTCCATCTCCAGCTTGCCCTTGCCGTTCAGCGTGGCGAGCACCAGGTCGGGGTTGTGCACCTCGACACCGGCCGGCGGGGCGATGTCGGCAGCCGTGACCAGGCCGGGACCCTGCTTGCGCAGGTACATCACGACCGGCTCGTCGTGCTCCGAGGAGACGACCAGCTGCTTGATGTTCAGGATGAGGTCGGTGACGTCCTCCTTGACGCCCGGCACGGTGGTGAACTCGTGCAGGACACCGTCGATGCGGATGGACGTGACGGCCGCACCCGGGATCGAGGAGAGGAGCGTACGACGGAGGCTGTTGCCGAGCGTGTAGCCGAAGCCCGGCTCCAGGGGCTCGATGACGAACCGCGAGCGGAATTCGTCGACGACCTCTTCGGTCAGCGAAGGACGCTGAGCGATCAGCATGGTGTGTGTTCCTTCAGTCGTGGACGCCCACTATTTGACGCCCGACAGGTACTGCTCGTACTGCAAGGGTACGGGCGGCACGGCCCCCGAAAGGGTCGTACCGCCCGGACACCCAGACCGTCGCCGGTCGTGCGTCAGACGCGACGACGCTTCGGCGGACGGCAGCCGTTGTGCGGCGTGGGGGTGACGTCCTGGATCGAACCGACCTCGAGGCCCGTGGCCTGGAGGGAGCGGATCGCGGTCTCGCGGCCGGAGCCCGGACCCTTGACGAAGACGTCGACCTTGCGCATGCCGTGCTCCTGCGCGCGGCGAGCGGCCGACTCGGCGGCCATCTGCGCGGCGAAGGGGGTGGACTTGCGCGAGCCCTTGAAGCCGACGTGGCCGGCGGAGGCCCAGGAGATCACGTTGCCGGACGGGTCCGTGATCGAGACGATCGTGTTGTTGAACGTGCTCTTGATGTGCGCGTGGCCGTGAGCGACGTTCTTCTTTTCCTTGCGGCGCACCTTCTTGGCAGCGCCCTGACGACCCTTGGGGGGCATCTATATCTCCTACGGGAGGTGGTCGGTCCTACAGCGAAGACCGTGTGGTCAAGCGTCCGCTGAGGACTACTTCTTGCCCGGCTTCTTCTTACCGGCGATGGCGCGACGCGGGCCCTTGCGGGTACGGGCGTTCGTGCTGGTGCGCTGGCCGTGGACCGGAAGGCCACGACGGTGACGCAGACCCTGGTAGCAGCCGATCTCGACCTTGCGGCGGATGTCGGCCTGGATCTCGCGGCGGAGGTCACCCTCGGTCTGGAGGTTGGCGTCCACGTACTCGCGGATCTTGACCAGGTCCTCTTCGGCCAGGTCACGAACGCGGGTGTTCGGGTTCACGCCGGTGGAGGCGAGGATCTCCTTGGACCGGGTGCGCCCGATACCGAAGACGTAGGTGAGTGCGATCTCCACACGCTTTTCGCGCGGGATGTCAACACCGGAAACGCGTGCCATGCAATGGCTCCTGTGTGTTCGGGGGTCTTCCGCAAAGCCGCTCCCGACCGCCGACCCCTCGGATTCGAGAGGTGGTACGTCCGGGTCCCCGGCCCCCGCCGGAGGTGCCGCCGACCCTTACGGGCTGGGCGGGCCTTGCGTATGTACGTTGCTTGCGTCGCGCGAAGAACTGCGGAGGTGCAGGTCGGTCGGCGTGCGTCAGCCCTGGCGCTGCTTGTGGCGCAGGTTGTCGCAGATGACCATGACCCGGCCGTGACGGCGGATCACCTTGCACTTGTCGCAGATCTTCTTGACGCTCGGCTTGACCTTCATGGGATGTGAGGTTCTCCGGGTCAGTGCCACCACCCGCGCACCGGAAGATGCGGGATGCGGGCAAGATCTACTTGTACCGGTAGACGATCCGGCCACGCGTCAGGTCGTACGGAGAGAGCTCCACGACGACCCGGTCGTCCGGAAGGATTCGGATGTAGTGCATCCGCATCTTGCCGGAGATGTGCGCGAGGACTTTGTGACCGTTCTGGAGCTCCACCTTGAACATGGCGTTCGGGAGGGACTCGATCACGGTGCCCTCGATTTCGATGGCACCTTGCTTCTTGGCCACGCTTCGCCTTTCGAATCGGCTACCTTGATCGACTCTCGATCCGGGTGAGGACACACGGGTACACGAGAGCCGACGCATCAGTCTACGTCAGGCACCTGGAAAAGACGAATCCGGGAAGTTTGCCCACCCGGCAAGATCCTTACGCAAGGAGCCACGCCGCAGTCCGTCCCCCCGGCGTCGGGGCGGCTACGCCAGGGGGTCCGGCGCCGCCGTCACGCCCAGCTCGGCCAGCTTCGCCTTGCCGCCGTCGGGGGCCGTCAGGACGAGCGGGCCGGCCTCCGTGAGGGCGACCGAGTGCTCCCAGTGGGAGGACCATGTGCCGTCCGTCGTGATGACCGTCCAGTCGTCGGCCAGGACCTCCGTCCGGGGCGTGCCCAGGGAGACCATCGGCTCGATCGCCAGGCAGAAGCCGGGGACCAGCTTCGGGCCCTTGCCCCGCTTGCGGGAGACGTAGTTCAGCAGGTGCGGGTCCATGTGCATCTCGGTGCCGATGCCGTGGCCGCCGTAGTCCTCGACGATGCCGTACTTGCCGCCGCCCGGCTTCGGCTGGCGGCGGATGTACGTCTCGATCGCGCGCGAGATGTCCACCAGCCGGTTGCCGTTGCGCATGGCGGCGATGCCGGCCCACATCGACTCCTCGGTGACCCGGGAGAGCTCGATCAGCTCCGGGGCGTGCCCCGAGCCCACGAAGGCCGTGTACGCCGCGTCCCCGTGCCAGCCGTCGATGATGGCGCCGCAGTCGATCGAGATGATGTCCCCGTCCTTCAGGACGGTCTTCTCGTCGGGGATGCCGTGGACGACGACCTCGTTCACCGAGGTGCAGATCGTCGCGGGGAAGCCGCCGTACCCGAGGAAGTTCGACTTGGCCCCGTGGTCCGCGATCACCTTGCGGGCGACCTCGTCCAGGTCCTTCGTCGTGGCGCCCGGCACGGCCGCCTCACGGGTCGCCGCATGGATGGCGGCGACGACCAGCCCCGCCTCGCGCATCTTCGCGATCTGCTCGGGGGTCTTGATCTGCACCATCGTGGCGGGGGCCTTTCCATCGGTTACGGGACGACAGAACAACGATACGGCCGCGGCGCCCCTGAGGGGCACCGCGGCCGTATCGCACGAACCGGGGTCGACCGAGGTCAGTTCTTCTTCAGGGCCGCCATCGCGCGGCCCGTGACCTCGTCCACCTTGCCGAGCGCCGAGATCGTCACGACCAGGTTCTGCGCCCGGTAGTAGTCGATGATCGGCTCGGTCTGGGTGTGGTAGACCTCCAGGCGCCGGCGGACCGTCGCCTCGGAGTCGTCGTCACGCTGGTAGAGCTCGCCGCCGCACACGTCGCACACGCCCTCGGCCTTCGGCGGGGTGTACACGACGTGGAAGACGTGCGCGCTGTCGTTGCGGCAGATGCGGCGCCCCGCGATCCGCTTCACGACCTCGTCCTCGGGGACCTCCAGGTCCAGGACCGCGTCGAGCTGCATGTCCTCGGCCTTCAGAACCACGTCCAGCGCCTCGGCCTGAGCCACGTTGCGCGGGAAGCCGTCGAGCAGGAAGCCGTTCGCGGCGTCCGACTGCTCCATGCGGTCCTTGGCCATCCCGATGGTCACCTCGTCGGGCACGAGGTCGCCGGCGTCCATGAACGCCTTGGCCTTCACGCCCAGCTCCGTGCCCTGACTGATGTTGGCGCGGAACAGGTCACCCGTGGAGATGTGCGGGATGTCCAGGTTCTTGGCAAGGAACGCGGCCTGCGTACCCTTGCCGGCCCCGGGCGGTCCGACGAGGACGATTCGCATCAGCGGAGGAACCCTTCGTAATTGCGCTGCTGGAGCTGGCTCTCGATCTGCTTCACGGTCTCCAGCCCCACACCCACGATGATGAGGATGCTCGTCCCACCGAAGGGGAAGTTGGCATTGGCGCCACCGAAGCCTGCCAACGCCATTGTCGGCACAAGAGCGATCAGACCCAGATACAGCGAGCCCGGCCAAGTGATCCGGTTGAGCACGTAGCTCAGATACTCGGCAGTAGGTCGACCAGCCCGGATACCCGGGATGAAGCCACCATACTTCTTCATGTTGTCCGCGACTTCCTCGGGGTTGAACGAGATCGCCACGTAGAAGAAGGCGAAGAACACGATCAGGAGGAAGTACGTAGCGATGTAGTAGGGGTGGTCACCCTTGACGAAGTGGGCTTCGATCCAGGTCTTCCACCCGGCGGTGGAGCTGGAGAACTGGGCGATCAAGGCCGGGATGTAGAGCAGCGACGAGGCGAAGATGACGGGAATCACACCCGCCTGGTTCACCTTGAGCGGGATGTATGTGGACGTTCCGCCGTACGACCTGCGGCCGATCATCCGCTTCGCGTACTGCACCGGGATCCTGCGCTGGGCCTGCTCGACGAAGACGACGAGCGCCACCATCACGAAGCCGATCAGGATGACGGTGCCGAACTCGATCCAGCCCTTGGCGAGCTTGCCGCTCTCCTTGATGGCCCACAGCGCGCCCGGGAAGCCGGCGGCGATCGAGATGAACATCAGGATCGACATGCCGTTGCCGATGCCGCGGTCGGTGACGAGCTCACCGAGCCACATGACGACGGCGGTGCCCGCGGTCATCGTGATGACCATGGTGACGGTCACGAAGATGGACTGGTCGGGGACGACCTGGTTGGCCACCGTGCAGCCGCTGAAGAGAGCGCCGGTGCGGGCGGTCGCCACGAGACCGGTGCCCTGGAGGATGGCGAGAGCGATCGTCAGATAGCGCGTGTACTGCGTGATCTTGGCGGTGCCGGACTGCCCCTCCTTCTTGAGGGCCTCCAGGCGCGGGATCACGACGGTCAGCAGCTGCAGGATGATGCTCGCCGTGATGTACGGCATGATGCCGAGCGCGAAGATGGTGATCTGCAGCAGCGCCCCGCCACTGAACATGTTCACCAGGCCGAACAGAGAGTTGTTGCCCTGGCTGGCCTGATCGACACACTGCTGGACGGCCTCGTAGCTGACGCCGGGTACGGGGATGTGCGCCCCGAGCCGGTACAGCACGATGATGCCGAGCGTGAAGAGCAGCTTCTTGCGCAGGTCGGGCGTCTTGAACGCCCGGGCGAACGCGGTGAGCACGGTGCCTCCTGCGACCCCCGCGCCATGCGCATGAGGTGACGGTCTTGAGGTTCGACGAATAGGTAACGGTCACGAAAACCGTGCGGGCATACCGCACGGAGCCTAGACAGTGCACGCCACCTTACCGGCGACCATGCCCCCCTAGGAACGACCAACCGGGGATGCCCCTTTTGGGAGGCATCCCCGGTCGGATGTTCAGGCCATCGAGTCGTCTCAGACGAGCTCGGTGACGGTGCCGCCGGCGGCGGCGATCTTCTCCTTGGCGGAGCCGGAGACGGCGTCGACCGTCACCTGCAGCGCCACGGAGACCTCACCGGTGCCGAGCACCTTGACGAGGCTGTTCTTGCGCACCGCGCCCTTGGCGACCAGGTCGGCCACCGTGACCTCTCCACCCTCGGGGTAGAGAGCGCCGAGCTTGTCCAGGTTCACGACCTGGTACTCGGTGCGGAAGGGGTTCTTGAAGCCCTTCAGCTTCGGCAGGCGCATGTGGAGGGGCATCTGCCCACCCTCGAAGCGCTGCGGAACCTGGTAACGGGCCTTCGTGCCCTTGGTACCACGACCAGCGGTCTTACCCTTGGACGCCTCACCACGACCCACACGGGTCTTGGCGGTCTTGGCGCCCGGGGCAGGCCGGAGGTTGTGGGCCTTCAGCGGGTTGTTCTCCGCCATGTCAGTCAACCTCCTCAACCGTCACGAGGTGGCGGACGGTGTGCACCATGCCGCGGAACTCGGGGCGGTCCTCCTTGACAACCACGTCGCCGAGGCGCTTGAGCCCGAGCGAACGCAGGGTGTCGCGGTGGTTCTGCTTGCTGCCGATGTACGACTTCGTCTGCGTGACCTTGAGGCGAGCCATTACGCACCCGCCCCAGCACGCGCACGGAGAAGAGCCGCGGGAGCGACGTCCTCGAGGGGCAGACCACGGCGAGCCGCGATCTCCTCGGGACGCTGCAGGCCCTTGAGGGCCGCCACGGTCGCGTGCACGATGTTGATCGCGTTGTCGGAGCCGAGCGACTTCGACAGGATGTCGTGAACGCCGGCGCACTCGAGCACGGCACGCACCGGGCCACCGGCGATAACACCGGTACCGGGGGAAGCCGGCTTGAGCAGGACGACGCCCGCGGCCTTCTCGCCCTGGATCGGGTGAGGGATGGTGCCCTGGATGCGCGGAACCTTGAAGAAGTTCTTCTTGGCTTCCTCGACACCCTTGGCGATGGCCGCGGGAACTTCCTTGGCCTTGCCGTAACCGACACCTACGGTGCCGTCACCGTCGCCCACCACGACCAGCGCGGTGAAGCTGAAGCGGCGACCACCCTTGACAACCTTGGCGACGCGGTTGATCGCGACAACGCGCTCAACGTACGCGGTCTTCTCGGCGGCAGCGCCACCGTCGCGGCCCTTCCGGTCCCGCCGCTCGCCGCCACCGGCACCGCTTCCGCGGCGCTGGGGTCCAGCCATTGGATTACCTCTCTCTGTTACGTCCGTTAGTCCCGGAACCGGGGCTTAGAACTTCAGCCCGGCTTCGCGGGCGGCGTCAGCCAGAGCGGCAATGCGCCCGGCGTACCTGTTGCCACCACGGTCGAACACGACAGCCTCGACACCGGCGGCCTTGGCGCGCTCGGCGACCAGGGAACCGACCTGCTTGGCCTGCGCGGACTTGTCACCCTCGCCGCCACGGATCGACGCGTCCAGGGTCGACGCCGACGCAAGGGTGTGACCCTTGAGGTCGTCGATGACCTGAGCGGTGATACCGCGGTTGGAACGCGTCACGACGAGGCGCGGACGCTCCGCCGTACCCGACACGTTCTTGCGGATGCGGATGTGGCGGCGCTTCTTGGCGGCGCCCTTGTAGGCGTCGCCCTTGGCGATCTTCACACCGTATGCCATGGCTTACTTACCAGCCTTTCCGACCTTGCGGCGGATGACCTCACCCGCATACTTCACGCCCTTGGCCTTGTAGGGGTCGGGCTTGCGAAGCTTGCGGATGTTGGCGGCGACCTCGCCGACCTTCTGCTTGTCGATGCCCTCGACCGAGAACTTGGTCGGCGACTCGACCTTGAACGAGATGCCCTCGGGCGCCTCGACCATGATCGGGTGGCTGTAGCCGAGCTGGAACTCCAGACCGGAGCCCTTCGCGGCGACGCGGTAACCGACACCGCTGATCTCGAGCGCCTTGATGTATCCCTGGGTCACACCGGTGATCATGTTGGCCACCAGCGTGCGGGACAGGCCGTGGAGGGCCTTGTTCTGACGCTCGTCGTTCGGGCGGGTGACGTTGAGAACGCCGTCCTCACCCTTAACGATCTCGATCGGCGCGGCGACGGTGTGGCTCAGGGTGCCCTTGGAACCCTTGACCGTGACCGTGCGGCCATCGATGGTGACGTCCACACCGGCGGGAACCTGGATAGGCAGCTTGCCAATACGCGACATTAGCTATTCCTCCGTTCCCGACTACCAGACGTAGGCGAGGACTTCCCCACCTACGCCCTTCTTGCCTGCCTGCTGGCCGGTCAGGAGACCGTGGGACGTGGAGATGATCGCCACGCCCAGGCCACCGAGAACCTTCGGCAGGTTGGTGGACTTCGCGTAAACCCGGAGGCCCGGCTTCGAGATCCGCTTGATGCCCGCGATGGAGCGCTCACGGTTCGGACCGAACTTGAGCTCCAGGACGAGGTTCTTGCCGACTTCGGCGTCCTCGACCTTCCAGCCCGTGATGAAGCCCTCCTGCTGGAGGATTTCCGCGATGTGAGACTTGATCTTGCTGTGCGGCATCGTCACGGAGTCGTGGTATGCCGAGTTCGCGTTACGCAGACGAGTCAGCATGTCCGCGATCGGATCAGTCATGGTCATGAATTGGCCTTCGGCCTCTCTCGCCGGGGTTTCCTGTATGCGCCATCCCTCTCCCCACACAGGGGCGGGACGGGTGCGGCGCGGGGACCTACGGCGTAGTAAGTCGTACGGGCGCAGACGCCCAACCCTCCTAGCCTAAGCCATGGAGAGGTGGGCCTCTGCAACCCTCTGCTTACCGAGAGACTCCGGTTACCCCTGAAGTACGGGGATTACCAGGAGCTCTTGGTCACGCCCGGCAGCTCGCCACGGTGAGCCATCTCACGAAGGCACACGCGGCACAGGCCGAACTTGCGGTACACGGAGTGGGGACGACCGCAGCGCTGGCAGCGCGTGTACGCACGCACACCGAACTTGGGCTTGCGGGCAGCCTTCGCGATGAGAGCCTTCTTCGCCATCTCGCTTACGCCTCCTTGAACGGGAAGCCGAGGTGACGGAGAAGGGCACGGCCCTCAGCGTCGTTGGTCGCCGTGGTGACCACGGTGATGTCCATACCCCGGACACGGTCGATCTTGTCCTGGTCGATCTCGTGGAACATGACCTGCTCCGTGAGACCGAAGGTGTAGTTGCCACGCCCGTCGAACTGCTTGGGGGACAGACCACGGAAGTCGCGGATGCGCGGGAGCGCGAGCGACAGGGTGCGGTCCAGGAACTCCCACATGCGGTCGCCACGGAGGGTGACGTGGGCACCGATCGGCTGTCCCTCACGCAGCTTGAACTGCGCGATGGACTTGCGGGCCTTGGTGACGGCCGGCTTCTGACCGGTGATCGTGGTGAGGTCGCGGATGGCGCCCTCGATCAGCTTGGAGTCGCGGGCGGCGTCGCCCACACCCATGTTGACCACGATCTTGACGAGGCCGGGAACCTGCATGACGTTCTCGTACGAGAACTCCTCACGCAGCTTGCCCGCGATCTCCTCGCGGTACTTCGTCTTGAGACGCGGAGTCGTGGTGGTAGCCATCAGATGTCCTCACCCGTCCGCTTGGCAACGCGGATCTTGTTGCCCTCGTCGTCGAAGCGGTAACCGACACGCGTGACGACCTTCTTGCCGTCCTTCTCCACGACGAGCTGAACGTTGCTCACGTGGACCGGCGCCTCGGTCGTGACGATGCCACCGGCCTGCGACGGGCCGGCCTTGGTGTGCTTCTTGACCCGGTTGACACCCTCGACCAGGACACGGTCCTCGCGGGGGAAGGCCGCGATGACCTTGCCCTGCTTGCCCTTGTCCTTACCGGTGATGACCTGGACCAGGTCGCCCTTCTTGATCTTCATGCTTACAGCACCTCCGGCGCGAGCGAGATGATCTTCATGAACTTCTTCTCGCGCAGCTCACGGCCCACCGGGCCGAAGATACGGGTGCCGCGAGGGTCGCCGTCGTTCTTCAGAATGACAGCGGCGTTCTCGTCGAAGCGGATGTACGAGCCGTCCTGGCGGCGGCGCTCCTTGACGGTGCGAACGATGACCGCCTTGACGACGTCACCCTTCTTCACGTTGCCACCGGGGATCGCGTCCTTGACGGTGGCGACGATGACGTCACCGATGCCCGCGTAGCGGCGACCGGAACCACCGAGAACACGGATGCAAAGGATCTCCTTGGCACCAGTGTTGTCGGCGACACGCAGTCGCGACTCCTGCTGGATCACGTCTATCTCCTGTTTGTCTGCCGGTTCCCGGCGAGGGGTCCGTCACCGGAACCCCTCGCCGAGCCTGGCGGAACTGACCCGAGGGAAACCCCTCGAGTAATTACTTGGCCTTCTCGAGGATCTCGACGACGCGCCAGTGCTTCGAGGCGGACAGCTTCCGGGTCTCCATCAGGAGGACGCGGTCGCCGACGCCGGCAGCGTTCTGCTCGTCGTGAGCCTTGAGCTTGTTGGTACGGCGGATGACCTTGCCGTACAGCGCGTGCTTGACGCGGTCCTCAACGGCGACGACGACGGTCTTGTCCATCTTGTCGCTGACGACCAGGCCCTCACGGACCTTGCGGGCGTTGCGCTCGGTCTTCTGCTCAGTCACATTGTTCTCGCTCATCAGGCGTTCTCCACCGTCTCGATGCCCAGCTCGCGCTCACGCATCAGGGTGTAGATCCGGGCGATGTCCTTACGGACGGACTTGAGCCGACCGTGGTTCTCGAGCTGGCCCGTCGCCGCCTGGAAGCGGAGGTTGAACAGCTCTTCCTTGGCCTCGCGGAGCTTGTTGAGAAGCTCCTCGTTGCCCAGCTCGCGCAGCTCGGACGCCTTGGTACCGGCCGACATCACAGCTCACCTGCCTCGCGCTTGACGATCTTGCACTTCATCGGCAGCTTGTGGGCGGCACGAGTCAGGGCCTCACGCGCGATCTTCTCGTTCGGGTAGGACAGCTCGAACATCACCCGACCGGGCTTGACGTTCGCGATCCACCACTCCGGCGAACCCTTACCGGAACCCATGCGGGTCTCGGCAGGCTTCTTGGTCAGCGGGCGGTCCGGGTAGATGTTGATCCAGACCTTGCCGCCACGCTTGATGTGGCGGGTCATCGCGATACGGGCCGCCTCGATCTGGCGGTTGGTCACGTACGCCGGAGTGAGGGCCTGAATGCCGTACTCGCCGAACGCAACCTGCGTACCACCCTTGGACATACCGCTGCGCTTCGGGTGGTGCTGCTTGCGGTGCTTGACCCTACGGGGGATCAGCATTTCGGTCAGGCCTCCGTTCCGGTGCTCTCAGCCGGAGCGGCAGCGGCGGCGGGAGCGTCGGCCTTGGGGGCCTCGGCAGCCGGCGCGGACTGCTGCTGCGGCTTGCGGCCGCGGCCGCCACGCTCGCCACCGCGGCCACCACGGCCGGCGGGACGGTCGCCAGCGCCTGCACCACGGGCCGGGCGGTTACCCGCACGGGCCGCAGCGTTCTCGGCGCGGACCTCGGCGATGTTCTTGACGTCGCCCTTGTAGATCCAGACCTTCACGCCGATGCGACCGAAGGTGGTCTTGGCCTCGAAGAAGCCGTAGTCGACGTTCGCGCGGAGCGTGTGCAGGGGCACACGGCCCTCGCGGTAGAACTCCGAGCGGGACATCTCGGCGCCGCCGAGACGGCCACCGCACTGGATCTTGATGCCCTTGGCGCCGGCCTTCATCGTGCCCTGCATGCTCTTACGCATGGCGCGACGGAAGGAGACGCGGGAGGAGAGCTGCTCGGCAACGGCCTGGGCGACCAGCTGAGCGTCCATCTCGGGGTTCTTGACCTCGAGGATGTTCAGCTGGACCTGCTTGCCCGTGAGCTTCTCGAGGTCGCCGCGGATGCGGTCGGCCTCGGCGCCACGGCGGCCGATGACGATGCCGGGACGAGCGGTGTGGATGTCCACCCGCACGCGGTCACGGGTGCGCTCGATCTCGACCTTCGAGATGCCGGCGCGCTCCATGCCGGACGTCATCATCCGACGGATGGCGACGTCTTCCTTGACGTAGTCCTTGTACAGCTTGTCGGCGTACCAGCGGGACTTGAAGTCCGTGGTGATGCCGAGCCGGAACCCATGCGGGTTAACCTTCTGGCCCATTACCGGGTTCCTTCCTTGCTGCTGACGACCACGGTGATGTGGCTGGTCCGCTTACGGATCCGGTAGGCGCGGCCCTGAGCACGCGGACGGAACCGCTTCAGGGTCGGGCCCTCATCCACGAACGCCTCGCTGATGTACAGCGAAGAGGCGTCACTGTGGTCGTAGTTGTGCGCGGCGTTGGCGATGGCGCTGTCCAGCACCTTGCCGACCGGCACGCTCGCGGCCTGCGGGGCGAAACGCAGGACCGCCTGAGCCTCCGTGGCATCCATGCCACGGATAAGGTCCACCACACGGCGGGCCTTCATGGGCGTAACGCGGATGTACCGCGCCTGGGCCCTGGCTTCCATGGTTGTCCTTCCAGTGTCTGTCATGGTCATTCCACCCCGCTACTAGCGGCGCTTCGACTTCCGGTCGTCCTTCACGTGACCCCGGAAGGTGCGCGTCGGCGAGAACTCGCCGAGCTTGTGGCCGACCATCGACTCGGTGACAAACACCGGAATGTGGGTCTTGCCGTTGTGCACCGCGATCGTGTGGCCGAGCATGGCCGGGATGATCATCGAGCGACGGGACCAGGTCTTGATGACGTTCTTGGTGCCGGCTTCGTTCTGGGCGTCCACCTTCTTTACGAGGTGGTCGTCGACGAAGGGCCCCTTCTTGAGACTGCGCGGCATCTAAACCCGCTCCTAGCGCTTCTTGTTCGTCTTGCGGCGGCGGACGATGTACTTGCTCGAAGCCTTCTTCGGCGAGCGAGTACGACCCTCCTTCTGACCCCACGGGGAGACCGGGTGGCGACCACCGGAGGTCTTGCCCTCACCACCACCGTGCGGGTGGTCGACCGGGTTCATCGCCACACCGCGAACGGTCGGGCGAACGCCCAGCCAGCGCTTGCGGCCGGCCTTGCCCCAGTTGATGTTCGACTGCTCGGCGTTGCCGACCTCGCCAACAGTGGCGCGGCAGCGGACGTCGACCAGACGGATCTCACCGGACGGCATACGAAGGTGGGCCATCGTGCCCTCCTTCGCCAGCAGCTGCACGGAGGCACCCGCGGAACGGGCGAACTTGGCGCCACCGCCGGGACGGAGCTCGATCGCGTGGATCGTGGTACCGACCGGGATGTTGCGGAGGGCCAGGTTGTTGCCGGGCTTGATGTCGGCGCCGGGGCCGTTCTCGACCCGGTCACCCTGCGACAGGTTCTTCGGGGCGATGATGTAGCGCTTCTCGCCGTCCGCGTAGTGGAGCAGCGCGATGCGCGCGGTGCGGTTCGGGTCGTACTCGATGTGAGCGACCTTGGCCGGCACGCCGTCCTTGTCGTGGCGACGGAAGTCGATCAGACGGTAGGCACGCTTGTGGCCACCGCCCTGGTGACGGACGGTCACACGACCGGTGTTGTTACGGCCGCCCTTGCTGTGCAGCGGGCGGACCAGCGACTTCTCCGGCGTGGACCGCGTGATCTCGACGAAGTCGGCTACGGAGGAGCCACGGCGGCCCGGCGTAGTCGGCTTGTACTTGCGGATTCCCATTTCTCAGTCCTCGTCCGATTCCGGACGACTCGACCGCCGTCAGGCGGTCGGGCCGCCGAAGATGTCGATACGGTTGCCCTCGGCAAGGGTCACGATGGCGCGCTTGGTGTTGGCACGCTTGCCGAAACCGGTGCGGGTGCGCTTGCGCTTGCCCTGACGGTTGATCGTGTTGACCCCGGTGACCTTGACCGAGAAGACCGCCTCGACGGCCTGCTTGATCTGGGTCTTGTTGGATCCGGGCGCGACGATGAACGTGTACTTGTTCTCGTCGAGCAGCGCGTAGCTCTTCTCGGAGACAACCGGCTTGACGAGGATGTCGCGCGGGTCCGTGAAGGTCTTGCTGGTGATCGTGGCCTCGGACATCAGGCCTCGCTCCCTTCGGTCTCAGCGGTCTGGGGGCCAGACACGAAGGACTCGAAGGCGGCCTTGGTGAAGACCACGTCGTCGGAGACGATCACGTCGTACGTGTTGAGCTGGCCCGGCTCCAGGATGTGAACCTGGGGCAGGTTGCGGGCGGAGAGCCACGCGGCCTCGTCGGCGCGGTCGACGACCAGGAGCAGGTTCTTGCGCTCCGAGATCTTGCCGAACAGCGTCTTCGCGGCCTTGGTGGAGACCTCACCCTCGACCACGCCGGTGACGACGTGGATGCGGGAGTGGCGCGCCCGGTCCGAGAGGGCACCGCGCAGGGCGGCGGCCTTCATCTTCTTCGGGGTGCGCTGCGAGTAGTCACGCGGCACGGGGCCGTGGACGACGCCACCGCCGGCGAACTGCGGCGCACGGGTCGAACCCTGGCGCGCGCGGCCGGTGCCCTTCTGGCGGTAAGGCTTCTTGCCACCACCGCGGACTTCGCCACGGCGCTTGGTCTTGTGCGTGCCCTGACGGGCAGCGGCCAGCTGGGCGACGACGACCTGGTGGATCAGCGGAACGCTGGTCTTCGCGTCGAAGATCTCCGCGGGGAGCTCGACGGTCCCGGCCTTGTCGCCTGCCGGCGAAAGGATGTCAATGGTGCTCATCGGTTCCTCAAACCCCCTTGGCCGCGGTACGGACCAGGACGAGGCCACCGTTCGGGCCGGGGACCGCGCCCTTGATGAGCAGCAGACCCTTCTCCGCGTCAACGGCGTGGACGGTCAGGTTCTGGGTGGTGACCCGCTCGTTGCCCATGCGACCCGCCATGCGGAGGCCCTTGAACACACGGCCCGGGGTGGCGCAGCCACCGATGGAACCGGGGGAGCGGTGCTTGCGCTGCGTGCCGTGACCGGCGCCGAGGCCCTTGAAGTTGTGACGCTTCATGACACCGGCGAAGCCCTTGCCCTTGCTCTTGCCGGTGACGTCGACCTTGACGCCCGACTCGAACACGGCGGCGGTGATCTCCTGGCCGAGCGTGTACTCGCTGGCGTCAGCGGTACGAAGCTCCACCAGGTGGCGGCGCGGGGTGACGTCTGCCTTGGCGAAGTGACCCTTGAGGGGCTTGTTCACCTTGCGCGGGTCGATCTCGCCGAAGGCGATCTGGACCGACTCGTAGCCGTCGATGTCGTTGGTGCGCACCTGGGTGACGACGCACGGCCCGGCCTTGACGACGGTCACCGGGACGACCCGGTTGTTCTCGTCCCAGACCTGGGTCATGCCGAGCTTCTCGCCCAGGACGCCCTTAATGTTCTTTGCCATCTCGCGCGTCACCTCAGAGCTTGATCTCGATGTCGACGCCGGCCGGCAGGTCGAGACGCATGAGCGAGTCGACCGTCTTCGGCGTGGGGTCGAGGATGTCGATGAGGCGCTTGTGCGTGCGCATCTCGAAGTGCTCGCGCGAGTCCTTGTACTTGTGCGGCGACTTGATGACGCAGTACACGTTCTTCTCAGTGGGCAGCGGCACCGGGCCCGCGACCGACGCACCAGTGCGGGTCACCGTCTCGACGATCTTCTTCGCCGAGGAGTCGATGACCTCGTGGTCGTAGGCCTTGAGCCGGATGCGGATCTTCTGTCCCGCCATGGCTACTCAGTAGTCCTGTCTCTCGTAACGCTCTGGAACTCGGGGCTTCTCTTGACTCCGCCTCCGACCCACGCGGTCGGGCGTGTCGCACTCCCTCTACGCAGAAATCCCTGAGGATTTCCCAACCAAGGGGGTGCGGTCCCTGTGACCGCGAGCCGGGGGCAGAACACCCGCCGAGTGCCTGGTCGGTACCCCGCTGACGCTTCCCAGAAGATTCCCGTACGTCCGACCCGCATGGGGTCGACGAGTACTGTGGGACTCGCTTCCGGTCCTCCCGACGGGAGGCGCGCAGCATCGGCACTCAACCGAGCAACCCCGACAGTCTGCCATACGGGGGCATCCGGCCGCCAATCGGGGCGCAAGACTGTACCCCACGTCACGTTGGGGTACACGCGGGGTCACGAGCGAACGGGCCCGCTCCCCCGGCGGCTCAGCTGCGGGTGACCGTGCCGCACTCCTGCGGAAGATCGTCCAGGCTCGTGCTGCGGTCGTACGGATCCACGGCCGGACCCGATCGCGCGGGGCCGGGATCGGCGAGCAGGTCCTCCCGGAACACCGGGTGGTAGAAGCCGTCCTCGGGACGGTGGCAGTCGTCGTTGCCGGCGGCCGTCTTCCAGCTGGTCACTCCCAACGTCCCCTTGGTGACCAGGTACTTGGCCGGATTGGCGAAGGAGAACGTGATCACGCGCCGGACGATCGTCCGGGTCACCTCGTCGGCGCCGGGCCGGGTCTTCACCACCGGGTAGACGAAGGTGTAGTCCGTGTGCACCAGGACCTCGCCGGCGTTCTTGCCCTCGCCCTTCGCCAGGGTCATCCGCCCCCGGACCTTCACCACCGTGCCGACGGGACGCACCTCGCGCGGGTCGAAGCGGCTGAAGAGCAGCGTCGGGTCCTGCTGCTCACCGGGCGCGACCAGTGACCGCTCCATCCGCGACCGCAGCCCCTCCTGCTTCGGGTCGAGCAGCGCGAGCGCGGCGGCGGGCTTCCCGCCCTGAAGCACGGCCGGGTCGAGGTTGGCCGCGACCAGGAAGGCCTTGGTCTTCTCGAGCGCCGCCTTCGTACGCTCCTTCGACATCCAGCCGAGGGCCTTCGCCGGAGGCGGCTCGATGCCCGCGGCGCCGTCCGCCCAGCGCAGGGCCGGGGATCCCCGGAAGGGCTCCTTCAGGGTCGGGGCGTCCGGGACCGCCTCCTGCGAGGGGGCGGCGGAGGGCGGCGCGGTCTCGGCGGCCAGGGGGGCCGTCTCCGTACCGCCGGACCATCCGTCCGGAAGCCGGTCGGTCACCAGCTCGGGGCGCAGGGCCAACAGGCCGAGTCCGACCACGAGCACCATCCCCAGGGCGCCCTTCGCCTGGCGCCGGGCGTTGCCGCGGCCGTCCCTCTCGCGCCACGCGGGCCCCGTGCGCCGGCCTTCCGGCTGCTCGGCGGACCGGACCGGAGCGGCCTTGCGCCCGAAGCGCCGCCCCCGCGGCTTCGGCACCCCCGCGCCGAGCCCTTCCAGCTCCGCGCCCCTGACGAGCGCCGCCCACTCCTCGTCGGAGACCGACGGTTCCTTCTCGCTCATGTTCCCCACCCCTGTCGAACGTGTCGGACCGGAGACTCTCACGGGGCGGGGCACCACGAAGAGGCAGGTCAGGCGTTCACCGATCCGTGATCCGAGCGCGGGGGGGGGCGAGCGCGCGGGGGCCGGCGTACGCCTGGACACGGGCGAGAGGCGGCGGGCCTCCTCCCCCGGCTCCGGGGCGGCTCGCAGGCCCGCGCGGGCCGGCCGCCCGGCCACGGCGGTGTGACGTGCGTCCGTGTGACCGACTTCCGTACAACCTTTCGCCTGCGGCCATCGTCTTCCCAGGCGCTCGATGACCGGTACCCAGCGCGGGGGAAGCACCACCAGTGGACGACATATCCGTTTCCGGGACCGCCCGGCCCCGCCGACGCGGGGTGCTCGCCACCGCCGTCGCCGCGACCGCCCTCGCCGGGAGCGCAGCCCTCACCGGGTGCTCCGTCCCGGCCCCCCGCCGGTCGGCGCCCACCGCCGACCCCGCGCCCGGGATGCCGATCGCCCGGTCCCGGCGCGCCCGGCTGATGCAGTTCGCCGCGCACCCGGACGACGACCTCTACTTCATGAACCCGGACACCCAGCGCATGCTCGACGCCGGTGTCCCCCTCGTCTCCGTCTACGTCACCGCCGGCGAACACACCGGCGTGAACCGCGTCAAAGGCATGCCGGCGGCGGCGCCCGACAAGGCCGCCTACTCCTCGGCCCGCCACCAGGGCCTGCGCCAGGCGTACGCCGAGGCGATCGGGCTCGACCGGTTCACCCCCTGGGACCGGGGCGTCGTCACCCTGCGCGGCGGCCGTGGGGCCGAGATCGACACGTTGGCCCACGCCGGACGCCGGGTCGAGCTGATCTTCCTCAACCTGCCGATGCACACCCCGCGCCGCTACATGGCCCTGCCCGCCCTCTGGAACGACCGCGCCCTCGAACTGCCCACCCACGTCTCCGCCGGCTCCCCCGTCGACCGCTCCCAGCCCTACGACCACGAAGGTCTCGTCGACGTCCTCGTGGGCCTCCTGGAGCGGTACCGGCCGACCGTCGTCCAGACCCTCGACCCGGACCCGGACATCCAGCTCGGTGACGAGGCCACCCGCAAGCGCGACAGCGAGCAGCCCGGCTACTCCGACCACGGCGACCACACCGCCGTCGCCTGCTTCTCGTGGGCCGCGCTCATCCGCTGGGTCGCCGACTCCGCCCGTGACGGCGAGCCCGTGCCGGCGTTCACCACGACGGCGTTCCGCGGCTACTACAACCGCCACTGGCCGAAGAACCTCCCCCCGCAGGTCCTCGCGGAGAAGGCCCGGCACCTCGTCCCGTACGGCGGCGACCCGTCCTGGGAGTGCGGCAACCCCTCAGGCTGCGGCGACTACGGCGTCGGCGGCGACCGCCCTCTCACCAACAGGAAGGGCTGGGTACGCGCCACCCACCACCGCTGGCCCGGCCGCGGGCCGGCCGTCCTCACCCGGCCCGACGGGCGGCTCGACGCCTACGGGGTGCTCGGTCTCCGCGCGGTCCGCTGGCGCGAGACGGAGAAGGGCTCGGGGCTCTGGGGCGAACCGGAGGACCTCGGGGGCGGCCCGCTCGCACCGGAGCTGGGCTCGGCGGTGCTGCCCGACGGCCGGGTGCTCCTCGTCGGGGTGCGTTTCGCCGCCCTCGACGGCCGCGGCGGCCCGAACCGGCGTGAGGTCGTCCTCCTGGAGCAGCGCTCCCCCGGCGGGCCCTTCCGCGCCTGGCGGGGCCTCGGCAATCCGGAGCGCGGCGACGACCGGGGCCGCCGGATCGGCGTGCCGGTGGCCGTCACCGCCCCCGACGGCCGGGTCCACCTCTTCGTACGCGACGCGGGCAAGGGCGTGTCGACGCGGGTACGGGGCACCGACGGCGCCTGGAGCCCGTGGCGCGCCCTCCCGGGAGACGCGGAGGTCCAGGACGGGCTGACGGCCCTCGCCGACGGCGCCGGGCGGGTCCACCTCCTGGCGGCGGGCCGGGAGACCGTGGAGCACTGGATCGACGGCGTTCGGGCCGCGCCGCTCCCGGGTGCCGGCGACCCCGTCGCCGCGGTCCCCGCCCCGCGCCGCCCCGACGGCGTGGAGGTGTACCGCCGCGAGCCCGCTGCCAAGGAGCTGCTGTCGAGCGGCGGCGGGGACGCGGCCTTCGACGGGTACGGCATCGTGACCGCGGCCGCCGACGCCCGGTCGACCGTCCTGCTCGGCAAGGACCTCCGCGGCCGGATCCAGTTGCGCCGGGGCGGCCGCCTGCACACCCGTACCCAGGGCACGGCCCCCGTGGGGGGCGCCGCCCTGCTGCTCGGCGCGGACGGTGCCACCGCCGTCGGCCTGGGCGCCGACGCCCGCCCGTGGGCGTGGCGGCCGGAGCGGGGCGCACGGAGCTGAACGCGGCTCGGGCCCGCCTCCCCGGAGGGAGACGGGCCCGAGCTCTCGCGTGCGGTCAGATCACCGGGTGAAGTAACCCGTGATGTCGGCGATCAGGTCGACCGACCCCGCGTGGTTGTAGAAGCTGACCTTGCCGTTCACGACCGGGACGACCACGAGGTTCGGGATCGTCTGGCCGGCGGTGAAGTTCAGGTTCGACGCGCTCGTCCGGGTCGTCCCGTCCGGGTAGACGGAGACGAAGCTCCCCGAGGTGGGGCTGGTCGCCGTCACGTTGAGGACCACGGCGGTCACGCCCGAGGCGGGCACGCCCTGGACGCCCGCGACCGGGAGGGTCACGACGCTGCCCCCGGCGACCGGGGCCTTGGCGACGCCGAGGCCGGAACGGGTGTCCATCAGCCGCTTCGGACCCAGGTTGATGTGGGACGCGCCCTCACCACCGGAGGTGAAGTAGCCGGTGATGTCCGCGATCAGGTCCACGGAGCCGGAGCGGTTGTAGAAGCTGACCTTGCCGTCGACGACCGGGACGACCACGAGGTTCGGGATCGTCTGGCCGGCGGTGAAGTTCAGGTTCGACGCGCTGGTACGGGTCGTTCCGCTGGGGTAGACCGAGACGTAGCTCGCCGAGGTCGGGGCGGTCGCCGTCACGTTGAGGACCACGGCGGTCACGCCGGTCTCCGGAACGCCCTGCACGCCCGCGACCGGCAGCGTCACGACGCTGTCCGGGCCGACCTTGGCCTTCGGCACGCCGAGACCGGAGCGCGTGTCCATCAGCCGCAGCGGGCCGTGGTTGACGTGCGTGGAGCCCGTGGTCTCGGTCGTGTAGTAGCCGGTGATGTCGGCGATCAGGTCGACGGTGCCGGCGTGGTTGTAGAAGCTGACCTTGCCGTTCACGACGGGGACGACGACCAGGTTGGGGATCGTCTTGCCGGCGGTGAAGTTCAGGTTCGACGCGCTCGTCCGGGCCGTGCCGTTCGGGTAGACCGACACGAAGCTCGTGGCCGTCGGGGCGGTCGCGGTGACGTTCAGCACGACGGCGCCGACGTTGGTGGCCGGGATGCCGTTGGCTCCGGTGACCTGGAGGGTCACCACACCGGCGGGGCCGACCTTGGCCTTCGGCACACCGAGACCGGCCCGGGTGTCCATCAGGCGGGTCGGGGTGACGGGCTTGAACGTCTTGGGGCCGGGGACGGTCACGGTGACGGCCGGGGTGGTGGTCGTCCTGCCGGACGTGTGCGTGGCCCGGACGGCGACCTGGTGGGCGCCGTAGCCCGCGAGCGTGGCCGAGGCGCTCCGCATGTGGCCCCAGGACCAGTTCGCCACCTGACCGTCGACGAGCAGCTCGAACTTGTGGACGAGGGCGTTCGGGGTGCTCGTGGACCAGTTGACCGTCAGCGGTCCCGGCGTCTCGTAGCCACTGCCGGCGGCGGTCGCGCCGCCGGATATGGAGTCGATCTTCAGGTTGGCGACGGTGCCGGAGGCGTAGCTGCGGATGGTCGGCAGCTGCGGGTAGAGCATGTTGCCCGGGCACTGGGTGTTGAAGCCGTTGCGGTGACCGGAGATGGCGTCGAACGAGTACGTCTGGCCCGTCGTGAACGAGGTGCCGAAGTAGTTGTTCTGCGTGGCGCCCGCGGTCAGCGTGGCCTTGCTCAGCGGGTCGACGCCGTACTGCCCGAGCTTGTACGCGGTCACGCGCGAGGCGGAGATCAGCGCGGCGTTCGAGGCGGCCTGGTTCGTGTAGTCACCGATGATCGAGACACTGGTGGACTCGGAGTTCCAGCCGTAGGTGTGCGCGCCGAGGACCGGCTGGTCGATGCCGCCCTGGCGGCCCTCGAAGATCGTCCCGCACTTGTCGACGAGGAAGTTGTAGCCCAGGTCGCGCCACCCGTTGGTCTTCACGTGGTAGACGTGGATGGACTTGACGACGGCCGCGGACTCCGAGCATTCGTAGTCGGCGTTCGTCGTGTGGTGGACGAAGACCGCCTTGATCTTGCCTCCGGGGAGGTAGATCGGGCCCTCGTTGTTCAGGCTCTCGTCCGCCTCCCACGCGGCGCGGGTGACGACCTTGGGCTGCGGGGCGGTCGACGCCGGGCCGGTGGGGGTCGGCGGGACGTCCGCGGAGAAGGCGGCGGGCTCGGCGTTCAGCTCGCCGTCCTCCTTCGCCTCCGAGGCCGCGGCGCCCGGGTCGACCATCTCCAGCCGCAGACCGGGCGGCAGCGTGCCGGCGGTGGCTCCGTCGCTGACCCTGACCTCGGCGCCGTCGGAGGCGCCCACCCAGACCGGCTCGGTGGAGCCGCGGGCGCCGGCGCGCTTGCCGTCGAGCAGCGCCGGATACGGCTCCAGCTCCTGCCAGTCGGTCCACTCACCGGTCTCGGCGTCGCGCGTGCGGGCCTCGATCTTTCCCTTGACCGTCTCCTCGGGGTCGGTCCAGGAGACGCCCAGGAGGCCGAACGGCTCGGTGGTCCGCTGGGTGAGGACGGCCTCGCCCTTGCCCTTGTCGGTCAGCGCCAGCTTGTGCAGCTCGCTCTTGCCCGAACCGTGGTCGCCGGTCTCGGTGCTGTACACGCCGGGCTTGTCCGCCGCCGCGCCGTTCTCCTCGGTGCCGAAGACGGCTCCGTTCGCGGCGGCCTGGATGCCCAGGACCGTGACGACCCCGATGGCGGTCCCTATGGCGGTCCGGCGCACGCGCGCCGCCACTGTCGTACGTCTCGCTCGACGTCCCGAACTCAAGTTGTCTCCCACCCCTGATGGACATGACACGGCCAATCGAACGCATGCTACTGGCCGGCAATGACACGACCGCCACCGGGGTGGAAACAAAAGGGCCCCTGTCCCGCCGCGAACGGCGGGGCAGGGGCCCCTTCTTGACGCTCCGTCAGGAGCGGCACAGGTCAGACGATCGACAATTACTTGTTGATCTTGACGACCTGGCCGGCGCCCACGGTCCGGCCACCCTCACGGATGGCGAACTTCAGGCCCTCCTCCATGGCGACGGGCTGGATCAGCTCGACGGTCATGGAGGTGTTGTCGCCCGGCATGACCATCTCGGTGCCCTCGGGGAGGGTCACGACGCCGGTCACGTCCGTGGTACGGAAGTAGAACTGCGGGCGGTAGTTGTTGAAGAAGGGGGTGTGACGGCCACCCTCGTCCTTCGACAGGATGTAGGCCTGGGCCTCGAAGCTCGTGTGCGGCGTGACCGAACCGGGCTTGATGATGACCTGGCCGCGCTCGACGTCCTCGCGCTTGATGCCACGGAGGAGCAGACCGACGTTCTCACCGGCCTGGCCCTCGTCGAGCAGCTTGCGGAACATCTCGATGCCGGTGACCGTGGTGGTGACCTTCTCGGTCTTGATACCGACGATGTCGACGGTCTCGTTGACCTTGAGGACACCACGCTCGATACGACCGGTGACGACGGTGCCACGACCGGTGATCGTGAAGACGTCCTCGATCGGCATCAGGAACGGCTTGTCGACGTCACGCTCGGGCTGCGGGATCGCCTCGTCGACGGCGGCCATCAGGTTCAGGACCGACTGGCCCCACTCCTTGTCGCCCTCGAGCGCCTTGAGCGCCGAGACCTTGACGACCGGAAGGTCGTCGCCCGGGAACTCGTACTCGGAGAGGAGCTCACGCACCTCGAGCTCGACGAGCTCCAGGATCTCCTCGTCGTCCACCATGTCGGCCTTGTTCAGGGCGACGACGATGTACGGAACGCCGACCTGGCGGGCCAGGAGCACGTGCTCCTTGGTCTGCGGCATCGGGCCGTCGGTGGCGGCGACCACGAGGATGGCGCCGTCCATCTGCGCGGCACCCGTGATCATGTTCTTGATGTAGTCCGCGTGACCGGGGCAGTCGACGTGGGCGTAGTGACGCGACTCGGTCTGGTACTCGACGTGCGCGATGGAGATGGTGATACCGCGCTGGCGCTCCTCAGGAGCCTTGTCGATCTGGTCGAAGGCCGAGGCCTCGTTCAGGTCCGGGTACGCGTCGTGCAGCACCTTGGTAATGGCGGCCGTGAGGGTCGTCTTACCGTGGTCAATGTGACCGATGGTGCCGATGTTGACGTGCGGCTTAGTCCGCTCGAACTTCGCCTTCGCCACTGGGTCCTCCTGTGGAGTGGTTCTGTACGCCTTGCTTCATCGGCGCCAGGTGATCTTTGCTGGGATGCCAGGCGCCGGGGCCCGAACCCTCGGGTTTTCGGGGGAATGAGCCCCGGCGACTGGTGTCAAGCCTAAAGCGTGAACTTGGGAGAGTTACTCGCCCTTGGCCTTCGCGATGATCTCCTCGGCGACGTTCCGCGGAACCTCGGCGTAGGAGTCGAACTGCATCGAGTAGCTTGCGCGACCCGAGGTCTTGCTGCGGAGGTCGCCGACGTAGCCGAACATCTCCGAAAGGGGCACGAGGCCCTTCACGACGCGAGCGCCGCTGCGCTCCTCCATGGCCTGAATCTGACCACGGCGGGAGTTGATGTCACCGATGACCTCGCCCATGTAGTCCTCGGGCGTGGTGACCTCGACGGACATCATGGGCTCGAGGATCACGGGGGAGGCCTTGCGCGCGGCCTCCTTGAACGCCTGCGAACCGGCGATCTTGAACGCGAGCTCGGAGGAGTCGACCTCGTGGTAGCCACCGTCGAGAAGAATGACGCGAACGCCGGTCATCTCGTAGCCGGCCAGGATGCCGAACTGCATGGCCTCCTGCGCACCGGCGTCGACCGAAGGGATGTACTCCTTCGGGATGCGGCCACCGGTGACCTTGTTCACGAACTCGTACGAGGCGTCGCCGCCCTCGATGGGCTCGATCGCGATCTGCACCTTGGCGAACTGACCGGTACCACCGGTCTGCTTCTTGTGGGTGAAGTCCACGCGCTCGACGGCCTTGCGGATCGTCTCGCGGTACGCGACCTGCGGCTTGCCGACGTTCGCCTCGACCTTGAACTCGCGACGCATACGGTCGACGAGGATGTCGAGGTGAAGCTCGCCCATACCACCGATGATGGTCTGGCCGGTCTCCTCGTCCGAGTGAACCTGGAAGGAGGGGTCCTCCTCCGCGAGACGCTGGATGGCGACACCCAGCTTCTCCTGGTCACCCTTGGACTTGGGCTCGATCGCGACCTGGATGACCGGCGCCGGGAAGTCCATGGACTCCAGGATCACCGGGTTCTTCTCGTCGCACAGCGTCTCACCGGTGGTGGTCTGCTTCAGGCCCATGACGGCGACGATGTCGCCGGCGCCCACCGAGTCGATCTCCTCACGCTTGTTCGCGTGCATGCGGTAGATCTTGCCGATGCGCTCACGCTTGCCCTTGACGGAGTTCAGCACCGAGGTGCCGGCCTCCAGGCGGCCGGAGTAGATCCGGACGAAGGTGAGCTTACCGAGGTGCGGGTCGCTCGCGATCTTGAAGGCGAGCGCGGACAGCGGCTCGTCCTCGGACGGCTTGCGCTTGACGACCAGCTCCGCGTCCTTGACGTCGTGGCCCTCGATGGCCTCGACGTCCAGGGGGGAGGGGAGGTAGCGCACGACGGCGTCGAGCAGGGGCTGAACGCCCTTGTTCTTGAACGCGGTGCCACAGAAGACGGGGGTGATCGTCTTCTCGCCGCCACCCTTGCCGGAGGCGATGGTGATACGACGGATCGCGGCGTACAGCTGCTCCTCGGTGGGCTCCTGGCCCTCGAGGAAGAGCTCCATGATCTCTTCGTCGTTCTCGGCGACGGTCTCGACCAGCTTGCCGCGCCACTCTTCAGCGGCCTCGGTGTGCGTGGCCGGGATGTCGACGACGTCGTACATCTCGCCCTTGGTCGCTTCCGCGGACCAGACCAGGGCCTTCATGCGGACGAGGTCCACGACACCCTGGAAGTCCATCTCGGAACCGATGGGGAGCTGCATGACGATCGGGACGGCGCCGAGGCGCTCCACGATCATGTCGACACAGCGGTGGAACTCGGCACCCGTACGGTCGAGCTTGTTGACGAAGCAGATACGCGGCACGCCGTAGCGGTCCGCCTGACGCCAGACAGTCTCGGACTGGGGCTCGACACCGGCGACGCCGTCGAACACCGTCACGGCACCGTCGAGCACGCGGAGCGAACGCTCCACCTCGACGGTGAAGTCGACGTGGCCCGGGGTGTCGATGATGTTGATGGTGTGGTCGACGTCCTCGAGCGGCCAGTGGCAGGTCGTCGCGGCGGACGTGATCGTGATGCCGCGCTCCTGCTCCTGCTCCATCCAGTCCATCGTGGCAGCGCCGTCGTGGACTTCACCGATCTTGTACGAGACGCCGGTGTAGAACAGGATCCGCTCGGTGGTGGTCGTCTTGCCCGCGTCGATGTGAGCCATGATGCCGATGTTGCGCACCTTGGCAAGGTCAAGCGAAGTGGTAGCCATATCGGCTCAGTCTTCTCTCGGTCTCGATGTGGGTTGCGACTACCAGCGGTAGTGCGCGAAGGCCTTGTTGGACTCGGCCATCTTGTGCGTGTCCTCACGCTTCTTGACCGAAGCACCGAGGCCGTTGGAGGCGTCGAGGAGCTCGTTCATGAGGCGCTCGGTCATGGTCTTCTCGCGACGGGCGCGGGAGTAACCCACGAGCCAGCGGAGCGCGAGGGTGGAGGCGCGACCGGGCTTGACCTCGATCGGCACCTGGTAGGTGGCGCCACCGACACGGCGGGACTTGACCTCGAGGGACGGCTTCACGTTCTCGAGGGCGCGCTTCAGCGTGATGACCGGGTCGTTGCCGGTCTTCTCGCGGAGGCCTTCCATGGCGCCGTAGACGATGCGCTCGGCGGTGGAACGCTTGCCGTCCAGCAGGATCTTGTTGATCAGCGAGGTGACAAGAGGAGAGCTGTAGACCGGGTCGATGATGACCGGGCGCTTCGGGGCGGGGCCCTTACGAGGCATTCTTACTTCTCCTTCTTGGCGCCGTAGCGGCTGCGAGCCTGCTTACGGTTCTTGACGCCCTGCGTGTCGAGGGAACCGCGGATGATCTTGTAACGAACACCCGGCAGGTCCTTCACACGGCCACCACGCACGAGCACGATGGAGTGCTCCTGCAGGTTGTGACCCTCACCCGGGATGTAGGCCGTGACCTCGATGCCGGAGGTCAGACGCACACGCGCGACCTTACGGAGGGCCGAGTTCGGCTTCTTCGGGGTGGTCGTGAACACACGCGTGCAGACGCCGCGACGCTGAGGGGAACCCTCGAGTGCGGGCGTCTTGTTCTTCTCGACCTTGTCCTGCCGGCCCTTCCGGACCAGCTGCTGGATCGTAGGCACTACTTCTCCGGTTTCTGTGTGCCGTCGTAAAACTAACCTGGAACATCGCCGACCCACGCGGTCGGGTGTGTCGAATACTGCGGACCCCCGCGGGAAGCGGAGAAGGCGCAGATTGCGGTGGCCGTAGACGGACTCGCCATGCGGTTGAGGACACGCACACGAGCCCAGGCACACCCCAGGCACAAGGTCTGAGCGTACCTACCGTATGGACTCCGGTCAAAACAAATGCCCACGCGCGGGAAGCGCGGACCGGCCCCGGAGAACGCGGACGCTCGAACGGCCGTGGATCGAGGGGCAATCGGGCGAAAACCGGACGGCCGGAAGCGGTGATGGTCGGCGGTGCGGTCGGGGCGGGCCGGCGGGGAGCTGGGACGCCGGGCGGGGCGGCGGCGGGCCTCGCCACCGCGCGAAAGTGCCGTAGCGAGGTCGCCCCGGCACCCTCCGTGCCCTCGGCGCGGCCCCTCCCCCGGCCCTCACGCCACCGGAGGGGCTCCTCCCGCCCCAGGGCTCGTCGGGAACGCCCCCAGACCGCCCAAGGGCGCCGCCATGGGCTGCCGCCGCTACCGCTTCACCGGCGGCCCCCTGTCGGCCGGCCGGGGGCGGCCTCCTGAAGGCACTCAGGGGCCCGTGGACGAGCGCGGACCCGACGGTCGCGGGTCGGGGACCCGGTCGGCCGGAACGAGGCGAGAACGCCGAAGGGCGGCCACCCCGTACGCAACGGGGGGACCGCCCTTCAGTGCTTCAAGCGACTCACTTACTGGTTGTACGGACCGTAGTCGTAGTCCTCCAGCGGAACGGCCTGGCCGGAGCCCGTGCCGAACGGCGAGTAGTCGATGTCGTCGTAGCCGACGGCCGAGTACATCGCGGCCTTGGCCTCTTCGGTCGGCTCGACCCGGATGTTGCGGTAGCGGGACAGGCCCGTACCGGCCGGGATGAGCTTACCGATGATGACGTTCTCCTTGAGGCCGATGAGGCTGTCGGACTTGGCGTTGATCGCCGCATCCGTCAGGACTCGGGTCGTCTCCTGGAAGGAGGCGGCCGACAGCCAGGATTCCGTCGCCAGCGAGGCCTTGGTGATACCCATCAGCTGCGGACGGCCGGAGGCGGGGTGACCGCCCTCGGTGACCACACGACGGTTCTCGGTCTCGAACTTCGAGCGCTCGACGAGCTCGCCCGGCAGCAGCTCCGCGTCGCCGGACTCGATGATCGTCACACGGCGCAGCATCTGCCGGATGATGATCTCGATGTGCTTGTCGTGGATCGACACGCCCTGCGAGTTGTAGACCTTCTGGACTTCGCCGACCAGGTGGACCTGGACCGCGCGCTGACCGAGGATCCGGAGCACGTCGTGCGGGTTGGTGGCACCCACGGTGAGCTTCTGGCCCACCTCGACGTGGTCACCCTCGCCCACGAGCAGACGGGCACGCTTCGAGATCGGGAACGCCGTCTCGTCGCTGCCGTCGTCCGGGGTGACGACGATCTTCTTGGTCTTCTCGGTCTCCTCGATACGGACGCGGCCGGCCGCCTCCGAGATCGGGGCGACACCCTTGGGCTGACGCGCCTCGAAGAGCTCGACGACACGGGGCAGACCCTGGGTGATGTCGTCACCGGCCACACCACCGGTGTGGAAGGTACGCATCGTCAGCTGGGTGCCGGGCTCACCGATGGACTGGGCGGCGATGATGCCGACCGCCTCACCGATGTCGACCAGCTTGCCGGTGGCCAGCGAACGGCCGTAGCAGAAGGCACAGGTGCCGACCGCGGACTCACAGGTCAGGACCGAACGGGTCTTGACCTCCTCGACACCCGCGTTGACGAGGGCGTCGATCAGCACGTCGCCCAGGTCGACGTTGGCCGGCGCGATGACCTTGCCGTCCACGACGACGTCCTCGGCGAGCATCCGCGCGTACACGGAGGTCTCGACGTCGTCCGTCTTCCGCAGGATGCCGTCGGCACCCTTCTCGGCGATCTTCAGCTTCAGACCGCGCTCGGTGCCGCAGTCCTCCTCGCGGATGATCACGTCCTGCGAGACGTCCACCAGACGACGGGTCAGGTAACCCGAGTCGGCGGTACGCAGGGCGGTGTCGGCCAGACCCTTACGGGCACCGTGCGTCGAGATGAAGTACTCGAGGACGGAGAGACCCTCACGGAAGGACGCCTTGATGGGACGGGGAATCGTCTCGTTCTTGGCGTTCGACACCAGACCACGCATACCGGCGATCTGCCGCATCTGCATCATGTTTCCTCGGGCACCCGAGTCAACCATCATGAAGATGGGGTTCGTCTTGGGGAAGTTGGCGTTCATGGCCTCGGCGACCTCGTTGGTCGCGCGGGTCCAGATGCCGATGAGCTCGTGAGTGCGCTCTTCCTTGGTGATGAGACCGCGCTCGTACTGCTTCTGGACCTTCTCGTCCTGCTCCTCGTAGCCCTTGACGATGGCCTTCTTGGCCTCGGGCACGACGACGTCCGAGATGGCGACGGTGACGCCGGAGCGGGTCGCCCAGTAGAAGCCGGACGCCTTCAGGTTGTCGAGCGTCGCCGCCACGATGACCTTGGGGTACCGCTCGGCGAGGTCGTTGACGATCTCGGAGAGCTGCTTCTTGCCGACGGAGTAGTCGACGAACGGGTAGTCCTCGGGCAGCAGCTCGTTGAAGAGCGCGCGGCCCAGGGTTGTCCGCAGGCGGAACGAGTCACCCTGCTGCCACTGCGGCTCGCCCTCCTCGGCGACCGGGGGGACCCAGCCGCGCGGCGGAACGGTGCCGATCGGGAAGCGGATGTCGATCGGCGACTGCAGCGCCAGCTCGCCGGCGTCGAACGCCATGATCGCCTCGGCCGTGGAGCCGAACGCGCGGCCCTCGCCCTTGGTGTCACGCAGCTCACCGTCGGTGGTCAGGAAGAACAGACCGAGGACCATGTCCTGGGTCGGCATCGTGACCGGACGGCCGTCGGCCGGCTTGAGGATGTTGTTCGAGGACAGCATCAGGATGCGGGCCTCGGCCTGCGCCTCCGCGGAGAGCGGCAGGTGCACGGCCATCTGGTCACCGTCGAAGTCCGCGTTGAACGCGGTGCAGACGAGCGGGTGGATCTGGATGGCCTTGCCCTCGACCAGCTGGGGCTCGAAGGCCTGGATGCCGAGGCGGTGCAGCGTGGGCGCACGGTTCAGCAGGACCGGGTGCTCGGCGATGACCTCTTCGAGGACGTCGTACACGACCGTGCGGCCGCGCTCGACCATCCGCTTGGCGCTCTTGATGTTCTGCGCGTGGTTCAGGTCGACCAGGCGCTTCATCACGAACGGCTTGAAGAGCTCCAGCGCCATGGCCTTCGGCAGACCGCACTGGTGCAGCTTCAGCTGCGGACCGACGACGATGACGGAACGCGCGGAGTAGTCCACACGCTTGCCGAGCAGGTTCTGACGGAATCGACCCTGCTTGCCCTTCAGCATGTCGCTGAGGGACTTCAGCGGACGGTTGCCGGGGCCCGTGACCGGGCGACCGCGACGGCCGTTGTCGAAGAGGGCGTCGACCGCCTCCTGGAGCATCCGCTTCTCGTTGTTCACGATGATCTCGGGGGCACCGAGGTCGAGCAGACGCTTCAGACGGTTGTTGCGGTTGATCACGCGGCGGTACAGGTCGTTCAGGTCGGAGGTCGCGAAGCGGCCACCGTCCAGCTGCACCATCGGACGCAGGTCCGGCGGGATCACCGGCACGCAGTCGAGAACCATGCCCTTGGGGCTGTTCGCGGTCTGCAGGAACGCGGAGACGACCTTGAGGCGCTTGAGCGCACGGGTCTTCTTCTGGCCCTTGCCGGTACGGATGATCTCGCGGAGGCGCTCGGCCTCCTCGTCCAGGTCGAAGGACTCCAGGCGCTTCTGCAGCGCCGCGGCGCCCATCGAACCGTCGAAGTACGTGCCGAAGCGGTCACGCAGCTCGCGGTAGAGGAGCTCGTCGCCCTCCAGGTCCTGGACCTTGAGGTTCTTGAAGCGGGACCAGACCTCGTCCAGACGGTCGATCTCGCGCTGCGCACGGTCGCGCAGCTGCTTCATCTCACGCTCGGCACCCTCGCGCACCTTGCGGCGCACGTCGGCCTTGGCACCCTCGGCCTCGAGCTCGGCCAGGTCGGTCTCGAGCTTCTTGGCGCGGGCCTCCAGGTCGGAGTCGCGACGGTTCTCGATCTGCTGACGCTCGACGGAGACGTGAGCCTCCAGCGACGGCAGGTCACGGGTACGACGCTCGTCGTCGACGAACGTGATCATGTACGCGGCGAAGTAGATGACCTTCTCGAGGTCCTTCGGCGCGAGGTCGAGCAGGTAGCCAAGACGCGACGGAACGCCCTTGAAGTACCAGATGTGGGTGACGGGAGCGGCGAGCTCGATGTGGCCCATCCGCTCACGGCGCACCTTCGCGCGGGTGACCTCGACGCCACACCGCTCACAGATGATGCCCTTGAAGCGGACACGCTTGTACTTGCCGCAGTAGCACTCCCAGTCCCGGGTCGGACCGAAGATCTTCTCGCAGAAGAGTCCGTCCTTCTCGGGCTTGAGCGTGCGGTAGTTGATGGTCTCCGGCTTCTTGACCTCGCCGTGGCTCCACTGACGGATGTCGTCAGCGGTGGCCAGACCGATCCGGAGCTCGTCGAAGAAGTTGACGTCGAGCACTATGCGTCAATCCCTCTCAGGGTTGTAAGTCTTGGGGTCTGATACGGGGGTCCTGGGGCCGGCCGGGGGCTTCGCCATGTCATGGCGCAGCCCCCGTACCGGACTCCCGTCAGACCTCTTCGACGCTGCTCGGCTCGCGCCGGGACAGGTCGATACCGAGCTCCTCCGCTGCGCGGAAGACGTCCTCGTCGGTGTCGCGCATCTCGATGGACATGCCGTCCGAGGACAGCACCTCCACGTTGAGGCACAGGGACTGCATCTCCTTGATGAGCACCTTGAAGGACTCGGGGATGCCGGGCTCAGGGATGTTCTCGCCCTTGACGATGGCCTCGTAGACCTTCACGCGGCCGGTGACGTCGTCGGACTTGATCGTCAGCAGCTCCTGGAGGGCGTACGCGGCGCCATAAGCCTCCAGCGCCCACACCTCCATCTCACCGAAGCGCTGGCCACCGAACTGGGCCTTACCACCCAGCGGCTGCTGGGTGATCATCGAGTACGGACCGGTCGACCGGGCGTGCAGCTTGTCGTCGACCAGGTGGTGGAGCTTGAGGATGTACATGTACCCGACCGAGATCGGGTCCGGGAACGGCTCGCCGGAGCGGCCGTCGAACAGACGCGCCTTGCCGGAGGGGAGCACCATGCGCTCGCCGTCGCGGTTCGGGATCGTGTGCTGGAGCAGACCCGCGAGCTCGTCCTCACGCGCACCGTCGAAGACGGGGGTGGCGACGTTGGTGCCCGGGGCGACCTGGTCGGCGCCGATCGCCTGCAGGCGCTCGGCCCACTCGTCCGCGAGGCCGGAGACGTCCCAGCCGCGGCTGGCGAGCCAGCCGAGGTGGATCTCCAGGACCTGTCCCGGGTTCATTCGGGACGGGACACCCAGCGGGTTGAGGATGATGTCGACCGGGGTGCCGTCCTCGAGGAAGGGCATGTCCTCGATCGGAAGGATCTTGGAGATGACACCCTTGTTGCCGTGACGGCCGGCGAGCTTGTCACCATCGGTGATCTTGCGCTTCTGGGCGACGTAGACGCGGACCAGCTGGTTCACGCCCGGGGGAAGCTCGTCGCCCTCCTCGCGGTCGAAGACGCGGACGCCGATGACCTTGCCGGTCTCGCCGTGCGGCACCTTCAGCGAGGTGTCACGGACCTCACGCGCCTTCTCACCGAAGATCGCGCGGAGCAGACGCTCCTCCGGGGTCAGCTCGGTCTCGCCCTTGGGCGTGACCTTGCCGACGAGGATGTCGCCGGCGACGACCTCGGCACCGATACGGATGATGCCGCGCTCGTCGAGGTCGGCGAGGACCTCCTCGGAGACGTTCGGGATGTCCCGGGTGATCTCCTCCGGGCCGAGCTTGGTGTCACGGGCGTCGACCTCGTGCTCCTCGATGTGGATCGAGGAGAGGACGTCGTCCTGCACGAGGCGCTGCGACAGGATGATCGCGTCCTCGTAGTTGTGACCCTCCCACGGCATGAACGCCACGAGCAGGTTCTTGCCCAGCGCCATCTCGCCGTTCTCGGTGGCCGGACCGTCGGCGAGGACCTGGCCCTCGACGACGCGCGCGCCCTCGTCCACGACGACCTTCTGGTTGACAGAGGTGCCCTGGTTCGACCGGGAGAACTTGTGCAGGCGGTACGTGGTGTACGTGCCGTCGTCGTTCGTGGTGGTGATGTAGTCCGCGGAGACCTCCTGGACCACACCGTCCTTCTCGGCCTTCAGCACGTCGCCGGCGTCGGTGGCACAGCGGTACTCCATGCCGGTACCGACGAGCGGGGCCTCGGACTTAATCAGCGGCACCGCCTGACGCATCATGTTCGCGCCCATGAGGGCACGGTTGGCGTCGTCGTGCTCGAGGAACGGGATCATGGCGGTCGCGACCGACACCATCTGGCGCGGCGAGACGTCCATGTAGTCGACGTCGGCCGGCGGGACGTAGTCGACCTCGCCACCACGGCGGCGGACCAGAACGCGGGGCTCGGTGAACTGGAGCTCGTCGTTCAGGGTCGCGTTCGCCTGGGCGATGACGTAGCGGTCCTCTTCGTCGGCCGTGATGTAGTCGACCTCGTCGGTGACCTGGCCGTCGACGACCTTGCGGTACGGCGTCTCGATGAAGCCGAACGCGTTGACGCGGCCGTACGAGGCGAGCGAACCGATCAGACCGATGTTCGGGCCTTCGGGGGTCTCGATCGGGCACATGCGTCCGTAGTGGGACGGGTGCACGTCTCGGACCTCGAAGCCGGCCCGCTCACGGGACAGACCACCGGGACCCAGCGCCGAGAGACGACGCTTGTGCGTCAGACCCGACAGCGGGTTGTTCTGGTCCATGAACTGCGACAGCTGGCTGGTGCCGAAGAACTCCTTGATGGAGGCGACGACCGGCCGGATGTTGATCAGGGTCTGCGGCGTGATCGCCTCGACGTCCTGGGTGGTCATGCGCTCGCGCACGACGCGCTCCATACGAGCCAGACCCGTGCGGACCTGGTTCTGGATGAGCTCGCCGACGTTGCGCAGACGGCGGTTGCCGAAGTGGTCGATGTCGTCGGTCTCGACGACGATCTCCCGGCCCGACTCGCCGACCGTCTCGGTCTCGCCCGCGTGGAGCTTCACGAGGTACTTGATGGTCGCGATGATGTCGTCGGTGGTGAGGACACCCGCGTCCAGCGGCTCGTCCGCGCCGAGCTTCTTGTTCACCTTGTAGCGGCCGACCTTCGCGAGGTCGTAGCGCTTGGGGTTGAAGTAGAGGTTCTCGAGCAGCGTCTGAGCGGCCTCACGCGTCGGCGGCTCGCCCGGACGGAGCTTGCGGTAGATGTCGAGCAGCGCGTCGTCCTGGCCCTGGGTGTGGTCCTTCTCCAGGGTGGCGCGCATGGACTCGTACTCGCCGAACTCCTGCAGGATCTGCTCGGTGCTCCAGCCGAGCGCCTTCAGGAGGACGGTGACGGACTGCTTGCGCTTGCGGTCGATGCGGACACCGACCATGTCGCGCTTGTCGATCTCCATCTCCAGCCAGGCACCCCGGGACGGGATGATCTTGGCCGAGAAGATGTCCTTGTCGGACGTCTTGTCGATCGAGGAGTCGAAGTAGACGCCCGGCGAGCGGACGAGCTGCGACACGACGACACGCTCGGTGCCGTTGATGACGAAGGTGCCCTTGTTCGTCATGAGCGGGAAGTCGCCCATGAAGACCGTCTGGGACTTGATCTCGCCGGTTTCGTTGTTGGTGAACTCGGCCGTGACGAAGAGCGGGGCGCCGTACGTGAAGTCACGGTCCTTGCACTCGTCGATCGAGTTCTTCGGCGGCTCGAAACGGTGGTCGCGGAAGGTCAGCGACATCGACCCGGAGAAGTCCTCGATCGGCGAGATCTCCTCGAAGATCTCTTCCAGACCCGACTTCCTGGGGACGTCCTGTCCCGACTCGAGAGCTGCCTCGACGCGAGCCTTCCAGGCGGCGTTACCGAGCAGCCAGTCAAAGCTCTCGGTCTGCAGCGCGAGGAGGTTCGGAACCTCGAGGGGCTCCTTGATCTTTGCAAAGGAGATGCGCAGCGGGGCGGTGCTGGCGCCGTTGTTCGTATTGGTCGAGGCGTTGCGCGAGGCGGCCAAGAGGGGGTCCTTCCGAGGGCTCGGACTCACTACGCGCGTACCGGTCCCAAGCGGTGCACAGAGACGGACGTTCCGGACAGAGGCCGAAAGGCCAGGTCAGGGCGGTCGTGTCCACGATGCTTTTGCGAGGGGATGCCCCTGGTGACGGGCAGGGGGCAGCTAACAGGCAGCGCAAAGGGTCAGTGTAGCCACTCGGCTCACTGATGTCCAGGGCGTGCTTTTCTCGACCCTCGTTGTTCTCAACTCCGCGGTACCACGCGCCGTGTGGCGCACCTCGATACTGCCCGTTCCGTCGTCGATCCATGCCTCGGAGACGGATCGTTGTGACGACGCGTCCTGAGAATTGCGCGCTGCGTGCGGTTCGTCAAGGCCCCCCGGTCAGCGGGTGCGCACGGCGAAGATCACCATACTCCGCCACGGACGGGCCTCACGCCCCCCGACGCGCCCGTCCGGGGAACGCCGAAGGGCGACCACCCGGATGGGTGATCGCCCTTCTGAAGGCGCCTGAGCGGCGCCTGAGCGAGTCAGGAGACTCGCGAGGTGTTACTTGACCTCGACGGAGGCGCCGGCGCCCTTGAGGGACTCGGCGGCCTTCTCCGCGGCCTCCTTGGCGACCTTCTCGAGGACGGGCTTCGGCGCACCGTCGACGAGGTCCTTGGCCTCCTTCAGGCCGAGGGAGGTCAGCTCGCGCACGACCTTGATGACCTGGATCTTCTTGTCACCGGCGGCGGTGAGGATGACGTCGAACTCGTCCTGCTCCTCAGCAGCCTCGGCCGGGGCACCCGGGCCGGCGGGGCCGGCGACGGCGACGGCCGCGGCGGCGGTGACGTCGAACTTCTCCTCGAAGGCCTTCACGAACTCGGAGAGCTCGATGAGGGTCATCTCCTCGAACTGGGCGAGGAGGTCGTCCTGAGAGAGCTTCGCCATGATGGGCGATCCTTCCACTAATTCGGCTGGTGCCGATGTACATGTAGGCGGGCGTACTGTCGGCCCGCTGCGACCGTCCCCCCTGGTGGGGAGATGGTCATTGCGCGAGCCGAGTTACTCGGCACCGCCCTGCTCGGCGAGCTTGACGCGAAGCGCTTCCGCGGTGCGGACGAACTTCGACGGCAGCGCCTGGAAGAGCGAGGCAGCCTGAGACTGCTTGCCCTTGAAGGCACCGGCCAGCTTGCTGAGCAGAACCTCGCGGGACTCGAGGTCCGCAAGCTTCTTGATCTCGTCGGCGGACAGCGCCTTGCCGTCAAGGACACCGCCCTTGATGACGAGGTTCGGGTTGTCCTTGGCGAAGTCACGAAGACCCTTCGCCGACTCCACCGGGTCACCGGTGATGAAGGCAGCGCCCGTCGGACCGGTGAACTGGTCGTCGAGCGAAGTGATCCCGGCCTCGTTGGCCGCAATCTTGGTCAGCGTGTTCTTCACCACGGCGTACTGGGCGTTCTCACCGAGCGAACGACGCAGCGTCTTCAGCTGCGCCACGGTGAGACCCCGGTACTCGGTCAGCACGACGGCGCTCGAGCTCTGGAACTTGTCCTTGAGCTCGGCTACCGCGGCAGCCTTGTCGGGCCTTGCCATGAGCGTCGGCCTCCTTCCGGGTGATGAGGACCGCTCAGAAGGGGCTGAACAAAACAAAACGCCCCGGCGCAGGCGCACGGGGCTCAGCTCGACCGGATCGAACGATCCGGGAACTCTTCCACGGTCACCTGCGCGGGTCGCTCGCATCTCAGCGAATCCTTCGGCCGCCGCACCCTCTGACGAGAGAACGGCAACGACCAGCGGTCTTTGGCTTCTACGGAAGAGTACGCGAAGGGATCGGCGGTGAGCAAATCCGCCCGTACGGCTCAGCTCTCGCCGAGGCCGCCCATCATCTCGGCCAGGTCGAACGTGTCCTTGGCCGGCGGGGCCTGGACGGAGGCCGTGGTGCTGTAGTCGGTGTAGTCGGCCCTCACCTGGAGCGTCCCCACGGCCATGGTCATCCCGACGACCATGCGCGACGGGTAGCCGTTGGCGTCGACCCAGACCTCGGTGTCGTAGCCCTTCATGCCGGCCGCCTCGACCTTGGCGAGGAGTTCCTTGCGCTCCTTGTCGGAGAGAACCGCGGACTTCGCCTGGTTGGCGTCCAGCATCTGCTCGACGCTGAGCGTGCCCTTGTAGTGCTGGGTCTCGACGCCGTTGACCTTCTCGGCGCCCACGTGCTTAAGGTTCGGGGACTCCAGGAGCAGCGCGAGCTGCTTGGCCGGGTCCTGGTTCATCTGCCCGAGGCTGCCGTTCATCGGCTTGCGGAGCTCGGCGTCCCCGCTCTTCGCGGCGGCGCCCATGTCGATCTTCATCCAGCGCTTGCCGTCCATCGCGGCGGCCCGCTCGGCACCCATATCCATGTACATGACGTTGTCGAGCATGATCATGCGCATCCGCTCGGGGGCGTCCGGGTCGCCGGCCTCGAGCATGGAGCCCTTCATGGTGATGTCCATGACCCCGGGGTTCCACCCCTGGACACCGGTCATCTCCATGGTGCCGCCGCCTTTCAGGCCGGTCGGCATCGTCATGGTCATCTTCAACTTCGCCGACTTCGCGGCCGACGTCTTCCGGTACGCGGCCTGGATGACCTTCGTGACGGCGTCGTGGCTCTGGAGCTGCGGCTCCGGCTGCGTCTTCGCGGGCGCCTCGGCGGCCTTCCCGCCCCCGTCGCCGTCCTGGCAGCCCGCGACTCCGGCTATGACGGCCACGGCCGTCAGAGAGACGCCCGCGCGCTTCCATGCGGACATGCTCATGAGTCCCCACCCCTTGATCTTCAGTTCGTCGGTCGTCTGCACGGTAACCCACGGCACCGACGAACCCGTACACGAAAAAAACCGGCCCCCCCAGCCCCTCCGAGGAGGGGCTGGGGGGGCCGGTGACCACTCAGTGAGCTAGGACGCTCAGACCGCGGCCGGGTCCTCCTCGACGAGGAGGTTGCGGGTGCGGTTGGAGTCCAGCGGGATGCCGGGGCCCATCGTCGTCGTCAGGGTCGCCTTCTTGATGTAGCGGCCCTTGGCGGCGGACGGCTTCAGACGGAGGATCTCCTCCAGAGCCGCGGCGTAGTTCTCGACCAGCTTCGTCTCGTCGAAGGAGACCTTGCCGATGATGAAGTGCAGGTTCGAGTGCTTGTCGACGCGGAACTCGATCTTGCCACCCTTGATGTCGTTGACAGCCTTGACGACGTCGGGGGTGACGGTGCCGGTCTTCGGGTTCGGCATGAGACCACGCGGGCCGAGGACGCGGCCGAGGCGGCCGACCTTGCCCATGAGGTCCGGGGTGGCCACCACGGCGTCGAACTCGTTCAGGCGGTTGCCCTTGGAGATCTCGTCGATGAGCTCGTCGGAGCCGACGATGTCGGCGCCCGCGGCGATCGCGGCCTCGGCACGGTCACCGGTCGCGAAGACCAGGACCCGGGCGGTCTTACCGGTGCCGTGCGGGAGGTTCACGGTGCCACGGACCATCTGGTCGGCCTTGCGCGGGTCGACACCCAGGCGGAAGGCGACCTCGACGGTGCCGTCGAACTTGGTGGCGGCGGTGTCCTTGGCGAGACGGACGGCCTCGAGGGGGGCGTAGTTCCGCTCCCGGTCGATCTTGGCGTCCGCGCTGCGGAGAGCCTTGCTGCGCTTCACTTCTTCTCCTGTTGGTTCAGGTGTGGAGTCGTGGTGCGGACCAGCGCTGGTCCTACCACTGAGGTCACGAGGGGGGTGATCAGCCCTCGACCGTGATGCCCATGGAGCGGGCGGTGCCGGCGATGATCTTCGACGCGGCGTCCAGGTCGTTGGCGTTCAGGTCCGGCAGCTTGACCGAGGCGATCTCGCGGACCTGGGCGGCCGTGAGCTTGGCGACCTTGGTCTTGTGCGGCTCGCCGGAGCCCTTGTCCACACCCGCGGCCTTGAGGATCAGCTTGGCGGCCGGCGGAGTCTTGGTGATGAAGGTGAAGGAACGGTCCTCGTAGACCGTGATCTCCACCGGCACGACCATGCCACGCTGCGACTCGGTCGCGGCGTTGTAGGCCTTGCAGAACTCCATGATGTTGACGCCGTGCTGACCGAGCGCGGGGCCGACCGGCGGGGCCGGGTTGGCCGCACCGGCGTTGATCTGGAGCTTGATAAGCCCCGTGACCTTCTTCTTCTTGGGAGGCATTGCTCTCTCCGGGTCCTAGTGAGAGTGTTCAGCCCGCCATCCGGTCATCCGGATGGAGGCATACCGCACAACGATAACGGGTATAGACGCGCGGCTAAAAACCGAGCAGGTCAGAGCGGCTGCGAGAGCCACTCTGACCTGGTCGGAAACTGTGTGGGTCAGTTCTTCTGGATCTGGTCGAAGCTGAGCTCGACCGGGGTCTCTCGACCGAAGATCTCGACGAGGCCCTTGACCTTCTTCGAGTCGGCGTTGATCTCGTTGATCGTCGCCTGGAGGGTGGCGAAGGGGCCGTCGGTGACGGTGACCGAGTCGCCGACCTCGAAGTCCAGGACCTGCACCTCGACCTTGCGGGCCGGAGCCGGCTTGCCCTCGGCCTCGGCGGCCTCGCGGGCGGCCTTCTCCTCGGCCTCGGGGGCGAGCATCTTGACGATCTCGTCCAGGGTCAGCGGGTACGGGTCGTAGGCGTTGCCCACGAAGCCGGTGACGCCGGGGGTGTTGCGGACGACGCCCCAGGACTCGTTCGTCAGATCCATGCGGACGAGAACGTAACCGGGCAGCTTGTTCTGCCGGACGTTCTTGCGCTCGCCGTTCTTGATCTGGACGATCTCTTCCTCGGGGACCTCGGCCTGGTAGATGAACTCCTCGACGTTCAGCGAGACGGCACGCTGCTCGAGGTTGGCCTTCACCCGCTTCTCGTAGCCGGCGTAGGTGTGGATGACGTACCACTCGCCGGGCAGGCCGCGGAGCTCGTCGCGCAGGGCCTGGACCGGGTCGACGGGAGCGGCGGGCTCCTCCTCGGCCTCCTCGGCCTCGTCCTCGCCGGTCTCGTCGGCGGAGTCCTCGACGTCCTCGTCGGCCTCTTCGGAGGCGTCCTCGTCGGAAGCGTCCTCGTCGAGGTCCTCGGAGGCGTCCTCGTCGATCTCCAGCGCGGCCTCTTCGGCCGCCTCGCCCGCAGCGGCGTCAGCAGCCTCAGCCTGGTCCTCGTCGGCCGCCTCGACGATGTCGAGCTCGTCCTCAACGGACTCGACAGAATCGACGGGGTCGTTCAGGTTCGGGTCAGACACGGTGGCTGCTTCTTCCTGGATACAGATGGGGTGGAACAAGAAGTCAGCCGAAGACGTACTTGACTGCTTCCTGGAAGCCATAGTCAATCACGGTCACCAGACCGATCATGATGACAACGAAGACAATCACTACCGTGGTGTACGTCGTCAGCTGGCTGCGAGTAGGCCAGACGACCTTGCGGAGTTCCGCGACGATCTGGCGGTAGAAGAGCGCGAGGCGGCCCAGAGGGCCCTTCTTCCCGCGCTTGCCGCCCTTGCGAGTCTTCTTCTGAGACTCCGGCGCTTCGTCCTCGGCATCAGGCATGTCGATGGAGCCCACGGCGTCCGTCACGCTTCTCACCTGATCCCGGGTCATGGCAGTGCCGTGCCGGGTGGATCCGCACGGCGGTGCATCGAAGTACGTACATGCGCACACATCCTGGCGGTGTGTGTAGCAGGGCCGGAGGGACTTGAACCCCCAACCGCTGGTTTTGGAGACCAGTGCTCTACCAATTGAGCTACGACCCTTTGCGGCTTCCCCAACCTACCGCATCGTGAGATGTGGTCGGTGAGGGCCAACGAGCAGTGAGTGTACGTGTTCATGAGCGCTGCGTCGAACAGAAAGCACGTCGGAGGCTCACGGGCCCGCCGGAAGACCTCCGCCGGACCGGCCGTGAGGGGGCCGGGGCGGCCTGCCGGGCCCCGCGTTCGACCGGGAATGACCGTTCCTGTCCGCTCCCTGAAACCTGTGTGCCGGGCCGCGAGAGGGTCTGGGACGATGGGCCGTATGAGCGCTGCAACCCCTCCGACCGAGCGCCGGGTCTCCGCCCGCGTCGGTGCGATCTCCGAGTCCGCGACCCTCGCCGTCGACGCCAAGGCCAAGGCCCTCAAGGCCGCCGGCCGTCCGGTGATCGGCTTCGGCGCGGGTGAGCCCGACTTCCCGACGCCGGACTACATCGTCGACGCCGCCGTCGAGGCGTGCAAGAACCCGAAGTACCACCGCTACACCCCGGCCGGCGGTCTGCCCGAGCTGAAGGCCGCGATCGCCGCCAAGACGCTGCGCGACTCCGGCTACGAGGTCGACGCCTCCCAGGTCCTGGTGACCAACGGCGGCAAGCAGGCGATCTACGAAGCGTTCGCCGCGATCCTCGACCCGGGCGACGAGGTCATCGTCCCGGCCCCGTACTGGACCACGTACCCCGAGTCGATCCGTCTCGCCGGCGGTGTCCCGGTCGAGGTCGTCGCCGACGAGACCACCGGCTACCGCGTCTCCGTCGAGCAGCTGGAGGCGGCACGGACGGAGAGGACGAAGGTCGTCCTCTTCGTCTCCCCCTCCAACCCGACCGGCGCGGTGTACAGCGAGACCGAGACCGAGGCGATCGGCCGCTGGGCCGTCGAGCACGGCCTGTGGGTGCTGACCGACGAGATCTACGAGCACCTGGTCTACGGCGGCGCCTCCGCCGTCTCGCTGCCGTCGGTCATGCCCGAGCTGCGCGACAAGTGCGTCGTCGTCAACGGCGTCGCCAAGACGTACGCGATGACCGGCTGGCGGGTGGGCTGGATCATCGGCCCGAAGGACGTGGTCAAGGCCGCGACCAACCTCCAGTCGCACGCCACCTCGAACGTGAGCAACGTGGCGCAGATCGCCGCGCTGGCCGCCGTCTCGGGCAACCTCGACGCGGTCGCGGAGATGGGACGCGCCTTCGACCGGCGCCGCCAGACGATCGTGCGGATGCTGAACGAGATCGAGGGCGTCCTCTGCCCGACGCCGGAGGGCGCGTTCTACGTCTACCCCTCGGTGAAGGCCCTGCTGGGCAAGGAGATCCGCGGGAAGCGTCCGCAGACCTCGGTCGAGCTGGCCGCGCTGATCCTGGACGAGGCCGAGGTCGCGGTCGTCCCGGGCGAGGCCTTCGGCACGCCGGGCTACCTGCGCCTGTCCTACGCGCTCGGTGACGAGGACCTCGTCGAGGGCGTGTCCCGGATGCAGAAGCTGCTGGCGGAAGCGCGCGACTGACCACACCTCGACGTTCGTGTGTGAGGGGCGGGCCCCTGGTTCTCCGGAACCAGGGGCCCGTTTTTGCGTTCGGGCAAGGTCCCGATCGGGGAAAGGGGCTGTATTCGTCCATTCGGGTGCGGCAAGATCTTTCAATGCTGGCCTCTTCGGCGGGACACCCCCCGCACCCCCCGTACGTTTCCGAGCACGCGTCCCGGCCCGCCTTCCGCGCGATCGACCTGCTGCCCAAGGCGCATCTGCATCTGCACTTCACCGGTTCGATGCGGCCCACGACGCTCATCGAGCTGGCCGACAAGTACGGCGTCCATCTCCCCGAGGCGCTGAGCAGCGGCACACCGCCCAAGCTGCGGGCGACCGACGAACGCGGCTGGTTCCGTTTCCAGCGTCTCTACGACATCGCCCGGTCCTGCCTGCGCGAGCCCGAGGACATCCAGCGGCTGGTCCGCGAGGCGGCCGAGGAGGACGTCCGGGACGGTTCGGGGTGGCTGGAAATCCAGGTCGACCCGACCTCGTACGCTCCCCTGCTCGGCGGGCTCATCCCGGCGATGGAGGTCATCCTCGACGCGGTCGACGCGGCCTCGCGGGACACGGGGCTCGGCATGCGGGTGCTGGTGGCGGCGAACCGGATGAAGCACCCGCTGGAGGCCCGCACCCTGGCCCGGCTCGCGGTGCGGTACGCGGACCGGGGTGTGGTCGGTTTCGGGCTCTCGAACGACGAGCGGCGGGGTCTGGCCCGCGATTTCGACCGCGCCTTCGCGATCGCCCGCGAGGGCGGGCTGCTCGCGGCACCGCACGGCGGCGAGCTGACGGGCCCCTCGTCGGTACGGGACTGCCTGGACGACCTCAGGGCGGCCCGGGTGGGCCACGGGGTGCGGGCGGCGGAGGACCCCCGGGTGCTGCGCAAGCTGGCGGAGAAGGGCGTGACCTGCGAAGTCTGCCCGGCGTCCAACGTGGCGCTCGGGGTCTACGAGAAGCACGAGGACGTGCCGCTGCGGACGCTCTTCGAGGCGGGGGTGCCGATGGCGCTGGGGGCGGACGACCCCCTGCTGTTCGGTTCCCGGCTGGCGGCCCAGTACGAGATCGCCCGCCGCCACCACGCCTTCACCGACGCGGAACTGGCCGAGCTGGCCCGCCAGTCGGTGCGGGCCTCGGCCGCGCCGGAGGACGTCAGGCGGAAGCTCCTCTCCGGAATCGACGACTGGCTGACGGGCCCGGGCGACTGAAGCGGTGCAGGGGCGGGTGGGCCTGGAAACCGAGGTCGATCTCGGCGCGGTCCCCCCGGTGGTCGGGCTCCAGGTAAGGGGTGAGCGAGGCGACCAGGGCGTCATGGCCCTGGCGGGCGCGCTCCCGCAGCGGCCCGAAGCCCGCGGCGGTCTCGCAGGCGGTCGAGGCGGCGGAGAAGACCTCACGGCCTCCGTAGAGGAAGAGCGTGCGGGCGTGGACGGCCGGCCGGAGCCATGCTCCCGCCCGCCAGTGTCGCCGTTCCCGCTCCTCGTGCCAGACGGCGGCGTGTGCGGCGGTGCGCGCCTCGTTCGTACGGAGGGTGAGCGGGGCGCCGGCGCGCAGCCGGGAGCGCAGGGCGGGCCAGGCGGAGGGGCGCAGGCCGGGCGAGCGGTGGACGAGGACGAGGTCGACCGGCTCGCCGGGGGCGTAGGCGCGGGGCAGGCTGTCGCGGAGCGGCACGTGGACGATCGTGTGCGGGGAGAAGGCGGCGAAGGAGAACAGCGCCGCGAGGCGGGAGAGTCCGTCGTGGTCGCCGAGGAGATAGCCCCAGTGCGAGCCGAGCGGGTCGTTGAGGGTGGTGTGCCGCAGGGGTGGCCAGGGCTGGACGATCCGGTACGCGTGCGGTCCCGTACGGGGGGTGAACGCGCGGGCCTTCAGAAGCATCCGGTCAGCGTGGCCGCTCTCGGGCAAGCCCCGCAACGCCATTTGCGTACCACCGCCGCTCACAGTCATACGGCGATCTCGGCGAGGAGCGTGCGGGCGAGGGAGGCGGCGAAGGCGGGGAGGTCCTGGGGCGGTTCCTCGCCGACCTCGGCGTCGTGGGCGAAGGCGCGCGGAGCGCGAGCCCCGCGCAGGAGTGAGGCCGCCGCGAGGGCGTGAGGCTCGTTTACTGAGCCGCATGAAGCCGGGGACCCGCCACGCGGGCACGTGCGCGCGCCGGCCGGTGGGCGCCGCGCAGGCTCAGAGGCTGACGCCGACCGTCACCGGCTCGTTCACCAGCGTGACCCCGAAGGCCTCGCGCACCCCGGCGACGACCTCGCGGGCGAGCGCCAGGAGGTCCTCGGTGGTGGCCTCGCCCCGGTTGGTCAGGGCGAGGGTGTGCTTGGTGGAGATGCGGGCCGGGCCGGAGCCGTACCCCTTGGTGAAGCCGGCCTTGTCGATCAGCCAGGCCGCCGAGGTCTTGACGAAGGCGTCGCCCACCGGGAAGGCGGGCGCCTTCGCGTCCGGGCCGAGACGCTCCTCCACGCGCGCGTGGAAGGCGGCGAACTCCTCGGCCGTGAGGATCGGGTTGGTGAAGAACGATCCGGCCGACCACGTGTCGTGGTCCTCCGGGTCGAGCACCATGCCCTTGCCCGCGCGCAGCTTCAGGACCGTCTCGCGGACGGTCGCCAGCGGCACCCGGTCGCCGACCTCCACCCCGAGGGCGCGGGCCGTCTCCGCGTACTGGATCGGCATGCTCAGGCCATCCGCGTCCTCCAGCTCGAAGCGGACGCGCAGCACCACGTAGCGGTCCGGCAGCCGCTTGAAGAGGCTGTGCCGGTACGAGAAGTCGCACTCCTCGTTCGTCAGCGTCACCACCCGGTGGTCGGCCGTGTCGTAGGCGACCACCTCGGTGACGGTGGAGGAGACGTCCTGGCCGTACGCCCCGACGTTCTGGATCGGGGTGGCACCGGCCGATCCGGGGATGCCGGCCAGGCACTCGATCCCGGCGAGACCGGCCTCGACGGTCCGCTCCACCGCGTCCGTCCAGACCTCTCCCGCGGCCAGCTCCAGCCGGGTGCCGTCGAGCTGGAAGCCCCGGGTGGCGATGCGCAGGGCGGTGCCGTCGAAGCCCTTGTCGCCGATGACCAGGTTGGAGCCGCCGCCGATGACCAGCAGCGGGGTGCCGTCGGTGTCCGCCGCGCGGAGGGTGGCGATCACCTCGTCGTCGGTGGTGGCCGTGACGAGCCGGGTGGCGGGGCCGCCGAGCCGGAAGGTGGTCAGGGGGGCGAGGGGGGCGTCGTGGAGTTCCTGCACGGGCTCAAGAGTACGGGGACGGCCCCGCCGGTCAGGGCGGGGCCGTGCGCGTCGGTGTGGTGCGGGCCGTGGGGCCCGGGGCAGGTGTGGTCGGGGGGCGAGCGGGTCGCGCGGGGCGGGCGCCTTCCCGCTACGCGAGCCTGACCACGGCCCGGGACATGCCCAGGACCTTCTGGCCGGCGGCCATCGCCGTCAGGTCCACCCGGACCCGCCCGTCGTCCAGCTTGGCCGCGACCTTGGCGCTGACCTCGACGACCGCGCCCTCGTCGTCGTTGGGCACGACGACCGGCTTGGTGAAGCGCACGCCGTACTCGACCACGGCGCCCGGGTCGCCGGCCCAGTCGGTCACGACCCGGATCGCCTCGGCCATGGTGAACATGCCGTGGGCGATGACGTCGGGGAGACCGACCTCACGCGCGAACTTCTCGTTCCAGTGGATGGGGTTGAAGTCCCCGGAGGCGCCGGCGTACCGCACCAGCGTGGCGCGCGTCACCGGGAAGGACTGGGCGGGCAGCTCCGTGCCGACCTCGACCTCGTCGTAAGCGATCTTCGCAGCCATGACGTCAGGCCTCCTCGGGCGCACGGGACACGATCTTGGTCCAGCCGGTCACGACGTGCTCGCCGCTCTCGTCGTGCACCTCGCCACGGATGTCGAGGATGTCGTTGCCCGCGAGGGACTTGACCGCCTCGATGGTGGAGGTCACCGAGAGCCGGTCCCCCGCGCGCACCGGCCTGCTGTACGCGAACTTCTGGTCGCCGTGCACCACACGGCTGTAGTCCAGGCCCAGCTGCGGGTCCTCGATGACCTGCCCCGCCGCCGCGAACGTGATCGAGAACACGAACGTCGGGGGAGCGATCACATCGGGGTGACCGAGCGCCTTCGCCGCTTCCTGATCGGTGTAGGCGGGATTCGCGTCACCCACCGCTTCCGCGAACTCGCGGATCTTTTCGCGGCCGACCTCGTAGGGCGCGGTGGGCGGATAGGTCCGGCCCACGAAGGACTGGTCGAGCGCCATGGACTCGATACCTCCTGGATTTGTTGCCGATACAAACGACACGAGGCCGCCCCCTGGTGGGGACGGCCTCGTGTACGAGCCTGATTAGCGAGTCTCGCGGTGCGCAGTGTGCGAGTTGCAGCGAGGGCAGTGCTTCTTCATCTCAAGACGGTCCGGGTTGTTACGCCGGTTCTTCTTGGTGATGTAGTTCCGCTCCTTGCACTCCACGCAGGCCAGCGTGATCTTCGGGCGGACGTCGGTGGCAGCCACGTGAGTGCTCCTTGACGGACGGATGGACGGATGAACGCATAAAAGAGTAGCCGATCGAAGGACCGACCCCACAATCGGCTACCGTGTGTAGCGGTGACCGGACTTGAACCGGTGACACAGCGATTATGAGCCGCTTGCTCTACCGACTGAGCTACACCGCTTTGATGATCCGGATCCCGCCCGAAGGCGGGGGTCCTTCTCACCAGAGCCCCAATACGGAATCGAACCGTAGACCTTCTCCTTACCATGGAGACGCTCTACCGACTGAGCTATTGGGGCGAGCGATGAAGACATTACACGGTCCTCCGCCGATCGCCCAAATCCGTTTCGCCGCCCTCCTCGCGGTCGCGCGCGCGGGGTGATCACTCCTGCCCCGTACGCCACTCGTGGCCTCATCAGTACGACTATTGCGCTCCTCCTCGAAGGGCGGCCGGACCGCCCCTAGGCTCGGCCCCACGCTGCGTGATCTTGATCTTGAGGAGCCTTGAGGAGCCCGATGTCAGCCGACAGCAAGCAGCCCCAGCCGCCCGACGACTGGGCCGCCGACACCGCCGACTCCACCACGCTCCTGCTCTCCAACGCCCGGCTCACCGACGGACGGACCGTCGACGTACGCCTCGGCGGCGGCCGGATCGAGGCCGTCGGCACCGCCGGCAGCCTGACCGCCGTCGGCGCCCGCGTCGACCTCGCCGGCTACCTCCTGCTGCCCGCGCCCGCCGAACCCCACGCCCACGCCGACACCGCCCTCAGCGCCGACACCCCCGGGCCCGTCTCGTACGCCCCCGAGGAGGTGCAGCGCCGGGCCACCGAGGCCGCGCTGCTCCAGCTCGGCCACGGCGCGACCGCGCTGCGCGCGCACGTCCGGATCGGGGACGTCCAGGGGCTCGGCACCCTCGGCGCCGTCCTCCAGGCCCGGCGCTCGCTGCGCGGCCTGGCGGACCTGACGGCCGTCGCCGTGCCCCGCCTCCTCACCGGCGTGGCGGGCGCCGACGGCCTCGCGATGCTGAGGGACGCGCTGAAGATGGGCGCCGGGGTGGTCGGCGGCTGCCCGGACCTCGACCCGGACCCGGCCGGATACGTGGAGGCGGTGCTGGAGCTCGCGGCGGAGCACGGCTGCCCGGTCGACCTGCACACGGACGGTGACGATCCGGCGCGCCTGGCCCGGCTCGCCGCGATGGCCGGCGGACTGCGGCCCGGGGTGACGATCGGGCCCTGCGCCGGGCTCGCCCGGCTGCCCTCCGACACGGCCCGGCGCGCGGCCGACCAGCTCGCGGCGGCCGGGGTGACCGTGGTCTGCCTGCCGCAGGGCGGCTGCGGCGCCACCGAGACGCGCGGCGCGGCGCCGGTCCGGCTGCTGCGGGCGGCGGGCGTGCGGCTCGCCGCGGGCGGCGGGGCGCTACGGGACGTCTCCAACCCGGTGGGACGCGGGGACCCGCTGGAGGCGGCCTACCTGCTGGCGTCCCTGGGGGGCCTGCCGGCACCCGACGCGTACGGCGCGGTGAGCGCGGCGGCCCGGGCCGCGATGGGGCTGCCGGAGGTGCGGGTGGAGGCGGGGTTCCCCGCCGAACTGCTCGCGGTGCGCGGCGAACGGCTCACCGGCGTGCTGTCCCTGGCGTACAGCCGGATCGTGGTGCACCGGGGGCGGGTGGTGGCCCGCACGAGCGCGGTGCGCGAGTACTGCGACTCGGCGGCGGCGCTCGATCTTCCGCGCCAGTCGCGGCCGGATTCGGAGGGCCCTCCGGGCGGTCCCGTCGTACGGTCGTGAGTATGCGCATCGTCATCGCTGGAGGACACGGACAGATCGCCCAACGCCTGGAGCGCCTGCTCTCGGCGGGCGGGCACGAGGCCGTCGGGCTCATCCGCAGACCGGAACAGGCCGACGCCCTGCGCGCGGCGGGCGCCGAACCCGTCGTCCTGGACCTGGAGTCGGCCTCCGTCGACGAGGTCGCCGAGGCCCTGCGCGGCGCCGACGCGGCCGTCTTCGCCGCCGGGGCGGGGCCGGGCAGCTCGGTGGAGCGCAAGGACACCGTGGACCGCGCGGCCGCCGTCCTCTTCGCGGACGCGGCCGAACGGGCGGGCGTACGGCGCTATGTCGTCGTCTCCTCGATGGGGGCGGACGCCGGCCACCCGGGCGACGAGGTCTTCGACGCCTACCTGCGCGCCAAGGGCGCGGCGGACGACTCCGTCCGCTCCCGCGCGGCTCTGGACTGGACGATCCTGCGCCCCGGCATGCTGACCAACGACGCCGGCACGGGCCTGATCCGCCTGGAGGCCCACACGGGCCGAGGCCCGGTCCCCCGCGACGACGTCGCCGCGGTCCTCGCCGAACTCGTCGAGACCCCGGCCACGGCGGGCCTGACCCTGGAACTGGTGAGCGGCTCGGTCCCGGTCTCCGTGGCGGTGAAGGCCGTGGCGGGCGACTGAGGAACGCCCCCGGAAACGAGGAAGGTCCCCGGTGCACGCACCGGGGACCTTCTCTATCGCGTGGCGGCGCCAGGATTCGAACCTGGGTAGGCTAAGCCGACGGATTTACAGTCTTCTGACGCGCACCAAGTGGCAGCGGTACTGACCTGCGCTGCAAGCTCCGGACCTATAGCAGGTCACGGTCGCCGTCCGCACCTCGTCCAGAGAAGGCCACGGCGGAAGCGAGTGACTGCCTCAACGAGACTTGGCAGACTCGCCGTGCTGCAGATCTACTTGGGAGCACGGTACCTCCCAGACGCAGCTCTCAAATCGGAACGAATTTCACTAGCTGTTCGAGTGCCATCCTGCACAATCCTCAGGGCCTTGAAGAGTTCGACCGTGTCGATCACTAGCCCTCCCGCCTGCCCAAATGCAGCGACATCCTCCTCCTTTCCATGGAGTACAGGTTGACGCGTCGACGGGTCCCGCTTGATGAACTGGTTGACGATGTACCAGCAGGCATCCGGATTGCGGTTATTTCTGGCCGCATATCGCATATTGAACCGAATGAACTGCGCGATCCCTTCGGTTTTTGCACCCTTGCCGTATCCCTTCACTTCTCCCAAACACGCCCACCCAGGAGCATCCGGATCACTGATATGCAAATCCTCCAGATGATCGTCCGAGGCCGCGCTTTGGTCGGCGTCTTCCACGAGAAAGCCAATCTCTCCCAGTGCGGCGATAACAGCCTCCTTGAGCTCGTCCGACTGCGCAGTCAAGAGCGCCCTCTCGTAGCGGTCAGCCGCCTGGCGAACCTCACGAAGCTCCGCTGCGATGCGCGCCTCCTCTGTAGCCAACCGTTGGAGTTCGGCCTCTCGACGGCGGCCGATATCGGCAATCTCCGCAACCAGTTTCACCTCCCGGGGCACAAGCCAGGCCGGTGTCTGGGACCAATCAGGCACACCAGGAAAGCGGTCTGGAGCGAGCTTGTGCCACTCCGCCAAGGCAGCCCTCACCCATGCAACAAAATCTGGCGCGTCATGGGGGATAAGCCACGTCTCTGCCGCATCACCCCTGGGGTATCGACCGGCCAGAACATGGTTGTCAGGCGTCTGAATGAAGGGCGCAATGTCCGGGGCTGGTGCGGGGGCCCGCGGGGGGACACAAAAGAAGTGCTGATGACTCTCACGCACCTTCATGACAGGCTCAAGCTGCTCATGAGTGAGGATGGAAATCCTTTCAGGCAGATTGCGGACCCTCATGATTTCTTGTGAAATCAGTCCCGAGAACACAACAACTCTCGAATTCCAAGCTTCGCGCCTCTCGATGTCAATTGAATAGGGGCTCAATTGTGCGCGATACACGACGCTAATATGTTCGGCAAGCGCGATGACGACACGACTGCGAGCGTGATCGTATTTCCCCAGCGCATCGTCCGTGACGAGAACGTCCCATTCCGCCTGACGAACATCTCTCAAGCTTTCGATGTGCTTGACTGTGGGGCAGAGATCGGAAAGCTCTGCGACTAGTTGCGGAGAATCCGCAAACCCTTTGATGAGCATCCGAGGGCGAGCGGCGGTATTGATAATCCCACCAGGATGTACCAGGTCAGCCATAAGGTCCTCCTGTATCCACGCGACGGAGCACTAGTCTGCCTACCTCCCACGGACCGCGCCCCGGTTTTCCGCTGAACCGGCCAAACACTCAACAGCCTTGCGACGGCATCACGCTGTACCCGTCCGATGCCTGCTCGGTTCCCGGCACCCATGGGAACCTGTACCGCAGGACTTAACAGCGACGTTCGAGGAGCGAGTGTGTCGGATGCCAGTCCTCGCGGAACATATTTGGTCGTCTCGGAGGCACTCCGCAGGGGGATCAAGGCAGGCAAGATCACTGACGCGCTACCGTCAGAGGCTGAACTCATGGGAAGCCATGGCGTCTCCCGGAACACGATCCGTCGCGCTCTCAAGGTCCTCGAAGCCGAAGGCATCGTGGAGTCTGCGACCGGAATCGGCTGGCGCGTGGCCCGGGGCGGAGACCGTCGTACCCTCGCCGAGCGCATGACCGATCTGATCGCCGAAGACTCGCTGGCCGTCGGCGACCCGTACCCGTCCGAGGCAAGGCTCTGTGAACGCTTCGGCGCTTCACGGACCGCCGTGCGCCGTGTCCTTGCCCTGATGGAGGGAACGGGCCTAATCAACACGGTCCAGGGCAAGGGCCGTACGGTACGTTCCCTCCCGGCTTCCTCGGGGCAGCCGTAACCTTGGCACGCATGGGGCTTACTGCGTGGGCGTACTCGCTCTCCGAATCGCTGCTGTCCGAGCCGTTGCCGCGTCGGTGGGCGCACTCCCTGGGTGTCGCCGGGCGGGCTCGCTCCTTGAGCCCGATTCTCGGCAGGGACGCTGAGCTGCTGGAGGCCGCCGCCGTTCTGCACGACGTCGGCTACTCCCCCTCCATCGCAACTACGGGCTTTCACCCCCTCGACGGGGCCCGGTTCCTGCGGGACCAGGAGAACGCCGACGAGCGGGTCGTGCGGCTCGTCGCTCACCATTCCTGCGCGCTCCTCGAGGCCGAGGAGCGCGGGCTCCGGCATGAACTGGAGACAGAGTTCGAGTTGGAGCGGCCCGAGCTGGTGGACGCGCTCATCGTGGCCGATATGACGACGACGCCGACTGGCGAGCACACGACGCCGGCCGCGCGGCTGGACGAGATCGTGCAGCGGTACGGCCCGGACACGATCGTGGGCCGGTTCATCCAGCGGGCGGCGCCGGAAATTTACGCCGCCAATGAGCGGGTGGAAGGTCGGATGGCCGCCGCGGCCGGCAATCAGCCGATGTAGGGCTCACGACGTGACTTGTCCAGGCCGTGCTGGATGCGCAACCGCATGGACGGGTGGATGTCGAGGGCATCGAGGTCCGCTGGGTCCACCCAGCGGACCTCTTTCGACTCGCTGCTCGTACGGAGAGAGCCATCGACCGGGTGGGCCCGGAAGCAGATCGAGAACTGTTGCCGCACCTCACCGTCGTCGTACGCGAGGACGTGCTCAGGGTCGGTGTAGAGCCCGACAATGCTGTCCACCTCGACCTTGATCCCGGTCTCCTCCTCGACCTCCCGCACGGCAGTGTCACTGATCCGCTCGCCGATGTCGTGGCCACCCCCGGGGAGCGCCCACAGGTCGTTGTCGGTTTTGTGGATCAGCAGGATCCTCCCGTCACCGGCGCGTACGACGACCGTGACCGAGGGCACGACCGAGTTGGCCTTCGGGGCGTCCGGGTCGCGGAAGTAGTCGATGCGGCTCATTCGTCTGTCCCTCTCAGGTCCGTGGGCGAGGAGACGCGCCGGGCGCTCTCCCAGACTCGTTCGACACTCTCAGCGTAGGCGTCGAACAGTTCGCCACCGGGGACGCGCTGGATGTGCAAGACCGGCGCCATGTACGCGCCCACGCCGTACAGGTGGCCGTTGGCCAGCATCTCGTCATCGGCCCGGTAGATGGAGTTGTAAAGCGTGGTGGAGTGGAGCCGGAACTCGACGCCGGGGAGCCCGAACAACGGCGCGTAGTTGACCAGCGCGTTCCGAATCTTGCTCGCCATCGCGCCACCGATGCCTTCGTCGGCTCCACGGACGGCGACGGCGGCAGAGTCGGGGTCCCCGAGCATGAAGCGGACCGGAACGCCGGCAGCGGACTTCTCCTTGACCACCTGGTGGAAGGCGGCGTCCTCGGTCAGCCAGAACCCGGAGTACACGAGGACATCGAACTGCCGCGTCGCTCCCGCGTAGAGCTGCGGCCAGAGCCGGTTCGGTACGACCGATCGGTGCGGGTACAGCTTGACCAGCTCCGCGCCGCCCGCTTCCGCGACCTCGGCTGACGTCCGCTCCTCCGGCCACAGGTACGACATCTCCCGCTGGAGGAGCGAGGCCGTCGCGTACTTGAAGCGACGGTACGGCTGGCGCTTGGGCTCATTGATCCAGCGCTCCACTGTCTTGGCCGAGACCCCGAGCCGCTCCGCGACCTGATCAAGGGTCATACCGCTTTCGATGATGGCGCCGCGCAGCCGCTCATTGGCCATGTCGTGCTCTCCCCCCCCCGACGGGACGACTTGGGACGACTTCACCGTAGCGAGTCGTCTCGGAGTCGTGCATCCACGAAGTCCAGCGTCTGCCCTGATCAGGCCACGCTTGGGACATCAAGCGGAACGGACTCGCGACATCGCCCGACGCTAAGGGACTTGACGACGCGAATCCTCCTCCCCATGATGAGGAACAGGTAATACATGTACCTCAACGGACTGTGGTCCGTCGCGAGGTGCTGCGCACGAGCAGAGGGCGGGGACGCTGCAATCCCGCTAAAGGCCAGGTAGGACGCAATGGGCTTCGGCCCGACTGGCGAGGTGGCCCGGCGACCGCGAGCAACGGCCGGAGAGTGGGGACATAGGTCCCCCTTGCAGTGCTTGTACCCGTCCGACCGACCTGAAGGGGGCTCGATGTACCGACGAAGTACCTGGGTGCCACCGGCGCGCTAAACCGGCACGCCGGCCGCGACCACCGCGTCTTTTGAGCACCGCAGTCCTTGAGCTGCGGCCGGTTGCCTCCCCCGCCCGTCCGGCCCTCGGGTCGTACGGGCGGGGTGGCGGGGAGCCGGATAGCTGGTTCCTACGGCGTGAGCCCCCGGAGCGGTAACTCCGGGGGCTCTGTTCGGGCCGCTCTCTTGGAAGGGAACACGACCCAATGAAGTTCATCGCTGCACTTCAGGCCGTTGTTACGGCCACCGGGTTCGACGGTGAGCCGTCGGACGCGGAGCTGGACGCGATCGAGAGTGAGATGCCGCTGATCCTGGCGGAGGTCGAGCTGCTCGACGTGCAGATCATGACCATCGATCGGCCGGCCACCGAGCTGGACACCCGCCGGATCCGCAGGGCCCGAAACCGGGTCATGGCAGCCCGCCGGGACCTGACCAACCGCGCTGGGATGGCGCAGTCGGGCGGTGCCGCATGAGCACCCTCCCCGACGTTCCGCTCACGCCCGAGGCGCGGGTGGAGGCGAACCTGACCGCCGCGCACGCGGAGGTGAAGGCGGAGATCGCCCGCACCGACACCAAGGCATCGCTGCTCCTGGCGTTCGACGGCGCGGCCCTCGCCGCGTGCTGGACAGCCGTCACCGGCCTCCGCCTCCCCACGGCCACGCTGGTCGTGGCCGGGGGCGGGGTCGCGCTGCTGGTGGGCGCCGCCGGCGTGCTGCTCGCGGTGGTCCGCCCCCGGCTCGGCGGCCCTGCACCGGTCGGCTTCCCCCGCTGGGCGACGCTGACGGCCGAGGAGATCCGCACGGAGCTGCGCGGCGATCACCGGCCGCAGGACATCGCGGCCCTGGCCCGGATCGCGGTGGCGAAGTTCGCCCGGCTCCAGCGGGCCGTGGACCTCACCCGCGTCGCTGGTGTCGCGTTCGCGCTCGCCGCCGTGATCGCCCTGGCGGCGCGGATCGGCGGTGCGGCGTGAGTACGCAGACGCGGGAGCTGTCCAAAGCGCAGCGGATCGTCCTGGCGGCCGCGTTCGTGCCGATGGCCGGCACCGGTGTAGCGGGCGGGATCGGGACGTTCTCCAACATCGAGGCCGCCTACGGGCGGGGCACGGCGGTGGGTGCGGTCGCGGCCGGCGAGGGCGCGACCGCCGTCCTGGCGATCGTGCTGCTCGGGCTGACGATGCTGGGGCAGTCCTCCCCGCGCGTGATCCGGGCCGGGTTGTGGGCTCTGCCTGCCGCCGCCTCGGCCATGTCCGCCACCGCCGCGACCGGCCCCGGCGAGATGGTCATCTACGCCCTGACCCCGATGGGCATGACCGCCTCCGCTGAGGGCGCCGCGTTCCTGGCACGCAGGATCGTGGTCTACCGCGACGGCCGCGATGCCGAAGCCGAAGCACACGCAGCGGCGATCGTGCAGTCACTCGCCTACCACCAGGCCATGGCAGCCAACCACCCCGACGAGAAGGTCCGGCGCAAGTCAGAACTGGAGTCGTGGAAGCTGGCGAAGAAGGGCGGCACCGGCGACCTCTCCTTGGGGAATCGGCTGCTCGACGTCCAGCGTGAGCGGGTCACCGCAGGAGCCGATGCGGCCCTGGCAGCCATGTTCGGCGCCACGATCGACGCCCCCAACGTCGTGGACCGTTCGGCTCCGGTCGTGGAGCTGGAGGTCGACCGGTCTACCCGACCGATCGACTCCGCGAATGCGGAAGAATCTACCCAGTCCACAACGGAACGGTCTATCTCTGACCTGCCCGTACCGGCCCTGAAGCCCGCCCCGGTCGACCCCGTCCCGGCCGAGGAGGAAGAGTCCACCCCGGCCGCTCCCGACCGCTCGACTGGTCGGGCCGTAGTCCATGCGGTGGCGGCCGAGCAGGCGCCCCGCCGCCGGGCGACCGGTCGGGTCCCTGCCGCCGCAAAGTCGACTCAGCCCCGGCGCACGAAAGACGAACTGCTCGCCGAGGCACGGCAGCTCACCGAGGCGTGGCCGGCCGAGCAATTGACCGCCGACCGCATCCGGCGGGCGGTCCGCACATCGCCGGAAAAGGGCCGGTGGCTGCGCGAGGCCCTGCGCGCTGAGCGAGGCGGGGCCACCTCCACCGCGCCGCATGGTGCCTAGCCGAACAAGGCGTCGGCGATCTCTTCCACCCAGTACCGCACCTGGTGCCGCCGGCGGCAGAACCGCTTCGGACGCCTCCACCGGCGGCCGTCGAGCGGTCGGTGGCACTGCTTGCACTGCTTCACACGCGTCTGTCGTTCCCCCATGGCCGTGACTCTAGCGGCCCCTCTGACCAGGGAGAACCCGTGAACAACCTTCCCGAGCCCGCGCCCGTGGTGCGGCTCCCCGACGGCACCCACGTCTACGCCGACCACCTGCCCGCCCTCCACGAGCCGGCCGCGCCGCAGGTGGTCCACCAGCACATCCACCAGGCCGCCCCGGACCGCACGGTGCAGCGGCTCGCGCTCGGCTCTGGAGTCGGCGCCGGCGCGGTCGCCGCCGGGGTCTACTTCGGCCCGCTGCTCGTTGGCGCGCTCACCGCGATCGCCGCGAACCTCGCGATCCTCGCGTTCCTCGCCGTCGCCCTCGCGTGGGGCGTCGTGTCGGTCGTGAAGACCGTGGGCGGCACGGACGGCAAGGCCGCCGCCAAGAGCGTGCGCAGGGCCCGCCGCCGTCGCTGACGGCTGCCTGTCCGCCCCGGATACCCGGGGCGGGCGGGGAGCCGGACAGCCCGGCCCCGGAAGGGAACGTCCGCTGTGACCAGCAACGAGTACCGCGAACGCGCCGAAAAGGTCCTGGCCGCGCAGGTCTACCGCGACCAGTGGCCCGGGATCGTCGCGGAGGCCGCCGTGTGGGCCCAGCTCGCCCTCGCCGCCGCCCTCACCGAGACCGCCGAGCTGAAGGCGGAGGGCAAGTGATGGCCGATCACCCGAAGCTGACCGCCGGCGAGCACGCCCGGATCGCGTGGAACGTCGCCCGCATGGCCAAACGCTCCCTCGCCGGGGAGAACGTCCACCAGCGCGACCTGGAACGCAAGGTCGAGCGGGTCATCGACAAGGCGCGTAAGCGCGCCGAGGAGAACGCCAAGCGCAAGTAGCTGTGCCCCGGGGCGGCCGACAGCCGCCAAGCATCCCGACCGCCCCGGGCCCATCCCTCCGCCCCTATCGAGCAGCAGGAGAACCCCAGCATGACCGATACGCCCGTGGCCGCCCACCTGCGGCCGGTCCCCGACATGGACGAAGAGACCGCCCCGGCCCCGGTGGCGGTCGACAACCCGGCCCTGCCCGAGCCGAAGGTGACCATCGAGAAGCGCAAGCCGGTCCTGGCCGGATGGCTGACCAACCGGCGTGACTTCCTGGCCACCGCCCGCCACACCGGCGCCAACGTCGGCTACGCGGCCCTGTTCCACGGCGTACGCCTGCCCGTCTACGCCGGACGCCTCACGCTGATGTCCCCGCGGGGCGCCTGCCGGTTCATCGCCTCCACCAACCGGTGGGTGTGGGACCGCGAGGCCGCGCCGCTGCGGGACTACGCGGTGCGCACCGAGGACGTCGAGGAGTACATGCGCCTGGCCAAGCTGCGGGCCGGCCGCATCCGGCTGCGCGGCCTGGTCACCCTCGTGGCGGCCGTATTCGGTGCCTCCTTCGCCCTATGGCTCTACGTCGTCGCCCCCGCCTACCTGTACGCGTTCGCCGCCGGCGGCGTCCTCCTCCTCGGCTTCGCAGGTCAGCAGCCGGACGCCCCCGTGGTCGGCCCGGCCGTGCTCAAGACCGAGATCCAGAAGCTCACCGGGTCCATCGTGCTCCGGGGTCTGGACTCGATCGGCAACGCGAAGATCTCCGCCGCCATCAAGAAGGGCGGCGACATGAACGGGCTCCGGTTCGTCTCCGAGATCGTCCGGGACGGGCCCGGATACCGCGCCGACCTGGACCTTCCCTACGGCGTGACACCCGAGGACATCATGGAGGCCCGCAAGCCCCTCGCCTCCGGACTCCGCCGCAAGACCGGCTGCGTATGGCCCTCCCCGGACGCCGAGCAGCACGAAGGACGCCTCGTGCTGTGGGTCGGGGACAAGCCGATGAACGAAACCACGAAACCGGCCTGGCCGCTGCTGAAGACGGGCACGGTCGACCTGTTCAAGCCGGTCGTGTTCGGCAACGACCAGCGCATGCGGGACGTCTCCGTGACCCTCATGTTCGCCGCGATCGTCGTCGGCTCCATCCCCCGCATGGGCAAGACGTTCCTGATGCGGCTGCTCCTCCTCATCGCCGCACTCGACCCCCGCGCGGAGATCCACGCGTTCGACTTCAAGGGCACCGGCGACTTCGGCGCCCTGGAACCGGTCTGCCACCGCTACCGCGCCGGCGAGGAGGACGAGGACATCGACTACGTCCTGGCCGCGCTGCGCGAGCTGAAGGAAGAGCTGCGGCGCCGGGCGAAGGTCATCAAGTCCCTGCCGCGCTCGCGCTGCCCGGAGTCGAAGGTCACCCCGGCGCTGGCCGACGACAAGTCCCTCGGGCTGCACCCGATCGTGGTCGGGTTCGATGAGTGCCAGGTGCCCTTCGAGCACGAGGAGTACGGCAAGGAGATCGAGGCCATCTGCACGGACCTGGTCAAGCGCGGTCCCGCGCTCGGGATCGTGGCCATGTTCGGCACCCAGCGCCCCGACGCCAAGTCCCTGCCCACCGGCATCTCCGCGAACGCGGTGCTGCGGTTCTGCCTGAAGGTCATGGGCCAGCCCGCCAACGACATGGTTCTCGGCACGTCGATGTACAAGTCGGGGTACCGGGCAACGATGTTCTCCCGCTCCGACCGGGGCATCTGCTGGATGGCCGGCGAGGGAGACGATCCCCGCATCGTCGCTTCCGCGTTCGTCGATGCGGTCGCCGCCGAGCAGGTCGTGGGCCGCGCGCGTCAGGCGCGTGAGGAGTACGGCAACGTCACCGGCCACGCCATCGGCAAGGGCCCAGACAAGACCACCGGATCCGACGTTCTCGCCGACGTCCTCGACGTCATCGCCGACGGGGAGAAGGCCGTGTGGTGCGAGCGCATCGCGACCCGGCTCGCCGCACTGCGCCCCGACACCTACGCGGGGTGGAAGGGCGAGAACGTCACCGCCGCACTCAAGCCCTGGGGCATTAAGACCGGACAGGTCTGGGGCACCACCGACGACGGTAAGGGCGCCAACCGGCGCGGCATCGACCGAGCCGACATCACCGCCGCCATCACACGCCGTAACGCCGATCGGGCCGCCGCCTGACCCCAGCACCACCGCTAGACCTAGCACCCGCCGCTGCTAGGTCTAGCACTCTCGCTAGCACCCCAAGGTGCCGCTGACCTGCGAACTAGCGTCTAGCGACCCACCTGCGAAAACCCCCGCCCCGCCCCCTGGAGAGGGAAGGACCGCTCATGCTCGCCGCTAGCACCCTGCTCCTGCTCGGCATCCTTGCCGGTTACGCACTGTTGTGTGCGGCCTCGCCGTTCGGCACCTGCCGCACCTGCGAGGGCGTCGGCGCCAAGCTCCGCCTCGACCGCAATGGCCGCGTCAAGAAGGTCAAGCCCTGCCGCCGCTGCAAAGGCCACGGCAAGCGACTGCGCCTCGGCCGCCGCCTGACCAACCACAGCCGCGCCGTCCACCGCGACGGCACCCGCTGACCCCGGACACCAAGCAGCCGACGGCGCACGTCATGAGACGTACCCCGCTCCGTGCAGGAGCTAGGCGGACGCGCCGTCGGCTATGCCCCGAGCTTGTCAGCACCCGGGGCCCGCGCAGCCTACACACCCGCCCCACCCAGTGATCAAGGGAGTTTCGGCATGGCCATCACGGTCTCGCTCGTCGCCCTGTTCGGGCTCGTCCTGTTCTTCCTCCTGCGCTCCGGCAGCCTCGGCCCCGGTGCTGCGTTCACCGCCGCCGGGTTCGGCTTCTTCCTCGCCTCCACCGGAGCCGCCGAACCCATCAACCAGCTCGCCACCGCCGTCGTACAGGCCATCCCCCACCTCTAGGCACGCCAAAGGGCGGCCCGCGTCTCGCCAAAGCCTCGGGCCGCCCTCGCCTGCCAGCACCATCTACAGAACTGGAGACACCCAGCATGACCCATGCGACCTCGATCCGGCGAGACGCCCGGATCGGCCGACACATCGACGTCGCCCTGGCGCTCGCCGCTGACGGACTGCCGGTCCTGCCGCTGCGGGCGGGGAAGGTGCCGTTCGGCAACTGCCGCACATGCACCGCCAACGCGTGCGGCGGACGGCCGAACATGAAGACCCCCGGCCCCTGCGCCTGCTCCCTGCCGTGCCACGGTTGGGCCGCCGCCACCACCGACCCCGCCGTCCTGTCGTCTCCGGCGTGGACGGCCGCGTGGCAGCACGCCGAGACCGTTGCCTACCACCCGGGCGGCGCCGGCGTCACTGTGGTCGACCTGGACGACACCGACGCCATGGTGTGGGCACGCGAGAACCTGCCACCGACCCGGACCGTCCCGACAACGCGGGGCGAGCACTGGATCTACCGAGGCGCGATGCCCTCCGCCAACGGTGTCCGGCCGGGCGTGGACATCAAGTCGTCCATGGCCTACGCCCGGTGGCTCGGCCCCGGAAGCGGCGCGATGACTTCGCTTCCGGCGGTCGTCCGCGCCCTGATCGTCAAGGCGCCTGCCGTCGTCCGCCTGACGCGGTGCACGGTCACCGTGCCCGCGCCGGCCGGGGGCGGGCAGTGCCCCCACCGCTCTCCAGTGTTCCTGGAGCGCGGTATCGCCATGGCGGAGCAGCGCATCACCGACGCCACCAGCACGGTGCACGCCACGGTGTACCGCACCTTCCTGGCGGTGCTGTCCGCGCACGGCCGATGCGGCTGCCTCACCGAGCCGCACATCGACCGGCTGTTCACCGCCGCGCAGGCCAAGGGCGAATCCGCCCGGCACTGCACCGACGCCTGGACCAACGCCCGCACAGCTCTGGGGATGTGACCATGTCCGACGACGAGAAGACCCCGGCCCGCGAGATCATCACCGACTACGCGCAGGAGCATTTCCGGTACTTCCGCACCGCCGACGGCACCGTCTACGCGCAGAGGAACGGCCACCCCGTCGCCCGCCCGATCCGCTCCCAGGGGACGACGGGCAGCCACCGGCAGGAACTCATGGTCGGGCTGTTCAAGGACGGGTACGGCGTGTTCAACGGCACCGCGCTCAAGGAAGCGCTCGACCTGATCGAGGCCTTGGCGCTGACCGAGGACGTGCAGCCGGTCCATATCCGCGTTGCGCCCGGGTTCGACGGCGCGACGTGGCTGGACCTGGGGCGCAACGATGGACAGTCCGTCCGTATCCACCCCAGCGGCTGGGACATTACCGTCCCCGACCCCCGCGAGGTGTGCTGGCGGCGCACCCAGCTCACCGGGGAGCTGCCCCTGCCGGCCAAGGACACCAGCGGCAAGGGCATCGATCTGCTGATGCGGCTGTGCAACTTCGCCAATGCGGAGACCGAGTGCTTGGCCATCGCGTGGCTGATCGGCTGCCTCGGGCCGTCCGTGCCCGTCCCCGCACCCTTCCTCACCGGCCCCCAGGGCGCGGGCAAGTCCACTGGCGGGCGGATGCTGGTGCGGATCATCGAGGGTATGAGCGGGGACCTGCGACGGGCACCGAAGGACGAGGAGAACCTGATCGCGGCTGTCGCCGCCGGATGGGTCACCGCTCTGGACAACCTCTCCCACATGACCCCCGACCTGTCCGACGCCATGTGCTGCATCGTCACCGGCGCCGAAAGCGTCAAGCGTGCACTGTTCACCGATGGCGACGTCGTCCGCTCGCGCTACCGGCGCCCGATGCTCCTGACTGGCATCGACGTCGGGGTGATCCGCCCCGACCTCGCCGAACGACTGCTTCCGCTGCGCCTGGAGCGCCCCCGGGTGCGGCGGACCGAGGCGGAGTTGTGGGCGGAGTACGACGAAGCCCTGCCGGTCATCCTCGGCTCGCTCCTCGACCTGACGGTCAAGGTCCGCGCCGCCCAGGCCGATATCCCGACCGATCTGCGGATGGCCGACTTCGCGCACCTGTGCGCGCAGCTCGACGCCGCGACCGGGCTGGGGGCGCTGGACGCCTACCGGGCCAGCCTGGACGATCTCAACGACGACGTCATCGAGGGCGACCTTCTGGCGCAGACCGTCCTCAAGCACGCCGCCGGCCTCACCCCGGGAGCGGAGGTACGGATGACGTCCTCGGAGTGGCTGCACGCCCTCACCGCCCTCTACAGCGGCGAGGAATGCCGTCCCCTGCCCAAGGGGTGGCCCACCACCGGCAAAGTCCTCTCCGACCGACTGAAGCGTCTCCAGCCGACGCTCGCCGCCCGGGGCGTTTTTGTCGACTGGGGCCGCACCAACACCGCCCGCTATGTCGAAATGACCCGCCGCGCCGCCCCGGCCCCGGAGCAGCCGAACCCGATGTTCTGACCCGACCCGCCGCGACGGCTCACGCACAAGCAAGAGGAGCACCCCAGCCCGCCCAAGGGGTGCTCCTCTTGCTGTTCGGCGGCTCGCCGCCGCCCAACGGACGCGCCGCGAAGCGGCTCCCCTTTCACGCCCTGAGCCGCGCACAACCACAGACACCAACCCCTTCTCTTTTCCTAAGAAGGGAAGCGCTGCGTCACCCGCGTCACCGGCACACGCCGGACGGCCCATGACCTGCGGCTCCACCAGTGACGCAGCGGCCTCGTGCCGCGTCACCCCACGTCACCCGCGTCACCAGTGACAGACGCAGCGACGCTCCGGTGACACATGCCCCGCCCCTCTGCGACACACAAACCCACAGGTCAGGCGCGCGAGGGACGCAGATGACGCAGTGACGCAGAAATCCCCACCTCGGACAGGCGCAGGCCTCCGCGTGCCCCGAGGCGACAACCGACCAACACCCCGACTTCTCGTCCCGAGGAGGGACACGATGGCCCGCTCTCCCCGCCGCCGTCAGCCTGCTGACGAGCTGATCCCTCTCACCGACGTCCTCGCCGAAATCGGCATCACCCGAGCCACCTACTACCGCTGGCGCAACCGCGGCTACGGCCCCGAGGTGAAGCGCCTTCCCAACGGGCACCTGCGGATCCGCCGCAGCGCGCTCGACGCCTTCCTGAACGAACTGGAGACTGCGTGACCGACTGGAGCTACACCGTACGGATCTGGAGCATCCGCAAGCGGCCGTACCGCAAGCCGTACCAGCTCCGCTGGCAGGTCGGTACGAAGCCGTTCTCCGAGTCCTTCCTAACGCTCGGGCTCGCCGAGAGCCGGCGGGCGCAGTTCATCACCGCGACGCGCGAGGGCGAACCCTGGGACGCCGAAAGCGGCCTGCCCAAATCGATGGTGCAGAAAGCCAAGGACATCTCCTGGTACCAGCACGCCAGGAACTACGTGCAGATGAAGTGGGACCACTCCCCCGCCTCCACGCGCCGGAATCTCGCGGAGGCCATGGCCACCGTGACGCTGGCGCTGGTGAAGGACACGAAGGGGATGCCCGACCACAAGGCCGTGCGCCGCGCTCTGTACACCTGGGGTTTTAACGTGAACCGCTGGAAGGAGGAGACGCCGGAGGACATCGCCGGCCTGCTCGCCTGGGTGGAGCGGAAGTCCGTCCCGACATCCAGCCTGGCCGACCGACTGCGCGTGCGGCGGGCACTGGACGCCTGCGCCCGCCGGCTGGACGGCAAGACGTCTTCGGGGGCGGTCATCGCCCGGAAGCGGGCCATCTTCCACCAGGCACTCGGTCTCGCCGTGGACTCGGAGCTGCTGAGCGAGAACCCCCTCACCGCGATGAAGTGGAAAGCCCCGGAGAAGGTCGAGGAGGAGGTGGACCCCGAGGCCGTGCCGGACCCGGTGCGAGCCGCCGCGCTCCTGGCCGCCGTACGGAAGCAGGGAGCCCGCGGGCGTCATCTGGAAGCGTTCTTCGGGTGCATCTATTACTCGGCCGCCCGGCCTGGCGAGCTGGTCGGGCTGCGGCTTCTGGACTGCGAGCTGCCCCGGCGCGGCTGGGGTGCCATCCGGCTCCGCGAGAGCCGGGCCCGCTCGGGAAGCTCCTGGACCGACACGGGCGAGGCACACGACCAGCGCGGCCTGAAGCACCGGACCCGGAAGGCCGTCCGGCACGTGCCGATCCCGCCCGAGTTGGTGGCCATGCTCCGCTGGCACGTCACCGCGTACGGCACTCACGCGGACGGCCGGCTGTTCCGTACGGCCCGGGGTGGCATGGTCCAGGAGAGTGGCTACGGCGAGGTCTGGGCGAACGCCCGGGCCGAAGTCCTGTCGCCCTCCGAACAGGAAACCAAGCTGGCCAAGCGCCCGTATGACCTTCGTCACGCGGCCGTCTCGACCTGGCTCAGCTCGGGCGTCGAGCCGCAGCTCGTCGCCCAGCGCGCCGGCCACTCCACGGGTGTCCTCTTCCGGGTCTACGCGAAGTTCCTCAAGGGCGGCGACGAGGCGGCAAACGCCAAGATCTCCGCCCGGCTGAATCAGCACCGGGCCGGTGGGCCGGCCACGGCCTGAATCGCTCTGCGCCGTCGGAGCAGGTGAGGCGCGCGGACGCCCGTCCACGGGTCGTCCACAACGCCTGGTAGACCCCGTGATCGGGCGGCATACGGCGAGACAGTTGGGCCTTGTCACACTTACACAGCAGAACGGCCCCTGATCAGCGTTTCCGCAGATCAGGGGCCATTCTTATCGCGTGGCGGCGCCAGGATTCGAACCTGGGTAGGCTAAGCCGACGGATTTACAGTCCGCTCCCATTGGCCACTCGGGCACACCGCCATGGGATGTCGCTGCCGGGAGCCGCTTTTCGGCGGTGCTCCGTGGCAACGACGTAAACGATACCTGATGCGCGGGGGTGGTCCGCCACCGGATTGATCAGCGGTTCGGGCGGGTGCGGGTGACTAGGCTTGCCCCGTACGTCCACGCAACCGCAACGCATTCGACGCAAGGAGCCACACGTCATGGCCGACTCCAGTTTCGACATCGTCTCCAAGGTCGAGCGGCAGGAGGTCGACAACGCCCTCAACCAGGCCGCGAAGGAGATCTCGCAGCGCTACGACTTCAAGGGCACCGACGCCTCGATCTCCTGGCAGGGCGAGAAGATCCTGATGCAGGCCAACGGCGAGGAGCGGGTCAAGGCGATCCTGGACATCTTCCAGACGAAGCTGATCAAGCGCGGGATCTCGCTGAAGTCGCTGGACGCGGGCGAGCCGCAGCTGTCCGGCAAGGAGTACAAGATCTTCGCGTCGATCGAGGAGGGCATCTCCCAGGAGAACGCCAAGAAGGTCTCCAAGGTCATCCGCGACGAGGGCCCCAAGGGCGTCAAGGCGCAGGTCCAGGGCGACGAGCTGCGGGTCAGCTCGAAGAGCCGGGACGACCTGCAGGCCGTGCAGGCGCTGCTCAAGGGCAAGGACTTCGACTTCGCGATCCAGTTCGTGAACTACCGGTAGGGCGCCGGGAGGAGCGGCCGACGGGGCGGTCGGCAGGGCCCCGACCTGGGCGTCCGAAAACCGCCAGCGCCGCCTCGGGGCGCCTCGCAGACTGGACGGCGGATCGAGCGTGCGAGGAGAGGAAGCAGCCATGACGCCGCAGAGCGTGTACGCCCGTTTCGACAGCCCTCTCGGGGAGATGCTGCTGGTCGGCCGGGTCGCCGAGGACGGTTCCACGCGGCTCGCGTCGCTGTCGCTGCCCGGGCAGAAGGGTGCCGTCGCCGTCGAGGACGGCCGGCGGCACGCGCCCGAGCGGTTCGTGGGGATCATCGGGCAGCTGGGCGAGTACTTCGCCGGGCGGCGGGACCGTTTCGACCTCGTGTACGAGCGGAGCGGTACGGAGTTCCAGCGGCGCGTCTGGCGGGCCCTGGAGGACATCCCGTACGGCTCCACCGTCTCGTACGGGGACATCGCGCGGACCGTCGGGGTCTCCGGGGCCGGGGTGCGGGCGGTCGGCAGCGCGATCGGGCGCAATCCGCTGCTGGTGGTGCGGCCGTGTCACCGGGTGATCGGCGCGGATGGCAGCCTGCGCGGGTACGCCGCCGGCCTGGAGCGCAAGGAGCGGCTCCTCGGGCTCGAGGGCGCGCACGTGTGACCGAGGGGCTGTTCCCGCGCGAGCGGGCCGTGGTCGCGCCGGGCGCGGTGCACGTGCCCGGGTGGCTGTCGCCCGCCCGGCAGCGGGAGTTGGTCGCCGCCTGCCGGGAGTGGGGGCGCGGGCCCGTCCCGTACCGGCACACCGTGCTGCCGGGCGGCGGGGTGATGTCCGTGCGGTCGCTCTGCCTGGGCAGGCGCTGGGAGCCGTACCGCTATCTGTCCGACGTGGCGGTCGAAATTCCGGACTGGCTGGCGGAGTTGGGGCGGGAGGCGCTGGTCGAGGCGTACGGGGAGCACGGCGGTTTCGCGCCGGACACGGCGCTGGTGAACTTCTACGACGCCGGCGCGAGGATGGGGATGCACCAGGACAAGGAGGAACGGTCCGGGGCACCCGTGGTGTCGTTGAGCCTGGGGGACAGCTGCGTGTTCCGGTTCGGGAACACCGAGAGCCGTGGACGGCCCTATACGGACGTGGAGTTGGTCTCCGGTGATCTCTTCGTCTTCGGCGGCCCGTCGCGCTTCGCGTACCACGGGGTGCCGAAGGTGTACCCGGGGACGGCCCACCCCGGGCTTGGCCTGACCGGGCGGCTCAACATCACCCTGCGTCACACGGGTCTGTAGGGCCGCGCCCGGGCGCGCGTGGCGGCGGCGGTACGCGCCGACTCAGCGCGAGCGCGAGTGGCCGAAGAGGATCCGGTACGCGATCAGCAGGACCAGCGCGCCGCCGATGGCCGAGAGCCAGGTGGCGCCGTCGTAGAACTCCGTGGAGATCGGGCGGTCCAGGAACCGCGTGGAGATCCAGCCGCCGACGAAGGCGCCCGCGACCCCGATGAGGGTCGTGCCGATGAGGCCGCCCGGGTCCCTGCCGGGCAGCAGGATCTTGGCGATGACGCCGGCGAGCAGGCCGAGAACGATCCAGCTGATGATGCTCATGCCAGGAAGGACGCCCCTGCGACCGGGTCCGGTTGCGGAGCTCACTAGGGTGCGTCGCATGACACAGGAACTGCGGCGGTCGCTCGGGGTGTTCGACGCCGTCGTGATCGGGCTCGGGTCGATGGTCGGCGCCGGGATCTTCGTGGCGCTCGGGCCGGCGGCGGGAGCGGCCGGGTCCGGGCTGCTTCCGGCACTGGCGGTCGCCGCGCTCGTGGCGTACTGCAACGCCATGGCGTCGGCACGGCTCGCGGCCCGTCATCCGGCCTCCGGTGGCACCTATGTGTACGGCCGGGAACGGCTCGGCCCCTTCTGGGGGTACCTGGCCGGCTGGTCGTTCGTCGTCGGCAAGACGGCGTCGTGCGCGGCGATGGCGCTGACGGCCGGGGCGTATCTGTGGCCCGAGCAGGCCCACGCGGTGGCGGTCGCCGCCGTGGTGGCGCTGACGGCCGTGAACTACGGCGGGGTGCGGAAGTCGGCGCTCGTGACGCGCCTGATCGTGGCGTTCGTGCTGGCCGTCCTCGCGGCGGTGGTCGTGGCGTCCGCCACGTCCGGTGCCGGGGACTTCGGGCGGGTGGCGCCCGGCGCCGACATGACGGCGGGCGGCGTCCTCCAGGCGGCCGGGCTGCTGTTCTTCGCGTTCGCCGGGTACGCGCGGATCGCCACGCTCGGCGAGGAGGTGCGCGATCCGGCCCGTACGATCCCCCGGGCCGTGCCGCTCGCGCTCGGCATCGCGCTCGTCGTCTACGCGGCGGTGGCGGTGTGCGTCCTGGCCGTGCTGGGACCGCAGGCGCTGGCGGCCTCCCCCGCCCCGCTCGCGGACGCGGCGCGCGCGGCCGACGCGGACTGGCTCGTGCCGGTGGTGGGTGCGGGGGCGGCCGTCGCGGCCCTGGGCTCGCTGCTGTCGCTGATCCTCGGGGTGTCCCGTACCACGCTGGCGATGGCGCGGGACAGGCACCTGCCGGTCGCGCTCGCCGCCGTGCACCCCCGTTTCGAGGTCCCGCACCGGGCGGAGCTCGCGGTGGGTGCGGTGGTGGCCGTGGTGGCGGCGACGGCGGACGTGCGGGGCGCGATCGGCTTCTCGTCCTTCGGCGTGCTGGTCTACTACGGCATCGCGAACGCCTCCGCCTGGACCCTGGGCCGGTCGCACCGGCCGCTCGCGGCGCTGGGCCTCGTGGGGTGCGCGGTGCTCGCGTTCGCCCTGCCGTGGCCGTCGGTCGTGGCCGGCGCGGGGGTCGTCGCGGCCGGCGCGCTCCTCTACGCGGTCACGGCGGCGCGGCGCGGGCCGGGCCAGGTCGCGTAGAGCCCTGGACGCTTCCCGGCCGGACGCGGGTCCTATCGGGCCACGAAGGGCTGGTCGGTGGGGACGATCTCCTTGCCGAGGGGCAGCAGCGAGACCGGGACCAGCTTGAAGTTCGCCAGGCCCAGCGGGATGCCGATGATCGTGATGCACAGCGCCACACCGGTGACGATGTGGCCGAGCGCCAGCCACCAGCCCGCGAGGACCAGCCACAGGACGTTGCCGACGCACGAGGGCGCGCCCGCGTCACGGCGGTCGACGACGGTGTAGCCGAAGGGCCAGAGGGCGTAGACGCCGATCCGGAAGGCGGCGAGCCCGAAGGGGACGCCGATGATCGTGATGCACAGCAGGACGCCGGCCAGTACGTAGCCGAGGAACATCCAGAGGCCGCACAGGATCAGCCAGATGATGTTGAGGACGGTGTTCACGGGCGACGACCTGCCATCTGCTCGAGTCGGGCGATGCGCTCCGCCATCGGCGGATGCGTCGAGAACATCTTGGTCAGCCCCTGCCCCGGCCGGAAGGGGTTGGCGATCATCATGTGGCTCGCGGTCTCGATCCTCGGCTCGGGCGGCAGCGGAAGCTGCTTCGTCCCCGCTTCGAGCTTGCGCAGGGCGCTGGCCAGGGCGAGCGGGTCGCCGGTGAGCTGGGCGCCCGAGGCGTCCGCCTCGTACTCCCGGGAACGGCTGATGGCGAGCTGGATGACGGAGGCGGCGACGGGCCCCAGGATCATGATCAGCAGCATGCCGAGGAGGCCGGGCCCGTCGTCGTCGCTGGAGCGGCCGACGGGGATCAGCCACGCGAAGTTGACCAGGAAGAGGATCACGGAGGCGAGCGCTCCGGCGACCGAGGAGATCAGGATGTCCCGGTTGTAGACGTGGCTCAGTTCGTGGCCGAGGACGCCGCGCAGCTCGCGTTCGTCGAGGATGCTCAGGATGCCCTCGGTGCAGCACACGGCGGCGTTGCGCGGGTTGCGGCCGGTGGCGAAGGCGTTGGGCGCCTGGGTGGGCGAGATGTAGAGCCGGGGCATGGGCTGGCGGGCCTGGGTGGAGAGCTCGCGCACCGTCCGGTACAGGGCCGGGGCCTCGAACTCGCTGACCGGCCGGGCCCGCATGGCGCGCAGGGCCAGCTTGTCGCTGTTCCAGTAGGCGTACGCGTTGGTGCCGAGCGCCACGACGAGCGCGACGATCAGTCCCGTACGTCCGAAGAAGCTGCCGATGACGATGATGAGGGCCGAGAGCCCTCCGAGGAGGACGGCGGTCCTCAGCCCGTTGTGCCGGCGGTGCACGGTACGCCCTCCAAGTGGTGCGGCAGGGGAACCCTTTGCCTGGTGCTGGTCCACTCGTCCAGTGGACCCTCCCGTACGGGTCAACGCCAGGCGGGAGGCGCGGGTTCCCCGGGCCGTACCGGGGGGCGGTGTGGGCCGTTCGGGTGGCGGACGCCGAGGCGGGCGCGGGCCGGGGCGGCCCGCCCCGTGGTCCGGGGCCGTCCCGGCGTCAGAAGAGGCTGTTCGCCGCGAAGCGGAGGGCGATCTGCGGGTAGCCCGAGAGCACGACGCCGGCGACGGCGGTCAGGGCGATCGCCGCGGTCAGCGGGGCGGGGACACGGAAGCGGACCGGTTCGCTCCGCGGCGCGCGGAAGAGGAGCGCGGTCCACCGGAGGTAGTAGAAGAGGCCGATCACGACGTTCACGCCCATGACCACGGCGAGCCAGCCGAGGCCCGCGTCGACGGCCGCCGAGAAGACGGTGACCTTGGCGAAGAGGCCGATGATGCCGGGGGGCAGGCCGGCCAGGTTGAGCAGGAAGAAGCCCATGACGAGGGCGGTGAGCGGCCTGGTGGCGTACAGGCCGCGGTAGTCGGCGATCCGGTTCTCGGGGTGGCTGCGGGCGACCAGCGCGGCCACCGCGAAGGCGCCGAGGTTCACGACGGCGTACATCAGGGCGTACGCGACGGTGGCGCCGATCTGGTCGTCGCTGGAGTACGCGGCGGCGGCGATCGGCACCAGGAGGTAGCCCGCCTGGGCGACGGAGGACCAGGCGAGCAGCCGGACCGCGCTCCACGCGCGCGTGGGGGCCTGCCGCAGGGCGGCGACGTTGCCGACGGTCATCGTGAGCGCGGCGAGGACGGCGAGGGCCGGGCCCCAGACGTCCGCGTACGAGGGGAACGCGACGACGGTCACCAGGATGAGGCCGGTGAAGCCGACGGCCTTGCCGACCACCGAGAGGTAGCCGGCGACGGGCAGCGGGGCGCCGACGTAGGTGTCGGGGACCCAGAAGTGGAAGGGGACGGCGGCCGTCTTGAAGGCGAAGCCGACCAGGGTGAGGACCACGCCCGCCTCGGCCAGGGTCTGGAGCTGTCCGGGGACGTCGTCGAGGCGCTGGGCGATCTCGGTGAGGTGGAGGGTGCCGGTCGCCGCGTAGACGAAGCTGACGCCCAGCAGGGTGACGGCGGTCGCGGTGACCGAGGAGAGGAAGAACTTCAGCGCGGCCTCGCTGGACATCCGGTCGCCGCGGCGCAGGCCGACGAGCGCGAAGGCCGGAAGGGAGGCCACCTCCAGGGCGACGACCAGCGTGGCGAGGTCGCGGGAGGCGGGCAGCAGCGCGGCTCCGGCGGCCGAGGAGAGCAGCAGGAACCAGTACTCCCCCGCCGGCAGCTTCTCCTTGGTGTCCGAGAGCGAGAGCAGGGCGGTCAGGAGCGCCCCGCCGAGCACCAGGAACTGGATGACCAGGGTGAAGTGGTCGGCGGTGTAGCTGCAGCCGGCGAGGCCGGCCGCGTCCTGCGCCACGCCCGCGGCCTCCGCCGCCCCCGGGGTGAGGCAGAAGGTCGAGCGGTCGCCGGCGCGCAGCGGGACCAGCAGGGCCATCGAGACGACGAGTCCGGCGATCGCCGTCCAGCCGAGGAGCTGCTTGTGCTTCGCGGGGACGAAGAGGTCGGCGACGAGCACGACGAGCGCGACCACCGCGGTGAGGGTGGGCGGCGCGATCGTGAGCCAGTCGACGGACTGGACGAGGCTCGCGGCTGTAGGGGTCACTGCTTGCCTCCGGCGAGGAGCTGCTGCACGGCCGGGTCGGTGAGGCCGAGGAGGACCGCGGGCCACAGGCCGGCGAGGACGGTGAGGGCGACGAGCGGGGTCCAGGCGGCGAACTCATAGCCCTGGACGTCGGCGACGACGACCGTCTCGTCGTCGGCGCGGGGCGCGCCCATGCAGACGCGGCGGACGACGACGAGGAGGTAGGCGGCGGTCAGGAGCGTGCCGAACGCGCCGATCGCCATGAAGGTGAGGAAGGCGGGGCGGCTGAGGCCCTCGGCCGGTTCGAAGGCGCCGAACAGGGCCAGCATCTCGCCCCAGAACCCGGCGAGGCCGGGCAGGCCGAGGGAGGCGACGGCGGCGAAGGCGAGCAGGCCGCCCAGGCGGGGCGCGCGGCCGTAGAGGGCGGCCCCGGTGGCGCCGGCGAGGGTGTCGAGGTCGGCGGTGCCGTAGCGGTCCTTGAGGGCGCCGACGAGGAAGAAGAGCAGGCCGGTGATGAGGCCGTGGGCGATGTTGGCGAAGAGCGCGCCGTTGACCCCGGTGGGGGTCATGGTCGCGATGCCGAGGAGCACGAAGCCCATGTGGCCGACGGAGGAGTACGCGATCAGCCGCTTGAGGTCGCCCTTGTTGCCGGTCCTCGCGAGGGCGAGGCAGGCGAGGGATCCGTAGATGATGCCGGCGACGGCGAAGGCGGCGAGGTAGGGCGCGAAGACGCGCATGCCGTCGGGGGCGACCGGCAGGACGATCCGGACGAACCCGTACGTGCCCATCTTCAGCAGGACGCCCGCGAGGAGGACGGAGCCGACGGTCGGGGCGGCGGTGTGGGCGTCGGGGAGCCAGCTGTGCAGGGGCCACATCGGGGTCTTCACCGCGAGCCCGACTCCGATCGCGAGAACGGCGGTGACCTGCACGGACGTGGTCAGTCCACGGCCGTTGTCAGTGGCCAGTGCCACCATGTCGAACGTGCCCGCCTTCAGGCCGATGAGGAGCAGGCCGAGCAGCATGACGACGGAGCCGAGGAGGGTGAAGAGGATGAACTTCCAGGCGGCGGCCTGCCTGCCCTCGCCGCCCCACCGGGCGATGAGGAAGTACATCGGGATGAGGACCATCTCGAAGGCGAGGAAGAACAGCACGAGGTCGAGGACGGCGAAGGTCGCCAGGGTGCCGGACTCGAGGACGAGCAGCAGGGCGACGAAGGCCTTCGGGGACGGGCCCGCGGGCATCTTGAAGTAGCTGTACAGCGCGCAGAGGAAGGTCAGCAGCGCCGTCATGACCAGGAGGGGGAGGGAGATGCCGTCGACACCGAGGTGGATGCGCACGTCGAGTGCGGGGATCCAGCTGATGTCCGTGCTCGCCTGCATCCTCGACGGCCGGTCGTGGTCGAAGCCGAGGGCAAGGGCGATCGTGGCGGCCAGGACGACGCCGGTGACGGTCACGCCGTGGCGGAGCACGGCTTGGGCGGGTGAGGCGCCCTTGAGTCCGGGGGGTGCCGGCAGGAGAGCGGCGGCGGCGCCGACGAGCGGCCCGGCGACGATCAACGCGAGAAGAAGCTGCATCACGGATTCGCTGATATCGATCACGGCTCACGCTCCGGCGGCGACGAGGACGGCGGCGATCGCCAGGACGACGGAGCCGGCGAGCAGGGCGCTGAGGTAGGTCTGCACGTTGCCGGTCTGGGCGCGGCGGACCAGCCATCCCAGCCAGCGGGTGCCGGTGCCCGCGCCGCCGACGTAGGTGTCGACGACCTCGCGGTCCAGGAAGCGGACCAGGGAGGCGCCGGCCAGGACGGGGCGGACGAAGAGGGCGCTGTAGACGGCGTCCAGGTGGAAGCCGGTGGCGGCGTGGCGGTGCAGCGGGCCGAGGAGGACGCGGCCGGGGTCGGCGGGGTCCTGGGCGGAGGCGACGTCGCCGTAGGCGGGGGCGTGGGTGGCGATGGCCTCGGCCTCGACGAGCCCGGCGTCGCCCTCGGGGTGGGCGGCGACGGCGCCGAGCGGGGTGCGGGCCGCGAGGGCGCGGGTGCGCTGCCAGACCGCGAAGGTGATCAGGCCGCCGGCGACGGCGAGGCCCGAGCCGACGACGGCGGTGGTCACGGTCGGGGTGAGGGCGTGGCCGTCGAACCAGTCGTCGAGGTACGTGACGGAGAGACCGAACCCGAGGGAGGGGACCGCGAGCACCCACAGGACGGTGGTCATGGTGAGCGGCTGGCGGCCGTGGTCGGGGGCCTCGGCCCCGCGGCCGCGGAACGCGAGGAGCCAGAGGCGCGTCGCGTAGGCGGCGGTGAGCAGGGCGGTGATCAGGCCCGCGACGAGGACGGTCCAGCCGGCCCCGGCGGGGGCGACGGTCCGGTCGCCGAGGGCGGTGTGCTCGGCGGCCACGAGGACGGCTTCCTTGGAGAAGAAGCCGGCGAAGGGCGGGATCGCGGCCAGCGCGAGGAGGGCGATGGTCATCGTCCAGTAGGCGTCGGGGACCCGCTTGGTCAGGCCGCTCATCCGGGACATGGCCGAGAGGGAGTTCGTGCCGGCCGCGTGGATGACCGCGCCGGCGGCGAGGAAGAGCAGCGCCTTGAAGGCGCCGTGCGAGATGAGGTGGAAGACGGCGGCCCCGCGGTCGGCGACGGCCAGGGCGCCGGCCATGTAGCCGAGCTGGCCGATGGTCGAGTAGGCGAGGACCCGCTTGATGTCGTCCTGGGCGAGCGCGGCGAGCGCCGAGCCGACCATCGTGATCGCGGCCATCACCGCGAGCACGGTCAGCGCGGCGGCGGAGGCGGCGAAGACGGGGAGGAGGCGGGCCACGAAGTAGATGCCGGCGGCGACCATCGTCGCCGCGTGGATCAGGGCGGAGACGGGGGTGGGGCCGGCCATGGCGTCGGGGAGCCAGGTGTGCAGGGGGAACTGCGCGGACTTGCCGGCGACGCCGGCGAGGAGCAGCAGCGCGATCAGCGTGGGGTGTTCGAGCCCGCCGGCGGCCACGGTGGCGAGGATTCCGCCGATCCGGAAGGTGCCCGCGTCGATGGCGAGGGCGAAGAGCCCGATGAGGAAGGGGACGTCGCCGAGCTTGGTGACGAGGAACGCCTTGAGGGAGGCGGCGCGGGCCTCCGGGGTCTCCCAGTAGTGCCCGACGAGGAAGTACGAGCAGATGCCCATGATCTCCCAGCCGACCAGCAGCACCATCAGGTCGCCGGAGTAGACGACGAGGAGCATGGCGGAGGTGAAGAGGGAGACAAGGGAGGCGTACGAGGGGTAGCGCGGGTCGTCGCGGAGGTAGCCGGTCGAGTAGATCTGCACGCAGGTGGCGACCACACCGACGAGGACGGCGGCGAGGGCGGCGAAGCCGTCGATGCGCAGGGCCAGGTCGATGGGGACGGAGCCGGTCGGGGTGAGCTGGGTGGCGGCCTCGATGGTCCTGCCGCCGCCCTGGCGGACGGCGACGACGACGGCGAGGACGGCGGCGGCGAGGGCCGGCAGGACGGCGAGGGGGCGGACGAAGCCGGGCGCGGTGCGGCCGAGGAGGAGACCGGCGACGGAACCGAGGAAGGGCAGGAGGGGGACGAGGACGGCCAGGGTCGTGGTGGTCACGCGGTGGCCTCGGCCTTCTCGTCGCCGGACGCGGGGGCCTGGATGCCGGTCCGGGGGCTGTCGGTCTCGGGTCCGGTGGGCTCGGCGGTGTCGCGGAGGCGGTCGACGTCCGAGGTGCCGCGGTTGCGGTAGACCATCAGGACGATGGCGAGACCGATGCCGATCTCGGCGGCGGCGATGGCGATGACGAACAGGGTGAGGGCCTGGCCGGCGTGCAGGGTGTCGCGGAGCCAGACGTCGAAGGCGACCAGGTTGAGGTTGACGGCGTTGAGCATCAGCTCGACGGACATCAGGACCAGGATCGCGTTGCGGCGGGCGAGGACGCCGTAGAGGCCGACGCAGAAGAGGAGGGCGGCGAGGACGGCGGGGTAGGCGAGGTGCATCAGTTCGCGTTCCCGTCCTTCTGCGTGGTCTTCGAGGGCGCGGTCCTCGTCGGCGGGGTCGCCGTGGGCCGGCTCCTCGGCGGCGGGGTCTTCGCGGCACGCCGGGCGGCGCCGTTCGGGGCGGCCGGGGTGTCGGTGTCCCTGCGGGAGAGCACGATCGCGCCGACCAGGGCGGCCAGGAGAAGCACCGACAGGGCCTCGAAGGGCAGCACCCAGTGGCGGAAGAGGATCTGCCCGGACACCGCGGTGGAGCCCTGGGCGGGTCCGTCGAGGTCGATCCAGGTCGTACGGAACGCGTCGACGACGACCCAGACGAGCGCGGCGGCCGCGGCGAGGGCGACGACGAGGGCGACCGGCCGGTTGCCGGAGTCGGCGTCCGGGGAGCGGCCGATGGGGGCCTTGGTGAGCATGAGACCGAAGAGGAGGAGGACGACGACGGAGCCGACGTAGATCAGCACCTGGACCCAGGCGATGAACTCGGCGGTGAGGAGGAGGTACTCGACGGCGATGCCGCCGAGCGCGACGACCAGCCACAGCGCGGCGTGGACGAGCTGCCGGGTGGTCACCGTGATCAGGGCCGCGCCGAGGGTGACGAGACCGACCAGCAGGAAGGCGATCTCGACGCCGGAGGGCGAGAGGAAGCCGGGGTGGGCGGCGGCGAGGTTCACGCCGGGCCTCCCTCGGTGGGGCCGGAGGGGCCGGAGCGGCCGGGGGCGTCGGGTCCGGGGGGCCCGTCCTGGGGCGCGGCGCCGGTTCCTTCCGCGGTCTCCGGGGCCGCCGGGGGCTTCGTGGCGTCCCCGTCGTTCGTGGCGCCCGTGTGCTGCGCGGCCTGGGCGGCTTGAGCCGCTTGGGCGGCGGCCTCGGCGGCGGCCTGCTTCTCGACGGCCTTGCGGGCGGCGGCGATCTCCTTCGGCTCCTCCGCGCCGGGGTCGAGCGCGGGCGGCTCGGGGACGGTCCACATCCACTCGCGGAGCTTGTCCCGCTCGTGGGTGAGTTCGTGGATGTCCGTCTCCGCGTACTCGAACTCCGGCGACCAGAACAGGGCGTCGAAGGGGCACACCTCGATGCAGATACCGCAGTACATGCAGAGCGAGAAGTCGATGGCGAAGCGGTCGAGGACGTTACGGCTGCGCTCGCGGCCGCCGGGGGTGGCGGCCGGGACGGTCTCCTTGTGGGAGTCGATGTAGATGCACCAGTCGGGGCACTCGCGGGCGCAGAGCATGCAGACCGTGCAGTTCTCCTCGAACAGCCCGATGACCCCGCGGGAGCGGGGCGGAAGCTCGGGCTGCGCGTCCGGGTACTGGGCGGTGTGGGCGCGCCGGGTCATCGTGCGCAGGGTGACGGCGAGGCCTTTCGCCAGGCCACTGCCGGGGATCGGAGCCATCAGACGATCGCCACCTTCACGATTCCGGTGAGCGCGATCTGCGCGAGGGCGAGGGGGACGAGGGTCGTCCAGGCGAGCTTCTGGAGCTGGTCCTCGCGCAGGCGGGGGTAGCTCACGCGCAGCCAGATGACGACGAAGGCGAGGAGCGCGGTCTTGAGCAGGGTCCAGACCCAGCCGAGGCCGTCGGCGCCGAAGGGGCCGTGCCAGCCGCCGAGGAAGAGGACGGTGGTCAGACCGCAGAGGACGACGATGCCGGCGTACTCGGCGAGCAGGAAGAGCGCGAAGCGCAGGCCGGTGTACTCGGTGTACGCGCCGAAGATGATCTCCGAGTCGGCGACGGGCATGTCGAACGGCGGGCGCTGGAGTTCGGCGAGCCCCGCGACGAAGAAGACGAGGGCGCCGACGATCTGCCAGGGCAGCCACCACCACTCGAAGGCGTCGAGGATGCCGGGGAGGGAGACGGTGCCGGCGGCCATCGCGACGGAGGCGGCGGCGAGGAGCATCGGGAGCTCGTAGGCGAGCAGCTGGGCGGCGGTGCGCAGTCCGCCGAGGAGGGAGAACTTGTTGGCCGACGCCCAGCCGGCCATCAGGCTGCCGAGGACGCCGACGCCCATGACGGCGAGCACGAAGAAGATGCCGGCGTCGACGAGCTGACCGACGGCTCCCTCGCTCGGGCCGATGGGAATGGCGAGCAGGACGAGCAGGTACGGGAGGAGGGCGACGGCGGGGGCGAGCTGGAAGACGCGGCGATCGGCGTTGGCCGGGACCACGTCCTCCTTCTGCGCGAACTTCACGCCGTCCGCGACGAGCTGGGCCCAGCCGTGGAAGCCACCGGCGTACATGGGGCCGAGGCGGCCCTGCATGTGGGCCATGACCTTGTGCTCGGTCTGCCCGACGACGAGGGGCAGCACGAGGAACACGGCGAAGACGACGAGCAGCCGGAGGGCGACGTCGAGTGCGTCGTTCACGCGGGATCGCCTCCGGCGGGGTGGTCGGTGTCTGCGCGCTCGCCCGGGGGGCGGCGGGTGGGCTCGGAGCGGGGGCCGTGGGGACCCTCGGACGCCGGGCCGGAGGAGCCGTCCGGGCCCTCGGACGCCGGGCGGGAGGGGCCGTCCGGGCCCTCGGACGCCGGGCCGGCCTCCGTGGTCGGGGCCGGTCCGCCGGGCTCGGGCTCGGCGGTCGGCGGTGTGGCGGTCGGCGGTGTGGCGGTGGCCGACTCAGCGGCCGGCGGGCCGGCAGCCGGTGCAGGGCCGGCGTCGGCCGGCGGCTCGGCAGCCGGGGCGTTCTCGGAAGCCTGCCCGGCAACACGGTCCGGCGCCGTCCGACTCTCGGGAGCCTGCTCGGCAACACGGTCCGGCGCCGCCGGGCGCTCGGAAGCCTGCTCGGCGGCGGTCTCCGCTGCCGGTCCGGCCTCGGAGGCCGGGCGGGACTCGGGCGCCTGCACCGCGTCGGCCTCGGGAGCCGAAGCGCCCTCGGAAGCCTGCTCGGCGGCGCGGTCCGGTGTCGCTTGCGGCTCTGCGGATGTCGCGGCCTCGGGGGTGGCGGGGTCCGGGGCGAAGGCGGGGCGGGCGTGGTGCCAGGGGGCGTCCGTGCTGCGGGTGCGGGGTGGCGGGGTCGGGGCGGGGGCGGACTGGCTCGCCGAGCCGTCCGCGGCGCTGCGGGAGCGGCGCGGGGGGCGCGGCGGGGCGGGCGTCTCCTCGCCGGCCGTGGGCTCCGCCGCCTCGGCGCGCTGCGTCGCCGAGCCCTCGCTCACCGAGCGGGACCGACGGACCGGGCGGGCCGCCCCGCCTTCCGGACCGGCCGCCTGGCTCGCCGAGCCCTCCGATACCGAGCGGGAACGGCGCGGCGCAGCCGCCTCGGAAGAGGACGGCGACACTTCCGGACCGGCCGCCTGGCTCGCCGAGCCCTCCGATACCGAGCGGGAACGGCGCGGCGCAGCCGCCTCCGGACCGGCCGGCTGGGGCTCGGGGGTGGGGCGAGGGGTGCGGGCGGGGCGGGGGGTACGGGCGGGGGCAGGGGGGAGCTGGCCCTTGAGGGGGCCCCAGTCGTTGGGGTCGGGAACGCCCGGCGGGAGCATCTGGCGGCGCTTGGGGCCGCCGTGCTCCGACTCCCCCGGCTCCTTCGCGCCCGGCCACGCCTTGGCGACCCGCGCCGCCAGGACGAAGTCCTTGCGGAGCGGGTGGCCCTCGAAGTTCTCGGGGAGCAGCAGCGGAACCAGGTTCGGGTGGTCGGTGAAGGCCACGCCGAACATCTCGTGCGTCTCGCGCTCGTGCCACTCCGCACCGGCGTAGACGTCCACCGCCGTCGGCAGGGACGGGGCCTCGTGCGGGACGGTCGTACGCACGAGCAGGCGGCGGACGGAGCCGGCCTCCAGGGCCACGACGTGCGCGCAGACCCGGAAACCGGTGCCCGGCTCGTCGACCGCGCTCAGCCAGTCGAAGAAGGTGCAGCCCAGCTTGTCCCGGGCGATCTCCAGCGCGGCGATCCACGAGCCCACCGGCACGTCGACCGTCAGCAGGTCGTACGCCCGTTCCGCCGTCGCCTCCTCGCCGAAGACCTCGGTGACGGAGTCCGGCAGGGTGTCGTACGCGTTCACTTCTCACCGCCCGGCGGGGTGACCAGGCCGCTGGTCAGCTGGCCCACGGAGGGGCCCGAGTACCGCTCGCCCAGGGACTCCCGGGCGATCTTCTCCTGGAGCTTCAGGATTCCCTGGAGCAGCGCCTCCGGCCGCGGCGGGCAGCCGGGGACGTAGACGTCGACGGGGATGATCTGGTCGACGCCCTTGGTCACGGAGTACGAGTCCCAGTACGGGCCGCCGCAGTTCGAACAGGCGCCGAAGGAGATGACGTACTTCGGCTCGGGCATCTGCTCGTACAGGCGTCTCACGGCGGGCGCCATCTTGTCCGTCACCGTGCCGGAGACGATCATCAGGTCGGCCTGGCGCGGGCCGGGCGCGAAGGGGATCACGCCGAGGCGGATGAAGTCGTGGCGGGCCATCGACGCGGCGATGAACTCGATCGCGCAGCAGGCGAGGCCGAAGTTGAAGACCCAGAGGCTGTAGCGGCGGCCCCAGTTCAGGACCACCTTCATCGGCTCGGGGGCGAGCCGGGCGAGGGGGCCCAGAGTGGGGGCCGGCAGCGGCGTCGGTCCCTGCGCCTGCGCCTGCGAAGCGGCCCGGGCGGTCTGGGCGGTCTGCGGGGTCACGTCCATGACAGGACGCCCTTCTTGTACGCGTAGAGCAGTCCCACGGCCAGGAAGCCGAGGAAGACGAACATCTCGACCAGCGTCGTCGCGCCGTAGCCGGGCGCCGCGAAGATCGTCGCCCAGGGGAAGAGGAAGATGGAGTCGACGGCGAAGATGACGTACAGAAAAGCGTAGACGTAGTAGCGGACCTGGGTGTGTGCCCAGCCCTCGCCCACCGGGTCGACGCCGCACTCGTACGTCAGCAGTTTCTCGGGCGTCGGCGCGACGGGCCGCAGCAGCCGGCCGGCGCCGAAGGCGACGGCGACGAAGAGCACGCCGAGAACGGCGAGCACCCCGACGACGGAGTACGTCTGGAAGTAGTCCGCCGCGAGTCCCGCCCGTACGGTCGGATCCGGCACGTCCACCCCTCGCTCCCTGCCCGTGTCGACGATCTGTACGCACGGGAGTCTAGGCCCTGTTAAAGAGCAGGTAAGCGGTCGTGTCAAGGAGTGGGCGGCGCGGCGGCCGGGGTGGGGCCCGGGGAATCCGGGTGGGGATATCCCTACCTGGGCTCACCCACGAACCCCATGGCGTGGCCGGACCCCCGACCGGCAGGCTGGGGGCCATGAGCGTCGACACCGATAGCCCCGACAGCGACAGACTGCCGCCCGCGCGCCTCACCTACGGCCGGCAGACCTGGAGGGAGGTCTCCTTCCTCCTCGTCAATCTGCCGTACGCCCTGGTCGGCTTCGTCTACACGGTGGTCTCGGTCCTCCTCGGCGTGGGCCTGTCCGTCACCGTGATCGGACTGCCGCTCCTCGCCCTCGGTCTGGCGGGGGCGCGTGTGATCGGCCGGGCCGAGCGGGCCAGGGCCCGTGCGCTGCTGGGGGTCCGGGTGGACGAGCCCAGTCCGCTGCCCCGCCGGCACGGTTTCCTCGCCTGGCTGTGGACGACGCTGAAGGATCCGGTCGCGTGGCGGACGGTCCTGTACGGCTTCATCCGGCTGCCCTGGGGCGTCCTGACGTTCGCGGTGACGCTGGTGGCGCTGATCGTGCTCTGGCCCGTGCTGCCCTTCATCGCGCGGGGTCTGACCAACGCCGACCGGGCCATGGTCCGCGGTCTGCTCTCGCCCTCCGACGAGCTGGAGCGGCGGGTCGCCGAGCTGGAGTCGGACCGGGGCGTGGTCGTGGACACGGCCGCCGCCGACCTGCGCCGGATCGAGCGCGATCTGCACGACGGCGCCCAGGCCCGGCTCGTGGCGCTCGCCATGGGGCTCGGCCTGGCGAAGGAGAAGCTCCTCGAGGACCCGGAGGCGGCGGCCGCGATGGTCGACGAGGCGCACGGCGAGGTGAAGCTGGCCCTGCAGGAGCTGCGCGACCTGGCCCGTGGCATCCACCCGGCGGTCCTCACCGACCGCGGCCTGGACGCGGCCCTCTCCTCCATCGCGGCCCGCTGCACGGTCCCGGTGACCGTGACCGTCGACCTGGACCGGCGCCCGGCCGAGGCCATCGAGGGCATCGCGTACTTCACCGTCTCCGAGCTGCTCCAGAACGTGTCCAAGCACGCGCGGGCCCGTTCCGCCTCGGTGGAGGTCTGGCGCCGGGGCGACCGGCTGCTCCTCCAGGTCCGCGACGACGGCCGGGGCGGGGCCCGGCTGGACGGCGGCACGGGGATGGCGGGACTGGCGGAGCGGCTGGGGGCGGTCGACGGGCTGTTCGTCCTCGACTCTCCCGAGGGCGGCCCGACGACGGTCACGGCGGAGCTGCCATGGCGGGAGCGGTCCGCCGTCTCCTGAGCGCGTCAGCGGTCCGCCGTCTCCCGAGCACCGGCGGCCCGGGCGAGCTGGGGCCGGAGGCGCGACCACCTCGGGCGCCACAGCCCGGGAGCGCCACGGCCCGGGGCACGAAGGTCCCGGAGCGCCACGGCCCGGGGGCCTCGGCCTCGGAACGCCACAGCCCGGAAGGTAGGGGAAACCCCCGTCTGAGGACGCCCACTCTCCTCATGGTCCGGCGCGTCCCGGACCGGAAGTCTTGAGCCAGGGGGACGGGGCGTCTGCCGAGGACCCCGGCCCGGGCCCGCCGGGCCCGAAAGCCAGGTCCCGCACGCCCGACCCCACGGCCCCACCGCCCGGCCCGACCGCAAGGCCCGCCCCACCCACCGACCTCTCCCGAGCAGAAACGGACATCAGCGATGGCCACCCCTCGTCTCCCCGCCGCGATCCGCGCGCCGTTCGAGGCCCGTACCTGGCGCGAGTTCGGCTACCTGATGCTCGGGCTGCCCCTCAGCGTCCTGTACTTCTCCCTCTCGATCGCCATGGTCGCGGCGGGCGCCGGTCTGCTGATCACCTTCCTGGGCATCCCGGTCCTGGCCGGCGGGCTCGCCATGTGCCGGGGCTTCGGCGCGGTGGAGCGGGCCCGGGCGCGCGGTCTGCTCGGGCTGCGCGTGGGGGCGCCCGAGCCCGTGCGGGGCCGTACGGGCGGGGCGATGTCGTGGATGGGGGCGACGCTGAAGAGCGGGGCCTCCTGGCGGCACCTGCTGTACGCGGTCCTCCACTTCCCGTGGGCGGTCTTCGCCTTCTCGGTGTCGCTGGCGCTGTGGGCCTGGGGCTGGTCCCTCTTCACGTACCCGCTGTGGCAGTGGGTGTTCCCGATGTACGCGGGACAAGACGGCCTCCAGCTGTACGGCGACGGAACGCACGACTTCTATCTGGACTCGCCCTTCGAGATCGCGGTCACCAGCGCCGTCGGCCTGCTCTTCGTGCTGGTCGGGCCGTGGGTGATCCGTGCGCTGGCCGCCATGGACCGGCTGATGGTGTCCGGCCTGCTCGGCCCGTCCCGGCTGGCGACCCGGGTCACGGAGCTGGAGTCGGACCGGGGCGTGGTCGTGGACACGGCCGCCGCCGACCTGCGCAGGATCGAGCGGGACCTGCACGACGGCGCCCAGGCCCGGCTCGTGGCCCTCGCCATGGACCTGGGTCTGGCGAAGGAGAAGCTGGCCGAGGACCCGCGGGCGGCGGCGCGGATGGTCGAGGAGGCCCACGGCGAGGTGAAGACCGCGCTCCAGGAGCTGCGCGACCTGGCCCGGGGCATCCACCCGGCGGTCCTGACCGACCGGGGCCTTGACGCGGCCCTGTCCTCCCTCGCGGCCCGCTGCACGGTCCCGGTCTCGGTGGAGGTGGATCTCCCGGCCCGCCCGGTCCCGGCGATCGAGGGCATCGCGTACTTCACCGTCTCCGAGCTGCTCCAGAACGTGTCCAAGCACTCCGGGGCGCGACGCGCCTCGGTGGAGGTCTGGCGGTCGGGCGACCGGCTGCTGCTCCAGGTCCGGGACGACGGCCGGGGTGGCGCGGACGTCGCCGTGGGCCGTGGTCTCGCCGGGCTGACGGAGCGGCTCGACGCGGTCGACGGCATCCTGGCGGTCGACTCGCCGGGCGGCGGTCCGACGACGGTCACGGCCGAGCTGCCGTGGCGGGCGTGAGACCCGCACCCGATCCGGCCGCGAGGCCCTGAACCCGATCCCGCTCCCCCGCGTCCCTCTTCCTGCGATGCTGGAACCGCATCGGAAGATCGCACCATCGCAACATCGGAACTGAGGGCGGCGGGGTCGTGGGCGTGGAAGACGTGTCGGACAGAGTGCGGGTGGTCATCGCCGAGGATTCGGTGCTGCTCCGGGAGGGGCTGACCCGGCTCCTGACCGACCGGGGGCACGAGGTCGTCGCCGGGGTCGGGGACGGCGAGGCGTTGGTGAAGACCGTGGCCGCGCTCGCCGGCGAGGACACGCTGCCGGACGTGGTCGTCGCGGACGTGCGGATGCCGCCCACCCATACGGACGAAGGCGTACGGGCGGCGGTGCGGCTCCGCAAGGAGTACCCGGGGGTCGGGGTGCTGGTCCTCTCGCAGTACGTGGAGGAGCAGTACGCGACGGAGCTGCTGGCGGGTTCGAGCCGGGGCGTGGGCTATCTGCTGAAGGACCGGGTCGCGGAGGTCCGCGAGTTCGTCGACGCGGTGGTCCGGGTCGCCAGGGGCGGTACGGCGCTGGATCCGGAGGTCGTCCAGCAGCTGCTGGGCCGCAGCCGCAAGCAGGACGTCCTCGCCAACCTCACCCCGCGCGAGCGGGAGGTGCTGGGCCTGATGGCGGAGGGGCGGACGAACTCGGCGGTCGCGAAACAGCTGGTGGTGAGCGACGGTGCGGTGGAGAAGCACGTCAGCAACATCTTCCTGAAGCTGGGGCTCTCGCCGAGTGACGGGGATCACCGCCGGGTACTCGCGGTGCTGACCTACCTGAAGTCCTGAGGAGCTGACACCCTGTCAGACAGGGGGAGCGAAAACGGCACCCCGGGGCGTGAAAATAAACGGAGCGTGACGCTCCAGCAACACAGCGGGAGTGACAGAACGGCATAATCCAGGGCAAGAGGGCGTCTCACGAAGAGGTCCACCATGCGAGAAGTCCCGGGAAGGCCCACCTCACCGTCGTAGGGTGGGCCACGGGACGACCGGTCGCCGGCCGTCCCCCGAGCCTTCTCCCGCCTCTGGCGGAGAAGACCCTTGCCGCGAGGGAGGTCCAGTTCAGTGACCAGCCAGGTCAGCAACGAGGCCGGTGAGGCCCTGGTCGGGGAGCAGCGCAGCGCCCCGGCGGCGCCCCACCACGGCACAGACAAGGAAGTACGCCGACTCGATCGGGTGATCATCCGCTTCGCGGGCGACTCCGGTGACGGCATGCAGCTCACGGGTGACCGGTTCACCTCCGAGACGGCGTCCTTCGGGAACGACCTCTCGACGCTGCCGAACTTCCCCGCCGAGATCCGCGCCCCCGCCGGCACGCTGCCGGGCGTCTCCTCGTTCCAGCTGCACTTCGCCGACCACGACATCCTGACCCCGGGCGACGCCCCGAACGTCCTGGTCGCGATGAATCCGGCCGCGCTGAAGGCCAACATCGGGGACGTGCCGCGCGGCGGCGAGATCATCGTCAACACCGACGAGTTCGCCAAGCGCGCCATGGCCAAGGTCGGCTACGACACCTCGCCTCTGGAGGACGGCTCGCTGGCCGGCTACCGGGTCCACCCGGTGCCGCTGACCACGCTGACGGTCGAGGCGCTCAAGGAGTTCGGCCTGTCCCGGAAGGAGGCCGAGCGCTCCAAGAACATGTTCGCGCTCGGGCTGCTCTCGTGGATGTACCACCGGCCGACCGAGGGAACCGAGACCTTCCTGCGGCAGAAGTTCGCCAAGAAGCCGCAGATCGCCGAGGCGAACGTGGCGGCGTTCCGGGCCGGCTGGAACTTCGGCGAGACGACCGAGGACTTCGCCGTCTCCTACGAGGTCGCCCCGGCGACCACGGCCTTCCCGCCCGGCACGTACCGGAACATCTCCGGGAACCTGGCCCTGTCCTACGGCCTGATCGCGGCCTCCCGGCAGGCGGACCTCCCGCTCTACCTGGGCTCCTACCCGATCACGCCCGCGTCGGACATCCTGCACGAGCTGTCCCGGCACAAGAACTTCGGCGTCCGCACCTTCCAGGCCGAGGACGAGATCGCCGGCATCGGCGCCGCGCTCGGCGCCGCCTTCGGCGGATCGCTGGCCGTCACCACCACCTCCGGCCCCGGCGTGGCCCTGAAGTCCGAGACCATCGGCCTCGCGGTCTCCCTGGAGCTGCCGCTGCTGATCGTCGACATCCAGCGCGGCGGCCCGTCGACCGGTCTGCCCACCAAGACCGAGCAGGCCGACCTGCTCCAGGCCATGTACGGCCGCAACGGCGAGGCCCCCGTGCCGATCGTGGCACCGAGGACGCCCGCCGACTGCTTCGACGCGGCCATCGACGCGGCCCGCATCGCGCTCACGTACCGCACACCGGTCTTCCTCCTCTCCGACGGCTACCTCGCCAACGGCTCCGAGCCCTGGCGGATCCCGGACATCGACGAACTGCCCGATCTGCGCGTGCAGTTCGCCTCCGGACCCAACCACGAGCTGGCGGACGGCACCGAGGTCTTCTGGCCGTACAAGCGCGACCCGCGCACCCTCGCCCGGCCGTGGGCCGTGCCCGGCACCCCCGGCCTCGAACACCGCATCGGCGGCATCGAGAAGCAGGACGGCACCGGGAACATCTCGTACGACCCCGCCAACCACGACTTCATGGTCCGCACCCGCCAGGCCAAGACCGACGGCATCGAGGTCCCGGACATCGAGGTCGACGACCCGGACGGCGCGACGACCCTCGTCCTCGGCTGGGGCTCCACCTACGGCCCGATCACGGCGGCCGTCCGCCGGCTGCGCCGCGCGGGCCGCCCCATCGCCCAGGCGCACCTGCGCCATCTCAACCCCTTCCCCCGCAACCTCGGCGACGTGCTGAAGCGGTACGACAAGGTGGTGGTCCCCGAGATGAACCTGGGGCAGCTCGCCACGCTCGTCCGGGCCAGGTACCTCGTCGACGCCCGCAGCCACACCCAGGTGAACGGCATGCCGTTCAAGGCCGAGCAGCTCGCCACGGCACTCGAGGAGGCCATCGATGACTGAGTCACTCCTGAAGCTCGTGCCCAAGGCCGAAGCCGCCCAGTCGATGAAGGACTTCAAGTCCGACCAGGAGGTGCGCTGGTGCCCGGGGTGCGGTGACTACGCCGTCCTCGCCGCCGTGCAGGGCTTCATGCCGGACCTGGGACTGGCGAAGGAGAACATCGTCTTCGTCTCCGGAATCGGCTGCTCCTCCAGATTCCCGTACTACATGAACACGTACGGGATGCACTCGATCCACGGCCGCGCCCCCGCCATCGCCACCGGGCTGGCGTCCTCGCGGCGCGACCTGTCGGTCTGGGTCGTCACGGGCGACGGCGACGCGCTGTCCATCGGCGGCAACCACCTGATCCACGCCCTGCGGCGCAACGTCAACCTCAAGATCCTGCTCTTCAACAACCGGATCTACGGCCTGACCAAGGGGCAGTACAGCCCCACCAGCGAGGTCGGAAAGATCACCAAATCGACGCCGATGGGGTCGCTCGACGCCCCCTTCAACCCGGTGTCGCTGGCGATCGGCGCGGAGGCGTCGTTCGTGGCGCGGACGGTGGACTCCGACCGCAAGCACCTCACCGAGGTGCTGCGCCAGGCCGCCGACCACCCCGGCACGGCGCTCGTGGAGATCTACCAGAACTGCAACATCTTCAACGACGGCGCCTTCGAGGTCCTGAAGGACAAGCAGCAGGCCGAGGAGGCCGTGATCCGCCTGGAGCACGGCCGGCCGATCCGCTTCGGCGCCGACCTGGCCAAGGGCGTCGTCCGCGACCCGGCGACCGGCGACCTGAAGGTCGTCGCGGTCACCCCCGAGAACGAGAGCGCCGTCCTCGTCCACGACGCCCACGCCACCTCCCCGACCACCGCGTTCGCGCTGTCCCGCCTCGCGGACCCGGACACGCTGCACCAGACGCCGATCGGGGTGTTCCGGTCGGTCGAGCGGCCGGTGTACGACACGCTGATGGCCGACCAGCTGGACGCAGCGATCGAACAGCACGGCAAGGGCGACCTGGGCCAGCTGCTGGCGGGCAACGACACCTGGACCGTCATCGGATAGCGGCGGCGGGTACGTCCCGAGGGGCGCGGCAGCTCGGCTGCCGCGCCCCTCACGTCTTCTTCTGCTCCTGCGCCGCCTTCTCGAACTGCCCGAGGAAGCGCGGGACCCCGCGCTCGACCCGGTACAGGAACATCTCCTTGGTCTGCGTGAAGAAGATGGGGTTGGAGCGGTCGAAGCCGTACGTCTTGGTGATGCCCTGGTAAGGGAACACCCGCAGCCTCTCCCGTACGGCGCCCCGCTCGATGCCCTGGTGGGTGTCCACCAGCTCCCGCAGCGCGTCGCCGAGGCCGAGGACCACGTCGTACGCCTCCGCCGCGTACCGCTCGACCGGCGCGGAGGACGCCAGGCCCCACCGGGCCCGGTACGCGGCGGTGAACGCCTTGGCCTTGGGAACGAGGGCCGGGTCGACGTACGTGGTGCCGAAGTACCAGCCCTCGGCGGCCGGACCCGCGACGGAGAGGAATTCGGGGCCCAGGGCGTACTCGACGCTGCCGCGCAGTCCGGTGTAGCCCTGGCGCGCGAGTTCCCTCGCGCAGAGGCCGGCCCGGCGCGGGGAGGCGCCCGCGTAGAACACGGCGTCGGGGCGGGTGGCGAGGGCCTCGCGGACCGCCGGTGCGAAGTCCTCGCCTGCTGCCGGCACCCGGTGCTCGGTCGTCGTCCCGTCGATCTCGGGCATGGTGCTCCGGATGGACTTGACGGTCCGCCAGGCGAAGTCGCCCGCCGCGCGGTCGTGGACGACCGCCATCCGCCGGGCGCGTCGGACGATGACCACGCTGACGTACGGCATGAGCAGCATGTCCTGGTGGACGCGCAGCTCACGGTAGGTGGGGGTGGTGGTCTGGCCCCCGACGTCAACCTGGTCGACGCCGACGGCGACGTTCAGCAGGGCCACCCGGTTGGAGTGGTACGTCCCCGCGCCGGCGACGACGGTCTCGCGGCTGGTCGGGCCGACGACCGCCATGACGGCGGCGTCCCCGACGAAGGCCTTCGCCGCCTCGGCCGCGCGGCGGGGATCCCCGGCGTCGTCGCGCACCGTCAGCGACAGGTCGAAGAGCCGGTCGGCGCGGGCGTTGAGGGTCTCGACGGCGAGCCGCACCCCGCGCTCCTGCGCGCGGCCGTCGGCCTTGCGGGGGCCGCTGAGGTCGGTCTGGACGCCGATGCCGTACGTCCGCCGGGGGCCGGGCGGGCCGCCGGTGGCGGGGGCGGACGGCGGCCGGTTCGCCAGCCAGGCGGTGAGGCCGCCCGCTCCGGCGACGGCGGCCGCCGAGCCGAGGACGAGGATGCGGCGGCGCGACGGCGTGCCGGCGGCGGGGCCGGGCGGGTCGGTCATCACGGTCGGTTCCGCCACCGGCAGGTCCAGGACGCGGGACGAGCGCTGGGCGATCAGGGCGGGCAGTCCGGGCGGCAGCCAGTCCCCGGCCGGCCCCTCAGGCCCGGTGTCGGGAGAGGTCCCGGACACCGAATCGGACGAGCCGGCGGTCGGGGCGGCGACCGCGGGGTAGGCGATCCTCGGGTCGCGGGGCGCGTCGGGGCCGGGAAGCGAGCCGCTCAGGGCGGCCCGGACCTCCGGGGCCGTGGGCCGGGAAGCCGGGTCCTTGGCCAGGCAGGCCCGCACGAGGGCGGACAGGCGGGGCGGCAGGCCGTCGAGGTCGGGCTCCTCGTAGACGGTGCGGTAGACGACAGCGGCCACCGATCCCGTACCGAAGGGGCGGCGGCCGGTCGAGGAGTGGGCGAGGACGCAGCCCAGCGCGAAGACGTCGCTCGCCGGGCCGACCTCGCCCGCACCCGCGACGCGGGCCTGTTCGGGCGAGAGGAAGCCGGGGGTGCCGATCATCGCGCCGGTGGCGGTGAGGGCGGTCGCCCCGGCGGAGCGGGCGATGCCGAAGTCGATCAGGCGCGGGCCGTCGAGGGCGAGCAGGACGTTGGCGGGCTTGACGTCGCGGTGGACGAGTCCGGCCCGGTGCAGGTCCCCCAGCGCCTCGGCGAGCCGGCGCCCCAGGGCCCGCACGGTCGCCTCGGGCAGGGGCCCGTGCACGGCGACGGCCTCCGCGAGCGAGGGGCCGGGCACGAACTCGGTGGCCAGCCACGGCTCCCGGGCCTCCGGGTCGGAGCCGAGGACCTTGACCACCCAGCGGCCGGCGAGCGACTCGGCGACCCTCGCCTCACGGCGGAACCGCTCACGGAAACCGGGGTCGGCGGCGTGTTCGGCCCGGATGAGCTTGAGCGCGGCGAGCGCGCCGCCGGCCGAGCGGGCGAGGTAGACCACTCCCATCCCGCCCGCGCCGAGGCGGCCCAGGAGCCGGAATCCGGCGATCGTCGACGGATCGGCCGGGCGCAAGGGCTGCACGGGTCACGTCCGGCGGGTCTTGGGCGGCCCGGAGGGGGCGAAGTCCAGCGGTTTGTAACGGCCGTTCTCGACGGCGTACAGGAACGTCCCCACCACGCCCGGCAGCAGGTCGCCGGTCTTCGTGTCGAAGACGTAACCCCCCATGATCCCTTCGTACTTGACCCTGCGCAGGCGCGGCGCGAGTGTGGTGCGGTCCGGCGGTCCGCCCGCCTTCACGACCTTCTCCACCTCCGCGACGAGCAGGGAGGCGAGGTCGTACGCCTCCCCCGAGTAGAAGGCCGGGACGGTGCCGTACCGCTTGCGGTGCGCGGCGACGAAGGCCGCGGCCTGCTTCCTGGTGGTGGGGTCGACGACGGGGGCGCCGACGATCCAGCCCTCCGCGGCGGATCCGGCCTCCTTCGGGAACCGGGGGCCGAAGACGTGCTGGCCGGTGATCCTCATCCCGGTGAAGCCGAGTTCGTCGAGCGCCTTCGCGGCGAGGACGGCGCTCTCGGTGACGCCGCAGTGGACGTAGGCGTCCATGCCCTCCGCGATCATCTCGGCGAGGACCCGCTTGTAGTCCGTGGTGGCCGCGGGGACGACGCGGGGGTGCGGGATGACGTCGGCGTAGCGGAAGCCGAAGTCGACACCCCGGACGTACTGCCAGGAGTAGGAGTCGTCGGTGCGCTCCTGGAGGATGCCCGGCCGGGTGCTGGGCGTGGCGTTCAGGACGTGGTAGGCCAGGGACGTTCCGGCCACGGGGTGCTGCGGGCAGGCCCGCAGCAGGGTTGCGCCCTTGCCCTCGGCCTGGCCGACGGTCAGCAGGTTGAGCCCCGGGGAGACCATGATCAGGGGCATGCGCGCCTCGTCGTAGGCGGGCAGCGCGTTCTGGGCGGTGTAGTCGGAGGTGGGGCCGATGACACCGAGGACCCGGGGGTCGGTGGTGAGCCGCCGGGCCGCCTCCAGGGCCCGGTACTTGTCCCCGCCGTCGTCGGAGACCTTCACTTCGAGGGTGAAGGGCTTGTCCGCGCGGGCGTTGAACCGCTCGACGGCGAGGCGGGCGCCGCGCTCCTGGGCGATGCCGATGTCCTTGGCCGGGCCGGTGAGGTCGGCGTGGACGCCGATGATCCAGGGCCGTGCGCCCCCGCCGCCGCTTCCGCCCCTGTCCCGCAGTCCGGCCCAGGCGGCGGCTCCGCCGCCTCCGGCGACGACGGCCGCACCGGCGGCGAGGAGCAGGAACTTCCGCCTGCTGCCGCTGGGTCGCGGACTTCCGCCGTCCTCGCCGAGCCGGGTGGCGTCGATGTCGGGGAGGGCCAGCATCCGTGCCGAGCGTTCGGCGATGGTACGGACGACGGGAGCGGGGAGCCAGTCGCCGCCGGGGCCCGGGGCGTCCTCGGCGAGGAGGACGACGAGCTCCCGTGCCGTCGGCCGCTCGGCCGGGTCCTTGGCCAGGCAGGCCCGCAGGGTCCCCAGGAGCCCGTCCGGTACGCCGGCGAGGTCCGGCTCGTCGTGGACCGTGCGGTACAGCAGCGCGTCGACGGATCCCGTGCCGAAGGGCGGGCGGCCGGTGGAGGCGTACGCCAGGAGGCAGCCGAGCGCGAAGACGTCGCTGGCCGGGCCGATGTCGGCGCCGCGCGCCTCGGCCTGTTCCGGGGCGAGGAAGCCGGGCGTACCGACGACCATGTCGGTGGAGGTGAGCGCGGTCTCCTCGGCCGCCCGGGCGATGCCGAAGTCGATCAGGCGGGGGCCGTCGACGGCGAGGAGGACGTTCCCCGGCTTCACGTCCCGGTGCACGAGCCCGGCGGCGTGGACGGCGTCGAGCGCGCGGGCCAGCGCACCGCCGAGGATCCTTACGCTCCGCTCGGGCAGGGGCCCGTGAGCGCGGACGGCTTCGCCGAGGGAGGGGCCGGGGACGAAGGCCGTGGCCATCCACGGCTCCGGGGCCTCCGGGTCGGCGCCGGTGACGGGGACGGCCCAGGGGCTGGAGACACGGCGGGCGGCCTCGACCTCGCGGCGGAAGCGGGCCCGGAAGTCGGGCTGGTCGGCGTGGTCGGCGTGGGTGACCTTGACGGCGGCGAGTTCGCCGTTGCCGGTACGGCCGAGGTAGACGACGCCCATGCCTCCGGCGCCGAGCCGGCCGAGGAGGCGGTATCCGGCGAGCGAGGACGGGTCGGAGGGTGCCAGCCGCTGGACGGCGCCGGGCTCGCGGGCGGGCGGAGCGCCGGCGCTCGCGCCACTGCTTGCGCTTGCGCCACTGCTTGCACCGACGGCGGCGGCGTCGGCACCGACGGCGGCACCGGTGGGGCTCACGGGGCCTTCGGGTCTTCCGGAGCCGTCGGGGTGCAGGGGGTTCTCGGGTCCCTCCGGTCTCGCGGAGCTCTCGGATCCGGCGGGGGCGACGGGGTGTCCGGGGCCTTCGAGGGCGTGGCGGCTCTCGGATCCGCCGACCGTCCCGCGGCTCTCGGGGGCCTCGTGGTTCTCGGGTCCGCGCGGGGTCTCGGAGGACTCCCGGTTCTCGGGAGTCTCTCGGTCCTGGGGGTTCTCGGAGGGGTTCACGACTGGGCCTCCAGCAGCTTCTCGGCGCGGCCGATCATGGCGACGAGGGCCTGGACCTGGGCACTGTCGATCTCCTTGTCGGTGTAGCCGGGCGCGCCCTTGACGACGGCCGCGACGGTGACCTGGCCGACCCGTGACTGGTACCAGGCGTACTTCTGGCCGTTCGGCCCGTCCTTGACGGCGTCGTTGTGGTAGCGGCCCATCTCGCCGAGCGAGTCGGAGGCGGTGAAGTTGCCGCCGACACCGAAGGGGTTGCCGATGGAGATGAGTTTGGTGATGCGCTCGCCGTCACGCAGCCCCTGCTCGGGGCAGCGCAGCGCCTCCTCCAGGGTCTCGGCCATCTCCCAGTCGGCGGCCGTCTCGGTGCGGTGGACGGTGACGGTGGAGGAGACCCGCAGCTGTCCCCTGCCGGACCCGGCGGGGATCTCGCTGGAGGCGGTGACGCTGTAGAGCACGGTCGACGGGCGGACGCCCGCCTCCCAGACGCACCCCCGGCCGAGGACCGGCCAGTGGTCGTCGGCGCTGAGGTACGGGGTGCGTTCGACGAAGTCGGGGCCCCAGGAGTCGGGGCCCGCGACGACGGCGAGGGCGAGTTTCCTGGCGTCGGCCGTGGTCTTGGGTGCCCGTGCCGGGTCGGCGGTGAAGCCGAGCCGGGTGGGTGTGGGGCTGGGCGCCGGTTCACCGGCCGGCGTCGCCGCCGTGCTCGGACCCGGTGTGCCGTCGGACCGGTCGCCTCCGCCGCCGTCGGTCGAGCAGCCGGTCAGGATCAGTCCGCCCGCCAGTAAGGCGCAGCAGGAGCGCAGCACTCTTCGGTACCTGAACGTCACGAATCCCCCACGCACGCTCACACATTCCCCAGATGGTGATCGGATCGTACGCCGAGGGACTGTCAACGCGCCCAGGATGCAACGTCATTGGGACGGTTTGGTGGCACCCTCGCGACGTTCCTCGTCGTAGCGCGCGCGGGCCTGGAGCACCGCCGCGACCCGGCGTTCCGTCCACCGGCCCAGCTCCGCGACCTGACGTGCGGCCTCGACGCCCAGGTCGGTGAGGCTGTAGTCGACACGGGGCGGGATCACGGGTTTGGCGTCGCGGTGCACGAAGCCGTCCCGCTCCAGGGTCTGGAGCGTTTGCGTCAGCATCTTCTCGCTGACCCCGCCGACCTCACGGCGCAGCTCGCCGAAGCGGTACGAGCGTTCGAGCAGGGCGATGAGGATCAGCACGCCCCAGCGGCTGGTCACGTGCTCCAGGACGAGCCGCGACGGGCACATCGGGTCCTTGACGTCCGGCCGCCGGGAACCGTCCGGCCCGCTCGCGCGCACCCCCGGGCCGACGCCCTGGCCCTCGCCTCCGGCTCCGTCCACACTTACTCGCATACCAGTACCTTACTTCAAAGTGGGTACTTTCGAATAGTTGGCGCCCGTCCTACGGTGAGTGCATCGCCCAGAGCCCGCACGAACCCCTCCAGGAGTGAACGCCATGAGCATCGTCGTCACCGGAGCCACCGGACAGCTCGGCCGTCTCGTCATCGACGAGCTGCTGACCCGGGTCCCCGCCGAGTCCGTCGTCGCCGTCGTCCGCGACAAGGCGAAGGCGGCCGATCTGGCGGAGCGCGGCGTGGAGCTGCGCATCGCCGACTACGGCAGTCCGGAGACGCTGGCGGGCGCCTTCGAGGCCGGTGACCGCGTGCTGCTGATCTCCAGCAGCGAGGTGGGCCGGCGCGTGCCGCAGCACACCGCGGTGATCGACGCCGCCAAGGCGGCGGGGGTGGCCCAGCTGGCCTACACGGGCGTCCTCGGCGGCCCCGAGGCCGACTTCACCCTCGCGGACGACCACAAGGCGACCGAGGCGCTGATTCTCGACTCGGGCCTGCCGTACACCTTCCTCCGCAACGGCTGGTACTCCGAGAACTACACGGCGAACCTCGGCCCGGTCCTGGCGCACGGCGCCGTCGTGGCCAACGCCGGCGAGGGGCGGATCGCGTCCGCCGCCCGCGCGGACTTCGCCGCCGCCGCGGCGGTCGTCCTGACCGGCGAGGGTCACCTCGGCCGGGCGTACGAGCTGAGCGGCGACACCGCCTGGTCGCTGGCCGAGTACGCCGCCGAGGTCGGGCGCCAGACCGGCCGGGAGATCGCGTACAGCGACGTGCCGGCCGAGACGCACCTGTCGGTCCTCACCGGCGGGGGGGTGCCGCTGCCCTTCGCCGAGATCCTGGTGGACGTCGACCGGGCCATCGGGCGCGGGAGCCTCGCCCGGCGCAACGGCGACCTGTCCCGGCTGATCGGACGGCCGACCACCCCCGTCGCGGAGACGATCAGGCAGGCCCTCGCGGCCCGCTGACGCGAAAGTCATGACCGTATCGCGGTACGGACATGACAGCCCGCCCTGTGCGGCGCTACCGTCGACAGGACGGCGCGGGCGCAGGGCGGGAGCTTTTTCGTGGACAAGCACAGCGAGGGACGAGCAGGGCTCTTCTACGGGATCGTCGCCTACGGGATGTGGGGGCTCGTCCCGCTCTTCTGGCCGCTCCTGAAGCCGGCCGGGGCGATCGAGATCCTCGCCCACCGGATGGTGTGGTCGCTGCTCGTGGTCGGCGTGGCGCTGCTCGCGCTGCGGCGCTGGGGCTGGTTGCGCGAGCTGCTGCGCGACCGTCGCAAGCTGGGTCTGATCACCGTCGCCGCGGCCGTGATCAGCGTCAACTGGGGCGGTTACATCTGGGCCGTGAACTCCGGCCAGGTCGTCGAGGCCTCCCTCGGGTACTTCATCAATCCGCTCGTCACCATCGCCATGGGCGTGCTGCTCCTCAAGGAGCGGCTGCGGCCCGTGCAGTGGGCGGCGGTCGGCATCGGCGGCGCGGCGGTGCTCGTCCTGGCGATCGGCTACGGGCAGCCGCCCTGGCTCTCGCTGATGCTGGCGTTCTCCTTCGCCGTCTACGGCCTGGTGAAGAAGAAGGTGAACATCGGCGGCCTGGAGTCGCTGGCGGCCGAGACCGCGGTCCAGTTCCTGCCCGCCCTCGGCTATCTGCTCTGGCTCGGCGCGAACGGCGACATCTCCTTCGGCACCCGGGGCGCGGGCCACGCGGCCCTACTCGCCGCGACCGGCCTCGTGACGGCCGTGCCACTGGTCTGCTTCGGGGCGGCGGCGATCCGGGTCCCGCTGTCGACCCTGGGGCTCCTGCAGTACCTGGCGCCCGTCTTCCAGTTCGGTCTGGGCGTCGTCTACTTCCACGAGGCGATGCCTCCGGAGCGCTGGGCCGGCTTCTCGCTGGTGTGGCTGGCGCTGACGCTGCTGACGTGGGACGCGCTGCGCACGGCCCGCAGGAGCCGCGCCGAGATCGCGGCGGCGGCCCGGGCGGCGATGGCCCAGGCCACACCGCTCGAGAAGCCTGAGGAAGAGGCGCCGCCGACCGGCGAGAAGGTGACCGGCGAGAAGGTGACCGGGGCGACGGCGACCGAGGCGCCCCGGGCCGGCTCGGCGTCGCCGACGCGGGCGCGGACCCCTCGCTGAGACGCGCCCGCCGACGGTGACCCAGCGGCGTCCGGGCGGTCACTATGGGCGGCGTGATCCGCGTCACATCACGATCCGGCCACCGTGCGGCCTATTTGCCAGGGCATTACGATCCATCCCACCATCCGGGCGTGTGGCGACGACCGCCTGACCAGCGGAACGCGACGCGGCGCCGGTGTGTACACAGAGCGCGGGGGGCTCGAGATGGTGGCAACAGGCATGCGCGTATTGGGGCTCTCCGAACTGGAGGAGAGCATCTACCGCCACTTCCTGCGGAATCCCGACACCACGGACGGGGACATCCACCTCCTGCTACGGGCCGACCGCGAGGCCGTGGCCGTCGCCCAGGCCCGGCTGCGCGAGCTCGGGCTGCTGTATCCGACCGACCGGCAGACCGTCTGCCCGACCGACCCGGCGATCGTGGTGGACCGGCTCACCGACCTGCGACTGCGCGAGCTGCACCTGGAACTGCAGGAGGTCACCCGCTCCCGGCACCTGGTCGCCGAGCTGCGCGACGAGCAGTGCCCGGCGCTGGCCTCGCCGCAGTCCGTCGAGCGCATGGAGAACGTGGCGCAGATCCGGAGCCGGATCGACGACCTCGCCTTCTTCGCCCGCGAGGAGATCCTCTCCGTCGAGCCGTACACCGCACTCACGCCCGAGAACATCGAGCACTCCCGCCCGCTGGACATGCGCTGTCTCAGCCGGGGCGTCCAGATCCGCAACGTGGTCCTCCGGGAAGCCCTCGACGATCCGCTGACCGTGGGCTACCTGCGGGAACTCACCGCCAAGGGAGCGCAGATACGGGCGGCGGACGACCTCTCCGAGCGCATCCTCGTCTACGACCGGCGCACCGCCCTCGTCCCGATCGACCCCGAGGACACCTCGCGCGGCGCCCTGGTGGCCCGCGAGACCGGCCTCGTCTCCGGCATCCTCGCCCTCTTCGAGAAGATCTGGTGCCAGGCCGCGGACCTGTCGGCGATCATCGCGGACACCGAGGAGTGCCCGGGCGGGCTGGCCGAGACCGAGCGGGAGGTCCTGAAGTCCATGTGCCACGTCGGCAAGGACGAGATCGGCGCACGGGACCTGGGCATGTCGGTGCGGACCTACCGGCGCCACGTGGCCGACCTCCTGCGCGTCCTGGGCGCGTCCAGCCGCCCGCACGCCGCCCTGCTGGCACGCGAACGCGGCTGGATCTGAAGGCACGTCGGCCAGAGGGGCGGCCGTCGGCCCCCGGGCAGTGCGCGCAGGACGTCACGACCCAGGCGAGCCAGACGGGACTTCGACACACGCCCTAGGAGACGGCCGCGCCCTGGAGGTCCTGGACCGCCCGGCGTACCGCCGCCGACACCGGGGCGGCGCCCTCGGACAGGGCCGTCAGCCGGTCCTTGAGCAGGCGGCGCCGGTCGGCGGGCAGGGCGGTGGACAGCTGCCCGCCCGCGTGGGCGAGCCCGGCAAGCAGGGCGGCCCGGCCACCGGCCGCGGCGCCGTCCGCGCCGGCGGCCCGGTCCTCGGCCGCGGCGGCCACCGCGGCCCGCACCTCACCGGCGGCGGTGAGACCGTCCGGGGTGAGAGAGGCCCGGTTCAGCGGGAAGACCCCGAAGACCCGGCTGGTGCTCTGCTCCAGCAGGCCGTCCTTCTCCAGGCCCCGCAGCACCTCGTGGATCGACTCACGGCCGTCCTTGCGGACCCAGTGCAGCCACTTCCGGCCGGGTTCCGCGGAGATCCGCTGCCACACCTGCCGGAGCGCGGCGTCCCGCGGAGCCTCGCCGACGGCCGTGGCCGTGCCCGACTCGTCCACCAGGGCACCGCCGTCGAGGAGTTCGGCGAGCAGCGCACCGCGCACCGCCGGGGCGAGGGACTGCCGGACGGGAAGCCCGCCCCCGTCCGTGTCGAAGGCGAGCAGGATCATGTCGCCTGCCAGAGTCATCTCAGGTGTTCCTCTCATACGGGCACCGGGCCGGCAACGGACGCCGGTTTCCTGGCAGTCTGCCCTGCCAGCATCCCGAGTGCCGCTTCCTCACCCGGCGGGAAACCCAGCCGGTTCATCACCATGTGCAGGTGGTGGAGCAGCTGGTGGTCCCGGGAGCCGGGTGCCCGCAGGACGAGGTCGGCCAGCGCGTCGGCGTGCGCGTCGACCCGCTCGCGCACGCCGGGCGCGGGCACGCCCTGGGCCCGTACGCCGGCCGCGACGCCGCCGAGCAGGGGCCGGAGCTGCTCGCCACCGGCGGCCATGCGCAGCTGCCAGCCCCACCGGGTGCGGTGGCGGACCCAGAAGACGTCCCGCTCCTCCTCGGTCAGCACCCGGGCGACGAGCGCGCGGGCGAAGTAGACCGCGTGGGCGGCCCGTTCGTACCGCCGGGGCAGCGCGGCGAGGTCGAGTCCGGCGCAGAACGCGCTGTCCAGGTGGAAGACGCGCTCGGCCAGGGCCACGCCGTCCTGTCCGCCGTACTTGCCGAGCTCGGGTGCGTAGAGCGCGGGGGTGACACCGCGGGCCGGCGAGCCGGGCGGCAGCGCGCCGGGCAGCAGGCCGACCGCGTCCCCGGGTCGCTCCTCCAGCGTGTCGAGGAGGCCGGTGAGCTCCTCGCGGGCGGCGCCGTCCAGCGCGTCCACCGCGTCGGCCCCGGCCCGGAGCCGCAGCCGGAGGTGGTGGCCGGTGGCGTCCCAGTACCTGAGGAAGAACCATTCCTCGCTGTCCAGCCGCCCGGCCCGCTCGGCGAGCCACGGCACGAGGGTGCGGACCGCCGCGTCCATGAGCCTGGGGCCGCCCGGATACACCCGTACGTACCACCAGTCCCGCTCGGGAACCGTCACGCTCATACCTCCTCCTCCGGCCGCCGCCAGCGCAGCAGCGAGATGTGCTCGGCGGCCCGCGTGCCGCCCGCCGCGTCCCGCAGCGGATGCGCGGACCTGCCCGGCAGCGCTTCGACCAGCCGCAGATGGCCGGTGGCCGGGCCCGCCCACTGGGCCAGCACGGCCAGCGAGAGCGGGGAGGCCAGCGAGACCCACAGGGGCTTGCGGTCCGTGTCGTGCTCGCCCGGCCCGAAGCCGGTCAGCCGGTGGCAGAAGACCTCCTCCGGTATCCCGTGCGCCCGTCGGAACTCCTCGGCGCGCAGCGCGGTCTCCGCGTCGCTCTCACCGGGCCTGGGCACCGGCAGCTCGGCGGCCGGGACGACCCACGAGGCGCGGGACGCGGTGACCCGGCCGAAGGTGGTGCGCGCCGTCGGCACGACCTCGTCGCGGCGCTGCTCCTGGAGCCCGAACGGCAGGACGTAGTCCGAGTGCGGTGATCCGTTGACCCACGGGTCCGCGAGCACGGCGAGCAGCCGGGCGAACGGCGGGAAGAGGTGCGGGGGGACCAGCCCGAGGTAGGCGAGGCCGACCGGGGCGCCCGTGCGGTCCCGCAGGGCGAGGGTGCCCTGGCCGGGGTCGTGCGTGAGGACGGTGTCGGCCAGGGCCAGTCCGTCGGCCGCCGGGGTCTCACCGGGCAGCAGCAGGGGCGGCAGCAGGCCGGCGGACCGCGACTGGGCGGTGTTGATCTCCGTCCACAGGACGAGTTCCCGGCAGGTCCGGTCGGGCCAGCAGGCGCGGACGTGGTCGCGCAGCCGGTCGCGGAAGCCTTCGCCGAGGAGCGGCCCGAAGCGGGTCACGAGCCCACCCGTGCCCGGATTGAACTGGTTGACGACCAGCCGGTAGTCGCCGTCGCGCACGGCCCGCTCCCCGGTGGCGGCGAGCTGGAACAACACGGCCGCGGCGGGCGGCGCGCTGCTCGGTCCGACCGGCAGCCAGGCCCGCTCCCCCGCGGTCTCCCGCTCGGCGCGGTCGGCGACGGACGCCTGGTCGAGGTCGGGCTGGGAGTCGCCGTCGACGGCGACGCGCATCAGGAACCCCAGCACGTCGGAGCAGGTCCCGCCCGGACCGTACTCGGCGGTGAAGCGGTCCACGAGCACGTCGTAGAGGTGCGAGCGGAAGAGGAACGGGCGCATGCGGCGGCCCAGTTCGGCCAGATCGGCACGGACCTCCGGCACGTCGAGGACATCGGGCAGGACGAGGTCGCTGGCGACGTCCTCGTACAGCACCTCCCCGGAGTCGAAGCGGTCGAGGCCGGCCCGCCGGGCCCAGCGCCGGGCGGTGTGGCGGGCCCGGGTGAGCGTCTCGGTGCGCGCGCCCTCGTCGGCGGTGGCGAGGGCGGCGGCGGAGTCCCGCAGCTCCCGCACCTCGGCGGCGATCCCGTCGCCTGGATGGTCCGCGAGCAGCTCCGCCACGGCGGCCACCGGATCGCCGTCACGCCGCCAGGGCGGTACGGGCGTGATCAGCCCGGTGTCGAGGAGGCGCCGGAAGCGGCGGAAGGGGTCGGGGCCGCCGAGCCCGGACAGCAGGGCGTCCAGAGCGTGTTCGGCGTCGGGTGCGAAGCCGGTGAGCCAGGGCGCCGCGTGATCGGCCTCCACCACCCGGTCGAGCCGCCAGGCCAGGCCGCCGTCGGCGACGGGTTCGGGGAGCAGGACGAGGCCGCCCGGGGCGTCGGGGCCGCCGGGCCGGACGGGCGCGAGCCGGTAGCGCAGCAGACCGGCGGTGCCGGCCTCACGGGCCAGGCAGCGCAGGGCGAGCTGGGCGAGGGCGGTGGCGGCGTAGCTGTGGGCGGCGGGGGCGGCGGCCGTCCCGATGGCACCGTGCGAGCCGGCCGTGCCGACGGTGGTCAGCGTGGAGAACGGGCTGGTCTTCACGGCGGCCCGGGTCACGTAGGAGTAGAGGGTGCGCAGGTTGCGGGTCTCGGCGGGGCGGCGGCGCGGGCGGCCGTGGCGCAGCCAGTCCGGGGCGGCCAGCGCCGCGGCCCGGGCGAACCCCGGGTCGTCGAGGTGGCCGGCGAGCGCGGCCGGGGCCGCCGCGCGGTCCTCGGCCAGCAGGGCGTCGAGCCGTCGGACGGTCTCGTCGCGCAGCCGGACGGCCGCCTGCCAGCCGGTGAAGGCCGCGGCCCCCGCGGGGCCCGCCAGTTCGGCGACGCGGGGCGGCAGTTCGTCGCCCCAGGGCAGGGCCCGCAGCCGGTGCACGGCCCTTTTGGCGGCCAGCACCTGGCGGCGCAGCGGCACCTCGTCGTCCAGGAGGGGCACCAGCGGGAAGCAGACGTCCTCCAGGGCGGCCCGTCGGCGCTCCAGTGCGGCGTGGGCGTCCGCGGCCTCGGTGATCGCCCGCCGGGTGGCGGGACCGGTGAGGTCCAGGGCCTCGGTGGGCAGGCCTCCCACCCGGGTGAGCAGCGGTCCGGAGATCTCGGGGGCGGTCACGGCATCGACCGTCCGACCAGGGCGAACGACCAGATCAGCGACTGGACGACGAAGTAGCCGAGCGCCACGGTGTAGACGCTGCACACGATGCCGTACGTGACGTGCAGCCGGCGGCTGCGCGCCGGCATCCGCTCCAGGAAGCTCGGCAGCGGGCGGCCCAGCAGACGGTGCTTCAGCAGGGCGAAGGCGCGGCCCCGCGCGTCGACGAGCCCGAAGCCGGCTTCCAGAGCCGCGTAACCGTCGCTCGGCAGCATCGGGTTGATGTTGGTGACCAGGTTGAGCATCTGGAAGAGGAGCAGCGCCCCGGCCACCTGGGCGACCGGCCCGTCCGTGGTGAGCACGAGCAGGGCGGCGGCGCCGGTGAACCAGCCGTCGCTGAGCGGTCCGGCGACGGCGAGCAGGACGCGGCCGCCGCGGGAGCGGACGCGATAGGCGTCGGTGCGGTCGACGTAGGCGAGGGGCATGAAGTAGAAGAGCAGCGCCACTCCGAGGCCGCGTACGGGCACCTTGAGCACCTGGCACACCATGGCGTGGGCGCTCTCGTGCACGAGGATCTGGAAGAGCATCAGGCCGATCGCGACGAGGGTTCCGGCGCCGAGCAGTTCCTCGGCCGGCGGGGCGGAGGTCAGGACCGTGTAGAGGCCGAGCAGGATGCCGAGGAGGCCGCCGCCGGCGAAGACGCCGACCGACAGCCAGGCGGGCACCAGGCGCAGCAGCCGGGCCGCGGGCTCCAGGACCGTGGGCAGCGAGCGGGTGACGACGAAGCGGGGCATGAGCATGGTGGTGCCGAAACGGCCGCCGGCGCGCTTCTTGGGCGCCTGCTCCGGTTCGGTGCCGACGAGCAGGCCGCTGCGGGTCAGTTCCCCGACGAAGGTGTCCAGTTCGCCGCGCACGCCGGCGGCGGGGACCCCCCGGCGCTCGGCCATCAGGGCCGACAGCTCGTCCAGCGAGTGCGTTCCGTCGAACTGGCGGAGCAGGGCCGCCGCCGACTTGGTCAGCCGGTGATAGGTCCCGCCCTGCGGGTCGAACACCAGGGGGTGATCGTCCATCCCCCTAATGATCTCCAGATCCTCCCGGAGTTTGGGTGCAGTGCACACATCCACGGCGCGGTTCCTCCCTCCGCTGCGGCGGCCGGGCCCGCTACCGTGCCGGGCCGCCTGGCTCTAATCTGGTGTGGTGCGGTCCGGTTCGGGCAAAGCGAACCGGACTGGTGACCGAGGGGCCCTGGGCCCCGGGGTACTAGGACCACCCCGGAGCCCAGGATCCGACTCGGTTGATCAGCCGCCCTGGCTGGAGACGCTGCTCATGGAGCCGACGCAGCCGACGGGGCAGCTGGCGGAGCCGGCGCAGGCGCCGCAGAAGGCGGTGGTGAAGCCGGGGCTCACCGCGTCCTGGAGGACCTCCAGGTCGAGGGACTCCGACCACAGCTCGAGCTCGTTGTCGAGGTTCTCGTTCATGCGGTTCACTTCCTTTCGAGTGCCTGGCGTGCAGGCGGTTGGGGTGAAGGTGGTGGAGCGGGCGCTCTAGCCGAAGCTGGAGGCGCTCGCGGACGAGGAGGCGGTGCTCGTCGGGCACGAGGCCGTCGAGGCGGTGCCGGCGGTCGCCCAGGTGCCGAGGGCGACGCCCTCCTTCAGGGGCTCCAGACCGAGCGCGTCCGAGGCCAGCTCGTCGGCGGACAGGTCCAGTTCGAGGTCGTCGAAGTCCTGCATGCGAGGGATTCCTTCCTGTGGGGTGGGGTTCTCCGCGGTGACCGGGGGTCAGCCGATGGTCGACGCGGACGACGCGGTGGCCGCGGACGTGCCGGGGCAGGACGCGGTCGAAGCGGATCCGGCGCAGAAGAAGCAGCCGAGGGCGTTGCCCTCCGGAAGCTCCTCGATCGCCAGCTCGTCACCGTCGATGACGTAGAGCTCGAGGTTGTTCTCCATGGTGTTCACCTCCTTCCGGGGTGTGGTGCGGGCGGCCGGGCGGGCCGGCCGGGGCGGGCGGATCACCCGTAGGTGGAAGCGCTGCTGACGGACGACGCGGACGTCGCCGGGCAGGACGCGGTCGAGGCGGATCCGGCGGACGCCCAGCTCGCGAGGGCGTTGCCCTCGGGCAGCTCCTCGATCGCCAGTTCCTCGGCGTCGACGGCGTACAGCTCGATGTCCTCCATGCGAGGCACCTCCTCAGGTGTCGTGGGGTGGTTCACGGGCTCCCGCTCCCGGTGGGGGCGGGAAGTCTCAGGGGGCCGGCGGCAGGCCCAGGGCCAGCGCGAAGATCTGCTGGCGGGTCGTTCCGTCGCTGAGCAGCGGTCCGCGGACGGCGGCCGGGATGAAGCCGGCGAAGACGCTGCCGACGAGGCCGTGGGCGACGCCGTCCAGCCACATCGCGTACGCGGCGGCTCCGGCACGGGTGAGCAGCAGCCGGTAGCCGTGGCCGCCGTGGCGCCGGACCGCGGCGTCCAGGGGCACCCCGACGGAGATGATCGCGGCGGCGTCGGAGAACTCCGGTTGCAGCGTCAGGCCGTAGCGGGCCGCTCCGGTGGGCAGCTCCATGACCGGGGTGAAGGAACGCGCCGCCGGGTCGAAGCGGTGGACGGCGGGGGCGACCCCGGTCAGCCGGTGGGCGACGACGGTGAGTTCGAGCGGACAGTCCGCGTCGGCCCCGTCCTCCTCGCCGGCCGCGTCCAGGCCCGGGCCCGGTGCCGGGTCCGCGTCCAGGTCCAGGGCGCGGGTCATGATGCCGGCCAGCAGTCCGGCGGGCAGCGGCTCCGGGGAGAAGCCGCGCAGCGAGCGCCGGTGTTCGAGGGTGGTCAGCAGGTCGAGGGGAGCCGTCCGGGGCGTGTACGGGTCGACCGTGACGGTCGGTCCGAGGGCGGCGGGGGCCGGTACGGGCGGGGCCGGGTTCGGTACGGCCGGGGCCGGGTTCGGTACGGCCGGGGCCGGCGAGGGGCGTTCGGCGAGGGCCGTGGCGCCGGCGCCGCGCTGCTCGCGGAAGGACACCAGCATGTCCATGGCCAGTTCGTGCGGGGCGCTCACGGGGCTCCTCCCAGGTCGACGAGGGTGGTGATCGGTTCCAGGTCGGGGTCGATCCCCAGGGCCGCGGCCACCGCGAGGTCGTCCCAGCGGGTGCGGACCGCGAACGGCAGGCCCAGCGCGGTCGCGGCGGCGCGCAGCGTGGCGGTGGCGCAGCCGGCGTCCAGCAGGACGATCCGCAGGGCAAACGCGGAGTACTTCTTGGCGACCTTGGTGAAGTCGCCGGTGAGGACGACCGTCGCGGGCGCCTCGCCGGGGACCGCCCCGGGGTCGGCCGCGAGCCTGGCCAGCCGGTGTTCGGAGGCCGCGTAGCCGTAGACGCCGGGCTCCAGGCCGGGGACGTCACGGACCACGAGGTGGGCGACGACGGAGCCGATGTTGCCGCCGCTCGCCGTCCAGCGCTGCACCCGGCCGGGCATGACGCCCCGGCGGCCGGCGGTGACGGCGAGGAGCAGGGCGGCGGTCCGGGCGTCGGGCGCGCCGGGCCGGTCCTCGGGGGCGGCGGGGCGTGGGGACCGCAGGGATGCGAGCGGTGGCTCCGGCAGGGGTACGGAGGCCGCGACGGGCCAGGTCTTCTCGTCGTTCTGGAGGGCGATGTTCGAGGGTTTGTAGTGCGCCTGGTGCGCCTTGCCGTCGGCGTACTCCTTGGGCGGGAAGGCGATCGCCGCTTCGTAGCGCGCGGCGAGCGGTGGGGCGACCGGCTCGCCGGGCGCGGCCGAGCAGTGCGGGCAGCCGGGCCGGGTGGCGGCCGAGCGGCGCTGCTGCGAGAGGTCCGCCAGGTCGACGGTGCGCCACTGGGACGGCAGGGGGCTGGGCGTGCTCCGGGAGAGCAGCGCGAACAGGTCCCGGGCGAAGAGCGCGGCGGCCAGGTCGGCGTCGCCGGGCAGCGGCGCCCGGTCGTCCGCCGGGTCCTCCGCCGTGCGGCAGGCCAGACAGGGGGTGAACGCGAGGTCGACGTACGGCCCGAGGTGGGCGGTGCGGCCGGTGAGCGCGAGCCGGATCAGCGGGACGCCGGTCCGGGCGCAGGAGGCGGCGAGCGCCGCCGAGGAGGCCGGGTCGGGTCCGGCGACGACCACGAGGGTGGTGCCGGGTGCCGGTTCGGTGCCGGTGCCGGCGGTGGTCTCCACGAGCGAGCCGGCGAGGTGGCGGCGGGCGGCGTCGGCCAGGGGGCCGGTGCCGAAGACTTCGACGCGGGCCCGGGCCAGCCGGTCCAGGGCCTCCTCCCAGGCGTGGTTGGCGCCGGTGGAGTCGCCGATGCGGGAGAGGAAGTCGGCGAGCGGGGCGGGCACCCCCGCCGCCCTGGAGGCCCGCTCCGGGGAGGCGGCCTCCTCGACCAGGCCGCAGGTCCACAGCAGTGAGAGGGCCTTGAAGACGGTGCCGGCGGGGATGCCGAGGGCGTCGGCCACGTCCTCGTGGCCTCGGCTGCCGTCGAGCAGCGGGAGCATGCGGGGCAGCAGTTCCCGGGCGGCGGCGCCGCGCAGCAGCTGCTTCTTCGGGGTTCCTTCGACGACGAGGGCTTCGGGCGTGTGGTGCAGGGAGAGTCCGCGCCGGAGCCTGGGTCGTGCCGGGACGTGGAACTGCGGGTCGTTCAGGGCGGCCGAGGCCATGGCTTCGGCGGTGATCACAGAGTGGTCCGGCATCGAGGCCTCCTTTCCGGTTCGGGACGTGTGCGCGGGGTGCGCGGGGCGCGGGGTGCGTGCGTGGCGCGGGTGACCGGCTCGGCACGCGGGGCGCCGGCGGGGTGTCGTACGGGCTCGTGGGCGCGGTAGGACGGGCGTACGGGTTCGTCAGCGCCGGCGGGGTGTCGTACGGCTTCCGGAGCGCGGGTGAGGCGTCGTACGGGCTCGGGCGTGCGGGGCGGGGTCGGCCGGCCGGTGGCGGCGGCCGGGGTCACCGGGCCGGGAGGGCCGCGAGTTCCGCCGCGATCGTCGCGAACCGCTCCAGGCGGCTCTCGGGGGTGCGGGCCGGCCGGCAGCGGGCGCACCGGTCGACGGCGACGACCGCCGAGCCCGAGGTGGCGCCCTCCACCAGGCCGAAGATCCGGACGGTGGCGCCGATGCCCTCCGCCGCGCCCGGGTCGCCGGGTGCGGCCAGGGCCTCGTGGACCGCCTGGTCCGCCAGGCCCACGGCGATGGCGACGTGGTGCGGGGCGTGGCCGGAGACCGGCGGGGCGGTGGTCCCGCCGCCCGGGGTGGGGTCCGTCGTCGGAGCGGTGTGCTGGGCGCGGCGACGGGTGTAGCAGCGGTGGCACGCGGTGCGGCCGGGCACGACCACCGGTCCGCACCGCAGATCGAGGGGTCCCGCCTGGACGGGGAACCAGGGCCGGTTCCAGGCATGGGCGCTCGCGTCCACCATGTCGGCCAGCACCTCCCGGCCCTGTCCGGTGGCCAGCACGATCAGGTCGCTGTCGGGCCACAGGCTGGGGTGGGTGCCCTGGTTCACGTCGAGCACGGTCGACCCGGGGTAGCGGGCGGCCAGCCCTTCGGCGACGGCCGCGCCGAACGCTCCCGCGGTGAGGATCAGCAGGCGCGGATCGGTCATCTTCGGACTCCTCGTCGGACGTTCACGGCGGGTGGGACGGTCGGGTGTCAGGCGAAAGGCTGGGGGTGCGGGTTGATGTCGGCCTCACCGCGTACCAGGTGGCCCATGGCGGCGGGCGCCGCGTAGAGCCGGGGGTGCGCCAGATAGCGGGCGCGGTGGACGAAGGAGAGCGGCATGAGCTGGGGGACGAGCATCCGGACGACGGTGGCTCCGACCTGCTCGGCCTCGTCGGTGGTGAGGTCGACGGCGACGACCTCGCAGCCCGCGGCGTGCAGCCGCTCCAGCAGCCAGGCCAGGGCCGGCAGCGGTTCCTCGGACGGTGCCCGGGGAAGGTCGCGCAGTCCGTGCACGGGGCGTTCGCCCTCCAGCAGGAAGTCGAAGCGGTGCCGCTGGGACAGCGGGCCGGACAGCAGGGCGCCGTCGACGACGCTGACGATGTCCTCCTCCGCCGCCGGGGCGGTGGTGGCCGCGTCCTTCTCGGCGGCCCGCGCCATGTGGCGCAGCGCGATCCGCAGGGAGGACGCCTCGCGGTAGAGCTTGGCGATCCCCTTGCCGGGGTCGAGTTCCGCCGTCGCCGCGACGAGCTGGGCGATGACGCGGTCGTCGTCGGCGAGCTGCACCCCGTAGATCACCGGGATGCCGAGGTCGGTGGTCGCGTCGTAGAGCCGGGTCCGCAGCCGTTCGCTGCTGCCCCGCTCCACGAAGGCCCGGTACTCCGGTGCCAGTTCGGCCGGGTCGAACTCCAGCCGGGGCAGTCGCAGCCGCTGGAGCCAGGTCAGTGCGATGGCGTCGCGTTCGACGATCTCCAGGATGCCGTTGACGACGGCGGCGGCCGGGTCGGAGTGCGCGGCGCAGCCGGTCGAGACCGGGTGGACGTAGCGCTCGGCGATCGATTCCACCGGGTTCTTCAGCCAGACCTGCATCGCCGGGACGTAGACCGGGCGGTTGCGGGTGAAGGACCAGCCGCGTACCCAGCGCATCGGCCCGTCCGGGTCGGTGGGGACGAGGCCGCTGCGGGGGTCGGCCAGTTCGGCCGGGGAGCACCGGGGCCAGCGGTCGCTGGGGATGGCGTCCTCGCCGAGTTCGGCGGCGGTCGCCCAGACGATCTGCTCGGGGTCCCGGGCGCAGGAGGAGTACCGTTCCAGCGATTCGGCGACCGCGAGGTGCGCGGCGCGCTCCGGGTCGAGGTCGCCGCCGGCGCCGTCGAAATTGCCCGAGCTGGGGTTGTGCTCCCAGCCGGTCTGTTCGCTGAGCACTTCGCCGGGGTTGCCGAGCGAGGCCGTGAAGATCGGGAAGTCGGGTTCGCCCTCGGCGACGGGGAGCCGCGTGACGCGGTTCACCAGCCCGTACGAGGAGGCCAGTCGGCCGATCCGGAGGAGCGAGTCGGGTATCGGGGGGTGTTCCGGGCCGGTGGCGGCGCCTCGGTCAGGGCGGGCGGTGAGCGTGGTGCCGGCCGTGCCGGCGTCCGTGGTTCCGTCCGGGGTGCCGGCCGCCGCGTCGAGGCCGCCGCCGGTCGTGGCCGTGGGTCTGACGTCCGCCGTGGTGACGGTCTCGGCAGGGGTCTTGGTCGGTGTGTACGGCGTCATCATCCACGCTCCGTGTCCCAGCGGAACGTCCGTGCCGCGAGGGCCGTGAGCCCCGCGGCCGTCGCCGCCATCACTGTCCAGTCGAGCCACAGGGCGTGGCGGGTGATCCCGCCGACCACGTCGTGGCGGAGGGCGTCTCCGAACATCGCCAGCGGGGTCCAGGAGAGGGGACCGGCCACCGAGTCGGGGAGGAGTTCGAGGGGGAAGAGCAGTCCGGTGCTCATCAGCAGGACCGGTGTCAGCAGCCCCGAGATCGCGTTGGTCACCTCGGGTGAGGAGAGCAGTCCGCCGAGTAGGTAGCCCAGGGCGAGCAGCATCACCAGTCCGATGGCCGTGGTCAGCAGCAGCCTCAGCATCGAGGCGGGTTCCAGCAGTCCGCCGGCGACGGCGCCCGTTCCCATCAGGGCGAGTACCGCGAGGGCCAGCAGACCGCGGCCCGGGAGCAGCGAGAGCAGGACGGCGGGCCGCCGGGCCGGTGTCGTGGACAGCAGCCGCAGGGTGCCGCTGGCCCGCATCGCCACGAGGGCGGAGGCGGTGCCGGTCAGGGCGAGCGAGAGCAGCGCGAAGGCGAGGACACCGGGGATCACGAAGGCCATGGGGTCGAAGAGCGCGGACCCGTCGCTGCCGACGGCCGTCACCTCCCAGCCCTGCCAGCCGGTGCCGTCCAGTGCGGCGCGGACCGCCGCGACCACCGACGGCTGCTCCGGGTCGACGGCCATCCGCAGGGTGCGGGACGCCGCGTCGGGGACGATCACCGCCGCCTTGCCGGGCTGCGGGCCGGCCTCGGGGACGGCGACGGCGGTACTGCCCCCGCCTAGGGCGTCCTGGAGGGCGGTCGCCTGGGTGGCGGGGCCGACGACGGCGAGGTCGAAGGGACCCCGTACCCAGGTGAGTTGCATGAGGACGACGAAGAACACCGCCATCAGGAGCGGGAAGACCACGCTGAAGAAGAGTGCCGCGGGATCGCGCAGGAGCTGTCGGGTCATGGCCCGGGAGAGCGCCTTCCATTGGCGCGTCGTCGACACGGGTGGTGCGCTGAGGCCGATGGGGGTCATCGCTTCTCCTCCTGTTCCGGTCCCGGTTCCGGCGAGGTTCCGGTGAGACGGAGGAACACGTCCTCCAAGGTCGCGGGGCGTGGCCGGACGTCGGCCGTGGGGTCGAGCCCGGTGATCCACGCGGCGGCGGCGTGCGGGTCGTCCGCCGTCGCCTCGAACCGCATCCGGCCCGAGCGGCCGGTCGCCTCGACGGCCGTCATGGCGTCGCCGAAGCGTGCGCGCACCCGGTCGGCGAGGTCGGCCCGTCCGGTCCGTACGGACACGACACCCCCGGGGGCGTGCCGGGCGATCAGCTCCGTCGGGGAGCCGGCCGCCACCATCCGTCCTTCGTGCATGACGGCGAGGCGGTCGCACATCTCCTCGGCCTCGGCCATGGCGTGGGTGGTGAGCAGGAAGGTGGTGCCGCCGGCCTGGGCCCTGCGGATGAGGTCCCAGACGGCGTGCCGGGCGTGCGGGTCGAGTCCGGTGGTGGGCTCGTCGAGGACCACCACGGGGGTGTCACCGACCAGCGCCGTGGCGAGCAGCAGCCTCTGCTGCTGACCGCCGGAGAGCCGGGCGGCGCGCGCCCCGGCCTTCTCGGCCAGGCCGATCTCGTCGAGCAGCGCGTCCACGTCGCGGGGCGCCGGATACAGCGCGGCCCAGGTCTCCAGGGTCTCCCGCACCTTCAGCCTCGGGAAGAGGCTGGCCTGCTGGGGCTGGAGGGCGAGGGAGGCGCGCAGCACGTCGGTCCGGGCGAGCGCGTCCTCGCCGAGGACGCGGATCGATCCCGCGTCGGGCCGGCGCAGTCCCGCGATGGCCGAGATGGTGCTGGTCTTGCCGGCTCCGTTGCGGCCGAGGAGTCCGAAGATCTCGCCCGGGGCGACGGAGAAGGAAATCCCCGCCACCGCCTCGATGTCGGCGTATCTGACCCGTAGGTCGGCCACTTCGAGGATGTTTTCCGTACTACCCCGGTATTCCGTGGCACGTGGGAGCTGACTTGTCATGACCATCTCTGCTCTCGCCCTTCGAATCAGCGGTCGGAGAAAGGGGCGGGAACTACTGCCAGCCGTTGACGGGCTTGCAGTGCGGGATCCCGATCGGGTGCGGCCCGTTCGGCAGGTGCGCCAGGTACGGCAGGTTCTGCAGGTCCGCCTGGATCTCGCAGATCAGCTCGCCGACCTCGGGCGGTACGGTCGCCGGCCACTGCCGGCCGCCGTCCTGGTCGCCGTCCTGACCGGCGTACGGGGCCGAGGCCCGGTCGGCGCTCCGCGGGTCACCCTGCTCGGCGGCGGCCGCGTTGCCCGCCGCCGCCGTGAAACCGGCGATCGTCAGAGCCAGACAAACCGCTGTCGAAGTGAATCGGTTCCGCACTGTTTCCCCCTGGGTTCCGTTTCCGTGTTCCCTCTGCGTTTCCGCTGAGAAAGACAATGCCAGCGGGGTGGGGGCCTCTCCATGGAAAACCGTGTCAGCTTGCTGCAGGAGGCGCTGCAACAAGCTGACGGAGAACGGAAATCGCTGGTCGGCGCCTCGGGAAAGCCGACGGCGGGCCTCCGTGGGAGCGAGTGCGGGCCGGTGCGGGCCGACGAAGGGCCGCGTCCCGGTCCGCTGCGCCGTGTGCGGTTTCCCGACACGGCGCAGCGGTCGAACGCGGCCGGCTCGAGAGGAGCACGCCCTTCCTTGTCGTCCCCAGGACACCGTCACCTCGGGCACCCGGTCCGGGACAGGTGAGCCGGGCGTCGGGCGGGTCCGCGGGCGCAGTCCGGCAGCGGTGATCAGGGGCGCCGAGCGCCACCATCGCGACCGGCACCAGCAGCGCCGCCCGGAAGCCGTCGAGGCCGCCGCCCGTGATCCCGTACACCGCGGTCACCGCCGAGATGCCGGCGGCCGATCCGAACCGCGTCGCCGTCGTGAGCAGTCCGCCGGCGAGCCCTTGCTCCTCCTCCGCGACACCGTCGGTCGCGGCGATGGTCAGCGGCCCGTACGCGAGGGCGAGCCCGGTCAGCAACACGCCCGCCGTTCCACCGCGACGAACACCCCGGCGAGGACGAGCCCCGCGACGACCGCCGTGAGCGCCCAGCCGTCGAGCCCGTGCTCCAGCCGGACGATCCCGTACGCCGCCAGCAGCATCGCTCCGGCGGCCGCGAGCGCGCCCCCGACGTCGAAGCCTCCGGGCCGGCGCGCCGGGCGCTCCTCGGCCGGCACCAGACGCCACGCGGCGAGCAGGATCGCCCCGGCGAGCAGCACCGGTGCGAAGAAGACCCAGCGCCATAGCTGGGTGAGCAGGCCGCCGATGACGAGTCCGAGCGAGAAGCCGCCGGCGGCGCCGCGGGGGTGCGCCCGCGCGGTTCCGGCGACGCCCTGCCTCGTCAGGGTGTCCCGTCGTCATGCCTGTCGCGCCCCGCGCCGCGGAGCCAGTACGACTGGTCACATGACTCCGATCCACTGGAAGCTCGTGCTCGACTGCACCGACCCGCACGCACAGGCGGCGTTCTGGGCCGCCGCCCTCGGCTACGAGGAGGAGGACCACAGCGCGTTCATCGCCCAGCTCCTGGAGATCGGCGCCGCGCCGGCCGAGGCGACCCAAACGGTCTCCGGCCGTCTCGCGTGGCGCGATCTGGCCGGTGTCCGGCATCCGGACGACCCCCGCGACGAGAGGTCGGACGCCGGTCTCGGCCGCCGCATCCTCTTCCAGCGGGTCCCGGAGGAGAAGACGGTCAAGAACCGGCTCCACCTCGACCTCCACCCGGGCCCGGACGCCCGCGACGCCGAGGTCACCCGCCTGGAGGCGCTGGGGGCCTCGGTCCAGCGCCGGGTGGCGGAACAGGGCGGTACGTGGGTGGTGATGACGGACCCCGAGGGGAACGAGTTCTGCGTCCAGTAGCCCTGCCGCCGCTTACTCCCCTCTGCGCACCTCGAAGTGGAAGCAGCCGTACTCGACAGCCCTGACGTGCACCAGGGCCACGTCCGGATCGGCGAACGCCTCCGTGAGCGCCTGGTCGAAGGCCTCGGTCGCCGCCTCCGGTATCTCCAGGAGGCGGCCGCCGAGGATCCGGCCGTCGGCTCCGTAACGGCGCAGCACCCGCGAGGCCCCGGGCCGGGCGAAGGGATACGACCCGGCGAGGGCCGGGGACCCCGCGAGGACGGACGATCCGTCGACGGGTGACCCCGCGTCCGCCAGGCCCTCGCCACCCGCGCCGCCCTCACCACCCGCGCACTCCCCGGCGTGGACGAAGACCGGCCCCTGCTCGTCGTACGCCCCCGGGTCCACACCGTTCGCTGCGGCCCAGCGGCGCAGCGGCGCGTAGGAGACGAGGGCCACCCGCTCGCCGGGGCGGATCGCCCGCAGACAGCAGCGCAGGGGGTCGCCGCCCTCCTCGTCGACGTACGGGGCACAGGGGCGGCCCGCGTCGTCGGTGACGCGAAGCTCGGCGAGGGCGGCGGGTTCGATGGCGCGTGCGCGGTGGGCGGTCATGATCCCAGCCTCACGTCCCGCCCCGCCCCGCGCTGGCGTCTTTCGGACGTCGCCCTGGAAGCCGGCGCCTTACCGCGCCGGTCCGTCACGGCGGCCCTGCCCGCCGTCGCCCCGGCGCGACGAGCCGTCCGCGGGAAGCCCCGACGGGCCGTCCGATGAGCGAACAGGGGTGACCGGTTTCCGCTCTTGACGAGAAGTCAAACTCTCACTGAACATTCAGCACGCACATCCGTACGACGCACAAACGCACCATGCACAGCTCCAGCGCCTCGTGGCACCCATGCCGCGGGGCGTCTCGCACGTTCCGTCCCATCCCCGTTCGGAATCCGGAGCCCCCACATGAAGTTCTCCGTTCCCAGACGTACCGCCACGCTCGCCGTCGTCGCCGCGATGGCCCTCGGCGGGCTCGCCGGGACCACGGCGTCCGCGGCGCCCGGTGCCGCGCTCGCCGCTCCCGACATCCCGTTGGCGAACGTCAAGCAGCACCTCACCGACCTCCAGTCGATCGCCAACGCCAACGGCGGCAACCGCGCCCACGGACGGACCGGCTACAAGGCGTCCATCGACTTCGTGAAGGCCAAGCTCGACGCGGCCGGATACACCACGACCGTCCAGCAGTTCACGACCAGCGGCGCCACCGGCTACAACCTGATAGCCGACTGGCCCGGCGGCGACCCGAACCAGGTCCTCATGGCCGGCGCCCACCTCGACTCGGTCAGCTCCGGCGCCGGCATCAACGACAACGGCTCCGGCTCCGCCGCGGTCCTGGAGACCGCGCTCGCCGTCTCCCGGGCCGGCCTCCAGCCCACGAAGCACCTGCGCTTCGGCTGGTGGGGCGCCGAGGAGCTCGGGCTCGTCGGGTCGAAGTACTACGTCGCCAACCTTCCCACCACCGAGCGGGCGAAGGTCAGCGGCTACCTGAACTTCGACATGATCGGCTCGCCGAACCCCGGCTACTTCGTCTACGACGACGACCCGACCATCGAGCAGACGTTCAAGAGCTACTTCGCCGGTATAGGCGTCCCCACCGAGATCGAGACCGAAGGCGACGGCCGCTCCGACCACGCCTCGTTCAAGAACGTCGGCATACCCGTCGGCGGCCTGTTCACCGGTGCGAGCCGGGTGAAGACCAGTGCCCAGGTCCAGAAGTGGGGCGGCACGGCCACGGCCTTCGACCGCTGCTACCACTCCTCCTGCGACACGACCGCGAACATCAACGACACGGCCCTGGACCGCAACAGCGACGCCGTCGCCCACGCGATCTGGACCCTGTCGGCCGGTACGACCACCCCGCCCGGCAAGGTCTTCGAGAACACCGCCGACGTCTCGATCCCGGACAACGGCGCCGCGGTGACCTCCACGGTCGACGTCACCGGCGTCACCGGCAACGCCCCGGCCACCCTCAAGGTGGACGTGAACATCGTCCACACCTACCGCGGTGACCTCGTCGTGGACCTCGTCGCGCCCGACGGCTCGGTCTACAACCTGCACAACCGCTCCGGCGGCAGCGCCGACAACCTCGTCCAGGCCTACACCGTGAACGCCTCCACCGAGGTCGCCAACGGCGCCTGGAAGCTCCGCGTCCAGGACAAGGCGGCCCAGGACACCGGATACATCAGCGGCTTCAAGCTCACGTTCCCGTAGGCCGCGGAGCGGCAGAACTCCCGGGTGGGCCGGTGACCACCGCCCCCGACCCGCCCGGGGTCCCACCGCGTGTCACTTCGCGGCGTTCGCCGCGTCCACCAGCGCGTCCTTGGTGACCGCACCGACGTACACCTTGCCGTCGTCCGTCATCAGGGCGTTGACGAGCTTCGTCTTGAAGACCGTGCCCGAGCCGAACTTCCCGGTGACCTTGTCCCCGAGCGCGTCCAGGAAGCCCTGGACCTCCTTCGGGGCCTCGTCCGTCTTCGGGGCGGCGGCGCCGGTGTCGAAGGCCGCGATCGACGTCCAGCCTTCGCCGATGACGTTCGGCCCCTCGCCGCCACCGAGGTCCCCGAGACCGCCGAACCGCTCCCCGAACTCCTTGCCGAAGTCCTCCGGGGCCTTCTCGTGCTCCGCGCCGCCCTCCGTCACCTTGGCGCCCTTCGGCACCGTGAAGTCGAACGTGGACGCCGCCGGCCTGCCGAAGTCGACCTTCGTGAAGCCCGCGTCGACGACCGGCTTGCCGCCGTCGACCGAGGTGAGGGTGAACTTCAGCGGGGTGCCGTTCTGCGCGTCCACCGCGACCTTCACCGACTCGACCGTCGAGCCGCTCTGCTTCGGCTTGACGACCAGCTGGTACGCGTCCCGGCCGGCCACCTTCGCCGTGCCGCCCACCGTGATCGACGTGGTGCCGTCCGCGGCCTTCAGGATCTCGTCGGCGAGCTCCTTCGGCGTGGCCGGAAGCTCCTTCTCCGGCGCCTTCCCGGCCCCGTCCGCCTTCTCGTGGAACACCTCGTTCGACTTGCTGTCGTAGCCCCACACGTCGGAGCCGTTGTGGATCAGGCTGTACTCGTCCGAGCCGTCCAGGATCGTCAGCTTCTGCCGGTCCGGGCCGTCGGCGGCCACGCGCAGCGTGTGCGTGCCCGAGACGAGCTGCGTCAGCTTCTCCTGCGGGTCCGCCGAGGCGGAGCCCGAGCCGCCGCCGAGGGAGCCGGCCAGGCCGGCCACCGACGGCAGGCCCAGGTCGGTGCTCACCTTGAACGTGCCGGACAGCGTCTGCGTCTCCGACGCCGCGATCTTCTCGATCAGCTGCTGGGCCGTGATCTCCGGCAGCTCGGGGTCGCCCGAGGCGGCCAGGGCCGGGACCAGTCCTATGGTCGCGGCGGCCACCCCGGCCACCGCGACCGGGACGACGTAACGGCTCAGCTTGCGGCTCGTGCGTCCGGTGGTCTCAGTGCTGTCGTTCGGTGCCATGGTCTGCCTACCTCCGTGGTCGATGACATCCATCTGACCAAATCGGCGGTACGGAATCGTCAGACTCCGGGCTCAACCTCGCCTACTGCTACGGGATGACGGAACCCTGAGTCGAGCTAGCCCGCGCGGTGGATCACCAGGCCCGGCCCGCGCGGTGCAGCACCGGACTCAGCCCGCGCGGTGGACCACCGCGTCGCACAGCTCCCGCAGAGCCGCCTTGGCGTACCCGTCGGGCAGCGGCGCCAGCATGTCCCGGGCTTCCTGGGCGTAGCGCACGGTGTCCCGGCGGGCCTGCTCCAGGGCGGGATGGGCGCGCAGCCGGCGCAGGGCCTCCGCGTGGCGCGCGTCGTCGGTGAGGTCGCTGTCGATGAGCTCGACCAGCTCCACGTCCTCGGGGCGCCCGTGCGCCGCCGCGGCGGCCCGCAGCCGCAGGACGGGGAGCGTGGGGATGCCCTCGCGCAGGTCGGTCCCCGGGGTCTTGCCGGACTCGTGCGAGTCGGAGGCGATGTCGAGGACGTCGTCGGCGAGCTGGAAGGCGACGCCGAGCCGCTCGCCGTACTGGGTGAGGATGCGCACGACGCTCTCGTCGGCGCCGGCCATCATCGCGCCGAAGCGGCACGAAACGGCGACCAGCGAGCCGGTCTTGCCGCCGAGGACGTCGAGGTAGTGCTCGATCGGGTCGCGGTCGCCCTGCGGGCCGGCGGTCTCCAGGATCTGGCCGGTGACCAGGCGTTCGAAGGCCTCCGACTGGATGCGCACGGCCTCGGGCCCGAGGTCCGCCAGGGTGTGCGAGGCGCGGGCGAAGAGAAAGTCACCCGTGAGGACGGCGATGGAGTTGCCCCAGCGCGCGTTCGCGCTCGGGACGCCGCGCCGGACGTCCGCCTCGTCCATGACGTCGTCGTGGTAGAGCGTGGCCAGATGGGTGAGCTCGACGACGACGGCCGAGGGCACCACACCGGGCGCGTAGGGGTCGCCGAACTGGGCGGCGAGCATCACGAGCAGCGGCCGGAAGCGCTTGCCGCCGGCCAGGACGAGATGCTGCGCGGCCTCCGTGATGAACGGGATCTCGCTCTTGGTGGCGTCGAGGAGACCTGCCTCCACGGCCGCCAAGCCGGTCTGGACATCGGCCTCAAGAGCCTGGTCCCGCACGCTAAGACCGAACGGCCCGACGACGGTCACGAGGGAGTCTCCTGTCTGATGACGCCTGCTGATACTGCCGACGATCACACGGATTGTCGATGTGTCGCTCGATTCGCTCAAGTCAGCGTATCCGGTCGCCTTTCGATCACCATGGGCGCCCGACCGCCTCCCCCGGTATGTTCGTGATCACCTCATACGATCAGGAGTAGGCGTTTTGTCCGGAACGGTGATCGACAGCGACACGGACGGCGAGCGGCCGCCCGAAGACGATCATGCCTTCTTCGGCCGACCTAAGGGTCTCGTCACCCTCTCGGGCCTGGAGGGCTCCGACGACGGCCGCCGGGACGCCGGCCTCGCCCCGCACTCCATGACGACCGGCATCGGCGCCTTCGCCGGGCCGCTCGTCACCGGCCGGCTCGGCGAGCACCGGGGCCGGCACCGGGGGTTCTCCGCCGCCGCCATCGGGATGACCTTGGGCCCGATCCCGTACGTCATGGGCCGCCGTCACCTGGCCGGGCGAAGACACTCGGCCGCATTAGCGCCGGCTCCCCGGCCGCGCCGCACCATGCCCCCCGTCCACTGAGGACCAGACATGCGCATCCGCACCGCGTTCCCGTACGAGACCACCCGCGACGACGTCCGCATCCCCCTTCCGGACGGCACCAGGCTCTACGCCCGTGTCTGGCGCCCGGTGACGGACGAGCCCGTGCCGGCCCTGCTGGAGTACCTGCCGTACCGCCTCACCGACTGGACGGCGCCCCGGGACTGGCAGCGCCACCCCTGGTACGCCGGGCACGGCTACGCCTCCGTACGGGTCGACGTGCGCGGGCACGGCAACAGCGAGGGGCTGCCCGGCGACGAGTACGACGCGACGGAGCTGGCCGACGGCGTGGCGGTGGTGAACTGGCTCGCCGAGCAGGAGTGGTGCACGGGCCGGGTCGGCATGTTCGGCATCTCCTGGGGCGGCTGCAACTCCCTCCAGATCGCCGCCCTCGCCCCGGAGCCCCTCAAGGCGATCGTCACCGTCTGCTCCACCGACGACCGCTACGACAACGACGTCCACTACATGGGCGGCTCGGTCCTCGCCGTGGACATGCACGCCTGGGCGGCCACCATGCTCGCCTTCGTCTCCCGCCCGCCCGACCCGCTGTACGTGGGGGACGAGTGGCGCGAGATGTGGCTGCGCCGCCTGGAGGCCGTGGATCCGTTGATCCACACGTGGCTGGCCCACCAGACCCGCGACGACTACTGGCGGCACGGCAGCGTCTGCGAGGACTACGAGAGCATCCGCTCCGCCGTCCTGGCCGTGGGCGGCTGGCACGACCCGTACCGGGACACCGTCCTCCGGCTCGTCGAGCACCTCCCCGCGGACCGGGTCCGCGGGATCATCGGGCCGTGGTCGCACCAGTACCCGGACCGCGGCCTGCCGCCGGGCCCGGCGATCGGCTTCCTCCAGGAGACCCTCCGCTGGTGGGACCACCATCTGAAGGACGCGGACAACGGCGTGATGGCCGAGCCGCTGCTGCGCTCCTGGATCAGCGCGTCGCACCCGCCGGCCACCGTGTACGCCGAGCTGCCGGGTCGCTGGGTCGCCGACCCCGCCTGGCCCTCTCCGCACGTCTCCCCCGTGACGTACGCCTTCCAGGGCGAACCGGTCCTGGTCGACTCGCCCCAGCAGACCGGACTGGACGCCGGGCGCTTCTTCCCCTTCGGCAACGACGCCGACCTGCCGCCCGACCAGCGCGACGAGGACGCCCACTCGGCCTGCTTCGACTTCGCCGTCCCGGAGGACGGCGGGCCCCTGGAGATCCTGGGCCGTCCGCGGGTGAGCCTCTCCCTGCGCGCCGGGGCTCCCACCGGGCAGGTGATCGCCCGCCTCTGCGACATCGCGCCGGACGGCTCCTCGACCCTCGTCACCCGGGGGGTGCTGAACTTCTCGGCCCGCCACGGCCGCGACCGGGCCGTGCCGGCGCGGCCGGGTGAGAGCGAGGACCTCGTCTTCGAGCTGAACGGCATCGGCCACGCCTTCCCGCCCGGCCACCGGGTCCGGCTCGCGGTCTCCTCGACGTACTGGCCGTGGATCTGGCCCCAGCCGGACGCGGCGGGCTTCACCCTCGACCCGGTCTCCTCGCACCTGACCCTCCCGGTCCGCCGCCCCACGCGGGACCGGGTGGAGTGGGAGGAGCCGGAGCAGTCCGAGCCGCTGGGCGTCAGCTTCCCGGTGACGCTGGAGGAGCCCCGCCCGGAACGGCTCGTGGTGCGCGACGTCGCCGCGGGCGAATGGCGGCTGGAGGTCGATCCCCGGTACGGCGGCACACGGGTCTATCCGGACGGCCTCGAATTCGGTGAGGACGCGCGGGAGACGTACACGATCGACGAGAGCGGTCCGCTCTCGGCCCGTGCCCAATCGGAATGGGCGATCCGGCTGCACCGGCCGGAATTGGCGTGGGACGTCACCGTCGACACCCGTTCCGAGATCAGTTGCGAGGCGGACGTATTCGTCACCTCGAACGAGGTGGTGTGCAAGGAGGGCGACGACGTTCTCTTCCACCGGACGTGGGAGAAGCGCATTCCGCGAACCGCCGGATGACGCCCGGGTGGAGACAAGGGAAAGGGCCCGCATTCCTCACGGAAATGCGGGCCCTTACCTCGGTGCGTATCAGGCGTTCGAACCGGCCTTGCGGCGACGGACGACGAACATGGCGCCGGCGCCCAGGGCGACGGCCGCGGCGCCCGCGAGGGCGATCTGCGGCATGGCGTCGTCGGAACCGGTCGTGGCGAGCGAGCCGTTGGTGGCGGTGTTGCCGTTGCCGCCGCCGGTCACCGGGGTGGTGGAGGTGCCACCCTGCTCGGTGGTGTTGCCGTTGCCGCCACCGGTGCCGGTGCCGGTGCCGGGCTTCGACGCGGCGGTGATGTCGAACTCCAGATCGGCGGCCTCCTTGGACCAGCCGCAGGAGCCGTTCTTGTTCTCGTAGCCGCCCGCGGCGAAGAGCATGCCGTCGCCGGCCGGGGACTTCGCGTCGACCGTGAGGCGCAGCTTGATGTCGGCGTGGCCGCCGGGCTTCACCGCGCCGGCGACGGCGCCGGTCTCGTCGTCGAAGGACTGCCAGGTCGGGTTGGCGGCGGTGGACCAGCTCAGGTCCAGGTACTTGTCGAGGTCCTTCTCCTCGGTCGAGTCCATGTTGAAGGCCTCGGCGTAGGCGCCGACCTCGTCCAGCGACTTCGTGGTGCCGTTGCTGATCTTCAGCGTGAAGACGGCGCTCGTCCCGGCGACGACCTTCTTCGGGCCGGTCAGGGCGACCGTCAGCTTGGACTCCTCGACGCAGTCCTCGCCGGGCTCCTCGCCCTCCTCCGCCTCGGCGGCGGCGAGCGCCTTCTCGGCGGCCTTGAGCTCCTTGAGGGCCTTGTCCTTGGCCTTACGGGCGGCCTCGCTCTTGCGGGCGGCCTCGATGAGCGCGTCGTCGCGGGTCTTGTAGGCCGCGGCCAGCTTCTCGTCGGCGGCGGTCTTCGCGGCGGCGGCGGCCGTCACGGCGGCCTGGGCGTCGGTGACGGCCTGCTCGGCGGCGGTCTTGTCCGCGTCGGCGGGCAGGGCGGCGAGGTCGGCCTGGGCCTTGGCCAGCTTCTCGTCGGCGGCCTTCTTCGCGGCGGCGGCGGCGTCGGCGGCCGTCTTCGCCTCGACGGCGGCGGTCTGGTTCGGGTGGCCGGCGTCGGCCAGGGCGGCGAACGCCTTCTCGGCGTCCGCGTGGGCGACGACCGCGGCGTCGTACGTGCTCTGGGCCGCCGCGACCGCGAGCTTCAGCTGCTCGATCGTCGGCTTCTGTTCCTGCGTCTGGGCCCCGGCCGGCTTCGTGTCCGCGAAAGCGGGAGCGGCCGAGAGGAAAACGACGGGCGTGGTCACGGCGGCGGCCACGGCGGTCGCGAGAATGCGGCGGATCTTCAAGGCGGACCTTTTCTGGTCGGAGAAGATGACAAGAGTGAGGGAGGTCGCGCCTGCGGATACCTCACGCGGCACGACACGAAACGATCGTATGACCCGGATAAGACCGTGGAATAGAGGGTTTCGGGGACCCTCACGCACGCAGGAGCCGCACAGGGCGTATAAAGCCCTCGAACATGGACAGTTGTGCACATGGGGCGCACTTTTTGTGTGACCCATGTCATCTCGGCCGCGCGGTACGACCCGTAACGTGTCCCCCACACCCGTGGAAAGCGAGGCAAGCACCGATGCCCGAGCAGTCCCCGCTCGACCTGGCCGAAGGCGATCCCTTCGGCCCGCACAACCTTCCGTACGGCGTCTTCTCCACCGCCGACGAGCCCGACCGGCGGAGGGTCGGCGTCCGCATCGGCGGGCATGTCCTGGACGCGGGGGCGGCGGCGCACGCGCTCGGCTCGCCCTACGCCGCCCTGCTGGCGCGCCCCAGCCTCAACCCGCTGCTCGCCGCCGGCCGCACCGCCTGGCGCGACGTGCGCCGCGCGCTGACCGCCTGGGTCACCGTGCCCGCGCACCGCCCGGACATAGAGCCGCTGCTGCACCCGCTGGACACCGTCACGATGCACCTGCCGTACGAGGTCGCGGACTACGTCGACTTCTACGCCAGCGAGCACCACGCCACCAACGTGGGCCGGATCTTCCGCCCCGACGGCGACGCGCTCACCCCCAACTGGAAGCACCTTCCGATCGGCTACCACGGCAGGGCGGGCACGGTCGTCGTCTCCGGCACCGATGTCGTGCGCCCCTCCGGCCAGCGCAAGGCGCCCACCGACGCGGCGCCGGTCTTCGGCCCCTCCGTGAAGCTGGACATCGAGGCGGAGGTCGGCTTCGTCGTCGGCACGCCCTCCACGCTCGGCTCCCCGGTCGCGCTCGGCGACTTCCCGGAGCACGTCTTCGGTCTGACGCTGCTCAACGACTGGTCGGCGCGTGACATCCAGGCCTGGGAGTACGTCCCGCTCGGCCCGTTCCTCGGCAAGTCGTTCACGACGTCCGTCTCGGCCTGGGTGACCCCCCTGGAGGCCCTGGACGCCGCCCGTGTGAGCCCTCCGGCGCGGGACTTCGACCTGCTGCCGTACCTGGACGACGCCGACGAGGAGGTGCCCGGCGGCTTCGACCTGAGGATCACGGTCCGGATCAACGGCGAGGTCGTGTCCGAGCCGCCCTTCTCCACGATGTACTGGACGGCCGCCCAGCAGCTCGCCCACATGACGGTCAACGGCGCCTCCCTGCGGACCGGTGACCTGTACGGCTCCGGCACGGTCTCGGGCCCCGAGGTCCACCAGCGCGGCTCGCTGCTGGAACTGACCTGGAACGGCCGTGATCCGCTCGAACTGTCCGCGGGCAAGCGCACGTTCCTGGAGGACGGCGACGAGGTCACCCTGACCGCCTGGGCGCCGGGTCCGGACGGCACCCGGGTCGGCCTCGGCGAGGTGACCGGGCGGATCGTCCCCTCCGCCTGAGCGCTCCCCTCCGTCCGACCGGCCCACGCTCCGGCGGGGCCGGGCACACGCGAAGAGGCCCCGGCACCCCTGGTGGGGTGCCGGGGCCTCCCGGCGCCGCGCTCCGGCGGGCTCAGCCGTACGCGGGCGCCTCGGCGGTCCTGGAGTGGCGCGGGCCCCCCGCACCGCGTCGGGCGGGCCGGTCAGGCGGCCCGCCACAGGGCCGGGACCGACGGCGGCTCCCACCCCGGCTGGGCGAGGTGGGACTGGAGGCAGACGTAGGCGACGGCTCCGTAGGTGACCCGGTCGCCCGCCGCGTAGGCGGCGCCCGCGCGCCAGGTGCCGCCGGGCGGCGGTGTGGTCGGCCCGCCGGTCGGCGAGGGGCCGGGCCCCGGGTCCTGGGCCAGGTCGAGCACGAAGTCGAAGGCGGCCTCCTTCGCGCCGCCCGCGTCGCGCACGGTCATCAGCAGCCGCGGGTCGAACAGCGAGTCGGTGTTGTTGCGCGGCTCGCCGGGGAAGTACAGCTGCGTGGTGAGGACGGGGCGGCCGGGGGCCTGCGCCTTCACGTGGATGTGCCGGGTGCGTCCCGGGTAGAGGCCCGGGACGATCGTGGTGAGCCGGAAGGCACCCTGCGCGTCGGTGAACTGGTGCCCCCGGAAGCGGAATCCGGTGTTGTCGTACGCGCCGTTGACATCGGCCTGCCAGAAGTCGAGCAGCACGCCCGGGACCGGCAGACAGGCCCGTCCGAAGACGTATCCGGAGACGGTGAGCCGGGTGCCGGGCGTCCCCGCCTCCAGGAGCGAGGTCCGCCGGGGCGAGTTCGGCTTGAAGTAGGGGCCCTCCATCTGCGGCGGGGTCGGGTCGTCGCCGTCGTCGCAGGCCGGGGTGGGCGCGAGCCCGGCGCCGCCCCCTGTGGCGGTGGCGGTACGGGCCAGGGCCGGAACGCCCATGAGGGTGGCCGGCACCGCCACGGAGGCGGCGATCGCCGCCTTCAGGACGGTCTTGCGGCTGGGCCGCCGGGAGGAGGGGGCGGCCGCGTCGTGGGTCACGCCGGGGGTCTCGCCTGGGGTGGGGGTCTCGCCGTCCATGTCTGCTCCTTGTGGGGGCTTCGGGGATCGGCAACGAACCTAGGCGGACGCCCTGGGCCGATCGAGGGACGGAACACGGGGGTCGTGGTGTATTTCGGCGCCCCGCCGGAAGTCGCCCGGACTCAGCCCGGTCTCCCTGCGGAAGAACCGGCAGAAGTAGGCCGGGTCCCCGAACCCGGTCCGGTCGGCGACCTGGCGGACCGACAACTCCGTGCGGGCGAGCAGCCGTTTGGCCTCGTGGACGCGGGCGGCGCGGACCAGCTGGCCCGCGGTGCGGCCGGTGGCCGCCTTCACCGCCTCGGTGAGATAGCCGGGGGTGACACCGAGACGTGCGGCGCAGTCGCGCACCGACCGGAGCGCGGGGTCGGCGTCCGCGAGGAGCCGGACGAACTCCTCCGCGACGGCTCCGGCCCGGCCCGGCCCGGCGGACCCGGCGCCCGCGCCGCCGTCCACGGGGCCGGCCGGCGCCGGGTCCGTGGCGCGGGCGGCCCGGACGACGAGGACGTGGAGGAGGGCCCGCAGCACGGAGTCGAAGCCCTCGGCGCGGCGGCGGTGCTCGGCGGCCAGTTCGCCGAGGGTCCGCGCGGTCTCCTCGTGGGCGGCCTCCCCCAGCGTCACCCAGGGCCGTTCGGCGAGGCGCCGTAAGAGGTCCCGGTCGCCGGGGTGGTCGATCAGGAAGTCGTCCGTGAAGAGCGCGACGGTGCCGTCGAGACCGCGGACGCCCTCCCAGTGGTGGACCTGGCCCGGGGCGATGACGCCGAGGTGCGGCGGCGCCAGCTCCGCGCGCGTGAGGTCGACGACGTGGGCGCCCGAGCCGGCGGTGACGTGGACGATCTCGTAGAAGGTGTGCCGGTGCGGGAAGTCGGCACGGGACATCGGCCCGATGGTGTCGAAGGTGCCGATGGCGAACGGCATCCTGTTCGGCATCGGCACCTCCAGGCGGTGCATGGGCGGTGATCCCTCCCGGGGCGCCTCGCAGAGGGTGCCCGGTAGGACGGTGGTGCCGCGCATCGTCGCTCTCCTCTCCCGCCGGACCCGCCCCCCGGCCCCGCCGGACTCCGACATCAGGTCCAGACCAATCACTGGGGCGTCACCCTGCCACGCCCCGGTCGGCCACGGAACCACGCCGCTCGGCGTCATCCTGTCCGCCAGGTGGGACGGGCCGTGCCCAAGCGGCGGACGAGGTGGCAGATCTTGCCACCGCCCGAAGGAAAGAGCAGGTCAGCGGCGTGCTGTCACGGCATCAGATGGCGCAATGCTGTGGCAACACCACCGCCGTGGACGCCTCGGTATGGTCCGTCGCATGCCAGCCGAACGCCTTCGTGAGCACACCGTCCCGGTCGCCGCAGCGCGCCGCCGGCGGCTGCGCGCGGACCAGGCGCGACAGCTCGCCGACCTCCTGCGCCACCAGATCCTGGCCGCCCGCTTCCCCGGCGGGATCCTGCCCCTGGAGGACCGGATCGGCGCCGACTACCGGGTCTCCCGCAACACTGTCCGCCAGGCCCTGGACCTGCTCCGCGCCGAGGGCCTGGTCGAGCGGCAGCCCGGCGTGGGCACGGTCGTGGTGTGCGAGAAGTACCCGCACGGCCTCGACCGCCTCCAGGGCCTCGCCGAGACCCTGCACGAACACGGCACGGTCACCAACGAGGTCCGCACGGTCGGACCGGTCGCGGCCCCCGCGCCGGTGGCCGGGCGGCTGGGGATCCCCGAGCACAGCGACGTCCTCTACATCGAGCGCCTGCGCCGGCTCGGCGGCCTGCCGCTCTCCCTCGACCTCACCTACATCCCGATGGACATCGGCGCCGAACTCCTCGGCTGCGACCTGGAGAACACCGACGTGTTCCGGCTCATCGAGTCGCTGACCGGCACGCCGCTGGGCCATGCCGACATCACCCTGGAGGCCGTCAACGCCGACGCGCACTCCGCCGCCGTCCTGCAGGCACCGCGCGGCGCCGCGCTGCTGATGCTGGACCGGCTCACCCACCTCTGTGACGGGCGCCCCGTGGACCTGGAGTTCATCCGGTTCCGGGGCGACCGGATCACGATGAGCGGCCTGCTGCACCGGTCCGTCTAGCCCTCCCCGCCGCCACACCCGCCGCCGTACACACCCCTTTCCGGAGACCTGGAGACAGCCATGCCCTTGGCGCCCCAGCGGGCCGACGTGCCCGTGACCATCGACGAGTCGAAGTGCATCGACGGCTGCACGCTCTGCGTGGAGATGTGCCCGCTGGACTCCCTCGCCATCAACCCCGACAGCGGCAAGGCCTTCATGCACGTCGACGAGTGCTGGTACTGCGGCCCGTGCGCGGCCCGGTGTCCGACCGGCGCGGTCACGGTCAACATGCCCTATCTGCTCCGCTGAGAGGCCCGAACGCCCATGTCCCGCAAGCATGTCGTCCCCCTCGCCGCCCTGGCCCTCCTGCTGCCCCTGGCCGCCTGCGGCGGTCCGGCGGAGGCCGGAAACGGCTCGACGGTCACCGTGACCGTCGGCTACCAGTCCAAGACCATCAACACCGTCACGGCCGGCACCCTGCTGCGCACGCTCGGCGCCTTCGAGCGCGAGCTGCGCGCGCAGGGACAAAAGGACGGCACGACGTACAAGGTCGTCTGGCAGGACTACGCCACCGGCGCGCCGATCACCGCCCAGATGACCGCGGGGAAGATCGACATCGGCTCGATGGGCGACTTCCCGCTCCTGCTGAACGCGGCCCGCGGCACGAAGCTGAAGCGCCCGACGAAACTCGTGTCGGTGACCGGCTACAACCTGCGCGGCGGCCTCAACACCGTGGTCACCGAGCCCGGTTCCGGCCTCCGGTCGCTGACCGAGCTGCGGGGGAAGAAGGTGTCGACGTCCATCGGCTCGGCCGCGGACGGAACCCTCGTACGCGCCCTGCAACGCGCCGGCCTCGACCCGGAGCGGGACATCCGCAAGCTCAACCAGCAGCCCGCCGTCGGTGCCTCGGCCCTGGCGGCCGGGAGCGCCGACGCGCTGTCGCAGTTCGTCGCCTGGCCGGGACTCCTGGCCTTCCAGGGCAAGGCGAAGGCGCTGTACGACGGCGCCGAGCTGAACCTGCCCACCTTCCACGGCGTCACCGCCCGCGCCGACTTCGCCGACCGGCACCCGGCGGTCGTGGAGGCGTTCCTGCGGGCCCAGCGCACGGCGACGGCCTACCTGCGCGAGCACCCGGTCGCCGCGAGCGAGAAGGTCGCCGCCGAGACGGGCCTCCCGGCCGAGGTCGTCCACCTCTACAACGGCCCCAACGGCATCGCCACCTTCGACCCGACCCTCAAGCCCCGGCTGGTCGCGGCGCTGAAGGAGGACGTGCCGGTGCTGCGGTCGGCCAAGCTGGTGGAGGACGTGGACGTGGACGGCTTCGTCGACGACAGCTACGTACGGAAGGTCTACGGCCCCGCGTACGACGGGCAGCTCGCGACGCTCGCCCCGCCGTCCCGCAGCGAGGTCTGGCTCAAGGGCGCGGACCGCACAGTCTCCTTCGCCACCCCCGCCGAGGCGCTGCGGCACGTCGCGGCGAACCGCGCGAAGGTGCGGGTGGCGTACGTCCCCGACACGGTGACCGGGACGCTCTGGTTCGCGGACCGGGCGGTCTGGGTGGTGGACGGCGGGACGGCGAAGCCGTTCGTGACGGAGGCCGGGGCCGCGGCGTACCGGGTCGCCCACCCCTCGGCGCGCGTCGTCACCTACGCGCAGGCGCTGACGTCATGAGGTACCTGCTGCGGGTGCTGTCGCTGGTGGCGGCGCTGGGGACGTGGCAGGCGCTGACGACCTACGACGTGGCCCTCTGGCTGCGCTTCGACCAGTTCCCGACGGTCACGGAGGTGGCGGAGGCGTTCGCCGCGCGGCTGACGACGGACGCGTACTGGCAGGACCTGGTCGACAGCCTGACCCGTATCGTCACCGGCTTCACGCTCGCGGCGGTCGCGGGTATCGCGCTGGGCACGGCGATCGCCCGCTCCCGTCTCGCCGCCGACCTGCTCGGCCCCGTCCTGGAGGTCCTGCGGCCCATCCCGGCGATCGCGCTCGTGCCGGTCGCGATCCTGCTGTTCCCCAGCAACGAGCAGGGCATCGTCTTCATCACCGGCGCGGCCGCGTTCTTCCCCGTCCTGGTCTCCACCCGCCACGCCGTGGCCGCGCTGCCCCCGCTCTGGGAGGAGGCCGTCGTGACGATGGGCGCGGGGCGGATACGGGTGCTGTTCTCGGTGATCCTGCCGGGGGCGCTGCCGGGAATATTCAGCGGCCTGTCCGTGGGCATCGGCGTCTCGTGGATCTGCGTGATCTCGGCGGAGATGATCTCCGGCGAGTACGGGGTGGGGTACCGCACCTGGCAGGACTACACGGTCGTGGACTACCCGGCGGTCTTCGTCGGCATGACGACCATCGGCGTACTGGGCTGGCTGACCTCCACGGCGGTCGAGGCGGCCGGCCGCCGCGTGGTGGGCACGCGGTCGGCGCCCCGGGCCGGCGGCGGATCCCCGAAGCCCCTCCGGGCCAAGCGGGGGACGGCCCCCGCCTCTGCCGCCCCCGCCACATCCGCCACGGCCGTCCCGGGCGTCCCGGGCGCGGCGGGAGCCCCTCCGGCGCGGGAACCCCGCCCCACCCCGCGTACCGGCGCGCCGGCCCTGGGCAGGGCGCCGGCCGCCGCGACCCGTACCCACGAAGGGACCCGCCCGTGACCGCCCTCGTCCTCGACGACGTCGTCCTCGGGCGGCCCCACGCCCCGCTCCCCCACCCCGTCCACCTCACCGTCCCCGCCGGCGAGCTGCTCACCGTCGTCGGTCCCTCCGGCTGCGGCAAGTCCACGCTCCTGCGCACCCTCGCCGGGCTCCTGCCGCCCCTCGCCGGCACCGTCACCGCCCCGGCGGAACACCGCGCCCTCGTCTTCCAGGAGGACGCGCTGCTCCCGTGGCGCACCGCCCGTGCCAATGTCGAACTGCCCCTCGCCATCCAGGGCGTCCCGCGCCCCGAGCGCCGGGCGACCGCCGAGAAGTGGCTCGGCCGGGTCGGACTCGGCGAGCACGCCCGGCGCCTGCCCCACCAGCTCTCCGGCGGCCAGCGCCAACGCGTCCAGCTCGCCCGCGCCCTCGCGCCCGAGCCCCGCGCCGTCCTCATGGACGAGCCGTTCGGCGCGCTGGACGTGCAGACCAGGGCCGGCATGCAGGACCTGCTGGTCGAGGTCCTGCACGGCACCGGCGCGACCGTCGTGTTCGTCACGCACGACGTCGACGAAGCCCTCTTCCTCGGGGACCGCGTGGCGGTCCTCGGCACCGGCACGGTCCTCGACAACCCACGGCCGCGCGACCGGGACGCCGACCTCTCCGGTCTGCGCCGCGACCTCCTCACCGCACTCTCCGCCTGAAAGGCCTCCCGATGCAGATCCCCGCCCTCGCGGACGCCGAGGAACTCTCGTGCGACGTCCTCGTCATCGGCGGAGGAACCGCCGGCACGATGGCCGCGCTCACCGCCGCCGAGCACGGTGCCGACGTCCTCCTCCTGGAGAAGGCGCACGTCCGCCACTCCGGGGCCCTCGCGATGGGCATGGACGGCGTCAACAACGCGGTCATCCCCGGCCGGGCCGAGCCCGACGACTACGTCGCCGAGATCACCCGGGCCAACGACGGCATCGTCGACCAGTCCACCGTCCGCCAGACGGCGACCCGCGGCTTCGCGATGGTCCGACGCCTGGAGTCGTACGGCGTGAAGTTCGAGAAGGACGAGCACGGCGAGTACGCGGTCCGCCAGGTCCACCGCTCGGGCTCGTACGTCCTGCCCATGCCGGAGGGCAAGGACGTCAAGAAGGTCCTCTACCGGCAGCTGCGCCGCCGCGAGATGCGCGAACGCATCCGGATCGAGAACCGGGTGATGCCGGTCCGCGTCCTGACCGACGCCGACGGGCGGGCGATCGGCGCCGCCGGACTCCACACCCGCACGGGCGGGTTCGTCACCGTGCGGGCGGGCGCGGTGATCCTCGCGACCGGCGCCGCCGGCCGTCTCGGCCTGCCCGCCTCCGGCTACCTCTACGGGACGTACGAGAACCCCACCAACGCGGGCGACGGCTACGCGATGGCGTACCACGCGGGCGCGGAGCTGACCGGCATCGAGTGCTTCCAGATCAATCCGCTGATCAAGGACTACAACGGCCCCGCCTGCGCCTACGTCGCCAATCCCTTCGGCGGCTACCAGGTCAACCGGCACGGCGAGCGGTTCGTCGACTCGGACTACTGGTCGGGGCAGATGATGGCCGAGTTCGCCGAGGAGCTCGCCTCCGACCGCGGCCCGGTCTACCTCAAGCTGAGCCATCTCCCCGAGGAGTCGGTCTCCGCCCTCGAATCGATCCTGCACACCACCGAACGCCCCACCCGCGCCACCTTCCACGCTGGGCGCGGCCACGACTACCGCACCCACGACATCGAGATGCACATCTCGGAGATCGGCCTGTGCGGCGGGCACTCGGCCTCCGGTGTGCGGGTCGACGACCACGCCCGCACCACCGTGCCCCGCCTCTACGCCGCGGGCGACCTGGCCTGCGTGCCGCACAACTACATGATCGGCGCCTTCGTCTTCGGCGATCTGGCCGGGGCCGACGCCGCCCGGTACCGCGCCTACGAGGGCGACCTGCCGCAGGACCAGCTCCGGGCGGCGCACGAGCTGATCTACCGCCCGCTGCGCCACCCCGACGGGCCGCCCCAGCCCCAGGTCGAGTACAAGCTCCGCCGGTTCGTGAACGACTACGTCGCCCCGCCGAAGTCGGGGGCCCGGCTCTCCCTGGCCGTCGAGCACTTCGAGCGGATGCGCGCGGAGATCGACGCGATGGGCGCGACGACCCCGCACGAGCTGATGCGCTGCGCGGAGGTCTCCTTCATCCGGGACTGCGCCGAGATGGCGGCCCGCTCGTCCCTCGCCCGTACGGAGTCCCGCTGGGGCCTCTACCACGCGCGGTCGGACCATCCCGAGCGGGACGACCAGGACTGGCTGCACCACCTGGACCTGCGCAAGTCGCCCTCCGGGGCGATGGAGTTCACGGCCCGGCCGGTGGCGCCCTACCTCGTACCGGTCGACGACTACGCCCCGGTCGGCGGAGCCTCCCGCCATCTCGGCGAGGTCCACCCGGAGCACGTCGCCACGGCGGGCCACCGCGACCTCGCCCCGGTCGGGTCCGGAGCCCGTGCGGCGGAGGTGCGGGTGGAGGACGGCGCCGTCGGCCACGCGCCGCGCATCCTGGAGCTGCACGCCCTGGCCGAGGCGGAGCCGGACCTGGACGCGCTGCGGCCCTATCTGACCGATCCCGACCCCGCCGTGCGGCGGGCGGCCGTCGCGGCCCTCACCGAGACGGTCCCCGCGGGCAGCGGCCCGGCGCTGGCCGGGGCGCTGCTCGACGAGGACGCGGCGGTACGGGCGGTGGCGGCGGCCTCGCTGCGCGAGCTGGTCGAGACGCTGCCGCCGGAACCGGCGCTGCGGGCTCCGCTCGTCGCCGCGCTGGACGGGCCGGACCCGGGGGCCCGGGCCGCCTCGCTGACGGTGCTGCGGGTGCTGCGGCTCGGCTCCGCGTCCCTCTTCGCCGGTCTGCTGGCCGACGCCCGTCTGGAGGTCCGGGCGGAGGCGGTCCGCGCGCTGGTCTCGGTGGACGCGATCGGCTCGCTCGCCGAGGCCGCGGGCGACCCCTCCCGCGAGGTGCGGGTGGCGGTGGCGAAGGGCCTCGCGGCGGCCCGGGGCACGGCCCCCGCCCACCTCGCCCCGCTCCTGGCCGACGGGGACGCGCTCGTGCGGGCCGCGGCGTTCCAGGCGCTCGGGACGGTCGGCTGCCCGGAACCGTACGACGGGGACGCCGTCCGGGCCCTCGGTGACCCCGCCTGGCAGGTGCGGGCGGGCGCGGCCGCCGGTCTCGCGGCCGCGTCCCCGGCGACGGCGGTGCCCGCCCTGGCCGAGGCCCTCGGGGACACGAACGCGGACGTCCGGAAGGCGGCGGTCCTGGCGCTGCTGCGCCATCCGGGAACGGGCTCGGTGCTGGCCCGGGCCCTGGCCGACCCGGACGCCGACGTGCGGGCGTACGCCTCCCGGGGCGAGGTCGCCACGGCCCGGTGAGGTCGCCCCCCAATGGGCGCGTCCCGAGTGCGGTGCCGGAAGGGAGCGGCCCATGCTGCTGACGGTGGGACCAGGGGAGAGCCCGCTCGAATCAGGCGCCCCGCGGGGCGCACGTCCCGTTCTAGGAGCAGCACGATGCCCGTACGTTCCCGCAAGCGTTCCGCCCTGGCCGCCGCCGGCCTGGTCGCCCTCACCTCGATAGCCCTGGGCGCCGTCCCGGTCTCGGCGGCCGGCCCGGACCCGTCCTCGACCGCCGACGGGGGGCACGGTCACCACCAGGGCGACCTGCGCCGGGCGTACGACGCCACGGTGCGGTACAGGTCGGAGCAGGCCGCCCTGGACGACGGCTATCTCCGGACGGACGAGTGCGTGTTCTCGGACGAGGGCGGCATGGGCTACCACTACGTCAAGCCCGCGCACATCGGCTCGACCGACCCGACCCGGCCCGCCGCCCTGCTGTACGTGGACACCCACCACGCCGCCGGCAACGGCAAGGAGCACGGCCAGGGCCAGGCCCAGGGCAAGGACCACACGCAGCCGCAGGCTCAGGGCAAGGACCAGCCCCAGGAGAAGGGTCAGAGCAAGGGCAAGGACGGGCGGCGGCTGGTCGCCCTCGAATGGGTGGTGCCGAACACCGGCCAGGCCCGGCCGCAGATCTTCGGCCGCGGCTTCGACGGACCGGAGGTCATCCCGGGCGTCGGCGACGTCTACAGCCTGCACGCCTGGATCTTCAAGAAGAACCCGAAGGGCGTGTTCTCCCCGTACAACCCGCGGGTGAAGTGCCCAGCCGCGCAGCCGACCCCGCAGCCCACGACCTAGACCCGTCTGCGGACATACGTCAGGGCCCGGCCCCCGCCTGCGCGGGAGCCGGGCCCTGACACGTCGTCCGTCCGCTAGCGGACGAAGACGCTCGCCTGGTTCGCCAGGTCCAGGAAGTACTGCGGCGCGACGCCGAGGACCAGCGTCACCACCACACCGGCCGTGATCGCGACCGTCGTGAAGCCCGAGGGCACGGCGACCGTGGGGCCGTCGGCCTTGGGCTCGCTGAAGAACATCAGCACGATCACCCGGATGTAGAAGAACGCCGCGACGGCCGACGAGACGACGCCGATGACGACCAGCGCACCCGCGCCGCCCTCCGCCGCCGCCTTGAAGACCGCGAACTTGCCGGAGAACCCGGACGTCAGCGGGATGCCAGCGAAGGCGAGCAGGAAGACCGCGAAGACCGCCGCGACGAGCGGCGAACGGCGGCCGAGACCCGCCCACTTGGACAGGTGGGTGGCTTCGCCGCCCGCGTCCCGGACCAGAGTGACGACGGCGAACGCGCCGATGGTCACGAAGGAGTACGCGCCGAGGTAGAAGAGGACGGACGAGACGCCGGTGGGCGTGGCCGCGATGACACCCGCCAGGATGAACCCGGCGTGCGCGATCGAGGAGTACGCGAGCAGTCGCTTGATGTCGGTCTGGGTGATCGCGACGACCGCGCCGCCCAGCATGGTGACGATGGCGACGCCCCACATGACCGGCCGCCAGTCCCAGGTGAGGCCGGGCAGCACCACGTACAGCAGCCGCAGCATCGCGCCGAAGGCGGCGACCTTCGTCGCGGCGGCCATGAAGCCGGTGACGGGGGTCGGAGCGCCCTGGTAGACGTCCGGGGTCCACATGTGGAACGGCACCGCGCCCACCTTGAACAGCAGACCCGTCAGCACCATGGCGAAGCCGATGAGCAGCAGGACGTCGTTGCCCATGGTGGCGGCGAGCGCCGGATCGACCGAGGCGACGGAGCCGTCGACGACGTTGGCGATGGTGGCGTACGAGACGGAGCCGGCGTAGCCGTAGAGCAGCGCGATGCCGAACAGCAGGAACGCCGAGGAGAAGGCGCCGAGCAGGAAGTACTTCACCGCGGCCTCCTGCGACATCAGCCGCTTGCGGCGGGCGACGGCGCAGAGGAGGTAGAGCGGGAGGGAGAAGACCTCCAGGGCGATGAACAGCGTCAGCAGGTCGTTGGCGGCCGGGAAGACCAGCATGCCGGCCACCGCGAACAGCGCCAGCGGGAACACCTCGGTGGTGGTGAACCCGGCCTTGACCGCGGCCTTCTCCTGGTCGCCGCCGGGTACGGCCGCGGCCTCGGCGGCGAAGGAGTCGACCCGGTGGCCGTGATCGGCCGGGTCGAGCCTGCGCTCGGCGAAGGTGAAGACGGCGACGATCGAGGCGAGGAGGATCGTGCCCTGGAGGAAGAGCGCCGGGCCGTCGACGGCGATGGCACCCATGGCGGCGATGTGCGCCTTGGTGGAGCCGTAGCCGCCGGCCGCGAGGCCGACGATGGCGGCGAACGCGGCGACCAGGGCGAGGACGCTGAGGAAGACCTGGCTGTGATAGCGCCCCTTGCGGGGCACGAAGGCCTCGACGAGGACGCTGAGGATCGCGGCGCCGACCACGATGAGTACGGGGGAGAGCTGGACGTACTCGATGTGGGGCGACGGGATCTTGTTCAACGGCTCGGCGGCCGTCGTCCACAGGCTGTGGACGGCGGGCACGACGGCGGATGTGCTCACTTGGCCGCCTCCACTTCGGGCTTGGGGTCCTTCTGCTGCACGTCGGACATGGTGTGGCTGACGGCCGGGTTGACGATGTCCGTCAGCGGCTTCGGGAACACCCCGAGGAAGATCAACAGGGCGATCAGCGGGGCGACGACGGCCAGTTCCCTCGCCCGCAGGTCCGGCATGGTCCGGACCTCCTCCTTCACCGGACCCGTCATCGTCCGCTGGTAGAGGACGAGGGTGTAGAGCGCGGCGAGGACGATGCCGGTGGTGGCGATGATCCCGGCCACCGGATAGCGGGCGAACGTGCCGACCAGGACCAGGAACTCACTGACGAACGGCGCGAGGCCGGGCAGCGAGAGGGTGGCCAGACCGCCGATCAGGAAGGTGCCGGCGAGCACCGGGGCGACCTTCTGGACACCGCCGTAGTCGGCGATGAGCCGCGAGCCGCGCCGGGAGATCAGGAAGCCGGCCACCAGCATCAGAGCGGCCGTCGAGATCCCGTGGTTGACCATGTAGAGCGTGGCACCGCTCTGGCCCTGGCTGGTCATCGCGAAGATGCCCATGATGATGAAGCCGAAGTGGGAGATCGAGGCGTACGCCACCAGGCGCTTGATGTCCCGCTGCCCGACGGCGAGCAGCGCTCCGTACACGATGCTGACCAGGGCGAGGGCGATGATCACCGGGGTCGCCCACTTCGAGGCCTCCGGGAAGAGCTGGAGGCAGAAGCGGAGCATGGCGAACGTGCCGACCTTGTCGACCACCGCCGTGATGAGCACGGCCACCGGAGCGGTCGCCTCCCCCATCGCGTTCGGCAGCCAGGTGTGCAGCGGCCACAGCGGCGCCTTCACCGCGAAGGCGAAGAAGAAGCCGAGGAACAGCAGCCGCTCGGTGTTGGTCGCCATCTCCAGCTGACCGCTCGCCCGCGCCTCGGCGATCTCGGTGAGGGAGAAGTTCCCCGCGACCACGTAGAGCCCGATGACGGCGGCGAGCATGATCAGTCCGCCGACCAGGTTGTACAGCAGGAACTTCACCGCCGCGTACGACCGCTGGGCGGCCGCGTTCTCGTCGGTGCCCGCGTGCGCCCGGTCGCCGAAGCCGCCGATGAGGAAGTACATCGGGATGAGCATGGCTTCGAACAGGATGTAGAAGAGGAAGACGTCGGTGGCCTCGAAGGAGAGGATCACCATCGCCTCGACCATGAGGATCAGGGCGAAGAAGCCCTGGGTCGGCCGCCAGCGGCTGCTCTTCGTCTCCAGGGGGTCGGCGTCGTGCCAGCCGGCCAGGATGACGAAGGGGATCAGCAGCGCGGTGAGCGCGATGAGCGCCACCCCGATGCCGTCCACGCCGAGTTCGTAGCGGACGCCGAAGTCCTTGATCCAGGAGTAGGACTCGACGAACTGGTAGCGGTCCCCGCCCGGTTCGAAGTCGACGAGGACGACGACGGCGAGGGCGAGGGTGACGAGCGAGACGGTCAGCGCCAGCCATTTGGCGGCGGTGCGGCGGGCGGCGGGGACGGCGGCGGTGAGGATCGCGCCGAGCGCCGGTACCGCCGCTGTCGCGGTCAGGAGGGGAAAGCCCGCGTTGACGGCTTGCGACATCGGTTACACCGCCCTCATCAGCAGGGTCGCGGCGATCAGCACCGCAGTACCTCCGAACATGGAGACCGCATAGGAGCGGGCGTAGCCGTTCTGCAGCTTGCGCAGCCGGCCGGACAGACCGCCGACGGATGCCGCGGTGCCGTTGACCACCCCGTCGACCAGGGTGTGGTCGACGTAGACGAGCGAGCGGGTGAGGTGCGTGCCGCCCGTCACGAAGACGGCGTGGTTGAAGTCGTCCTGGAGCAGGTCGCGGCGGGCGGCCCGGGTGAGCAGCGAGCCGCGCGGGGCGACGACCGGGACGGGCCTGCGCCCGTACTGGAGGTAGGCGATGCCCACACCGATCACCATCACCGCGACCGTGGCCGAGGTGATGGCTCCGGCGCTGAGCGGCGGGTGACCGTGCTCGAACGAGGTGACCGGCTCGAGCCAGGTGACGAAGCGGTCGCCGACGGCGAAGAAGCCACCGGCGAAGACGGAGCCGACCGCCAGCAGGATCATCGGGATCGTCATCGACTTCGGGGACTCGTGCGGGTGCGGCATCTCGCCCGCCTTGGCCTCGGCCGCCGGTTCGACGTCGGGCACCTGGCCGGCGTCCGGAGTGGGCTGCCAGCGCTTCTCGCCGAAGAACGTCATGATCATCACGCGGGTCATGTAGTACGCGGTGATGGCCGCGCCCAGGAGCGTGATCCCGCCGAGGATCCAGCCCTCGGTGCCGCCCTTGGCGAAGGCCGCCTCGATGATCTTGTCCTTGGAGAAGAAGCCGGACAGGCCGGGGAAGCCGATGATCGCGAGATAGCCGAGACCGAAGGTGACGAAGGTGACCGGCATGTACTTCCGCAGGCCGCCGTACTTCCTCATGTCCACCTCGTCGTTCATGCCGTGCATGACCGAACCGGCGCCGAGGAAGAGCCCGGCCTTGAAGAAGCCGTGCGTCACCAGGTGCATGATCGCGAAGGCGTACCCGATCGGACCGAGGCCGGCCGCGAGGATCATGTAGCCGATCTGCGACATGGTCGATCCGGCCAGCGCCTTCTTGATGTCGTCCTTCGCGCAACCGACGATCGCACCGAAGAGGAGCGTGACCGCGCCGACCACCGTGACCGCGAGCTGCGCGTCCGGGGCGGCGTTGAAGATGTCGGCGGAGCGGACGATCAGATAGACGCCGGCGGTGACCATGGTGGCCGCGTGGATCAGGGCGGAGACCGGGGTCGGACCCTCCATCGCGTCACCGAGCCAGGACTGCAGCGGCACCTGGGCCGACTTGCCGCAGGCGGCGAGGAGGAGCATCAAGCCGACGGCGGTCAACGTGCCCTCGGAGGTCTCCCCCACCGACGAGAGCACCGGCCCGAAGGCGAAGGTCCCGAAGGTGGTGAACATCAGCATGATGGCGATCGACAGGCCGATGTCGCCGACCCGGTTGACCAGGAAGGCCTTCTTCGCGGCGGTGGCCGCGGAGGGCTTGTGCTGCCAGAAGCCGATCAGGAGGTACGAGGCGAGGCCGACGCCCTCCCAGCCGAAGTACAGCAGCAGGTAGTTGTCGGCGAGGACGAGCAGCAGCATCGCCGCGAGGAAGAGGTTCAGATAGCCGAAGAAGCGGCGGCGGCGCTCGTCGTGCTCCATGTACCCGATCGAGTACACGTGGATGAGCGAGCCGACACCGGTGATCAGCAGGACGAACGTCATCGACAGCTGGTCGAGCTGGAAGGCCATGTCCGCCTGGAACCCCTCGACGGGGATCCAGGTGTAAAGACGCTGGTGCAGCGCCCGGTCGTCGGCGCTCCTGCCCAGCATGTCGGTGAACAGCACGACGCCGATGACGAACGAGGCGGTCGCGAGCAGCGTGCCGAGCCAGTGCCCGGACTTGTCCAGGCGCCGTCCCCCGCACAGCAGGACGACAGCTCCCAGCAGGGGCGCCGCGACAAGCAGCGCGATCAGGTTCTCCACGATTCAGCCCCTCACAGCTTCATCAGGCTGGCGTCGTCGACCGAGGCCGAGTGGCGGGAACGGAACAGCGACACGATGATCGCGAGCCCGACCACGACCTCCGCGGCGGCCACGACCATCGTGAAGAAGGCGATGATCTGGCCGTCGAGGTTGCCGTGCATGCGGGAGAAGGCGACGAACGCGAGGTTGCAGGCGTTGAGCATCAGCTCGACGCACATGAAGACCACGATCGCGTTGCGCCGGATCAGCACCCCGGCCGCGCCGATGGTGAACAACAGGGCGGCGAGATACAGATAGTTGACGGGGTTCACCGCGAGGCCTCCTCTTCGTCCCGGTCCCGGCCGAGCCGCTCCTCGGAGCGCCGCTCCAGCGCCTTGAGGTCGGCCAGCGCCTCGGTGGACACATCGCGGATCTGGCCGCGCTTGCGCAGGGTCTGCATCACGGTCAGCTCGGCGGGCGTGCCGTCGGGCAGCAGACCGGCGACGTCCACGGCGTTGTGCCGGGCGTAGACACCGGGGGCCGGCAGCGGCGGCAGGTGCTTGCCCTCCCGCACCCGCTGCTCGGCGAGCTCGCGCTGGGTGCGGGCCTTCTCGGTGCGCTCCCGGTGGGTGAGGACCATCGCGCCGACGGCCGCCGTGATGAGCAGCGCGCCGGTGATCTCGAAGGCGAAGACGTACTTCGTGAAGACGAGCGCGGCGATGCCCTCGACGTTGCCCCCGTACGCGGCGTTGGCCGCGCCCAGGCCGTTGAACTCCTCCAGGGAGGCCCGGCCGATCCCGGCGACGAGCAGGGCGCCGAAGCCCAGCCCGCAGGCCGCGGCCCACCAGCGCTGCCCCTTGATGGTCTCCTTCAGCGAGTCCGCGGCCGTGACACCGACCAGCATGACGACGAAGAGGAAGAGCATCATGATCGCGCCGGTGTAGACGACGATCTGGACGATACCGAGGAAGTACGCGCCGTTGGCGAGGTAGAACACCGCGAGGATGATCATCGTCCCGGCGAGGCAGAGCGCGCTATGCACGGCCTTGCGCATCAGGACCGTGCACAGGGCGCCGATCACGGCGATCGTGCCGAGGACCCAGAACTGCACGGCCTCGCCCGTGGACGTGGAGTACGCCGCCAGCGTCGCGGCCGTGAGGTCGGCGCTCATGCGTCCACCTCTTCCGGGTCGCCCTTCTCCCCCTTGGACACGGCGACCTGACGGACCGTGCCGGGCGCGGCCTCGGTGACGAGGCCCCGGTAGTAGTCCTGCTCGTCCGTGCCGGGGAAGATCGAGTGCGGCGAGTCGACCATGCCCTCCTCCAGTCCCGCGAGGAGCTGCTCCTTGGTGTAGATCAGGTTCTCGCGGGAGGAGTCGGCCAGTTCGAACTCGTTGGTCATCGTCAGCGCCCGCGTCGGGCACGCCTCGATGCACAGGCCGCACAGGATGCAGCGGGCGTAGTTGATCTGGTAGACCGCGCCGTACCGCTCGCCCGGGGAGTAGCGCTCCTCGTCGGTGTTGTCCGCGCCCTCCACGTAGATGGCGTCGGCGGGACAGGCCCAGGCGCACAGCTCGCAGCCCACGCACTTCTCAAGTCCGTCCGGATGACGGTTGAGCTGGTGCCGGCCGTGGAAGCGCGGCGCCGTCGTCTTCTGCTGCTCCGGGTACTGCTCGGTCAGCCGCTTCTTGAACATGGCCTTGAAGGTCACGCCGAAGCCGGCCACCGGATTCTGGAAATCAGACACCGTCCGTCTCCTTTCCATCACTCGCAGTAGCAGTATCGGGGGCGCCACTGACAACCAGCTCCGCCTCCTGGCGGGACCGGCGCCGCGGCACCGGCGGCAGGGACTGTCCCGGCTTGGGCGGTACGGGGAACCCGCCCGCCATCGGGTCGAACGGGGCCTCGGGGCCTTCCTTCTCCGCCCCGCCCCGCGCCTTCCTGTCGCGGAACATGTCGACGATGAAGGAGAGCAGCAGCACGGCGAGGACGGCGCCCGCGACGTAGAGCACGATCGTCTGGAAGTCGTAGTTCTCGTTCCGCAGCGCGCGCACGGTGGCGACCAGCATCAGCCAGACCACCGAGACGGGGATGAGGACCTTCCAGCCGAGCTTCATCAGCTGGTCGTAGCGGACGCGGGGCAGGGTGCCGCGCAGCCAGATGAAGAAGAACAGCAGCAGCTGCACCTTGAGGACGAACCAGAGCATCGGCCACCAGCCGTGGTTCGCGCCCTCCCAGAAGGTGGAGATCGGGTACGGGGCCCGCCAGCCGCCCAGGAAGAGGGTCACCGACACGGCCGAGACCGTCACCATGTTCACGTACTCGGCGAGCATGAACATCGCGAACTTGATCGAGCTGTACTCGGTGTTGAAGCCGCCGACCAGGTCGCCCTCGGACTCGGGCATGTCGAACGGGGCGCGGTTGGTCTCGCCGACCATCGTGACCACGTAGATGATGAAGGAGACCGGCAGCAGGATGATGAACCAGCGGTCGGCCTGCGCCTCGACGATCGCCGAGGTCGACATCGACCCGGAGTAGAGGAAGACCGAGGCGAAGGCGGCGCCCATCGCGATCTCGTAGGAGATCATCTGCGCGCAGGAGCGCAGCCCGCCGAGGAGCGGGTACGTGGAGCCGGAGGACCAGCCGGCGAGCACGATGCCGTAGATGCCGACGGAGGCGATCGCCAGGACGTACAGCATGGCGATCGGCAGGTCGGTGAGCTGCATCGAGGTGCGGTGGCCGAAGATCGAGACCTCGTTGCCGGCCGGGCCGAAGGGGATCACGGCGATCGCCATGAACGCCGGGGCCGCGGCGATGATCGGCGCAAGGACGTAGACGACCTTGTCGGCCCGCCGGACGATCACGTCCTCCTTCAGCATCAGCTTGATGCCGTCCGCGAGGGACTGGAGGAGACCCCAGGGGCCGTGCCGGTTGGGGCCGATGCGCAGCTGCATCCAGGCGACGACCTTGCGCTCCCACACGATGGAGAAGAGCACGGTGACCATCAGGAAGGCGAAGCAGAAGACGGCCTTGATCGCGACGAGCCACCAGGGGTCCGTACCGAACATGGACAGGTCCTCGGCGGCCAGGACGCTTGGCTGCGTGTGCGCGAGTTGGGCGAGGGCAGTCACGCTCGCACCTCCGGTACGGGGAGGGCCGGACCTGCGGCCGGCCGGACGACGTGTGCGCGCGGGCGCGCCGCACCGGGCGCGGGGCGCGCGCCCGGGTGCGCGGGGCGGCGGAGGGGGGAGCCGGTGCCGGTCACGAGCCCGCCTCCCGGTCCTCGTCGCCCGCCGGGGAGCCCGCGGGGCCGATGCGGACCAGGTCGCCCGGGTGGGCGCCGGTGTCGGAGAGGACACCGCCGCCGGTCGAGTTCAGCGGGAGCCAGACGACACGGTCGGGCATCTCGGTGACCTGGAGCGGGAGGTGGAGCGAGCCGGCCGGGCCGGTCACGGCGAGGAGGTCGCCGTCCTTGACCCCGGTCTCGGCGGCGGTGGCCGCCGACAGCAGGGCGGGGGCGGCGTGGCGGGTGCCCGCCAGCGCGGTGTCGCCCTCCTGGAGCCTGCCGAGGTCGAGCAGCATCCGGTGTCCGGCGAGGACGGCCTCGCCCTCGCCCGGCCGCGGCGCGGGCTGTGCCGGCTCGACGGGCTCGGAGGCCCGCTCGCCGGTCCAGCCGCCGAGCCGGTCCATCTCGCGTCGGGCGGCCCGCAGATCGGGCAGCGCCAGGTGCGTGTCGAGGGCGTCCGCGAGCATGTGGAGGACGCGGGCGTCGGCCGGAGGCAGCGCACGGGTCATCTGCTCGGGCTTGAGCGCGGCCTCGAAGAGGCGGGCCCGGCCCTCCCAGTTGAGGAAGGTGCCCGACTTCTCGGCGACGGCGGCGACGGGCAGGACCACGTCGGCCCGCTCGGTGACCTCGCTCGGCCGCAGCTCAAGGGAGACCACGAACGCCGCGTCGAGCGCCTCACGCGCGCGTGCCGGGTCGGGCAGGTCGCGGACCTCGACGCCGCCGACGAGCAGCGCGCCCAGTTCGCCGGTGGCGGCGGCCTCCACGATCTGGCCGGTGTCCCGGCCGTATCCGTGCGGCAGGTCGCGCACGCCCCAGGCGGCCGCGACCTCCTCACGCGCGCGGGGGTCGGTCGCGGGGCGCCCGCCGGGCAGCAGCGTCGGGATGGCGCCGGCTTCGAGCGCGCCGCGCTCCCCCGCACGGCGCGGGATCCACACCAGCGTCGCGCCGGTCGCCGCCGCCGTCCGCACGGCCGAGGTCAGCCCGCCCGGCACCGCGGCCAGCCGTTCGCCGACCACGATGACCGCGCCGTCCCGCCGCAGCGCCTCCGCCGCGTCCGTGCCGGGCCCGTCGAGCCCGACGCGGGAGGTGAGGGCGTCCAGCCACTCGGTCTCGGTGCCGGGCGCGGCGGCCAGCAGCGTGCCGCCCGCCTTCGCCAGGCCCCGGGTCGCGTGCGAGGCGAGCGCGTAGGTCTTCTGGCCCTTGGTGCGCCACGCCTTGCGGAGCCGCAGGAAGACGCCGGGGGCCTCCTCCTCGGACTCGAAGCCGACGAGCAGCACGGCCGGGGCGGCTTCCAGGGAGGTGTACGTGACCCCGCTGCCGTCCAGGTCCCGGCCGCGCCCGGCCACGTGGGAGGCGAGGAAGTCGGCCTCCTCGCCGGAGTGGACGCGGGCCCGGAAGTCGACGTCGTTGGTGTCGAGGGCGACCCGGGCGAACTTGGCGTAGGCGTACGCGTCCTCGACGGTCAGCCTGCCGCCCGCCAGGACGCCGGTGCGGCCGCGCACGAGCCCGCGGGCCGCGGCCTCCAGCGCCTCGGGCCAGGAGGCGGGCTCCAGCTCACCGGTCTCGGCGCTGCGGACCAGCGGGGTGGTGAGCCGGTCGCGCTGCTGCGCGTACCGGAAGGCGAACCGCCCCTTGTCGCACACCCACTCCTCGTTGACCTCCGGGTCCTCGGCCGCGAGCCGCCGCATGACCTTGCCGCGGCGGTGGTCGGTGCGCGTGGCGCAGCCGCCCGCGCAGTGCTCGCAGACGCTCGGCGAGGACACCAGGTCGAAGGGGCGGGAGCGGAACCGGTACGCCGCCGAGGTGAGCGCGCCGACCGGGCAGATCTGGATGGTGTTGCCGGAGAAGTACGACTCGAAGTCGTCGCCCTCGCCGGTGCCGACCTGCTGGAGCGCGCCGCGCTCGATCAGCTCGATCATCGGGTCGCCGGCGATCTGGTTCGAGAACCGGGTGCAGCGGGCGCACAGGACGCACCGCTCGCGGTCGAGCAGCACCTGGGTGGAGATCGGCACCGGCTTCTCGTAGGTCCGCTTCAGGCCGTCGAAGCGGGACTCGGACCGGCCGTGGGACATGGCCTGGTTCTGGAGCGGGCACTCGCCGCCCTTGTCGCAGACCGGGCAGTCCAGCGGATGGTTGATGAGCAGCAGCTCCATCACGCCGTGCTGGGCCTTCTCCGCCACCGGGCTGGTCAGCTGCGACTTCACCACCATGCCGTCGGTGCAGGTGATGGTGCAGGACGCCATCGGCTTGCGCTGGCCCTCGACCTCGACGATGCACTGCCGGCAGGCGCCGGCCGGGTCGAGGAGCGGGTGGTCGCAGAAGCGGGGGATCTCGATGCCGAGCTGTTCCGCGGCGCGGATGACCAGGGTCCCCTTGGGGACGGAGATCTCGGCGCCGTCGATGGTCAGCGTGACGAGGTCCTCCGGCGGGAGGGCGGCTTCGCCGCCGGCCGGGTTGGACGTGGTCACCGTCATGCCGTCACCTCCTTGTGGTTGTCCGCCCAGGCGGTCGACTTGGCGGGGTCGAAGGGGCAGCCCCGGCCGGTGATGTGCTGCTCGTACTCCTCGCGGAAGTACTTCAGGGAGGAGAAGATCGGGGAGGCGGCGCCGTCGCCGAGCGCGCAGAACGACTTGCCGTTGATGTTGTCGGCGATGTCGTTCAGCTTGTCGAGGTCGGCCATGGCGCCCTTGCCCGCCTCGATGTCGCGGAGCAGCTGTACGAGCCAGTAGGTGCCCTCGCGGCACGGCGTGCACTTGCCGCAGGACTCGTGGGCGTAGAACTCCGTCCACCGGGTCACGGCCCGCACGACGCAGGTGGTCTCGTCGAAGCACTGGAGCGCTTTGGTGCCGAGCATGGAGCCGGCCGCGCCCACGCCCTCGTAGTCCAGGGGGACGTCGAGGTGCTCGTCGGTGAACATCGGGGTGGAGGAGCCGCCGGGGGTCCAGAACTTCAGCCGGTGGCCGGGGCGCATGCCGCCGCTCATGTCGAGGAGCTGGCGCAGCGTGATCCCGAGCGGGGCCTCGTACTGGCCGGGCGAGGCGACGTGGCCGCTGAGCGAGTAGAGGGTGAAGCCGGGGGACTTCTCGCTGCCCATCGACTTGAACCAGTCCTTGCCCCGGTTCAGGATCGCGGGAACGGACGCGATGGACTCGACGTTGTTCACCACGGTGGGACAGGCGTACAGGCCGGCGACGGCGGGGAAGGGTGGACGCAGCCGGGGCTGGCCGCGACGCCCTTCGAGCGAGTCGAGCAGCGCGGTCTCCTCGCCGCAGATGTACGCCCCGGCGCCCGCGTGCACGGTGAGTTCCAGGTCGAGCCCGCTGCCGAGGATGTCCGTGCCGAGGAAGCCCGCCTCGTACGCCTCGCGGACGGCCTCGTGGAGCCGGCGCAGGACCGGGACGACCTCGCCGCGCAGGTAGATGAAGGCATGGCTGGACCGGATCGCGTAGCAGGCGATCACGATGCCCTCGATGAGCGAGTGCGGGTTGGCGAAGAGGAGCGGGATGTCCTTGCAGGTGCCCGGCTCGGACTCGTCGGCGTTGACGACGAGGTAGTGCGGCTTGCCGTCGCCCTGCGGGATGAACTGCCACTTCATCCCGGTGGGGAAGCCCGCGCCGCCGCGGCCGCGCAGTCCCGAGTCCTTGACGTACGCGATGAGGTCGTCGGGCGACATCGCGAGGGCCTTCTTCAGCCCTTCGTACCCCTCGTGCCGCTTGTACGTCTCCAGGGTCCAGGAGTCGGGCTGGTCCCAGAACGCCGACAGGACGGGCGCGAGAAGCTTCTCGGGGCTGCTGTGGTCGATCTCGGCTGCCAAGGTCATCACTCCCCCTCCCCACCGGCTGACTCGCCGCGCGGGTGGACGATCTTGTGGTGCGGGGATTCGCCCTTCGCCAGGCGGAGTCCGACGAGGGAGGCCGGGCCTGCCCCGCCGGTGGCCTCGACGGCGCCTTCACGCTCGTCGGGGAAGCCGGCCAGGATGCGGGCGGTCTCCTTGAAGGTGCACAGGGGCGCGCCGCGCGTGGGCTCGACGGGTCGGCCGGCCCGCAGGTCGTCGACCATCGCCTTGGCGGACTCGGGCGTCTGGTTGTCGAAGAACTCCCAGTTGACCATCACCACGGGCGCGAAGTCGCAGGCCGCGTTGCACTCGATGTGTTCGAGGGTGATCTTGCCGTCGTCCGTGGTGCCCTGGTTGCCGACGCCGAGGTGGGCCTGGAGCTCCTCGAAGATGGCGTCGCCGCCCATGACCGCGCAGAGGGTGTTGGTGCAGACGCCGACCTGGTAGTCGCCGGAGGGCTTGCGGCGGTACATCGAGTAGAAGGTGGCGACCGCGGTGACCTCGGCGGTGGTGAGGCCGAGGACGTCGGCGCAGAACCGCATGCCGGTGCGGGTCACGTGCCCCTCCTCCGCCTGCACGAGGTGCAGCAGCGGCAGGAGCGCGGAGCGGGACCCCGGATAGCGGGCGATGATCTCCTTGGCGTCCGCCTCCAGCCGGGTGCGTACCTCGGCGGGGTAGTCGGGGGCGGGGAGCTGGGGCATCCCGAGACTGGTCTGTCCGTCCGTCATCGGTCGACGCCTCCCATCACGGGGTCGATGGAGGCGACGGCGACGATGACGTCGGCGACCTGGCCGCCCTCGCACATCGCCGCCATGGCCTGCAGGTTGGTGAAGGACGGGTCCCGGAAGTGGACCCGGAAGGGGCGGGTGCCGCCGTCGCTGACGACGTGCACACCCAGTTCGCCCTTGGGCGACTCGACGGCGGCGTAGGTCTGCCCGGCGGGGACCCGGAAGCCCTCGGTGACCAGCTTGAAGTGGTGGATCAGGGCCTCCATGGAGGTGCCCATGATCTTCTTGATGTGGTCGAGGGAGTTGCCGAGGCCGTCGGGGCCGAGCGCGAGCTGCGCGGGCCAGGCGATCTTCTTGTCGCCGACCATGACCGGTCCGGGCTCGAGGCGGTCCAGGCACTGTTCGACGATCCGGAGGGACTGCCGCATCTCCTCGAGGCGGACGAGGAAGCGCCCGTAGGAGTCGCAGGTGTCGGCGGTCGGGATGTCGAACTCGTAGTTCTCGTAGCCGCAGTACGGGTCGGTCCTGCGCAGGTCGTGCGGGAGGCCCGCGGAGCGCAGGATCGGCCCGGTGGCGCCGAGCGCCATGCAGCCGGTGAGGTCGAGGTAGCCGACGTCCTGCATGCGGGCCTTGAAGATGGGGTTGCCGGTGGCGAGCTTGTCGTACTCCGGCAGGTTCTTCTTCATGGTCTTCACGAACTCGCGCACGGCGTCGACGGCGCCGGGCGGGAGGTCCTGGGCGAGGCCCCCGGGACGGATGAACGCGTGGTTCATGCGCAGGCCGGTGATCAGCTCGTACAGGTCCAGGATCAGTTCGCGGTCCCGGAAGCCGTAGATCATGATCGTGGTGGCGCCCAGCTCCATGCCGCCGGTGGCGATGCACACCAGGTGGGAGGAGAGCCGGTTGAGCTCCATCAGCAGGACGCGGATGACCTCGGCCCGGTCCGGGATCTGGTCGGTGATGCCGAGGAGCCTCTCGACGCCGAGGCAGTACGCCGTCTCGTTGAAGAACGAGGTGAGGTAGTCCATGCGCGTGACGAAGGTGGTGCCCTGCGTCCAGGTCCGGAATTCGAGGTTCTTCTCGATGCCGGTGTGGAGGTAGCCGATGCCGCAGCGGGCCTCGGTGACGGTCTCGCCGTCGATCTCCAGGATCAGCCGGAGCACCCCGTGCGTGGACGGGTGCTGGGGACCCATGTTGACGATGATCCGCTCGTCGTCCGCCTTGGCGGCGGACGCGACGACCTCTTCCCAGTCGCCACCGGTGACGGTGTAGACGGTGCCCTCGGTGGTCTCCCGGGCGGAGGCGGAGGATGGGGGCGTCCCGAAGGGAGTCGACGAGGGGCGGTGGCCGGGTGACGGGAGGGCGTGTTCGGTACTCATCAGCTGTACGACCTCCGCTGGTCAGGAGCCGGGATCTGGGCGCCCTTGTATTCGACGGGGATGCCGCCGAGGGGGTAGTCCTTGCGCTGCGGGTGGCCCTGCCAGTCGTCCGGCATCATGATCCGGGTGAGGGCGGGGTGGCCGTCGAAGACGATGCCGAAGAAGTCGTACGCCTCCCGCTCGTGCCAGTCGTTGGTCGGGTAGACCGCGACGAGCGACGGGATGTGCGGGTCGGCGTCCGGGGCCGTGACCTCCAGGCGGATCAGCCGGCCGTGGGTCAGCGAGCGCAGGTGGTAGACGGCGTGCAGCTCGCGGCCCTTGTCCCCGAGGTAGTGGACGCCGGAGACGCCCGTGCACAGCTCGAAGCGGAGCGCGGGGTCGTCCCGCAGGGTGCGGGCGACCCGGACGAGGTGCTCACGGGCGATGTGGAAAGTGATCTCGCCGCGGTCCACGACCGTCTTCTCGATGGCGTTGGCGGGGAGGAGCCCCTGTTCGTCGAGGGCGCCCTCGAGCTCGTCGGCCACCTCGTCGAACCAGCCGCCGTAGGGACGCGTGGCCGGCCCCGGCAGGCGTACGGAGCGGACGAGGCCGCCGTAGCCGCTGGTGTCGGCCCCGCTCTGGGCGCCGAACATCCCGCGCTGGACCCGGACCTCCTCGCCGTGGTCCCCGCGCTGACCCGGCAGGTTCTGCGCGCTGAGTTCCTTGTCGGGGTTGGGTGTCTCGTCACTCAACGGAGCAGACCCTTCATCTCAATGGTCGGCAGGGCCTTGAGCGCCGCCTCCTCCGCCTCGCGGGCAGCTTCCTCCGCGTTGACGCCGAGCTTGGAGGTCTGGATCTTCTGGTGGAGCTTGAGAATCGCGTCCATCAGCATTTCCGGGCGCGGCGGGCAGCCCGGCAGATAGATGTCGACCGGCACGATGTGGTCGACGCCCTGCACGATCGCGTAGTTGTTGAACATTCCGCCCGAAGACGCGCAGACCCCCATGGAGATGACCCACTTGGGGTTGGGCATCTGGTCATAGACCTGCCGCAGGACGGGCGCCATCTTCTGGCTGACCCGGCCCGCCACGATCATCAGGTCGGCCTGGCGCGGCGAGCCGCGGAAGACCTCCATGCCGAAGCGCGCCAGGTCGTACCGGCCCGCTCCGGTCGTCATCATCTCGATGGCGCAGCAGGCCAGGCCGAAGGTCGCCGGGAAGACGGACGACTTACGCACCCAGCCCGCGGCCTGCTCGACCGTCGTCAGCAGAAAACCGCTCGGCAGCTTCTCTTCGAGTCCCATGAGTGTGCTCCCAGCCCCTCAGTCCCATTCCAGGCCGCCGCGCCGCCACACGTAGGCGTAGGCGACGAAGACGGTGAGCACGAAGAGCAGCATCTCCACGAGCCCGAAAAGCCCCAGGGCGTCGAAGGTGACCGCCCAGGGGTAGAGGAAGACGATCTCGATGTCGAAGACGATGAAGAGCATCGCCGTCAGGTAGTACTTGATCGGGAAGCGGCCTCCTCCGGCGGGAGTGGGCGTCGGCTCGATGCCGCACTCGTACGCCTCAAGTTTTGCCCTGTTGTACCGCTTTGGGCCGATTAGCGTGGCCATGACCACGGAGAAGATCGCAAACCCTGCCCCGAGGGCGCCGAGCACGAGGATGGGCGCGTACGCATTCACGCTCCTCGCTCCTTCCAGTCGTCCTTGACCGTTGGACCGCAGCGGGCATCCGGATCGCCGCCTCGAAGATCGCGTACATGTGAGGCAGTTCACAAGCCCGATTGACTCGCATCTTATGCCTGTCGCTCTGTGATCTGCGACACGGGGTACGGCAAGGACTTTGTGATCTCCACCACGAGTCGAAGGATCATGAATTCGGATGAACGGTGATCTTCATACGAGAAGTAGCCAAGTGAGCACGAGACGTGACATCAGCGGGGATTGCCGCTGGTCGGAGCCGCCGCGCTCTATCAAACGATGGCGACTACAGGCAAATTCGCGATGGACTCGCACGGGTGATAGAGGGCTCACCCCACCCGGCCGAGCGGTCCCGCGGAGCGAAGTGGACGCGCGCCGGCCGTCACGAAGGGCCCGCGTCGCCCGGGAGTTGCCCGCTTGTGACCTGCGTCACGTTACCTACACCCCGTCAACTACAGGGCTTGGCCAACCGCGTGAAGAGGTGGTAAGCGCCGGTCAATTCGGACGTTTCGCGGAAAACACGTGATCACGGGCCTGAAAGCCTGTGCCCGATTTGCCCGTTACGGCGTCAATAAGGGCGCCAGGGAAGCGGATTGGGTAGTTCCGGTCGTAACTGTGGCGCAACACACGTTTCTTGATGGGAACCGTGAACCCCTGATAGCGGTTGTTCTCATGTCCCAGACCGCTCACATACCCAGCCACCGGAAGCCCCGCCGCAGCGCGTCCAAGCTCGCGCTCCGTGCCGGAGTTGCCGGTGGCGTCCTCAGCACCATCGCGGTGGCGGGTGCTGCCGGGCCGGCGAATGCCGAGCCGGTGACCGAGACCATCGAGATGCCCACGCTCGGCGCCCTCGACACCGACCTGGCGAGCGCCGTCTCCGCCTCGGCCGAGGCGTCCCAGCAGGAGGCCCTCGACCTGAGCCTGCGCGCCCAGGAAGAGGCCGCCCACCGCAAGGCCGCCCAGGAGGCCAAGAAGGCCAAGGCCGAGGCCGACCGCAAGGCCGAGGCCGAGCGCGCCGAGAAGGCCCGTGAGGAGGCCCGTCAGCGCGCCTCCCGGACCGCGGAGCGCACCACGCTCTCGGCGTCCTCCTCCGACGACTCCGCCGGCAGCTCCTCCTCCAGCACCGAGAGCCAGGTGGCCACCGGCTCCGCCGCGGCGATCGTGGCCTTCGCCCGCGCCCAGGTCGGCGACGCCTACGTCTCCGGCGGCACCGGACCCAACTCGTGGGACTGCTCCGGACTGGTCCAGGCCGCCTACCGCCAGGCCGGCATCGACCTTCCCCGCGTCTCCAGCTCGCAGTCGAGCATGGGCACCTCCGTCTCGCTGAGCAACCTCCAGCCGGGCGACATCCTGTACTGGGGCAGCCGCAGCGGCTCGTACCACGTGGCGATCTACGTGGGCGGCGGCAACTACGTCGGCGCGCAGAACCCGTCCACCGGCGTGGTCGAGCGCTCCCTGGACTGGGACACCCCCTCCGGCGCCGTGCGCATCCTCTGATCGTCGCGCCAGCGGACACGCGAAGGCCGTCACTCCTCGGGAGTGACGGCCTTCTCTCATGCCCGCCGATCCGGCGGTCCGTAGAGGACGCCTCCCGCGCCGGGTTCCTTCCTCACTTCCGGAAGGCGTCGATGAGCCGGGCGTAGCTGTCGCCGCCGTGCCCCGCCTCGACCGCGCCCCGCATCAGCTCCTGGTGCAGCCGCGGCAGCCGCCCGTCCACGCCCCGCGCCTCCCCCGCGTGCAGCAGATGCCCGATCGCCGCCACCTGGACGTCGATGGTGGCGTCCGCGCCCGGGTACTCGCCCGCGTCGATCTGCTCCGCGTACCCGCTCATGAACCAGGCGACCGTCCGCAGCCAGCGGTCGGCGACCCTCGTGAAGTCCCGGGCCGTCACCCCGTCGGCGCCGGTGAGGGCAGTGGCGTGCAGCCAGCCGCCGAAGACCGACCACATGAGCCCGAGCAGTCCCGCGTCGTAGAGCGAGGCGAGTCCGGCGTCCCGGCCGAGATCGACCGGGTCGCCCAGCACCGCCAGCGTCGAGCGGTACCGGGCGAACGGCTCGGGCTCCCCGGCGTACAGGATCATGTGGGCGCTGTCGCCGATCCCGGGCGGTGTCGTCATGATGCCGCCGTCCAGATAGCCGATCCCGTGCTCCGCCGCCCACTCCGCCTCCGCGCGGGCCTGCTCGGGCGAACCCGTCGTGAGGTTCACGACCGTCCTCCCGCGCAGCGCCGGCGCCACGGGGCCGAGGAGGGCGCGCACGGCGGGGTGGTCCAGGACGCAGACGACGATCAGCTCGCTCGCCGCGACCGCCTCGGCGACGGTGGCGGCGCGTACGGCGCCGCGGGCGACGAGGGGGTCCGCCTTGGCAGGGGTGCGGTTCCAGACGGTGGTCGGGTGGCCCGCGGCCAGGAAGGCGCCGGCGAGGGCGGCGCCCATCTGCCCGAGTCCGACGACGGAGACGGTGGTGGTGTGGGTGGTGTCGTTCATGCCCTCACCGTTCCAGCGGCGGAAACCGGCCGACAGTGGCAGGACTGACGACGTCCGCACCATTCCCGCCATAGGCTCGGGGCATGAACGCCGGAAGCGCCGGAACCGTCGCCCTCGCCGTCGTGCCGGACCCCCGGGTCGGGACGACCCTGTGGGAGATGTACGAACTCTCCATCGCCGCCACGGTCTTCGGCATCCCGCACCCGGACCTCGCCGACCCCTGGTACGAGCTGCGGCTGTGCGGGGACGGCGACCCGGGCGGTGTCCTGTCGCTCCGTACGACCCACGGCCTCGACGGGCTCGTGGACGCGGACACCGTCATCGTGCCGTCCGTGCCCGACGCGGTCGTGGAGGACGGCGAGGAGGTCCCGGCCGGTCTCGTGGAGGCGCTGCGCGCGGCCGCCGCCTCCGGCGCCCGGATGGTCTCGCTGTGCACCGGCGCCTTCGCCCTCGCCGCCGCCGGTCTGCTCGACGGCCGCCGGGCCACCGCCCACTGGCAGCACACCGCGCAGCTCGCGGCCCGCCACCCGGACGTCGTCGTCGACGACTCGGTGCTCTACACGGACGAGGGCTCCGTGCTGACCAGCGCGGGGGCCACCGCCGCGCTCGACCTCTGTCTGCACCTCGTCCGCAAGGACCTCGGGGCGACGGTCGCCGGGCAGCTGGCCCGCCGGCTGGTCGTGCCCCCGCACCGCGCGGGCGGGCAGGCCCAGTTCATCGAGGCGCCGGTACCGCCCCGCGACGACGACGGGCTCGGGGACGTGCTCCAGTGGGCGGCCGAGCGGCTCGCCGAGCCGCTGACCGTCGAGGACCTGGCGCGGCGGGCCCGGATGAGCCCGCGCACCTTCCACCGCAGGCTCCAGGACGCCTGCGGCACCACGCCCTTGCAGTGGCTGCTGCAGCAGCGCGTGGCCCGCGCCCAGACGCTCCTGGAGTCGACCGACCTGCCCGTGGAACAGATCGGCGGCCGCAGCGGCCTGGGCACGGCGGCGAACCTGCGCCGTCACTTCCTGCGGACGGTCGGGGTCTCACCGAGCGACTACCGCCGGGCGTTCAGGCCTTCGGGGCCACCTTCGAGAGACCGTTGATGATGCGGTCCATCGCGTCGCCGCCCGTCGGGTCGGTGAGGTTGGCCAGCATCTTCAGCGTGAACTTCATCAGGACCGGGTGGGTCAGGCCCCGCTGCGTGGCGATCTTCATGATCTTCGGGTTGCCGATGATCTTCACGAACGCGCGGCCGAGGGTGTAGTACCCGCCGTACGTCTCCTTGAGGATCTTCGGGTAGTTGTGCAGCGCCAGTTCGCGCTGGGCCGGAGTCGCCCGCGCGTGCGCCTGGACGATGACGTCCGCCGCGATCTGGCCGGACTCCATGGCGTACGCGATGCCCTCGCCGTTGAAGGGGTTGACCAGGCCGCCCGCGTCACCGACGAGCAGCAGGCCCTTGGTGTAGTGCGGCTGCCGGTTGAAGGCCATCGGCAGGGCGGCGCCGCGGATCGGCGTCGTCATGTTCTCCGGGGTGAACCCCCAGTCCTCCGGCATGGAGGCGCACCACGCCTTGAGGACCTCGCGCCAGTCCAGCTCCTTGAAGGCGGAGGAGGAGTTCAGGATGCCGAGGCCGACGTTGGACGTGCCGTCGCCCATGCCGAAGATCCAGCCGTATCCGGGCAGCAGCCGGTCCTGGGGACCGCGCCGGTCCCAGAGCTCCAGCCAGGACTCCAGGTAGTCGTCGTCGTGGCGGGGGCTGGTGAAGTACGTCCGCACGGCCACGCCCATCGGACGGTCCTCGCGCCGGTGCAGGCCCATGGCGAGCGACAGGCGGGTGGAGTTGCCGTCGGCGGCCACGACGAGCGGCGCGTGGAAGGTGACCTCGCGCTTCTCCTCGCCGAGCTTGGCGGTCACGCCGGTGATCCGGCCGGTCCGGTCGTCCACGACCGGGGCGCCGACGTTGCACCGCTCGTACAGCCGCGCGCCGGCCTTCTGCGCCTGCCGGGCGAGCTGCTCGTCGAAGTCGTCGCGCTTGCGGACGAGTCCGTAGTCCGGGTACGAGGCGAGGTCCGGCCAGTCGAGCTGGAGCCGGGAGCCGCCGCCGATGATCCGCAGGCCCTTGTTGCGCAGCCAGCCGGCCTCTTCCGAGATGTCGATGCCCATGGCGACGAGCTGCTTGGTGGCGCGGGGGGTGAGCCCGTCACCGCACACCTTCTCGCGCGGGAAGGCGGTCTTCTCCAGGAGCAGGACGTCGAGGCCGGCCTTGGCCAGGTAGTACGCGGTCGTGGAACCGGCCGGGCCTGCCCCGACGACGATCACATCTGCGCTGTGCTCGGAGAGGGGCTCGGTCACGGCGGGGTCTCCCGAAGGGTCGAGGGAAGGTCGGTTGCAGTCTATTGCGGGGTGTTACGGCTTGAAGCCCCGGTGCATGGCCACGATGCCGCCCGAGAGGTTCCGCCAGGCGACCTTCGACCAGCCGGACTTCTGCAGGAGCCCCGCGAGGGTCGGCTGGTCCGGCCAGGACTGGATGGACTCGGCGAGGTACACGTACGCGTCGGGGTTGGAGGACACCGCGCGGGCCACCGGCGGCAGCGCGCGCATCAGGTACTCCTCGTACACCGTGCGGAAGGGCGCCCAGGTCGGGTGCGAGAACTCGCAGATCACGACCCGGCCGCCCGGCTTCGTCACCCGGTACAGCTCGCGGAGCGCCGCCTCGGTGTCCTGGATGTTGCGCAGGCCGAAGGAGATCGTCACCGCGTCGAAGACGTCGTCGCGGAAGGGGAGCCGCGTCCCGTCACCGGCCGTCAGCGGCAGCCAGCCGTGGCGCTTCTTGCCCTCCCGGAGCATGCCAAGCGAGAAGTCGCAGGGCACGACGAAGGCGCCGGTCGCGGCGAACGGCAGGGACGACGTGCCGGTCCCGGCGGCCAGGTCGAGGATCCTCTGCGCGGGCCGGGCGTCGACCGCCTTGGCGACCTCCTTGCGCCAGCGCCGGTCCTGACCGAGCGAGAGCACGTCGTTGGTCAGGTCGTAGTTCGCCGCCACGTCGTCGAACATCGAGGCGACTTCGTGCGGCTGCTTGTCCAGGGAGGCTCGGGTCACGTTCCCATTCAAGCAGCCCGCCCCCGGCCCTCACGCGGTGGCCCGCGGGGGCTTCGCGGGGACGTCCCTCAGCGGCGCCGGAAGACGAGCCGGCCGTCGAGGACGGTGGCGACGCAGGTGGCCGCGCCCCGGCGGGCGAGCTCCGGCTCCGACGGGACGTCGAAGACGGCGAACCGCGCCGGGCCGCCCTCGCGCGGCGGGTGCAGGTGGACCGGGGGGCCGCCCGTCGCGTACGGGTCGAGGGACGGAACGCCGTCGGGCCGCGCGGCCCGCCCCGCCAGGATCAGCCCCGAGCGGCGCACCGCGTCGACGACGGACGGCCGGGACAGCTGTCCCGCCACGGCCACCGTCCCGTGCGCCAGCATCCGCTGGAGGCCGCGCCGGGCGCTGGCGCCCCAGCGGGCCTCGTCCATCTCCAGCCGGTCGAGCGCCGCGCCGGTGAGCGGCTCGGTGCCGAGCTCGGCGGCCTCCCGCGGGTCCGGGTGGTAGCTCTGCTCCAGGAGCTCCGGACCGTAGGGGTTGAGCAGCGGCGGGGTGAGGACGCCCGGCCAGCGGCGCACCCGCGCCGACGGGTACGCGGCGGCCAGCTCGTCGAGGCCGCCCACGGCGAGCAGGGACCGCCCCTCGACCACGACCGTGACGTCCGGCGACGCCTCGGCCGTGTGGATGGTCGGCACGGACGCGTCAGTTGGCGTCGAGGAGCTTCAGCTCCGGGTGCGCCGTGCCGCCCTCGATCGCGATGGACGAGATGTGCGAGACGACCCGCTCGTCGACCGGGTCGTTCGCCGGGTCGTCGTGGACGACGAGGTGCTCGTACGTGGTCGCGCGCTGCGCCGGGACGCGGCCCGCCTTGCGGATCAGGTCGATGATCTCCATGCGGTTGGAGCGGTGCTTGGCGCCGGCCGAGGAGACGACGTTCTCCTCCAGCATGATCGAGCCCAGGTCGTCCGCGCCGTAGTGCAGCGACAGCTGGCCCGCCTCCTTGCCCACCGTCAGCCAGGAGCCCTGGATGTGGGCGATGTTGTCCATGAAGAGCCGGGCGATCGCGATCATCCGCAGGTACTCGAAGATCGTCGCCTGGGTGCGGCCCTTGAGGTGGTTGTTCTCGGGCTGGTACGTGTACGGGATGAAGGCCCGGAAGCCGCCCGTCCGGTCCTGCACGTCCCGGATCATCCGCAGGTGCTCGATCCGCTCGGCGTTCGTCTCGCCGGTGCCCATCAGCATCGTGGAGGTGGACTCCACGCCGAGGCCGTGGGCGATCTCCATGATCTCCAGCCACCGCTCGCCGCTCTCCTTGAGCGGGGCGATCGCCTTGCGGGGCCGGGCCGGGAGCAGCTCGGCGCCCGCGCCGGCGAAGGAGTCGAGGCCGGCGGCGTGGATGCGCTGGACGGCCTCCTCCACCGACACCTTGGAGATGCGGGCCATGTGCTCGACCTCGGACGCGCCGAGGGAGTGGATGACCAGCTGCGGGAACGCCTTCTTGATGGCGGAGAAGTGCTCCTCGTAGTACTCGACGCCGTAGTCCGGGTGGTGCCCGCCCTGGAACATGATCTGGGTGCCGCCGAGTTCGACGGTCTCCGCGCAGCGGCGCAGGATGTCGTCGAGGTCGCGGGTCCAGCCCTTCGCCTTGTCCTTGGGCGCGGCGTAGAAGGCACAGAACTTGCACGCCGTGACGCACACGTTCGTGTAGTTGATGTTCCGCTCGATGATGTACGTCGCGATGTGCTCCGTACCGGCGTACCGGCGGCGGCGCACCGCGTCGGCGGCCGCGCCGAGCGCGTGCAGCGGCGCGGAGCGGTACAGGTCGAGCGCCTCTTCGGGGGTGATCCGGCCACCCTCTGCGGCGCGGTCGAGGACGGACTGAAGGTCGGCCTTCTCGGTCACCGGGTGGTCCCTTTCGGAGGGTGCGATCTGACGGCGTGACGCCGTGGCGCCTCGGTCGCGTGGGTGCTGGGAGGCGGGGCGGGCGGACCGAACCAGCCTACGCCAGCGTCTCTCAGCGCTTGTGCAGGGTGCCGGTCGGGCGGCCCGCCGCCTCCTCGTCGGAGCGGTAGGCGAGGGTGCCGTCCGCGCCGAGGGTGAGGGTGAACGACGAGGTGCCTCCGGTGCACAGGCCCGCGGTGCCGGGGCGGTCCGGGTCGGTGCGGTCGGCGACGCGCAGTTCGGTGGCGGAGGCGGAGGTGAGCCGCCCGATGCCGTGGCACCGCACGGTGGTCCCGAGGACGCTGATGACGTGGCTGGTGCGGACGACGTCCTCGCCGGTCCGGCCCTGGGTGACGACGGCGGTGAAGTCGCCGTGCGGGGAGCCGTTGCGCTCGGTGGTGGGGCCGGTCCAGGTGCCGAGGAAGGCGGTGGGCACGGAGCCGGCGGGCGGCGCGGTGGCGGCCGGCGGCCTGGAGGGGGTCGCGTCCGTCCCGTCGGCGCCGGCGTCGCGGTCGCCGCCCGGCATCAGATCGAGGAGGTAGCCGGCCCCGAGGGTGACGGCGGCGAGTGCCGCGGTGACGGTGAGGGCGACGGTGCAGCCGACGCGGCGGCCTGCGGCGAGGGAGAGCGACAGCTTCCGCACGCCGGCCGGCCCGGCTCCCGTGTCCTCGTCGGGCGTACGGGTACGGGGGCGGGGCACGCCGGTCACGGTGTCCGGTCCGGAAGCGGGGGCGGCGGGGTGGGACGTGGCACCGCCGGGGCCGGCCTCCGTGGTGCCGGGGCCGGGCCAGAGGGCGTGCGGCGGTTCCACCGGCGGGCCGAAGGCGCCGGCGGGGGACACCGAGGGCGCGGTGAAGGGGACGGGTCCCGAGGCGTGCGGGTCGGACGGGCCGTCCGTACCGGCGCCGACGGGGAAGGGGACGGGCCCCGCGCCGACCGGGAAGGGGGCGGGCCCCGGTGAGTGCGGGGCCGGGTCCGCACCCGGCCCCGTGGCGGCCGTGCCCGCGTCGAGTTCCAGGAGGCGGACCGCCGTGCGGCTCACCTCCTCGACGAGGGGGCCGGGGAGCCAGCCGGTCGCCACCAGGCCCGCCGGACCGGCCGGGGCGAGCCGGGCCGCGACGGCGGCCGGGGCGGGGCGGGACGCCGGGTCCTTGGCGAGGCAGCCGGCCACCAGCTCCCGCAGCTCTCCGGAGAGCGCGCCCAGTTCGGGTTCCTCGTGGACGACCTTGTAGAGCAGGGTGGCGGAGGAGTCGCCGGGGAAGGGCGGGGCGCCGGCCGCCGCGTAGGCGAGGACCGCCCCGAGCGAGAAGACGTCGGAGGCGCCGGTCGTCCCCTGGCCGAGGATCTGCTCGGGCGCCATGTAGCCCGGCGAGCCGATGGAGACGCCCGTCGCGGTGAGCGAGGCCGTGCCGTCCGAGGCGCGGGCGATGCCGAAGTCGATGAGCCGGGGCCCGTCGAGGGTGAGGAGCACGTTGGACGGCTTCACGTCGCGGTGGACGAGCCGCAGCGCGTGCACGCCCGCCAGCGCCTCGGCGAGGCCGGCGCCCAGGGTCCGTACCGTGTGCTCCGGCAGCGGGCCGAGGGTCTCGACGGCCCGGGCGAGCGTCGGCCCGGCGACGTATCCGGTCGCCACCCAGGGCACGGGTGCCTCCGCGTCGGCGTCGAGGACCGGGGCGGTCCACCGTCCGCCCACCAGCCGGGCCGCCTCCACCTCGCGCCGGAACCGGGCCCGGAACTGCTCGTCGAGGGCGAAGTGCGGGTGCACGATCTTCACGGCGACGGTCCTGCCGCCTTCGTTGCGGGCGAGGTAGACGCGCCCCATACCGCCGGAACCGAGTCTTCCGAGGATGCGGTAGCCGCCGATGGTCCTCGGTTCCCCTGCTTCGAGCGGCTGCATGTCTCCCCTTCTAGCAGCGCGAAGGCCCCCGTGGGCCGGATCACGGCGATTCGAAACGGTATCGAGCCAACCGATCGCCCCTCCCGTCCCTCCTCCCTTGCGTCATCACCGTCGTGTCGACACGCACCGGAGCCGCACCATGAATCGCCAGCCGACGCGTCCGCCGAAGCGCCTGCCCAGGATCGCCGCCGCCGCCCTCGCCCTCGGCTGCGCGGCCGTTCTGGTCACCGGCTGTTCCGACGAGGGCGACCCGGTCAGCTTCGACACCCCCCGTTCGACGGCGCAGGCGCGCACCCCGGACCATCCCCCGAAGGCACAGGGAAAGCCCGGGCCGAAGGTCCCCGAGACGCTTCTGCCCACCGGCCCGAAGGCGAGCTTCACCACCGCCAACACCCTGGAGGACGGCACCAGGATCGGGGTCACCACCCTGCGGGGCGGGAAGTCCGGTTTCACGGGCAAGGTGTGGGTGTGGGCTCCGAAGCAGTATTTCGACCCGCAGTACGCGGACAGCGGCTTCCCGGTCCTCGTGGCCCTTCCCGGGAGGGAACGGCTATCCGACGAATTACTGGATGGGGACGGACCTCAAACTCCAGTCGAGCATCAGCGCGTGGTCGCGGACCGGAAAGAGCCTTCCGTTCATCGTCGTGATGCCGGTCCTCAACCCGGACGACACGTACTACTACGACGGCAGCGATATTCCGGGGCAGCCCCGAATGGGCACCTGGCTGACCGAGGACGTGCCCGATTTCGTCCGCGCCAATTTCCGCACGTTCGCGTCCCGGGACGGCTGGGCGTTCATGGGCTCGTCGTCGGGCGGCTTCGTCGGGCTGAAATCCGTTCTCCGGCACCCGGAGAAGTTCAAGGCCGTGATCGCGTCCGGTCCCGACACCGTCCCGGACTCGCCGCTGTGGGCCGGCCACGAGGCCGAGCGGCAGGCGAACAATCCGGAAAGGCTCGCCAAGGCGCTCGGCGCGAAGCCGGACACCCGGGCGAACGAGGTGTACCTGGCGTTCCAGATCGGCACCGAGGAATCCGGCATGGCCCGGATCAAGGCGTTCATGAAGAGCTACACCAAGGGGCCGGTGAAGACCCGCCTCCAGGTCATCCAGGGAGGCGGGCACAACGCCAAGAGCTATGTGCGCGGCATGGGGGACGGCTCGATCGCCTGGATCAGCCGGCACATGCAGGGTCCCGTCGCCGCGCCGTAGCGGAACCGGGACCGGGGCCCACGGCGGGAAGCGACCGATGGCCTCCCGCGCGGGAAGCTCCGGGGGCCTCCCGCGGGCCGGGCGCGATCACCGGGCGCCGAGCAGCTCCACCCGGACGTCGGGGGGGAAGCCGGTCGTCGGGCCGGTCCTGCGGGCGAACTCGCGGACGCCCGCCAGCTGCTCAGGACCGAACCGGAAGTCCAGCGTCCGGAAGTACCGCTCCAGCAGCGTCGCGTCGAAGGACTCCCAGCGTGCGGCCTGCTCGGCCACCTTCGCGACCTCCACCAGAGAGAGATCGCGCGAGGCCAGGAACGCCTCGTGCACCTCGCGGACCGTCTCCGGCTCCCGGGCGAGGAAGTCCTTGCGCGCCGCCCACACCGCGAAGACGAACGGCAGCTCCGTCCACTCCTTCCACATCAGCCCCAGGTCGTGGACCTGGAGGCCCAGGCGCGGAGCGTCGTGCAGCGAGGCCCGCAGGGCGGCGTCACCGATCAGGACGGCGGCGTCCGCCTCCTGCATCATCAGCCCGAGATCGGGCGGGCACGTGTAGTACTCCGGCCGGACGCCGTACCGCTCGGCGAGCAGCAGCTGCGCCAGGCGTACGGAGGTGCGGGAGGTGGAACCGAGCGCGACCCGCGCTCCGTCCAGCCGCTCCAGCGGGAGCTGGGAGACGATCACGCAGGACATCACGGGGCCGTCGCATCCCACGGCGATGTCCGGCAGGGCGACGAGGTCGTCGGCGTTGCGGAGGTACTCGACGAGCGTGATCGGCCCGATGTCGAGATCGCCCCGCACCAGACGCTCACTGAGCTTCTCCGGGGTGTCCTTCGTGAGCTCCAGGTCGAGGAGCGTTCCGGTGCGCGCGAGGCCCCAGTAGAGGGGCAGGCAGTTCAGGAACTGGATGTGCCCGACGCGGGGCCGGCTGCGCTGGTGGTCATCGGTTGCTTTGTCCACAACGCGAGGCTAGACCCGTCTCGTACGGTGGACATCGCCGGGGGCCCGACGGCGGCGCGCCAGCCCGTCGGAGGCGTGATTCAAACGTGCGAGTGACGTGATCTTTCCCTCTAGTGCGCACCGCACCCTGCGTGCTAGGCTCGTCCGCAAGTTGCAGTTTGGTTTCCCTTGCAGTACAGAGCCTGCGGAGCATGTGACCCGCAGGCTTTTGTAGTTTTCAGACTTCTTTGCAGGTTCTGGAGCAGGGCAACCCTTTGGCCCAAGGAGGGCTTATGGCTACCGGAACCGTCAAGTGGTTCAACGCTGAAAAGGGCTTCGGCTTCATCGCCCAGGACGGCGGCGGCCCGGATGTCTTCGTCCACTACTCCGCGATCAACGCGTCTGGCTTCCGCTCCCTCGAGGAGAACCAGCTCGTGAACTTCGACGTCACGCAGGGTCCGAAGGGCCCGCAGGCGGAGAACGTCACCCCGGCCTAAGTTGCCCGGGTCGGCGATCGCGCACGGCTAGAGAAGTACCCAAGGAGCCCTGCTCCGTGTCTTCGGGCACGAAGCGGGGCTCCTGCCTTTTCCCTCCCGCCCCTCCCCGTCGCCCCACCGGGCTTCGTACGCTGGAGCCATGACCGAACGCAAACCCCCCGGCGTCAGCTTCGAGTCATTCGTGGACAAGCAGATCCGCGAGGCGGCGGAGCGGGGCGAGTTCCAGCGCCTGGCCGGCTTCGGACGGCCGCTGGACGACGACCGCGCGCCGTACGACGAGCTGTGGTGGATCAAGGGCAAGCTGCACCGCGAGGGCGGCTCCGTCCTCCCGCCCTCCCTCGCCTTGCGCAAGGAGGCAGAGGACGCGGTGGAGGCCGTCGGCCGGGCCGTCTCCGAGTCCCAGGTCCGCCGGATCCTCCACGAGATCAACAAGAAGATCGCCGAGGCGCTGAAGCGTCCCCCGGCGGGCCCTCCCCTGAACCTGAAGCCGTTCGACGTCGACGCGATGATCGAGGAGTGGCGGGAGGGCCGGCCTGACGGGCCGGCTCCGAGGAGCGCCTGACCGGCACGGCGCCCCCCTCCCCCGCCCAGGTGAAACTCGCCCGCCCCGACGCCGTCCCCGGCCGTTCGGCACGGGAGCGGCGCCTCTTCGGTGGCCCACTGGGAAGAGAACACAGCGGCGGCCCGGCCGGGCCGCGCGCGCCCACCGCGGAGGAGTGACCCAGATGAAGAGTGCGGACCTGCTGCTGGACCTGTTCGAGCGGGTGAGGGAAGCCGTGCACGGGGCCGTCGAGGGGCTGTCGGAGGAGGAGCTCGCGACCCGCGTCGACGAGGACGCGAACTCCATCGCCTGGCTCGTCTGGCACCTGACCCGCATCCAGGACGACCACATCGCCGGTGTCTTCGACACCGAGCAGGTGTGGACCGAGGACGACTGGCAGTCCCGCTTCGGCCTCCCCTTCGGCAAGAACGCGACCGGCTACGGCCACTCCAGCAAGGAGGTCGGCCAGGTCCGCGCCTCGGCGGACCTGCTGCTCGGCTACTACGACGCCGTGCACGCGCGCACCCTGGAGCACGTCCGGTCCGTGTCCGACGCCGACCTCGACCGCGTGGTGGACGACTCCTGGGACCCGCCGGTCACCCTGGGCGTCCGCCTGGTCAGCGTGGTGGCGGAGGACAACCAGCACGCGGGCCAGGCGGCGTACGTACGGGGCGTGGTGGAGCGCCGGGCCACGTGAGCGGCTCCGCGCCGGTCACCGCGGGCCCCCGCCGCCGTGGCCGGCGAGGGCGACGACGGCCCAGACCGTCTTGCCGACGCAGCGGCTCCTGACACCCCAGGCGCCGGCGAGGGCCGAGACCAGCAGCAGCCCGTAGCCCCCTTCGTCCGGTACGGAGACGGGCTCGGGCTCCCGCTCGGCACGGGCGTCGGACACCTCGACGCGCACGTGGTCCCCGGCGAGGACCAGCCGCACCTCGAAGTCACGGCCGGGCACGCGGCCGTGGGTGACGGCGTTGGCGGCCAGCTCGGCGACGACGAGCTCCACGGCGTCGGTGGCGGTGACGCCCCAGTCCCGGAGCTGCTGCACGGCGAGGAGCCGGGCGAGACGGGCGCCACGGCGGGTGGCCGACAGACGCTGTGCGAACTCGGCGGGGTGCTCACCGGCCGGAGTGGCGATTTCGGACTTCATGCCCCCGAGCCTGGCCCGGTGGCCCTACGCTGACCAGCAGCGACGCCACGACGCTGAGTAACTGTACGGGTACGCCAAGAAGGCGGTACGCATGTCGGGGAACGAGGAGGAGCGGCCGGAACGGCCCTCCGAAATCGACGGTACGGCGCACTTGTTCCGTGCGCTCGGAAAGATCGTCAAGGCCCTGCGCAAGAACGCGGGCATGAGCCAGGCGGAACTGGCGGACGCCACGCACTGCAGCGAGGACCTCGTCTCGTCGGTCGAGCGCGGGGTACGGACGCCCCAGCCCGACTTCCTCCTCCGGGCGGACCACGCGCTGGGAGCCCGGGGCGTCCTGACGGCGGCGGTCGACGACGTCCGCGAGGCGCTGGCGCGGTCACGGACGCGGCACCCGGACTGGTTCCGGGACTTCGCGAAGGCGGAGGCGGAGGCGGTGGCGTTGCACTATTACGCCGTGCAGGCCGTGCCGGGGATTCTGCAAACGGAGGCGTACGCGCGGTCGCTCTTCGCCCACCGCCGGCCGATGCTGGATGAGGAGACCGTCGAGAAGCGAGTGGCCGACCGTCTGGCCCGGCAGGTCATCCTCGACACGTGGCCCGCGCCGACGATGAGCTTCGTCCTGGAGGCAGCGGTACTCCTCCGCCCCTTCGGCGGGCCGGACGTCCATCGGGAGCAATTGCACCGCATCAGGAACGTGGCCATGCGGCGTACGATCGACCTCCAGGTGATGCCGCAGGACCGGCACGAACACCCCTACCTGGACGGCGCCTTCACGTTGCTGACCCCCCGGGGGCGGCGGGAGGTGGCGTACACCGAGATCTACGGACACGCGCGGCTGATCACCGCCCCGGAAGAGACGCGCACCTACGCCGAGCGCTATGGGATCATCCGGGCGCAGGCACTCACGCCCCATGAGTCCCTGGTCTGGATCGAGAAACTGCTGGGAGAGCGATGAACACCGCGGAACTGGCCTGGTTCAAGAGCAGCTACAGCAGCGCCGAAGGCGGCGAGTGCATCGAGGTCGCCTACGACTGGCGCAAGTCCACCTACAGCGGTGGCGAGGGCGGAGAGTGCGTCGAGGTCGCCGCCCACCCCACCACCGTCCATGTCCGCGACTCCAAGAACCCCGACGGCCCTCAGCTCGCCGTCGCCCCCTCCGCCTGGGCGGCGTTCGTGGTCGTCGCCTCTGCCGTGTAACCGCCGACTTCGCGAGCCCGTCGGCTCCGGCGGAACACCGGCACCGTGAACTCCCCCTCCGCCCGGAAGCCGAGCTCCAGCTCCATGCCGATGCCGAGGTCGGCCTCCGGGACGTCCACGACCTCCGTCATCATGCGGGGGCCCTCGGCGAGGTCCACCACCGCGGCGACGTACGGGACCCGTTCGCCGAACGGCGGGAGGTCGTTGCGGTGGACGACCGACCAGGTGTGGAGCGTGGCCCGGCCGCTCGCGGGCTCCCACTCCACGTCCTCGCTCCAGCAGTGCGGGCAGAACTCGCGCGGGTAGTGGTGGGCCCGGCCGCAGGAGGCGCACCGGCGCAGCAGGAGGCGCCCGTCGGCGGCCGCTTCCCAGTAGGCGCGGGTGAAGGGGTCGGGTTCCGGGGTGGCGGCGGTCATCGGAAGAGTCCGATCGCGTGGTCGAGCGAGACGGTCTGCCACGACATGGCGAAGAGGGCGACGAGGGAGATCAGCGCCATCATCGCGTTCTGTCCCTGCTCGGCCCAGTCGTGGATCATCAGGACCAGGTAGAGGAGATTCAGGAGCAGGCCGCCCACCAACGCGACGGGTGTCAGGAATCCGAGGACGAGACCGAGGCCCACGGCGAGTTCGGCGTACACGACGACGTACGCCATGACCTTCGGACGCGGGGCGACGATCCGGTCGAAGCCCGTGCGCACGGCGCGCCAGCGGTGCTCGGCCGCGACGTCCGCGGCCCAGGCGATGCCCGTGCCGCGCTCGAACCACGCCTTCCTGTCCTTGTGGCGCCAGCTCTCCAGCCACCACAGGCCGAGGCCGATCCGGAGGACAGCGAGCCATTCCGCGCCGGTGAGCCAGATGGTCTGCATCGCTTCCGGTCCCTCCCGAACGGCTTATCTGACGGCACGTCAGTTCAGCGGACTTCACACCGTCCGCGCAAGCCCCTTGCACGCGTGACCGTTTCGCAACCGAACCCCCTCTTGACCGAGACCCAACAAGTGAGCACGTCATTACGCTCAGCGTTCATGGACCACACCCCCCACGACCGCTCGACCGGCCACCCCGTCTACGTCATCGGCGGTGGCCCCGGCGGACTCGCCGTCGCCGCCACCCTGCGCGAGCAGGGCGTACGGGCCGTCGTCCTGGAGAAGTCCGACGCCGTCGGCGCCTCCTGGCGCTCCCACTACGACCGGCTGCGGCTGCACACCACCCGCCGGCTCTCCGCGCTGCCCGGACTCCCCATACCCCGCTCCTTCGGACGGTGGGTCGCCCGCGCGGACGTGGTGCGCTACCTGGAGAAGTACGCCGACGTCCACGCCCTGGAGATCGTGACGGGCGTCGAGGTCTTCCGGGTCGAGCGCGCCGAGGACGGCGAGAGCTGGCTCCTGCACGCGACCGGCGGGCGCCGGCTGACCGGCAGCGCGGTGGTCGTGGCGACCGGCTACAACCACACCCCGCGCCTGCCCGACTGGCCCGGCCTCGACGCCTACACGGGCGACCTCGCGCACGCGAGCGCGTACCGGGACCCGGCCCCCTACGCCGGCCGGGACGTGCTCGTCGTCGGCGCGGGAAACACCGGTGCCGAGATCGCGGCCGACCTCGCCGAGGGGGGCGCGGCGCGGGTGCGGCTCGCGGTGCGCACCGTGCCGCACATCGTGCGCCGCTCCACGGCCGGCTGGCCGGCGCAGCGCACGGGCATCCTGGTGCGGCGGCTGCCGGTGGGCCTGGTGGACCGGATGGGTGCCGTGATGTGCCGGATCTCCGTGCCCGACCTGTCGGAGCGCGGCCTTCCGCGTCCCGACACGGGCCTGTACTCCCGGGTCCGCGAGGGGGCGGTCCCGGTGCAGGACGTCGGCCTGATCGACGCCGTGCGGACCGGGAAGGTGGAGATCGTCGCCGCGGTCGATTCCTTCGACGGTGACGGGGTCGTCCTCGCGGACGGGTCCCGGATCACCCCGGACGCCGTCGTCGCCGCGACCGGCTACCACCGGGGCCTGGAGCCCCTCGTCGGCCACCTGGGGGTGCTCGACGAGCGGGGACGGCCCGTGGCGCGGGGGGCGCGGACGCCGCACGAGGCGCCCGGTCTGTACTTCACGGGCTACACGAACCCGATCAGCGGCATGCTCAGGGAGTTGGCGATCGACGCCAGGAAGATCGCCCGCCGGATCGCCAAGACGGCCGCGCGGTAGGGCCCTGCCCGCCCCGCCCGGGCTCCCTCACACGCTCGTCGGTGCACGACTGTTCCTGACAGGCCGTCAGACTTGTAATCTGACTGTGCGTCAGGTCAGGACGAGGGACGGGCGGAACGATGCTTGGATCGACTCACGGCACCTTCACCACCGATCTCCGCGCCCGCGTGGTCGCCTGCGGGGAGCACGCCGGGACACCCGGCATCGCCGTCCACGGTGTCACCGCCGTGGACGGCGACCGGGACGTCAGCGGACGGCCGCTGCACGCCCCCGTCCCCGATCTCGACCGGTTCTTCCGGCCCCGGTCCGTCGCCGTCGTCGGGGCCTCCGACGCCGAGGGGCGGCCCAACACCGGGATCACCCGGCAGCTCATCGCCTGGGCGGAACGGGTCGGCGCCGATCTGGTGCCCGTGCACCCCACCCGCACGGCCGTCTTCGGGATCCCCTGCGTGCCGTCCGTCGGCGCGCTCGCCGCGACGCTCGCCGAACCCGTCGACCTCGCCGTGCTCCTCGTGGCCGACCCGCTTCCCGTGATCGAGGAGCTGGCGGAGGCGAAGGTGCGGTTCGCGGTCGCGTTCGCGTCCGGCTTCGCCGAGACCGGGCGGGAGGGCGCCGACGCGCAGGAACGGCTCGCCGAGGCCGTACGGCGCTCGGGGATCCGGTTGCTCGGTCCCAACACCAACCTCAACGCCTTCGAGCGCTTCCGCGAGGACCTCGACGGCCCGGCGATCGCGCTGATCACCCAGTCCGGGCACCAGGGCCGGCCGGTCCACACCCTCCAGGAGCTGGGGATACGGCTCTCCCACTGGGCGCCCACCGGCAACGAGGCCGATCTGGAGACCGCCGACTTCATCTCGTACTTCTCCCAGCTGCCCGAGGTCGGGGCCATCGCCTGCTACGTCGAGGGCCTCAAGGACGGGCGCGCCTTCCTGCTCGCCGCCGACCGGGCCGCGCGCCGGGGGGTGCCGGTCGTGGCAGTCAAGGTCGGGCGCACCGAGGCCGGGGCGCGCACGGCCGCCTCGCACACCGGCAAGCTGACCGGCGCGGACCGGGTCGTCGACGCCGCCATGCGCCAGTTCGGGGTGATCCGGGTCGACGGGCTGGACGAGCTCCAGGACACCGCGGCCCTCCTGGCCCGGGCCCGCAAGCCCGTCGCGGACGGGGTCGTCGTCTACTCCATCTCCGGCGGCACCGGGGCGCACTTCTCCGATCTGGCCACGGCCGCCGGGCTGCGGCTGCCGGCCCTGGCGGAGGCGAAGCAGGCCGAGCTGCACCAGTGGATACCGGACTACCTGAACGTGGCGAACCCGGTCGACAACGGCGGCCACCCGGTGGGCGACTGGCGAGGCCGGAAGATCATCGACGCGATCCTGGCGGACCCGTCGGTCGGCGTCCTCGTCTGTCCGATCACCGGGCCCTTCCCGCCGATGAGCGACCGGCTGGCGCGGGACCTGGTGGACGCGGCCGAGGCCACGGACAAGCTGGTGTGCGTGGTGTGGGGCTCGCCGGTGGGGACCGAGGCGGCCTACCGCGAGATCCTCCTCGGCTCGTCGCGCGTCGCCACCTTCCGTACGTTCGGCAACTGCATCGGGGCCGTGAAGGCGTACCTCGACCACCACCGCTTCACCACCGCGTACCGCTCCCCCTTCGACGAGGCCCCGCGCACCCCCTCTCCCTCCTTCCGCAAGGCTCAGGCGCTGATGCGGCCGGGCCGGCGGCTGAGCGAGCACGCGGCGAAGCAGCTGCTGCGGGCGTACGGGATCCGGGTGCCGCGCGAGCAGCTGGTGACCAGCGCCGCGGCGGCGGTCCGGGCCGCCGGGCAGGTCGGCTATCCGGTGGTGATGAAGGCGTCCGGCGCCCAGATCGCCCACAAGACGGAGCTGGGGCTTGTGAAGGTCGGGCTGACCTCGGCGAGCCAGGTCCGGGACGCCTACCGCGAGCTGACCGACATCGCCCGCTACGAGGGCGTCGACCTCGACGGCATCCTGGTGTGCCAGATGGTCGGGCGCGGGGTCGAGATGGTGGTGGGGGTGACCCGGGACCCGCTGTTCGGGCCGACCGTCACGGTCGGTCTGGGCGGGGTCCTGGTCGAGGTGCTGCGGGACACGGCCGTGCGCGTGCCGCCGTTCGGGGAGCGGGAGGCGCGGGACATGCTCGGCGAGCTGCGCGGGCGGGCGCTGCTCGACGGGGTGCGGGGGGCACCGGCGGCGGACGTGGACGCGCTGGTGGAGGTGGTGCTGCGGGTGCAGCGGATGGCGCTCGAACTCGACGGCGATCTCGCCGAACTGGACATCAACCCGCTGATGGTGCTGCCGCGCGGGCAGGGCGCGGTGGCCCTGGACGCGCTCGCGGTGTGCCGGGAGGAGGCGTGACGCGGCGGGAGGAGGTGATGCACCGGGTGGCGCACGGCGTCTCGTGGATCACGCTCAACCGGCCCGAGGCGATGAACGCGGTCACCCGGGACCAGCGGGAGCGGATCATCGCGCTGCTCGGGGACGCCTCCGCCGGCCCGGACGTCCGCGCGGTCGTGCTGACGGCGACCGGGAGGGGGTTCTGCGCGGGCGCGGACCTGCGCGGGGGGCCGGCCGCCGGGGAGCGCGTACCGGGGGATGTGGCGCGGACGATCCGGCAGGGGGCGCAGCGGCTGATCGGGGCCGTACTGGACTGCGAGAAGCCGGTGATCGCGGCGGTGAACGGGACGGCGGCGGGCATCGGGGCGCATCTGGCGTTCGCCTGCGATCTGGTCCTCGCGGCGGAGTCGGCGACGTTCATCGAGGTGTTCGCGCGGAGGGGTCTGGTGCCGGACGGGGGCGGGGCGTACCTGCTGACCCGGCTGATCGGCCCGCAGCGGGCGAAGGAGCTGATGTTCTTCGGCGACGCGGTCCCGGCACACGAGGCGCGGAGCATCGGGCTCGTGAACCGGGTCGTCCCCGCGGAGGAGCTGGAGAAGACGGCGCGGGAGTGGGCCGAACGGCTCGCCCAGGGCCCGACGCGGGCGCTGGCGCTGACCAAGCAGCTGGTGAACGCCTCCCTGGACGGCGACCGGGCGGCGGCCTTCGCGGCGGAGGCGGCCGCGCAGGAGATCAACATGACGACGCGGGACGCGAACGAAGGGGTGTCGAGCTTCGTGGAGCGGCGGCCCGCGCGGTACGAGGGCCGGTAGGCCGTCGCGGTCCGGCCGAGACGTCACCGCCGCGGCCCAGCGGGTTACGTTGTCCCCTCAACGTCCTTTCCACGAGGGGAACATGATGAGCACGTTCGGTACGGGGCCGGTCAGCCGGCGAGGGCTCATACGGCTCGGCGGGGGCGCCGCCGCCGGCCTGGTCCTGGGGGGTGCCACGGCGGCGTCGGCGCAGGCGCGGCCACCGCTGGGGGCCGTGACCGCGGAGGCCGGGGCCCTGGCCCTGCCCGTGTCGCCGGCGTTCGACCTCGGCGACTCCTCGGACGCCCTCTTCATGCACAAGCAGGCGTGGTGTCCGACGGTGATGCAGTGCGCGGGATACGACCACATCAACAAGCACTGGTACGTCGCCCAGGTCATGTACAACCCGGGCGACGGGGTGTCCTACGCGACGCGCAAGCGTGAGGGCGACATCGCCATCACCAAGCTCAGCGCGGACGGTTCGACCAAGCTGGGGCGGATGTACCTGCGCGGGTTCGGGCACGGCGCCCAGATCGGCGTCGAGCCGACGGCGGCGGGCTCGGCTCCGTACATCTGGATCGAGTACGACTCGCAGCCGAACTCGGAGGACACCGGCTTCGGCACGAAGATCTGCCGCATCAAGTACCTGGGCCCGGCCGCCGACCAGCCGCCGCGCAGCTTCCACTGGGACGACGCGGCCGACCGTACGGCGATGAACTTCAAGGACCGCACGCCCGACCCGCTGAAGCTGCCGGGAGCGGGCGCCACGCTGAGCGCGCCGCGGCCGGTCGTCGACATGCAGCACCGCCGGCTCCTCGTCCGCTTCAACCGCAACGGGCAGCTGCAGTGCGCGGTCTGGGACCTGGACACGGCGGTCGCCGCGCCGCTGGGAGCGCCGCTGCACCACTTCGCGGACCTGCCCCGGCCCGTCTACGACGCGCAGGGGTTCTGCCTCTACGGCTCGTACCTGTACATGTACGAGGGCGAGGCGTACGCGGGCGGCGGTCCGACGAACACGGAGGACGTGGGCACCACCCACATCACCCGGGTCGACCTGAACACCGGGGTCTCGGAGCGCGCTCTGACCCGGGCCCTGAAGAGCCTCGTCTTCCGGGAGCCCGAGGGCATCAACATCATGCTCGTCCCCGACGCGGCCCGGCCCGGCGCGTTCCTGCCCCGGCTGGCCTTCGGCTTCGCTTCGGGCGAGTCCGGCGACCGCCGGGTGAACATCGCGTTCAAGGACGCGCTGATCTGACCTGGGGGGGCGCCTCGACCGGGGCGCCCCCGAGGGTTCCCATCTGACGACTCGTCAGTTTCAATGGACGGTGTGATGGGACACGCGGGGATGGCGGCCACCGCCGTCCGGTACCTCAGGTCGGCAGGGACGCCCACGGCCGTCGGGCCCCGCCCCGGGCCACGGCTCCGGGCGGTACGGGACGACGAACGGCTCCCGGTCGATCCGGGAGAGTTCCGGCGCGTGCTGGGCCACTTCGCGAGCGGGGTCACGGTCGTGACGGCCCTCGGCCCCGAAGGGCCGGCCGGCTTCGCCTGCCAGTCCTTCGCCTCGCTGTCCCTGGACCCGCCGCTGATCGCCTTCATGGTCGCCCGCACGTCGACGACCTGGCCGCGGATCGCCCGGGCCGGCGCCTTCTGCGTCAACGTCCTCGGCGCGGACCAGGGCGAGCTGTGCCTGGGCTTCGCGAGGAGCGGCACGGACAAGTTCGCCGGCGTGGCCCACACCCCCGCGCCGGTGACGGGCTCCCCGCGCCTGGCGGGAGCCCCGGCCTGGATCGACTGCGCGATCGCCCAGGTCCACACCGGCGGCGATCACCTGATCGTGGTGGGCCGGGTCGAGGCGCTGGGGGCGGCGGACGAGGGGGCCCCGCTGCTCTTCCACCGGGGGCGGTTCGGACGCTTCACGCCGTGACGGCCCCGTCCCACCGCCGCTCCCCGAGGACGCCGGTGCGGGCGCCTCACACCGCGACGCCGGGCGTCGCCGCCGGCCTGCGGCGGATGACCAGGGCCATCAGGGCCGCCGCCGCGCAGAGGGCGCCGGAGGTGTACCAGACCACGTCGTACGAGCCGAAGAGATCGCGGGCCGCGCCGGCCGCGGAGGCGATCAGGGCCGCTCCGACCTGGTGGGACGCGAGGACCCAGCCGAAGACGATCGCGCTGTCCTCGCCGTAGTGCTCCCGGCACAGGGCCATCGTCGGCGGGACGGTGGCGACCCAGTCCAGGCCGTAGAAGACGATGAAGAAGAGGATCGGCGGCTGGACCGCCGGGGCCAGCAGCAGGGGCAGGAAGAGGAGCGACACCCCGCGCAGCGCGTAGTACACCGCGAGCAGCCGCCGGGACTCGAAGCGGTCCGTGAACCAGCCCGACGCGATCGTGCCGACGACGTCGAAGACGCCGATGACGGCGAGCAGCGAGGCCGCCGCGACGATGGGCATGCCGTGGTCGTGGGCCGCGGGCACGAAGTGCGTCCTGACCAGCCCGTTCGTGGTGGCCCCGCAGATCGCGAAGGTGCCCGCGAGGAGCCAGAACGGGCCGGTGCGGGCGGCCTTGAGGAGGACGGTCACGGCCCGGCGCGCCGCGCCCACGGCCGGGGCGGGCTTCTCGGCGAACACGCCGCCGTACGGCGCGAGGCCCACGTCCGCCGGGTGGTCGCGCAGCAGGAGCCAGACGAAGGGGACGACCGCCAGGGCGGAGAGGGCGACCGTCACGGAGGCGGGGCGCCAGCCGTGGTGCTCGACCAGCCAGGCGAGCAGCGGCAGGAAGACGAGCTGCCCCGAGGCGCCGGCCGCCGTGAGGACGCCGGTCACCAGGCCGCGCCGGGCCACGAACCACCGGTTCGTCACCGTCGCCGCGAACGCCAGGGCCATCGAGCCGCTGCCCAGGCCGACCAGGACGCCCCAGAAGAGGACGAGCTGCCAGGCCGCCGTCATCCACACCGTCAGCAGGGAGCCGACGGCGATCACGCTCAGCGCGACGGCGACGACCCGGCGGATGCCGAAACGGTCCATCAGGGCCGCGGCGAACGGCGCCGTCAGGCCGTACAGCGCGAGGTTCACCGACACCGCGAAGCCGATCGTGCCGCGCGACCAGCCGAACTGCTCGTGCAGCGGCTCGATCAGCAGTCCGGGCAGCGAGGCGAAGGCCGCGGCGCCGATGATCGTGACGAAGGTGACGGTCGCGACGGACCAGGCGCGGTGCACGCGCGGGGTACGGCGCTGGGCGGGCGGCGCGGGGGCCCCGGGCGAGGAGGTCTCGGTTGTCTGGGTCACGTCACACAGCTTCGTGACCCGCCGCCGTCCCCACCATTGGCCCGAATGACAGCTTTCGCAAAGATCGGGCCATCCCGCGGAGGCAGGCGCGAGAGGATCCGGCTCCACCCGGGCCGTCTCACGGAGGCCGCCGCCCGGCTACAGCCGGGGCAGGGTCCTGATCGGCCGAACCACCAGCAACGCCCCCACCACGAGCACCGCGATCCCCGCCCCCGCCAGCAGGACCTCCTCCGTCCCCACCGCCTCCGCCGCCGGGCCCGCGAGCGCCCGCCCGGCCGCCATCATCAGCAGCGATCCGGCCACGTCGTAGGCGTGCATGCGGTTCAGGGCGTCCTGCGGCACATGCGTCTGGACCGAGGTCGACCACATCACCAGCCAGAACGCGAACGCCGCCCCGCCCAGGAACTGGCCCACGCCGAGCACCTGCACCGACGCGCCCGAGCCGAGCAGGACGAGGTTCACCGGGAGGCCGAGCAGGGCCACCGCGCCCGCCGCCAGGGGCCGGCGCGGGCGCAACCGCAGGGCGAGCAGACCGCCGGCCGCGCTCCCCGCGCCGTTGACCGCCATCAGCACGCCGTACGCCGCCGAGCCGTGGTCCCCGGTGACGAGGGTCGCGGTGAGCGGGACCATCGGCCCCGCGACCGTCAGTCCGTACACCGTCCAGATCGCGATGACCCCCCACAGCCAGCTGCGGGCCCGGAACTCCCGCCATCCGACGATCATCTCGGAGCCGAGCGAACCGCGCGCCGCCGTGTCGGCCGGGGCGGCCGGGATCCGCATGAGGAAGAGGCAGAAGGCGCTGACCGCGAAGGTCGAACCGTTGGCGGCGAAGGCCGCGCCCGCGCCGGAGAGCGCGACGAGAAGCCCGGCGACGGCCGGGCCCGCCATGGTCATCAGGGACTCGACGACCCGCAGGACGGCGTTGGCACGCTGCACGTCCGGAGCGATGCGCGGGATAGTGGAGGCGACCCCGGGCTGGAAGAGCGCCGCGCCGACCCCGCTGACGGCCGAGAGCGCGTAGACGCTCCACAGCGGCGGGCTGCCGGAGACGAAGGAGACGGCGAGGACGGCCGCGCCGGGCAGCCGCACCAGATCCGCGATGATCATCATCCGGCGGGCGGTGAAGCGGTCCGCGAGCACGCCGCCGACGACGACGAAGAGCGCGAAGGGGCCGATCCAGGCGCCGAGGGCGTAGCCGACGGAGGAACCGGAGTGCCCGGCGCCGAGCAGTCCGGCCGCGAGGGCGACGGGCACCATGCCCTCGCCGAAGACGGCGGCGGCCCGGGCCACGAAGAAGAGGCGGAAGTTTCGGTTCCATAGGGCCGGCGCCCCGGCCGGTACGGGAATGGCGTCCCGGACCGCAGACTTGTACGGGTAGTGCTCCGATTGCTTGTCCGTCACGGACCCGACTTCTAGCAGCAACTGGTCTGGACCACAAAGGGAATTCTTCGTGCCGCACCGCATCGCCGTCCTGGCCCTGCCCGGCCTGCTCCCCTTCGAGCTGGGCATACCGCACCGCATCTTCGGCCGAGCGAAGGACTCCGGGGGCCGGCCGCTCTACACGATCGTGACCTGCGCCCCGGTCGCCGGGCCGGTCCCGACGGACGCGGACTTCTCCATCCACGTGGCGCACGGACCCGAAGCGCTCGCGACGGCGGACACCGTCGTCGTCCCGGCCTCCTACGAACTCGGGCCGGTCCACGAAGAGGGCCGGCTCACCGACGAGCTGGCCGCCGCGCTCGCCCACATCCGGCCCGGCACGCGGCTGGTCTCCATCTGCACCGGCGGCTACGTCCTCGCCGCCGCCGGCTACCTCGACGGCCGGCCGGCCACCACGCACTGGGCGTCGGCCGCGCACTTCCAGCGGCTGTTCCCGAGCGTACGGGTCGACGCCGACGTCCTCTTCGTCGACGACGGCGACGTGCTGACGTCGGCGGGCGTCGCCGCCGGGATCGACCTGTGCCTGCACATCGTGCGCCGCGACCACGGCACGGCCGTCGCCAACGATGTCGCGCGCAGGACCGTCGTACCGCCCCATCGGGACGGCGGCCAGGCGCAGTACATCGAGCGCCCCCTCCCGGCGCCGGGCACGGCGACGACGACGGGGGCGCGGGCCTGGGCCCTCGCGCACCTGCACGAGCCGATCCAGCTGCGCGACCTGGCGGCCCGTGAGTCGATGAGCGTCCGGACGTTCACCCGCCGCTTCCGGGAGGAGGTGGGCGTCAGCCCCGGGCAGTGGCTGACGCGCCAGCGGGTCGAGCACGCCCGGCACCTCCTGGAGTCCACCGACCTCCCGGTCGACCGGATCGCGCACAGCGCCGGTTTCGGCACGCCCCAGTCGCTGCGCTCCCATCTCCAGGCGGCGATCGGGGTGACCCCCACGGCCTACCGCCGCACCTTCCGCGCGGGCGCGCGGGACTGAAACGGCGGCGGACCGGACGGGGGCCGTCCCGGCGGCGGACCAGGCAGGTGAGCCAGGACCGGGCAGGCGGCGGACCGGACGGGACCCTCCCGGACGGAAACGTCCGACCGGTCAGCGGAAGGTGAGCACCCCCCGGGCGACCCTCCCCTGTTCGGCGTCCTCCGCCGCCTTGGCGAAGTCCTCCACCGGGTACGTCTCGGTGACCAGCTCGTCGAGGAGGAGGCGGCCCCGGCGGTACAGCTCGGCGTAGAGGGCGATGTCCTTCTGCGGCCGGGAGGAGCCGTAGCGGCAGCCGAGGATCGACTTGTCCAGGAACATCGCGGCGGGCGGGAAGCTCGCCTCGGCCGTGGGGGCCGTCATGCCGAGCAGGACCGCCTGGCCGTGCCGGTCGAGCAGGTCGATCGCCGTGCGCACGAGGCCGACGTGCCCGACGCACTCGAAGACGTGGTCGGCGCCGGTGGGAAGGACCTCCCGCACACCGTCCGCCGAGGTCAGGAAGTGGGTGGCGCCGAAGCGGCGGGCCGTCTCCTCCTTCGCGGGGTTGGTGTCCACGGCGACGACGGTGAGCGCGCCCGCGATCCGGGCGCCCTGGAGGACGTTGAGCCCGATCCCTCCGGCGCCGATGACGACGACGCTCTCGCCGCGGTCGACCCTGGCCCGGTTGAGCACGGCGCCGACGCCGGTGAGGACGCCGCAGCCCATGAGCGCGGCGGAGGTCAGGGGGATGTCGGAGGGGATCCGCACGGCCTGGACGGCCTTGACGACGGTCTTCTCGGCGAAGGAGGAGTTCGAGGCGAACTGGAAGACCGGCCGCCCCGACCGGGAGAAGGGCTGCCCGGGCCTGCCGATCGCCTTGCGGCACATGGTGGGCCGGCCGCGGTCGCAGTCGGCGCAGGCCCCGCAGTTGGCGAGGGTGGAGAGGGCGACGTGATCACCGGGGACGACATGGGCGACGCCGGGACCCACCGCCTCGACGACGCCGGCGCCCTCGTGGCCGAGGACGACGGGGGCGGGGAAGGGGATCGTGCCGTCGATGACGGACAGGTCGCTGTGGCAGAGCCCGGCGGCGGCGACGGCGACGAGCACCTCGCCGGGGCCGGGGGCCCGGACCTCCAGGTCGTCGACGACCTCGGCCCGCGTGCCGTCGAACACGACTCCCCTCATGACGTCCGCTCCGTCCCGGCGTTGGGGCGGCCGCCTTGCGCCGCCGCCCGGGCCATCTCCTCCAGGAGCGCCAGCATCGGCATGGGGTCCGTCCCCACCGTGCCCGGCAGGAAGTCGGCGATCCGCTCCGGCGTCCACGCCCCGCCCTCGGCGTAGCCGGCGCGCAGCTCCCTCGGCTGGGCCCAGACCGCGATCTTGGGACCGGCGATCGTGTACACCTGGCCGGTGATGCCCTCCTGCCGGGCCCGGTCGGAGAGGAGGTAGACGACGAGGGCGGCCACGTCCTCCGGTTCGCCGATCTCCTTCAGCTCCATGGGGACGTTGGCCGACATCCGGGTGCGGGCGACGGGGGCGACCGCGTTGGCGGTGACCCCGTACTTGTGCAGGCCGAGCGCCGCGCTCCGTACGAGCGAGATGATCCCGCCCTTGGCCGCGGAGTAGTTGGCCTGGGCGACCGAACCCTGGTGGTTGCCGCTGGTGAAGCCGATCAGCGTGCCGGTCCCCTGCTTGCGCATGACCGCGGAGGCGGCCCGGAAGACGGTGAAGGTGCCCTTCAGATGGGTGGCGACGACCGGGTCCCACTCCTCCTCGGACATGTTGAAGAGCATCCGCTCGCGCAGGATGCCGGCCAGGCAGACGACCCCGTCGATCCGGCCGAACTCCGCGAGCGCCACGTCCACGATCCGCTGCCCGCCGGCCATCGTGGAGATGTCGTCGGCGACCGCGACCGCCGCGCCGCCCGCCGCCTCGATCTCCTTGACGACGCCGAGGGCGACCTCCGAGGTCGGCTCCCCGCCCTCGACGGAGACGCCGTAGTCGTTGACGACGACCCGCGCGCCCTCGGCCGCGCAGGCGAGGGCGACCGCACGGCCGATGCCCCGCCCCGCGCCCGTGACGGCGATGACCTTGCCTGCCAAGAAGTTCCCCACGCCCGGCCCCTTCCCGCACTTTCTGACGGTCCGTTAGATTCGTTCGTCAGCTGGATTCTACGGCCCGTCAGATACCGGAGAACAAGACCCGCGGAGGCCCGGATGTCACTTCCCGACGAATTCCACGACATCGCCAAGCGCGTGAACAACTGGGGGCGTTGGGGACGGGACGACGAGGTGGGGACGCTCAACCTGATCACCGACGCGGTGGTGCGGGAGGCGGCCCTGGCGGTCCGCTCGGGGCGGCGGATACCGCTGGCCCTCGACCTGAAGCAGGACGGCGTGCAGACCGGCATGATCGCCGGCCGGGTCAATCCGCTGCACGTGATGGTCCAGATCAACCAGGAGCTCTTCGGCCCGGGGACGGTCGCCACCAGCGACGACGCGGTGACCTTCGGGCTCCAGGCGGCCACCCACTGGGACGCGCTCACCCACGTCTCGCACTCGGGCAGGATCTACAACGGCCGCCCGGCCGCCACCATCACGCCGCACGGCCGCTCGGAGTTCAGCGGGATCCACACGGCCCGGCACGTCGTCAGCCGGGGCGTCCTCCTCGACGTGGCCGCCGCGAAGGGGCTCGACCGGCTGCCCGGGGACCACGCCGTGACGCCGGAGGACCTGGACGAGGCGGCGGAGTTCGGCCGGGTGACCGTACGGTCGGGGGACATCGTCCTCGTCCGGACGGGGCAGATGCGCTCGTACCTGGCCGGGGACAAGCACGGGTACGCCTTCCCGTCGCCGGGGCTCTCGATCCGTACGCCCGAGTGGTTCCACGCGCGCGAGGTCGCCGCCGTCGCCAACGACACGCTCACCTTCGAGATCTTCCCGCCGGAGATCGAGGACCTCTGGCTGCCCGTGCACGCGCTCGACCTCGTCGAGATGGGGATGCTCCAGGGACAGAACTGGAATCTGGAAAGTCTGTCCACAGCCTGTGCACAGAGCGGGCGGTACGCCTTCCTGCTCTCCGCGATGCCCGAACCCTTCGTGGGCGGCACGGGCACACCGGTGGCCCCGGTCGCGATCCTCTGACGACACAGGAGGGAACGCCCGGGCGCGACGTCACGGGCACGACGTCACGGCAGGACGGCGCGGGACGACGGCACGGGTACGACGCCGCGCACAGGGGGCCGTCACGGCCGGGGTGCGACGACCCGCTCACCTCGAGGCGAGCGCCCCACCGCGAGCCGTCAGTAGTGCGCCACGGAGACCGAGGCGGTCGGGCCGGCGGGGGGCGTGACGACCGGGGCGGCCGTGGGTGCCCCGCGGTCCACCTCGCACCAGATGCTCTTGCCGACGCCTTCGCGCTGCCAGCCCCACCGGTCGGCCAGGCCGTCCACCAGCTCCAGGCCGCGTCCGTTGGTGTCCTCGCCCTCGGCGTGGCGGGGGCGAGGCGGCCGGTCGCTCCTGTCGGCGACCTCCACCCGCACCGTCCCGGCCTCCGGACAGCCCGCGCCGAACAGCATCCGCAGCACCGCCGGGCAGCCGGTGTGCACCACGGCGTTGGTCACGAGTTCGGAGATGAGCAGCACCAGCGTCTCCGCCAGCGGCTCGTCGTCCCCTATGCCCGATCCGGCGAGCCTCGAACGGGCCCATCGCCGGGCGCGTCCCACCTCGGCCGGGTCGGGCCCGACCTCCAACTGAACCTGGAGCACCTGCACCGCTCACACCATCCGAACCGGCGGACACATCGCCTCGCGCCTCACAGCAGCCATCGACGTCCTTACGGAACGTGAATCCCTTGCGAGACAGCATGGTTGACGTACAGTCACCGCAACAAGCGCTTCGGGCATATTCCAGCGCGAAGGAGTACGCATGGCCCATACTGTGCGACGCACGCTGCGGGTAGTCGAACAGGGGCGCGTACGGCGCCTCCATAGGGCGCGAGCGGCGGGCATTCCGGGCGCCGGAGCCGCCGCACGGGCAACACCGGGACGAACCGGGCACACAACCACTCGCATCCCACGGAGGGTACCGGAGCGGGGCCCCGACTCCGGGCCGTGACGGCCCGCTCGAAGGACACAACCCGATATCGACGCTCCGTGAGCGCGCAGCGTCACGACGGCGACAGACGAGCCGCCTCCGCCTCCTCCGCGAGGGCCCTGGGCATCCACCGCTCGGCCCGGACCCAGGCCCGCTTCAGATGCAGATGAACGTCGGACTCCCAGGTGAAGCCCATCCCGCCGTGCACCTGGAGGCAGTCCCGGGCGCAGTCGACGGCCGCCTCGTCGGCGAGCAGCTTGGCCCCGGCGATCTCGACGGGGTCACCGGTCACGGCGGCGGCGTAGACGGCGGCGCGGGCGACCTCAGTTCGTACGAGCATTCCGGCGCACAGGTGCTTGACGGCCTGGAAGCTCCCGATCGGCCGGCCGAACTGCTCCCTGGTCCCGGCGTACGCGACGGCCGCCTCGGTGGTCCGCCCGGCGCTCCCCACCTGCTCGGCGGCGCTGAGGAGCGCGGCGGTCAGGCGCCGGCTCCCCGCCCGGCCGATCTCCTCCGCGGCCGTACGGACGGCGGGGGCGGGCAGCCGGTGCAGGGGCGTCAGCGGGTCCAGCGACCGGATCGGCACGGCGCCCGTCACGTCTCCCACGACCACGTCGGCCTCGTCCAGCCACTCGACGAGCGGCCCGTCGGGCGCCGTCACCACGGCCTCCCCCTCGGCCGCTCCCGCCACCTCCCCCGCCGCCAGGTGCGTCGCGATCAGCGGCCCCGGGAGCAGCACCCGCCCGGCCTCCTCGAAGGCGAGCACCGCCTCCGGCAGCCCGAGCCCCACGCCCCCCGCCGCCTCCGGCAGCCCCAGCGCGAAGAACCCCGCCGCGCCCAGCTCCCGCCACAGCCCGCGGTCCAGGGCCGCCGGGCCCGCGGCGGCCGCCCGGAGCGCGTCGCGGTCGAAGCGGCGCTCCAGAAGCTCCCGTACGCCCTTCTTGAGGGCCTGCTGGTCGTCCGTCAGCCGGAAGTCCACGTCGGCTCTCACCGCCCCTTCGGCAGGCCGAGGATGCGCTCGGCGACGATGTTGCGCTGGATCTGGGAGGTGCCGGCGGCGATCGTGTAGGAGAGCGAGGACAGCCGGTCGCCGTTCCACTCGCGCCCCAGGTCGAGGGCGTCGGGGCCGAGGACGGCGGCGGCCGCATCGTACAGCTCCTGGCGGGCGTGGGAGTACCGCAGCTTGAAGACGGAGCCTCCGACGCCGGGCACGCCTCCGGTCGCCTCCGCCTCGCTGACGTTCCACTGGGTGAGCCGCCACAGGGCGCGGAACTCGGCCGCGAGCCTGCCGAGCCTCCGGCGGTTCGCCGGGTCGTCCCAGCCGCCGTTGGCGCGCGCCTCGCGGGCGAGTTCGCCGAGGACGCGGCGGCAGGCCACGACCTCACCGACGAAGGCGGTGCCGCGCTCGAAGGAGAGGGTCACCATCGTCACGCGCCAGCCGTCGTCCTCCTCGCCGATGCGGTGGGACACCGGGATCCGCACCTCGTCGAGGAACATCTCGGCGAACTCGGCCGACCCGGCGAGGGTGCGCAGCGGCCGGACGGTGATCCCGGGCGTGTCCATGGGCATCGCGAGCCAGCTGAGGCCCCGGTGCCTGCCCGCGCCCGGGTCCGCGGTGGTCCGCACCAGCAGCTCGCACCAGTCGGCGACCTCCGCGTGCGAGGTCCAGATCTTGGATCCGGAGACGACGTAGTGGTCGCCGTCCCGGACGGCCCGGGTCCGCAGGGAGGCCAGGTCGGAGCCCGCGTCGGGCTCGCTGAAGCCCTGGCACCACACCTCGTCGCCGCGCAGGACGGGCGGGAGCCAGCGCGCGCGCTGTTCCGGCGTGCCCTCGGCGGCGATCGTGGGTCCGGCGTGCAGCAGTCCGACGAAGTTGGCGCCGACGTAGGGGGCGCCGGCCCGCTCGGTCTCCTCCAGGAAGATCAGCCGCCGGGTGGGCGAGGCGTCCCAGTGCACGTCCGCGTACCCCGCCTCGTACAGCCTGCGCTGCCAGCCGCAGTCGTAGGCGCGCCGGCCGGGCCAGTCCAGCGGGTCGGGCCTCGGCGGAAGGGCGGGCAGGGCGGCGGCGAGCCAGTCCCGCAGCCGGGCCCGGAACTCCTCCTCCTCGGCGGTGTACGTCAGGTCCATCAGACGAGGTCCAGGCCCAGCATCCGGATGGCGTTGCCGCGCATCAGCTTGTACACCGTCTCGTCGTCGAGCCCCTTGACGTGATCGAGGGCGACCTCCTTGGTGTGCGGGAAGGTGGAGTCGACGTGGGGGTAGTCGGTCTCGAAGGTGGCGTTGTCGCGGCCCACCACGTCCAGCGAGGCGATGCCGTGCTTGTCGCGGAAGAAGCAGCAGAAGATCTGCCGGTAGTAGTAGGTGGAGGGCGGCTCGGGGACCAGGTCGCGCACCCCGCCCCAGGCCCGGTGCTCCTCCCAGACGTCGTCGGCGCGTTCGAGGGCGTAGGGGATCCAGCCCATCTGGCCCTCGCTGTAGGCGAGCTTGAGCGTGGGGAACTTCACCAGGACCCCGCTGAAGAGGAAGTCCATCATCGACGCCATGGCGTTGTTGAAGCTCAGGGACGCCTGGACGGCGGGCGGGGCGTCGGGCGAGGCGGCGGGCATCTGGGACGACGAGCCGATGTGCATGTTGACCACCGTGCCGGTCTCCTGGCAGACCGCGAAGAAGGGGTCCCAGTAGCCGGAGTGGATCGAGGGGAGCCCGAGGTGGGTCGGGATCTCCGAGAAGGTGACCGCCCTGACGCCTCTCGCCGCGTTCCGGCGGACCTCGGCGACGGCCAGGCCGATGTCCCAGAGCGGGATGATGCAGAGCGGGACGAGCCGGCCGCCGCTGTCGCCGCACCACTCCTCGACCATCCAGTCGTTGTAGGCGCGCACGCAGGCGAGGGCGACCTCCTTGTCGTGGGCCTCGGCGAAGGTCTGGCCGCAGAAGCGCGGGAAGGTGGGGAAGCACAGGGACGCCTCGACGTGGTTGAGGTCCATGTCCTTCAGCCGCTCGGCGGGGTCCCAGCAGCCGGGGCGCATCTCGGCGCGGGTGATGCCCTCCAGAGTCATGTCGTCGCGGTCGAAGCCGACGGCGGCGATGTTGCGCTTGTACGGGAACCGCAGGTCCTCGTAGATCCACCAGTCGGTCGGCGGCCCTTCCGGGTCCATGGTGATCCGGTACTTCCCGCCGACGTAGGCCAGCTCCCCGATGCCAGCCGTCAGGGGCTTGGGTCCGCGGTCGCGGTACTGGGCGGGGAGCCAGGTCTCGAAGAGGTGAGCGGGCTCGATCACGTGGTCGTCGACGCTGATGATGCGGGGCAGTTCGGTCATGGACCCACTCCCATTTCTGATGACCCGTCAGATTCCGTCGGCTCTCAGGCTAGCCCCGCACCCCTGGACCGACAAGGAGCGGGCCTCTACGCTCTGCGCACTACCTGACGGACCGTCAGGTGACGTCGTGACCGAGGAGGCGCCGTGACCGACACCGCACACGACCTGGGCGGGTCCCGCACCCTCTGGGAGCTGGTCGGCCGCCGCGCCGCCCTCACCCCCGACCGGCCCGTCCTCCTCCAGGGCGACCGGACGCTCACCTTCGGCGAGCTGCGCGAGCGCGCCGAGCGGTGCGCCGCCGGCCTGTACGACCTGGGCGTCCGCCCCGGCACCGTCGTCGCCTGGCAGCTGCCCACCCGGATCGAGACCGCGGTCCTCACCTTCGCCCTGGCCCGCCTCGGCGCCGTGCAGTCACCGGTCATCCCCTTCTACCGCGACCGCGAGGTGGGCTTCGCGCTGCGCGCGTCGAAGGCCGAGTTCTTCGTCGTGCCCGGCGTCTTGCGCGGCTTCGACCACACCGAGATGGCCCGCCGGCTCGGCGCGCGCGGGATCTTCGAGGCGTACGACTCCCTGCCCGACGGCGACCCCGCCGTCCTGCCGCCCCCGCCCGCCGAGGGCACGTCGGTCCGCTGGATCTACTGGACCTCGGGCACGACCTCCGACCCCAAGGGCGTCCTGCACACCGACCGTTCCCTGATCGCGGGCGGCTCCTGCCTCGCCCACGCGCTGCGCCTCACCCCCGACGACGTGGGCTCGATGGCCTTCCCGTACGCCCACATCGCCGGACCCGACTACACCGTGATGCTGCTGCTGTACGGCTTCCCCGCGGTGATGTTCGAGCAGTTCGCGCTCCCCGGCGCGCTGGAGGAGTACCGCAAGCACGGCGTGACCGTGGCGGGCGGGTCCACCGCCTTCTACTCGATGTTCCTGGCCGAGCAGCGCAAGCGACCCGGGGAGCCGATCATCCCGACCCTGCGGCTCCTCGCGGGCGGCGGGGCGCCGAAGCCGCCGGAGATCTACCACGCGGTGGTGCGCGAGATGGGCTGCGGGCTCACCCACGGGTACGGCATGACCGAGGTCCCGATGATCACCATGGGGTCGCCGGACGACACCGAGGAGAACCTGGCGACGACGGAGGGGCGGCCCCCCGCCGGCATGGAGATCCGCATAGCCGACGGCGGAGAGGTCCGGCTCCGGGGCGAGGCCGTGTGCCAGGGCTATCTCGACCCGGCGCAGACCGCGGCGGCCTTCGACGAGGACGGGTTCCTGATGACCGGCGACGTGGGGCACCTGACGCCGAGCGGCCACCTCGTCCTCACCGGCCGGATCAAGGACATCATCATCCGCAAGGGGGAGAACATCTCCGCCAAGGAGATCGAGGACCTCCTCCACCGGCACCCGGGGGTCGGTGACGCCGCCGTGGTCGGCCTCCCGGACGCCGAGCGCGGCGAACGGGTCTGCGCGGTGATCGAACAGCCGCCGGGGACGCCTGCCCTGACCCTCGCGTCGGTCACGGACTTCCTGCGCGAGCAGGGCCTCTCCGTCCACAAGCTGCCGGAGCAGCTGGAGGTGGTGGAGGCCCTGCCCCGCAACGACGCCCTGCGCAAGGTCCTCAAGTACAAGCTGCGGGAGCGGTACGCCTGACCCCGCGCCCGGGAGAGGTCGGACACTCCCTAGGGAGTCCGGTCCTCCGTCATGAAGTAGCGGGCGAAGGCGGTCACGGCCGCCTCCTCGTCGACCCTTTCCTCCTCGTCGACCGACAGCGCCCGGGCGCTCAGTGCCGCCGCCGACTCCTCGATGCCGAGCGCGCGCAGGGCCCGCTCCACGTCGTCCCGGGTCGGGGCGATGGCCAGCAGGGCGTGCAGGAAGGGGCGGGCGATCTCCGCGAACCGGTCGGGGTGGTCGTGCAGGCGCTTGATCGCCCCGCCGACGAACTCCTGCTGGCTGACCCGCTGGTCGCCGTCGACGTCGGCGATCCCCGCCATGCCCTGCCAGAACGCCTCGGCGCCGGTGACCAGCGCCTGTCCCTTGTCACAGCGGAAGGAGGTGTCGAACTCCGTCAGGAGGCGTTTCGCCGCCGTGCTGAAGTCCTCGCGCGAGATGGTCCCGTCGCCGTCCTGGTCGAACGCGGCGAAGCGGGAGGCGATACGGCGCTGGTAGAGCTGCTCGGGTTCCATGGGCTCCATGTGCGGACCTTACGACGCGAAGGCCCCCTATGCCGAGAGGGGCGGAGCGGTGAGGCGCCGCGCCGGGGACGACTGCGGAGGGACGGACGCGGTCTGTCCGGCGAGGGTGTCCACCGGAAGGGGCCGCGCCCGCTCGTCGACCGCGTCGCCGGCGTCGGCGTACACGTCGAAGAGCCGCCGGACGCCGAGGGCGGCCAGGACCCGGTTGACGTGCGAGCCGTCCAGATCGCCGCGGGCCGGGAGCACCATGCGCAGCCGGCCGCCGCAGGAACGCATCAGCCGGCGGGAGGCGATCAGGACGCCGACCCCGCTGGAGTCGCAGAACTGGACGCCGGACAGGTCGAGGACGACGTGATGCCGGCCGACCGCGACCGCCGCGTGCACGCGTCTGCGGAGCACGGGGGAGGTCACCAGGTCGAGTTCCCCCTGGACACGCAGCACGATCCAGGGGCCCTGCTCGTCTTCGTCGACGTGGAGCGTCACGTGTCGCGCCCTTCAAGCGGAGGGAGTCGTTCCTGTGCCCTCCCGCTGCCCGGCCTGGGCGCGCCGAAACCCCCCGTTCTCAGGATGACGCTTTCCTTACCATCCGGACCCCGGCTGGGGGCGCACTTGTCGCAAAGGGGGGTGTGCGTCGGTGCGGCGCATTACTTTGGACGGTGAACTCGGGTCGGGAGGGCCGCCGAAGAGCTCCGGAGGGCTTCGTATGGCGAAGGACACACCACCGCGCTGGGACCGCAGGATGCAGCAGCGGCTTGCGCGCGGCGAGGCGGCCGCCCTCGGCGAGCTGTACGACCGTTTCGCCTCCCTGGTGCACAGCCTGGCCCACCGCGTGCTCGACGACGACGACGCCGCCGACCAGGTCACCCGGGAGGTCTTCGGCTACATCTGGGAGAACCCCGACGCGTACGACCCCAAGCAGGGCAATCTCCGCTCCTGGGTGGCCCGGCTGACCCAGCGGCAGGCCGTGCACCGCCTGCGGCAGACCGAGGCGACGGCGTTCGCGGAGACCGGCGAGGGCTCGGCGGAGGAGCTGGAACAGAAGGTCCGGCGGGCCTCGGTGGCGGCCCGCGCCGACTACATCGTCACGTCGATGCCCGCGCCGTTGCGGGCCGCGCTGGAACTGGCCTATTTCCAGCGGCGCGACTACCGCCAGACGGCGGCCGACCTCGGCGTCACGGAGGACGAGGCACGGCGCCGGCTGCGCCTCGGGCTCCAGTTGCTGTCGACGGCGAACACCCGACCCCTGGAGAACACCTCGCCGCCCGGTTACGGACGCCGGCTGTGAACGAGGCGAACGGCGACCCGGACGGGGTCGCACGCGCTCCGCGCATACCGGGCCCGCGCCGGGCGGCCGACGACCACGCGGACCTGACGGCCCTGCCGGCACCGGCGCCCACGAGCGACCCGGAGTCCGACCCGGAGTCCGACCCGGAGTCCGGCTCCGCTCCGGCCCAAGGGCCTGCTTCCGGCTCCCACTCCGGCTCCGGCTCCGAGGCGGCAGCGCCGCAGCCCGGGCCGCCACCGCCCGTCCTGCCGCCCGCGCCCCCGTCGCACGCCGTGCTCAAGTCCCTCCTCGGGGCCTGGGCGCTGTCCGCGTGTTCCCCGGAGGAGACCCAGGCCGTCGAGGACCACCTGACCGCGTGCGCCCCGTGCGCGGACGAGGCGCTGCGGCTGCGGGACGCCGTCGGCCTGCTGCACGCCGAGCGGGACCTGGACCTCGATCCGCTCCTGCGCTCCCGGGTCCTGGAGAACTGCCTGGGCCGACGCCCCGCCCGTATCCCGGTGCCCGCCTGGGCGAGTCCGTACGACGCGGAGACCGCCCGGCTCGACGCGCTGCTGCGTGACATCGGCGAGTCGGAGTGGCACGCCCCGGTGCGGCTGAAGTGGTTCGACGGAGAACGCCCGGCCCGCCGCAAGACGACCGTGGCCGGGGTGATCGGACATCTGCTCACGGTGGACGGTCTGGTCTCGACGGCGCTGGGACTGGACGACCCGCTGGGCTCGGGGGCGCCGGAGGTGGCGCCGACCGAGCGCACGGAGGCGTACTGGCAGGGCTCGTACCACCCGCCGACGCGCGGGGTCCGCGAGCCGTGGCGCGAGCAGAGTCACACACTGATCCGCACGGTCTCGTTCGCCGGGCGGGGCGTCGCGGACCTGACGGTCACGTACGGCGACTTCGCGCTGCCCCTGCGGGACTCGCTGCTGGAGCGGGCCTTCGAGTGCTGGGTGCACGCCGACGACATCGCCAACGCGGTGGCGTATCCGTACGATCCGCCCAGCGGCGTGCATCTGCACGACATGATCGACCTGGCGGCCCGGCTGCTTCCGGCGGCCCTGGCCGGCCGCCGCCGGGCCGGTCTGGCGGCGCCGCCGCGCCATCTGGTCACGGCGGGGGCGCCCGGCCGCTCGCTCCATCTGGAGGTCGAGGGCGCGGGCGGCGGTCACTGGTACATAGCCCTGGACTCGCCCGCGGCCGTCGGCTCCCCGGACCACGCGGTGGCCCAGGTGGCGATGGACGGCGTCGAGTTCTGCCAGCTGGTGGCGGGCCACGTCCCACCCGAGGAGGCGGCCGCGGGCCAGGACGGCGACCGCGAGGCGATCCGGGACGTCCTCTTCGCCGCGGCGTCGCTGAGCCGGCTGTAGCTCCGGATCAGGACGCGCCCGCGCCCCGGGGCGTCAGGCGAAGACGACCGTGCGGCGGCCGTTGAGGAGGATGCGCCGTTCGGCGTGCCACTTCACCGCACGGGCCAGGGCCTGGCACTCCACGTCGCGACCGACGGCCACCAGCTGGTCAGGGGTGACCTCGTGGCCGACCCGCTCGACCTCCTGCTCGATGATCGGGCCCTCGTCGAGGTCGGCCGTCACGTAGTGCGCGGTCGCACCGATCAGCTTCACCCCGCGCGCGTGCGCCTGGTGGTAGGGCTTCGCGCCCTTGAAGCTCGGCAGGAAGGAGTGGTGGATGTTGATGATCCGGCCCGACAGCTGCTTGCACAGGTCGTCGGAGAGCACCTGCATGTAGCGGGCGAGCACGACCAGCTCCACCCCCTCGGAGCGGACCAGCTCCAGAAGTTCCGCCTCCGCTTCCGGCTTGTTCTCCTTGGTGACCGGAATGTGGCGGAACGGGATGTCGTACGACTTCACCAGCTCGGCGAACTCGGTGTGGTTGGAGACGACCGCCACGATCTCGACGGGCAGCGCCCCGATCCGCGAGCGGAACAGCAGGTCGTTGAGGCAGTGGCCGAACTTCGACACCATCAGCACGACCCGCATGCGCTCGTCGGCCCGGTTGATCTGCCAGTCCATCGCGAACGAGTCGCCCACCGCCGCGAAGCTCGCCCGCAGCTTGTCCACCGTGACCGGCGCCTCGGCCGAGAAGTGGACCCGCATGAAGAAGAGACCCGTGTCCCGGTCTCCGAACTGCTGACTGTCCTCGATGTTGCAGCCGGTGATGAAGAGGTAGCTCGACACGGCGTGCACGATGCCCTGTTTGTCGGGGCAGGAAAGAGTGAGGACGTACTGGTCGGTCATCCCGCTAGCCTGCCACACGGCGCGGGCCCGCCAGGGACGACGTCCGTCAGGCGGACCGCGTCATGATGCGCAGGACGTCCAGGGAGCGGGGCGGCGCGTCCGGGTCCTCGCCGTCCGCCGACGCCATCCGTACGTGTGCCTCGCGGGCGGCGCGTACCGCCTCCGGCCAGCCGTGGTGCTCCATGTAGGCGGAGACGGGGGCGTCCGGTCCCACCTGGTGCATGATCCGCAGCACCCGCAGCACGGCCACGTCCACGAGGGCAGCCTCGCCCGAGTCGCGGAAGATCGTCCCGACGTACTTCTCGGCGGACCAGTTGTCGAGCCAGGTGTCCTCGACCAGGCGGTAGACGGCGTCGGTGACGTCGCCGTACCCGTCGTGGCCGGCCAGCCAGGTCGTCTCGTGGAACGCGGGATCGGAGAGCATGTGCAGCGCCGAGCGCACGTTGATGCGCCAGCGCCACCAGGGCATGTCATTGAGCGGCATGCCGCCCATGGTGGGGGAGCGACGGCCGCGACGGGAAGAGTTCACCGAACCGGAGACGGGACTGGACACGTTTCGATCGTACGTTCCCCGCGCCGGGCCGCCGACCGGCCCCCGTAATTCACCTTGACGTCACCCATCGTTGAACCATGCTCACTCCCGCGTTACCCGTGAGGCGGAAATGTGCATGCCCATGACCGGTAGGCGACTGACCTCACTCCTCGCGTATGTCACGGCAGCGGCGGCGGGCACGTCGCTGCTCGCCGGCTGCGGCGTGATCCCTGGAGCCACGGGGGGCTCCAGGGAGCCCGTCACCGTGATGACCTGGGCACCCGACGGCACCCGTGCCACCAACATGCCCGGGATGCCCGCCATGGCCCAGGCCTACGCCCGCTGGATCAACTCCACGGGCGGCATCGACGGCCACGAACTGCGCATCCTCACCTGCAACGAGCAGAACACCTCCGCCGGCGCCGCGGCCTGCGCGCGCCGCGCCGTCCGCGAGGACGTCGTCGCCGTCGTCGGCTCCTACAGCCAGAACGGCCGCGGGTTCATGGCCCCCCTGGAGGCCGCGGGCATCCCGTACATCGGCGGCTACGGCATCTCCGACGACGAGTTCACCAGCCCGATCTCCTACCCGGTCAACGGCGGCCAGGCCTCCCTGATGGCCGGCCACGGCATGCAGCTCGCCGAGTCCTGCCGCAAGGTCTCCCTCGTCCGGCCCGACACCATCGCCGGCGACAGGCTGCCCGCCCTCCTCAACTCCGGCCTCCGGAAGTCCCGGCACAGCGGCGCCACCGACATCCCGGCCCTGGAGGACGCCGCCGAGTACACCCAGCAGGCCGGACGGGCCCGCAGCAAGGCCGGGCAGGACGACGGCTGCGTGGCCGCCGTGCTCGGCGAGCGGACCCAGACGTTCTTCGACTCCTTCCGCCGTCTGCCGGCCGGAGAGGGCGACACGGGCGGCACGGAGGCGGCGGGCGGCCGGGGCACGGCGGACGGCGACGGCGCGGAGTCGCCCGCCGTGCGGATCTCCTCGGTGCTCGGCAGCGTCAGCCAGCCGGTCATCGACCGCACGGGAGGCGCCCGCAGCCCCTTCGAGGGCGCGTACGTCACCGGCTGGTACCCGGAGGCGAACGACCCGCGCTGGGAACCGATGCGCAAGGTGATCCAGGAGCACGCCTTCGCCGACAACCGCGTGGACCCCTCCGACGCGGGCGTGCAGACGACCTGGATCGCGTACACCGTCCTGAAGCAGGTGATCGAGTCCCTCGACAGCGACTCGATCACCGCGCCCGCCGTCTCGCACGCCCTGGACCAGGGGGTGCGGATCGACACCGGCGGCCTCACGCCCGAACTGCGCTGGCACTACGAGGACATGCTCGGCGCCCCCGGCTTCCCCCGGATCGTCAACCACGAGGTGACGTTCCAAGTGGTCCGCCAGGGGCGGCTCGTGGCGCAGAAGCCCGGCTTCGTCGACGTCGGCGAGACGGTCCTCAGCGCCCCGTGACCGGCGGCCCGCCGCCCGGCCCGGCTCCTGGAGCCGGGTCGGGCCCCGGCTCCTAGAGCTGGGTCGGCGTCCGCTGCGACAGTCCGTACTTCTTGGCGGTCGGGTTCCACAGCCCGGCCGCCTCGCGCTTGGCGGTCGTGGCCTCGCCGCTCTTCTTGGTCGCCTCGACCGTCTGGCTGGTGCTCCGGGCCTTGCCGCCCTTGCACACCTTCTTGCTCTTGGCCTGCACGGCCCAGGCGGCGTAGTGGTCGTCGGCGGACGCCGACGCCTGCCACGCCTTGGTGAGGGCCGCGGTCAGCGCCGCGTTGTCCGGCAGCTTGTCGACGGACAGGCCCTCCAGGCGCGTCACCAGGTCCCGGCGCTGCGCGGCGGCGCCCTTCAGGTCGGTGGCCGCCTGGTCGAGGTTCTTGCACTGCTTGATCGACTCGACCGAGCGGATCACCGCGTCCCGGCTGTTGTTGCTGTCCGCGAGCAGCTTGTCGAGCGCCTGGGCCTGCGGTTCGGCGGGGTCGGCCGGCTTGTCGGACGGCCCGGTGGACGGTGCGCCCGAACTGGCGGCCACGTTCTGGCCGGGCTTCTTGTCCTTGTCGTCGTCCCCGCCGCTGAGCAGCGCCCCTGCGCCCAGCCCGACGATCGCGCAGCCGACGACGACGGCGGCGATCAGCCCGACCGGCGACTTCCGGCGCGGCGCGGGCTCGTCGTCACCGTCGTAGTAGGCGTCCTGGAAGCCGTAGGGCTGCGGGGGCTGCGGCCCCTGGGGGGCCGGCGGCTGGTTTCCGTACGGCGGCTGGTGCTGGTGCTGCGGCGGCTGCTGGGCCTGGTGGTGCTGCGGCGGCTGCGGCAGGTGCTGCGTCGCGTCGCTGCGGAAGAGGTTGTCGAACTCGGCCGGCGGCTGACGCTCACCGGGCATCGAGGGCACGGGAGCGATGTACTGCGTCGCGTCGGAGGCCCCGGCCGGCTGCTGGTGCAGCGGCCCCGTTCCGAGGAACTGCGTGTCCGACCCGCCCCCCTGGGAGGCGACCGGCGGGATGTGCTGGGTCGCCTGCATGTCCGCGGCGTGCCCGGGAGCGGCCTGCGGATAGCCGTAGCCACCCTGCAGCGGAAGGGGAGACGACGCCTGCTGCCCCCGCCCCTCGGTCCCGGGCCCCGCACCCGCCTGCGGATAGCCGTAGCCACCCTGCGGCGGCAGAGGCGACGACGGCTGCTGTCCCCGCCCCTCGGTCCCGGGCCCCGCACCCGCCTGCGGATAGCCGTAGCCACCCTGCGGCGGAAGGGGAGACGACGGCTGCTGCGGGTGGGCCCCCGGTATCGCCCCGGGCATGGCTCCCGGCGCGGAACCCGGCCCGTACCCCGCGGCCTGTCCCGGCGAGGCGCCCGGCATCGGGCCCGGCTGTCCGGCCTGCGGCGGGACCGGGGCGATGTACTGGGTGGCCTGCATGTCCGCGCCCCCGCCCGGCACCGTCTCCGGCGGCAGCGGCTGCGCGGGCGGCAGGGGCTGCCCGCCGCCCTGCCGGCCGCCACCGGGGCCCCAGGAGCCGCCCCACGGCTGACCGCCGGCCGGACCCGCGGCCGGCCCACCGTCCGTGCTGCCTTCTGCGGGCAGCACGACACCTTCGTGCGCGGGCCGTACCGCCGGCGGATACTGCGGCTCCGGACCCTGTCCGCTTTGCGTCACCGGGACTCCTACTGATGGACCTACGGAATCGTCGGCCCACGCTACCGGGTACGCCCGGCGGTCCGCACACGCGTGTGAGACCCGCTACAAAGCCCCCACGCTCCCCGCGCGCCCCGGCGCCCCCTCCCCCGTCATACCGCGGGCGTCACGCCGCGAGCATCTCCAGGCGCGCCCCGAACTCCCGTACCGCGGGCTCCCGGGCGAACGGCTCGAAGCGGTCCTTGAGGTCGTCCAGATAGTCCGCGCCCCGCGAGGACCGCAGCGTGGCCAGCAGCTCGACCGCCCGCGAGCCCGTGTCGCACGCCTGCTCCACCTCCCGGTGCTGGAGCTGCGCCGACGCCAGCAGCACCAGGCCGATCGCCCGCCGCCGCGCCCGCGTCTCCGGGTGCCCGCTCAGCGAGTCCTCCGCCGCCCTGGCCGCCTCCGTCGGCCGGTCCAGATCCCGGTAGCAGTGCGCCAGTTCGTCCGAGAGGTAGGCGTGGTCGAAGTGCGCGATCCAGGCAGGGTCGTCCCCCGACTCCGGATCGCACTGCTCCAGCGCGCGCACCGCCCGCCCCGCCACCACCTCGAAGGAACGGACGTCCCCGAGCAGGGCGTGCCCGCGCGCCTCCGCCGCGTAGAACATCGCCTCCGCCCTCGGCGTCACGCGCCCCCGCGTGCCCTCCTGCGCCGCCCGTGCCAACTGCGCGATCTCGCGCGGCGTCCCGAGCTGCGCCGCCAGGTGGCTCATCGAGGCCGCCAGCACATAGCCGCCGTAACCGCGGTCCCCCGCGGCCTGCGCGAGCCGCAGCGCCTGGATGTAGTACCGCTGGGCCAGACCCGGCTGCCCGGTGTCCACGGCCATGTACCCGGCCAGCTCCGTCAGCCGCGCGACCGCCCCGAACAGCTCCCGCCCCACCGCTTCCTTGTACGACCCCGAAAGCAGTCCCGACACCACGCTGTTGAGGTAGTGCACCACCACCGGCCGCACGTGCCCGCTGCCGAACCGGCGGTCCAGGTCGACCAGGGCGCTCGTCATGGCACGGACCGCCGCCACGTCCGCGGCACCGACCCGGCCCCCGCCCGACCGGGCCACCTGCGCGTCCGCGACGCTGATCAGCCAGTCCCTGCTCGGCTCCACCAGCGCGGAGGCCGCCACCGTCGAACCCGACAGGAAGTCCCTGCGGCCCACGTCACTGCGCCACAGCTCGCAGACCTGCTCGATCGCGCCGAGGACGGTCGGCGCGAACTGGAGCCCCACGCCGCCCGCCAGGTTCCTGCCGTTCGCCATCCCGATCTCGTCGATCGTGACCGTCCGCCCCAGCTTGCGGCCCAGCGCCTCGGCGATGACTCCCGGTGCCCGGCCGCGCGGCTGCTGGCCGCGCAACCAGCGCGCCACGGACGTCTTGTCGTACCGCAGGTCCAGGCCGCGTTCGGCCCCGACCATGTTCACTCTGCGGGCGAGGCCGGCGTTGGAGCACCCGGCTTCCTGGATGAGCGCCTGCAGCCGTTCGTTCGGCTGACGGGCAACGAGTGGCCTGGCTGCCATGACAAACCCCCTGAGGCCGGTCGTGATCGGTGGATCCAGTCGGTGATCGGTCGAGCCCGACTGAAGTGAACTGATCACTGCCCGACGGATATCCGGTCAATGCCGATGTGAACACGCGAAACCGGACGCATCGGTTGCTCGCGCCGACACCCCCGATGCTGGCTACCCCGCCACCGCTCCCCGGCCCCACGCGCGCCCCCGCCCGTGCACCCATGCGCCCCGTATGCAGGATCGATGCTCCACACCGCTCTTCCGTGCTGCCCGTAACTCCAGGTGACGGCGGCAGTTGAGTTCACCGTGGAAGAGACCATCGGAGTCACGGAAGCCGCACACATCCCCAAGCAGCGAGGCGAGCAGCTGCTGGACTGCGCCGTGCGGTACGCGGAAGAGCGGCACTGGGACGTGTTCCCCGGGACCTGGCTGGAAGCCGCGGAGGGCAGGGAGCGCTGCTCCTGCGGCGTCGAGAGCTGCGTCTCGCCGGGCGCCCACCCGGCACGGCCCGACTGGTCGACCCAGGCGACCGGCAGCGCCGTCGGGGCGCGGCGGATGTGGTCGAAGCAGCCCAAGGCGTCGATCCTGCTGCCGACCGGCCGCACCTTCGACGCGATCGACGTGCCCGAGGCGGCCGGTTTCCTGGCGCTGGCCCGGATGGAGCGCATGGAGCTGACGCTCGGCCCGGTGACCTGCACCCCGGACCGCCGGATGTACTTCTTCGTCCTGCCCGGGGCCGCCACGAAGGTGCCGGACCTGGTCCGCAAGCTGGGCTGGGCCCCGGCCTCGATCGACCTGGTCACGCGCGGCGAAGGGCACTACGTGGCGGCGCCGCCCACCCGCGTCGGCGGGCACGGCGCCGTGCAGTGGGCGCGGCGGCCCACTCCGGCCAACCGCTGGCTTCCCGACGCGGAGGAGCTGATCAGCCCGCTCGCCTACGCGTGCGGCCGGGAAGCGGCGGCGGCGAGGGCCCGTCACTCGTGACGGGCCGGCCGTAGAGCCGCCCCCGTAAGGTTGTCCCCCCTATCGCACGGGGACGACCGAGGGGTTGAAGAAAGATGCCTGACCAGGCATGTGACGAAGCGTTCGAAGAGGCGGGCAGCGCACCGGACAGCGGTGCGACGCCCGCCGTTCGCGTCGAGGGGCTGTGGAAGCGTTTCGGCCCGCAGATCGCGGTGAACGGCGTCGACCTCGTTCTCCCCGCGGGCAGGTTCATCGGTCTCGTCGGGCCGAACGGCGCCGGCAAGACGACCACGCTCTCCATGATCACCGGGTTGCTGCGGCCCGACCAGGGGCGGGTCCTCGTCGGTGGGCACGACGTCTGGGCCGACCCGGAGTCGGTGGCCCGGGTCAAGGCGCGGATCGGCATCCTGCCGGAGGGGCTGCGCCTCTTCGAGCGGCTCTCGGGCCGTGAACTCCTCGCGTACACCGGCCGGCTGCGGGGGCTGCCCGGCGCGGAGGTGGACAAGCGGGCCACTCAGCTGCTCGACGTCCTGGATCTGGCGGGCGCCCAGCACAAGCTGGTCGTGGACTACTCCACCGGTATGCGCAAGAAGATCGGCCTCGCGGCGGCCCTGCTGCACAACCCCGAGGTGCTCTTCCTCGACGAGCCGTTCGAGGGGGTCGACCCGGTCTCCGCGCGAACCATTCGGGGTGTCCTGGAGCGGTACACCGCGTCGGGCGCGACCGTCGTCTTCTCCAGCCATGTGATGGAACTGGTGGAGTCGCTCTGCGACTGGGTCGCCGTCATGGCCGCCGGCCGGATCCGCGCGCAGGGTCCGCTCGCGGACGTACGGGGCGAGGCGCCGTCCCTGCAGGCCGCGTTCCTGGAACTGGTCGGGGCGCACGGGCGGGACACCGGCGAGTCGCTGGACTGGCTGGGCGGCGGCGGTCACGGCAGCGGTGGTCACAGCGGCGGTGGTACGGCCCGATGACCACCACCGCCGCTCCGGCACCCTCCTCCCCCTCCTCCTCGGCCGTGCCCTCCCTCACGGCCGTCCTCGTCCGGCTCAAGTGGGCACTGCTGCGCAACGGGCTGCGGCAGTCGGCGGGCCGGACCGCCGCGTACATCGCCTCGATGGTCTGCGCCGCCGTCGTGGCCGCGGTGATACTCCTGGCCTTCGTGCTGATGCGGGGCAGCGCGGACGCCGACCTCGTCGCCGTGCTGCTGATCGGCGTCCTGGCCCTCTCCTGGGCGGTGATGCCGCTGTTCGCGTCGGGTGGTGACGAGACCCTCGACCCCTCGCGGCTCGTGATGCTGCCGCTGCGGCCCCGGCCGCTGGTGCGGGCACTGCTCGTCGCCTCGCTGATCGGCATCGGCCCCGCGTTCACCCTGTGCATGGCGGTCGGCGCCGCCCTCGCCCTGGCGCGGGGCGCGGCGGGCGTGGTGGTGGCGGTGGTGGCCGTGCCGCTGACGGTGCTGGTGTGCGTGGCGCTGTCGCGGGCGGTCGCGGCGGCCAACGTACGGATGCTGACCTCGCGCAAGGGCCGCGATCTCGCGGTGCTGAGCGGTCTGCTGATCGCTGTCGGGATCCAGTTCGTCAACTTCGGCGCGCAGCGGCTGGGGCAGGCCGGCGGCCTGTCCTCGCTCGAACCGGCCGCCGCCGTCGTCGGCTGGCTGCCGCCGGCCTCGGCGATCGCGGCCGTCGACGCGGCGAGCGAGGGCGATCACGGCGTGGCCGCGGGGCAGTTGGGGGTGACGCTGCTCGTCCTCGGCGCGCTCCTCCTCTGGTGGCAGCGGAGCCTGGTCACGCTGATGACGGCGCCTGACGGGTCGACGATCGGCGCGGCGGGCGGCGCGACCGCGGGCGACACGGGCGGCAGGGGCCGGCTGGCGCGGCTGCTGCCGGGCGGCCGTACGGGCACGGTGATGGAGCGCGGCCTGCGCTACATGTGGCGGGACCCGAAGACGAAGGCGGCCTGGGTGTCCTCGCTGGCGGTCGGGGCGATCGTGCCGCTGTTCAACGCCGTCCAGGGAACGGGCTCGGTCTACCTGGCGTGCTTCGCCTCCGGGATGCTCGGCCTCCAGATGTACAACCAGTTCGGGCAGGACACCTCGGCGTTCTGGATGGTCGCCCAGACGATCTCGACGCCGGCGGACGCCTACGCCGAACTCCGGGCGCGGGCGCTGGCACTGCTGCTGGTCACCCTCCCGTTCACGGTCCTGGTGACGGTGGCGACGGTGGCGGTGCTCGGCGACTGGCCGGCGCTGCCGGAGGTCCTGGGGCTGGCTCTGGCCCTGCTGGGCGCGATGACCGGGACCGGGGCGGTGACGTCGGCGGTCTTCCCGTACTCGATCCCGCAGGACGGCGCCTTCAAGAACGTGGCCCCGGGGCAGGGCGGCCTCGCCTGGCTGTCGATCTTCGGCGGCATGTTCGCGGGAGCGCTGCTGTGCGCCCCGCTGATCGGGGCGACGATCTACCTCCACGCCGCCGGCCCGCATTCCCTGCTCTGGCTCCTGCTCCCGGTCGGCGCGCTCTACGGCGCGCTGCTCGTCCGGGTCGGCGTGAGGCTGGCGGCCTCGCGGACGGCGGCGCGGCTGCCGGAGATCCTCACAGCGGTCAGCAGGGCCTGATCCCCCATACGGTGCGGGGTCGAACGGAATGTTCCGGTCGACCCCGCACCGTCACAAGTGCTGCAAAGACGAACCAATTTCGCGTTGCCGCAGGCCAGAGGGTCGTTCGCGGTTGTACCACTGAGCGCTCCGCCCCTCCCCGCCCCCGCTCGAACGACTGTCGCACCCCTTTCGAACTGCCCGAACGACCGATCGTTCAGTCGGTGATACGTGTACACGGCCGTATACGGCCGGAAAGGGACGGGCGATGTGCGATCACCCACCGCGTCGACAAGACTCCGGAACGCAATCGCACCAACCCAAACCCTCCGAAGGGATACATCCCGTGCGTTACCTCCGTAAAGCCGCTCTCCCCGCCGCCGTCGTCACCGGCCTCGCCCTCGTCGGCACGGCGTCCACCGGCGCCGCCCAGGCCGCGCCCGCCGCGCCCGCGGGCCTGTACGCGCCGTCGGCGCTGGTGCTGACGGTCGGTCACGGCGAGGACGCCGCAACGGCGTCGATCGCGAGGGCGGTGACCCTGAACTGCGCCCCGCGCGCCGGCGGCACCCACCCCGCGCCCAAGGCGGCCTGCGCGGAGCTGGAGACCGTCGACGGCGACCTGGCCCGGCTGACCACCATGTGGGCCGGCAGCGCCCCCTGTACGCGCATCTGGGACCCGGTCACGGTGACCGGTGACGGCGTCTGGAAGGGCAAGCGGGTCAGCTGGTCCGCCACCTACGGCAACGAGTGCGAGATGAACGTCGGCATGGCCCGGGGCACGGTCTTCTCGTTCTGACCCCGGCCACGCCGCGAGCCCTCCAACACGGCCCGGCCTCGTGCGCGCGCCGCCGCCGCCCCGACGAGCGCCCCGCGGGCGCCCGGGGCGGCCGCCCGCGGGGCCGGGAAACCGCCGGCCCGCGCGACCGTCAGGACGTCAGCACGCCGTTGAGGAACGGCTCGATCGCGTCCCGCCAGGCCTCGGGGTGGTCGTAGTGCAGGAGGTGGCCGGCGTCCGGGATCTCGGCATAGGCGCCGTGGGGCAGGACGCGGACCATTTCCTGGGCCTCCGCGCGGCCCAGTTCGCCGTCCAGGCCGCGCACCACGAGGGTCGGGCAGCGGACCTGGGCGAGCGACTCCCAGTGGGCGTCGTGGACCCAGGTCTCGCGGGAGATCAGCATCTGGGCCGGATCGAAGACCGGATACCAGCCGTCGGGGCGCTCGGTCATCACCTCGGCGAAGAACTCGCCGCGACCGGGGTTCGGGCGCTCGACCCACGGATCGTCCTCGCCGAACCACTGGCGCACGGCGGCGAGCGAGGCGAAGGGGAGCGGCCAGCGGCGGAACCAGTCCTGCCACTCCCGCTGCGAGGCGGCCCCGAGGGCCGAGGCCCGCATGTCACAGATGATCAGGGCGCGGACCAGCTCGGGGTGTTCGGCGGCGACCTGCCAGGCGGTGAGGGCGCCCATGGAGTGGCCGATGAGGGTCACGGGACCGAGGTCGAGCTGCTCGACGGCGGCGACCGCGTCGGCGACGTACGCCTCGCGCGTGTAGGGGCCCGCCGGGGGCCTGTCGCTGGCGCCGTGGCCCCGCTGGTCGAGGGCGACGGCGCGGTGCCGGCCCGCGAGCCAGCCGGCGGTGGGCGCCCAGTGGGAGGCACGGCCCATCAGGCCGTGGAGGAGTAACACTCCGGACGCGGCGGCGCCCGGCGCGCGTTCCCGCCTGACCCCCGGCACCCGCTCCTCCGTGAACTCCCAGGCAGCCAGGCGTACGCCGGCGGCTCCGGTGACGTCGAGACGTCGCACCATGTTCCTGGCACCCCCTTCTTTCCCATCGAGCGTGTCGAACCCCGCCAGAGTATCGAACCTATATTCGAAAATGAGGGTCTGCCGCGTAACACCCCTCGTTCGAGTGACGGCACTCAAGGATTGACGCGCGCCGCCGAGGGGAGATCTTCAGCGGGAGGCGGACCGCTCGGGGAAAACGGTCCGAGGGGAATGACCCTGGGAGCTCGGGGCTCCGGGTCAGCACAGGGGAGGACAGGCCCCGGCGCCCATGGGCGCCGGGGCCCTCTGTCTTTCGTCGCACCGCCCCCGGCACCCTCATCCGCACACCCCTCCCGGCCTCGCACGGCTGAACCCAGCGTGGCACGCCGAAGGAGCGGGCGTGGCGAATCCGACGTAAATCGGATGACGGGATCGGGAAGGCGCTCGGACGGCCACTCGTCGGGCGCGGGCCGAGAGGCCGTCGGGTGCCGGGCGGTTCGGGTTCGGTCGGTCGTGGCGGGCGTCGGGCGGGACCCTGCCGGGCCCGAGGCCCGCCAGGCCTCGGGCCCGGCGGGGCGGCCGGCAGGCGGCCGGAGCGGTCCGGCCGCTCGGTCCGGCTACCTCTTGGCGACGAAGACGTGCGCCGCGACGTCCGCGTCCAGCTCGGCCGCCTCACCGCTGCTGCCGACCAGGACCCCGCCGGCGGACTCCGTCACGCTGACCACCGAACCGGGCTGCACGCCCGCCCGGCGCAACGTGTACATCAGCTGGGCGTCCGTCTGGATCGGCTCGCCGATCCGGCGGACGATCACCGTCTTGCCCTCCAGGCCCGCGTCCAGGTCGGCCAGCGAGACCATCGAGTCGTCCAGGAAGGCCTCCGCCTCGGCCTTCTCGCCCAGCTCCTCGAGGCCCGGGATGGGGTTGCCGTACGGCGACTCCGTCGGGTGCCGCAGGAGCTCCAGGACGCGCCGCTCCACGGCCTCGCTCATCACGTGCTCCCAGCGGCACGCCTCGGCGTGCACCTGCTCCCACTCCAGGCCGATCACGTCGACGAGCAGGCACTCGGCGAGGCGGTGCTTGCGCATCACGCGCGTCGCCAGGCGGCGGCCCTCCTCCGTCAGCTCCAGGTGACGGTCGCCGGCGACGGTCACCAGACCGTCGCGCTCCATCCGGGCCACCGTCTGGCTCACCGTCGGGCCGCTCTGGTCGAGCCGCTCGGCGATCCGGGCGCGCATAGGGACCACACCTTCCTCCTCAAGCTCGAGGATGGTGCGGAGATACATCTCCGTTGTGTCGATCAGTCCGGACATACGTGCCCCTCGATGAGTCGTGCGCTGGCCCTGCACCAATTCTGACGCATCGCGCCGACAACCGTGCCTCGCCGAGGGCAGGCGGTATTGACAGCGCAATGGTCCAGACCGCAACGTGATCCGCGACACGACGACAAGGAGCTTCGGGAATGGGCGACAGCGCGGGCGAGAGCAAGCTGGCCGGACAGTTCTTCGACGCCGCGATCGGCCTCCTCCAGCGGGTCCGCGACGAGGACGCCGGGGAGATCGCCGCGGCCGGCACCGCCATCGCCGAGGCCGTCGCCGCGGGCGGGCGCCTCTTCGCCTTCGGCGCGGGCCACTCCTCGCTGGCCGCCCAGGACGTCGTCTACCGCGCGGGCGGCCTCGCCCTGATGAACCTGCTGGCGGTGCCCGGCGTCGTCGGCGTCGACGTCATGCCCGCCACCCTCGGCTCGGCCCTGGAGCGCGTGGACGGCCTCGCCGGCGCGGTCCTCGACTCCTCCCCCGCCAGGGCGGGCGACGTCCTGATCATCGTCTCCCTCTCCGGCCGCAACGCCCTGCCCGTCGAGATGGCGATGAACGCGCGGGCGCTCGGCCTGACGGTGATCGGCGTGACCTCGGTGGCGTACGCGACGGAGACGAAGTCGCGGCACGTCTCGGGGACGTACCTCAAGGACCACTGCGACATCGTCCTCGACTCGAAGATCGCCATCGGCGACGCCGAGCTGACCCACCCCGCCATCGAGGCCCCCTTCGCCCCGGCGTCCACGGTCGTCACGAGCGCCCTGATGCAGGCCACGATGGCCGCGGCGGCCGAGGAGCTGGTCCGCCTGGGCATCGAGCCGCCGCTCCTGCGCTCGGGGAACGTGGACGGCGGGCACGAATGGAACGGACGCGTGATGACGGAGTACGGGGACCGGATCTTCTTCCGTCACTAGGACGTGTCCGTCACCTCTCGCCTGGGCCGCGACGCCCCGCACGCACGCTCGTGCGTCCTTCGACGGCCGGCCGGGCCCCGGCGGGCGTGGCGGGTCAGGGGTGCGGGCGGGAGTTGAGCCGGGCGGCCTGACGCGTCAGGTGGTCGCGCTCGGCGAGGCTGGTCGCCTTCCGGGCGGCCTCGGCGTAGAGCCGCGCCGCCGTCACCGGGTCGCCGTCGCGCTCGTGGAGGAACGCCGCCGCCGCGGCGTGGCGGGGCAGGGAGTCGTCCAGCGCCGCGAGCGCCGCCAGACCCGCCCGCGGTCCGTCGGCCTCGCCGACGGCCACGGCGCGGTTGAGCCGGACGACCGGGCTGTCGGTCAGGCGCGCGAGCTCGTCGTACCACTCGACGATCTGCACCCAGTCGGTCTCCTCCGCGGTGGGCGCGTCGGCGTGGAGCGCAGCGATGGCGGCCTGGGCCTGGAACTCGCCCAGTCGGTCGCGGGCCAGGGCCGCCTGAAGGATCTCGACGCCCTCGGCGATCGACGCCGTGTCCCACCGGCTTCGGTCCTGCTCGGCGAGCGGCACCAGGCCGCCGTCGGGGCCGGTCCTGGAGGCGCGCCGGGCGTGGTGCAGCAGCATGAGGGCGAGCAGCCCGGCCACCTCCGGGTGGTCGATCGTGGCCGCGAGCCGGCGGGTGAGCCGGATGGCCTCCGCGGCGAGGTCGACGTCGCCGGAGTAGCCCTCGTTGAAGACCAGGTAGAGGACGCGCAGCACGGTGGCGACGTCGCCGGGCCGGTCGAACCGCACGCCGGAGACGGTGCGCTTGGCACGGCTGATGCGCTGCGCCATGGTCGCCTCGGGCACGAGGTAGGCCCGCGCGATCTGGCGGGTGGTGAGCCCTCCCACGGCGCGCAGCGTGAGCGCGACCGCGGACGACGGCGTCAGGGACGGGTGGGCGCACAGGAAGTAGAGCTGGAGCGTGTCGTCCACCGCCGGCGCGGGTCCGGGCGCCGGCTCCTCCTCGACGCGTACCTCGCGCCGTCGGCGGGCGGCCTCCGAGCGGGTCGCGTCGAGGAACCGGCGCCAGGCCACGGTGACGAGCCAGCCCTTCGGGTCCCGCGGCTGTCCGGCCGGCCAGACGCGGACCGCCTCGACGAGCGCGTCCTGCACGGCGTCCTCGGCCGCCGCGAAGTCGGCTCCGCGGCGGACGAGGACGGCGAGGACGCTCGGCGTGAGGCTCCTCAGCAGGGCCTCGTCCATCTGCGTCACCGGAGGGTCACTCCGTGATGGTGGGGGGCGCGGTCAGGAACGGGCGCAGCTCCAGCCACTCGTGGATCGGCTTCCCGCCCGCCCCGGGGGCGGCCGACAGCTCGCCGGCCAGCTCGACGGCGCGGTCGTAGCCGTCCACGTCGATCACCATCCAGCCGGCGATGAGGTCCTTCGTCTCGGCGAACGGGCCGTCGGTGACGGGCGGGCGCCCCTCGCCGTCGTAGCGGACCCACGTGCCCTCCGGGGCGAGCGCCTGCCCGTCGACGAACTCGCCCGTCTTCTCCAGCCGGGCCGCGAAGTCGCCCATGTACCGCATGTGCGCCGAGATCTCCTCGGGCGTCCACCGGTCCATGGGCACGTCGTTGGCCGGGGCCGGCGCGCCGCGGTAGTGCTTGAGAAGCAGGTACTTGGCCATGGTCGTTCTCCTCGCATCCGGTGCGGACCATTCTGGTCGCGCTCACCCCGGGGACGGAGCGGGACGCGGGTTCTCGACATCGCCGTACGAGATTTCCGGATGTCTTTTCCCCCGACGTCGGCGCTGCGGGCGCAGCCCGGCCGAACGACCCGGGGGGCCGCGGCGAACTTCCGCCGCGGCCCCCGAGCCACTTCTCGTCGCCTCCGGCCGGCTATCCGGTGTAGTAGCCCGCGATGTCGGCCAGCAGGTCGACCGAGCCGGCGTGGTTGTAGAAACCGACCTTGCCGTTGACGACCGGGACGATCACCAGGTTGGGGATGGTCGTCCCGGCGGTGAAGTTGAGGTTCGACGCGCTCGTGCGGGTCGTACCGTCCGGGTACACGGACACGAAGCCCGTCGCCGTCGGGTTCGTCGCGGTCACGTTCAGCACGACCGCCGTGACCCCGGCCGGAATACCGCTCACGCCGGCCACCTGGAGGGTGACGGTCTTGGCCGCTCCCACCTTGGCCTGCGGGACCCCGAGCCCGGTCCGGGTGTCCATCAGCCGGGTGGGCGTGACCGGCTCGTACCCGGAGCCCGTCCCGTCGGTGGTGAAGTACCCGGCGACGTCGGCCAGCAGGTCGACCGAGCCCGCCTTGTTGAAGAAGCCGACCTTCCCGTTCACCACCGGGACGACCACCAGGTTCGGGATCGTCTGCCCGGCCGAGAAGTTCAGGTTCGACGCGCTCGTGCGGGCCGTACCGTCCGGGTGGACCGACACGAAGCCCGCCGCCGTCGGGTTCGTCGCGGTCACGTTCAGGACCACGGCCGTCACCCCGCTCGCCGGAATCCCCGCCGCACCGGCCGCCTGAAGGGTGACCGTCCCACCGGGACCGACCTTCGCCTTCGGCACCCCGATCCCCGCCCGGGTGTCCATGAGCCGGGTCGGCGTGATCGGCTTGTACGTGGAGCCCGTCCCGTCGGTGGTGAAGTACCCGGCGACGTCGGCCAGCAGGTCGACCGCGCCCGCGCGGTTGTAGAAACTCACCTTCCCGTTCACGACGGGCACGACCACCAGGTTCGGGATCGTCTGCCCCGCCGAGAAGTTCAGGTTCGACGCGCTCGTCCGGGCCGTACCGTCCGGGTACACGGACACGAAACCGGCGGCGGTCGGGGCGGTCGCGGTCACGTTCAGCACGACCGCCGTCACCCCGCTCGCCGGAATCCCCGCCGCACCGGCCGCCTGAAGGGTGACCGTCCCACCGGGACCGACCTTCGCCTTCGGCACGCCGAGCCCGATGCGGGTGTCCATCAGGCGCGTGGGGGTGAGGGGCTTGTACGTGGAGCCGTCGGCCGTTCGCGGTGTCACCGTCAGCGAGCCGCGCGCGTACTGCATGCCGCCGGCGATGACGGACGCGCTCCAGGTGCCCACGGGAGCGTTGCGGAGGTCCACCGTCGCCGTCAGGGTGCGGGCGTCCTCGGAGACCGAGACGGTCGTGGCCGTCAGGGGAGCCGGGCCGCCGAACAGTCTCACCTCGTCGCGCAGACGGAGTGCCGTGCCTTTCACGGTCAGAGTGGCGATCCTGCCGCTCTCGGCGGATCCCGGAGAGAGCGACGTGACGGACACCACCTCGGTGCCGCACAGGAACGACGAGCAGTCCAGCCTCGCGCTGAAGTCCGTCCTGGACGCCTTCTCGGGGAGCCCCAGCACGAAGGTCGACGGTGACGAGACCGGCGGGGCCGGCTCGTTCAGGTAGCACTGGTATCCGGCGGAGGCCGCGTTGCAGCGGTTGTCGAGTGCGGCGGTGTACAGCGCGGGCACCGCGAGGTCCGTGGCACCGGAGGTGTCACTCACCTTGACGTCGAGGCGGTCCCTGTGCGCGGTGGGCAGCACCCGGCAGACAGCGGTGTGCTGCTCGTCCAGGGTGCCGGTGATCGGACCGTAGCCGTAGCTGATGTTCGGGACCTTCACGCACTCCGGAGCGGGGCCGGACGGCGTAGCAATCCGCAGGGCGTCGAGACGGTAGGACCCGGCGGCCTTCAGGTGCGGCGGCACGGTGATGAGGACCTGGTAGCGCGTCGAACCCGTCACCGCACAGGCCTTGTTCCGGTAGCCGCAGGTGGGGGCGTTGCCGTCGGCGCCGTAGGCGAGGATGTTCGCCGTGCCGAGCGGGTCCCGGACGTTGAGGTGCAGGGTGTCCCCGGCGGCCTCGGTGGTGACCTGACGGCACAGCAGCGTCCCCGGTGCGCCCATCTCGCCGCCCGTGGAGGCTCCGCCCACCGGAGTCGCGGCGACCGCCGGGCAGCCCTTGGCCGTCGCGGTGACGTCCCGGCGCGTCAGGGTGTAATCCCCGGCGATGTCCCGGCCGGCGAGGAGGACGGTGTGCGCGACACCGGGGGTGAGGTGGCAGGTGGTCCAGGAGCCGAGTGAGGACCAGAGCTGACAGATCTGCTTGCCGGTGGCGTCGACGACCGAGAGCTGCGCGGCGGTCAAGGTGCCCGGTGCCGCCTGCATCTGGAGGTTCTCCGCGATGGAGTGGGCGTCGGCCGGGATGGACAGACAGTGCGAGAAGACCCCTCCGCCGGTTGTGACCCGGGCCGAAGGGCTCAGCGCGGTGAAGTCTCCGACCGGGATCGCGGGACACGTGCTCGGCACGTCCGTGCGGTGCAGGACGGCCCTGTACGCACCGGTCGGCGGCAGGGTGTCGTCGGTGGAGATCAGCGCGCGGTACGGGGCGGGGCCCGTCAGCGCACAGGTGCCCAGCAGGAGCCGGTCGTCACCGCACCGCGTGGTGCCGGTCGCGTCGACCACCACGACGTCCGCACGGGGTTCGGGGCCGCCGAGCGGAGTCATGATCGCGATCGTGGCGTCCTGGGGCATCGGCAGCCGCACGCAGTCGATCTCTCCCGGCGCCGCGAAGGATCCGTCGAGGACGCCGAGCGCGGCGGGCTCGCAACCGGTGGTGGAGGCCCGGTCGAGGATCAGGGTGGGCCGGTCGGTCACCACGGTGTACGCGACATCCGCCGCGAGCTCACAGAGCAACCAGGTCTCGCAGACCGTCCGGCCCTGGTGGTCGTACACCTCGAGGCGGGTGCGCTCACCGTGGCCCGCCGCGACGCCGAACAGGTCGTACGTGCCGGCCGCGGGAGCGGTGAAGGTCCTGCAACCCGTGGGCGACGGCGCTTCCACCGGCGCGGAGCCGTACGCGTTGAGGGGCGCCGCGGCGCACCCCTGCGGGTCGGACAGCCGGCGGATCGTCAGTGTGTACTCGGCGGGGAATCCGTCCTCGACGTGACGGACGTGCCCGAGGACGCGGTACGGGCCGTCGCCGGTCAGCACACAGCCCTCGCTGCCGTCCTCCTCGCGCACGCAGATGTCCCGGCCGGTCCCGTCCGTGATCCAGGCCACCTCGTCGCCGTACTTGGTCGTGCGGAAGTCGACGGTGATCCGCTCGCCCGCCTTGCCGGTGAACGGCTGGCAGACGAGGCCCATGTGACTGGGCACCATCGCCTTCACGGGCTCACGGTCCCAGGAGGTGCCGGTCGCGGTGAGGCAGCCGGCGGTGGTGGCGAGGGGGATGACGACGACGAGCGCCTCGTCGGGGTCGACCGAGCCGTTGACGAGCCGCACGGTGAACGCCCCGGAGCGGGGCAGCTCGCACCAGCCCGAACCCCACCGGTGGTCGTAGCAGTCCAGCTCGGTCTCGCCGTCGAAGACGACGGCCCGGGTGTTGTTGTGCAGGTCGTCCAGCAGGACGCGGTGCAGACCGGGCCGTTCGGCGGTGAAGGTGAAACAGGCGGTGCCTTCGGGCCCGAGAGCGGCCTTCCCGACCGCCTCGCCGGGGTCACCCAGCGGAGCGAGCGGGAGGACGGAACAGTCGTCCGCCGCCGGAGCGTCGGCCGTGGCAGCGGTGGCGGCCGGCCTCTTCGCCTTCGACGCGGGGCCGGCCGGCGCGGGGCCGGCCGAAGGCCGGGCGGCGGCCGCCGTGACCGCCGGAGCCTCGGCCGCCGACGCCTCGATCGCCCGAGCCTCGGGGACGGACGCCGAGGCCGCTCCGGCCGGAAGCAGCAAGGACAGCAGGACTGTCAGCGCGCACAGCACCGCGGTGGACAGCGTGGTGTACGGCGCGGGTCTTCCCGCCGCATCTGGTGACTTGGGCATGCCCGTTCCCCCCGGAGCGGTGACATCGTGAAAGTGACGTGATGATCGCACACGTGACCGACACGAGCTCCGGCGTTGTCCCCAGCCCGCCCCGAGGGGCGGGCCCGGCCCTTCACCTCTCCGTGGTGTCCAGCGCCGCCAGGTCCAGGTACGCCGCCACCCGGCCCCCCACCGTCTCCGCGTATATCGTGTCCGGGCGTTCGAACGAGGGGCGGCAGGAGGAGCGGAGGAAGGTCGCCACGCCCACCGTGCGGCCGCGGCTGCGCAGGGGGAGGCAGAGCGAGTGGGCCGCGTCCTGCGGCCAGTGGCGGTCCGTGGCCCAGCTTCCGGCGGGTGTGGGGGCCGAGGCGCGGATCGGGCCCTGACGGGAGAGGGCCTGGAGGGCGGGGTGGCCGGAGGGGTAGCGGAGCGGGACGCCGCCGCCCGCGACCGGGGCGACCGGGCCCGGGGCGCCCGCGGGGGTGGCCACCGCGCGGGCCAGGCGCCGCTCGCCCGCCGTGACGTCGACCAGCACGTGGTCGGCGAACCCGGCCAGGGCGAAGTCCAGGAGCACGGTCGCCGCCTCCGTCGGGTCCTCGCACTCCGCCGCCGCCGCGCCCGCGCGGTGCAGCTGGCTGTAGCGGAAGCGCAGCCGGTTCGCCTCCTGCTCCGCCAGCCGCTCCTCGGTCACGTCCTGGAAGAGCCACCCCACGCCCAGCGGCACGGGCTCCTCCGCCAGCGGCGACGACAGCCGCACGAAGGCGTTGCGCCAGCACCGTCTGCGCTCGCCGTCCGCCGCCCGGAGCGTCACCCACACCTCGGCCGCCGCCCGGGGCGCTCCCTCCGCCAGCACGTGCTGGAGCGCGCTCTCCAGCTCCTCGACGCCCTGGACGAGCAGTTCGGCGAGCGGCCGTCCGAGCGGGGTCCTGGGCCCGACGCCCATCGCCCGGGCCGCCTGCCCGTTGACGACGGTCGGTCGCAGGTCGACGTCGACCAGGACGACACCCCAGGAGGCGTCGTCGAACAGCGCCTCGCTCAGCGCGATCGACCGCTCCAGGTCGATCTGCGCGTGCACCTCGCTGAACGCGCAGTACACCCCGGCCGGGGCGCCGTCCGCCCCGCGCACCCCCGCCGACTGCGTGCGGACGAGCACCCGGCCGCCGTCCTTGCGGAGTAACGCGAACTCGTGCACCTGCCGGCCCGGCGCTCCCATGGCTCCCATGAGCCGCGCGAGGGCCTCCGCCGCGTCCGGGCTGCGCGCCGCCCACCCGTCGAAACCGCGCCGCCCGACAGCCTCGGCGGCCGACCAGCCGAGGATCCGCTCGGCCTCACGGTTCCAGTGCGTGACGGTGCCGTCGGCATCGAGGGCGCAGAGCGCCGCGTCCATGCCGTCCAGCAGCGCGGCGAGCAGATCCGCCCCGGGCCCGTGCCCGTCGGCCGCCCGTTCCGCGGTCTCGCTCGTGGAAGCACTCATCCCGGACCCCCTGGCAGGACGGTGTACGCGCGTGCACCCGCACGCCCCGCAGCCAATTCAACTGGAACGTGACGCAGGACACACCCTCTTCCGTGAAATCGTTGCGCCCCGGAAGCGAACTCCCGGTGCCGCCTCCGGCACGGCCCTCCGAAAAAACACTTGAGCCCTCGCTCCGCGGTTCTTAAGGTGTGGGTACACGCGAAAGGAGGTGATCCGAAAAAATGGTTTCTTTTCGGACTCGTGAGGTGACTGCGGGCTGACGCCTGCCGTCGCACTCTGTGCCTCGGCAGGTCACGCTGCCGAAACCCCAGCAGTCACCCGACCCGTGGGCCGCCGGTAAGTCCGGCCGGCTCTCGTCCGAACTCGAGCGGACGGGACCAAGGCTCACGGGTCGTCCGCGTTCCCGGGCGGCCTCCGGGTCAGGGCGAGAGGCGCTCGATCCGCCAGTCCCCGCCCGCGCTCACGTACCGCAGCCGGTCGTGCAGGCGGTTCTCGTGGCCCTGCCAGAACTCCACCGTCTCCGGCACGACGCGGAAGCCGCCCCACTCCGGCGGCACCGGCACCTGCTCGCGCTCCGGGTAGCGCGTGGCCAACTCCGCGTAGCGCGTGAGGAGCTCCTCCCGCGACTCGATCACCGAGGACTGCCGGCTGGCCCAGGCACCGAGCTGCGAGCCGTGCGGACGGGTGCGGAAGTACGCCACGGTCTCGTCCCGGCCCGTGCGGGCCGCCCGCCCGGTGACGATGACCTGACGGGCCAGGGGGTGCCAGGGGAAGAGCAGCGAGACGTACGGATTGGCGGCCAGTTCGCCGCCCTTGCGGGAGCCGTAGTTGGTGTAGAAGACGAAACCGGCCTCGTCGAAGTGCTTGAGCAGCACCGTGCGCGACGAGGGACGGCCGTCGGGCGTGGCGGTCGAGACGACCATGGCGTTCGGCTCGTGGATCGCCGGACTGGTGGCGGTCTCCTTGAACCAGCGCGCGAACTGTTCGATCGGTTCGGGGGCGAGGTCGGCCGCGGAGAGCCGCGGGGTCCGGTACTGCTCGCGCATGTCGGCGGGATCGAGAGCGTCGGTCACAAGGTCATCCTGCCGTAGCGACGCAGTTTGCCCGGCACCGCGCGGCGCTAACCCTTCGTCGCCGGATCGGCGCAGTGTGCCGGATGTCACGCTTCCCCGCATCATCGGAACCGTACAGACTCTTCGGCTGGATGACTGTTACTTCCCGACCATGCCCGTCCCGACGGATGATTGATCATCGATAGAGGAGCCGCCTGATGTCCGACTTCGTACCCGGACTCGAGGGAGTCGTCGCGTTCGAAACGGAGATCGCCGAACCCGACAAGGAGGGCGGCGCTCTCCGGTACCGCGGCGTCGACATCGAGGAGCTGGTCGGCAACGTCTCGTTCGGCAACGTCTGGGGCCTGCTGGTCGACGGGGCGTTCAACCCCGGTCTGCCGCCGGCCGAGCCGTTCCCGATCCCCGTGCACTCCGGCGACATCCGCGTCGACGTCCAGTCCGCGCTCGCGATGCTCGCCCCCGTGTGGGGCCTCAAACCACTGCTCGACATCGACGCCGAGCAGGCCCGTGACGACCTCGCCCGGGCCGCCGTCATGGCGCTGTCGTACGTCGCCCAGTCGGCGCGCGGGCAGGGCCTGCCGATGGTGCCGCAGAGCGAGATCGACAAGGCGCAGTCCGTCGTCGAGCGGTTCATGATCCGCTGGCGCGGCGAGCCGGACCCGAAGCACGTCCAGGCCGTCGACGCGTACTGGACGTCGGCCGCCGAGCACGGCATGAACGCCTCCACCTTCACCGCGCGCGTGATCGCCTCGACGGGCGCGGACGTGGCGGCGGCGCTGAGCGGCGCCGTGGGCGCGATGTCCGGACCGCTGCACGGCGGAGCCCCGTCCCGCGTCCTGGGCATGATCGAGGAGATCGAGCGGACCGGCGACGCCACCGCGTACGTCAAGCAGGCCCTGGACAAGGGCGAGCGACTGATGGGCTTCGGCCACCGCGTCTACCGCGCCGAGGACCCGCGCGCCCGCGTCCTGCGCCGTACGGCGCGCGAGCTGGCCGCGCCGCGCTTCGAGGTCGCGGAGGCGCTGGAGAAGGCGGCGCTCGAGGAGCTGCACAACCGCCGCCCGGACCGCGTCCTCGCGACGAACGTGGAGTTCTGGGCGGCGATCGTGCTCGACTTCGCCGAGGTCCCGGCGCACATGTTCACGTCGATGTTCACCTGCGCCCGTACGGCCGGCTGGTCGGCTCACATCCTGGAGCAGAAGCGCACGGGCCGGCTGGTGCGCCCGTCGGCGCGCTACACGGGCCCGGGCCAGCGCAGCCCGCGGGAGATCGAGGGTTACGAGGACATCGCGGGCTGATTCCCGCCGGTCAGCAGGCCCGCGTGATGGCGGGCCGCGGTCAGCGGGTGGGCGCGCAGTTTGCCCTTCAGCTCGTTGCGGCCGTACTCGGCGAACAGCGGGTTCGCCGGGTCGGCCGTGACCCCGGGCGCCGACTCGGCGTACGGGAACTCCAGCGGCCGGATCCGGGCGTCGAGCCGCGGGTTGTAGAAGAACGGGACGGAGAAACGTTCCGTCGCGGCCGGCGGGGAGACGACCCGGTGGTTGGTGGCGAGGAGATAGCCGTTCGTCGCCACTTCGAGGAGTTCGCCGAGGTTGACGACGAAGGCGCCGGGCAGCGGCGGTACGTCGTGGAAGACGCCGTCCTCGCGCTCCACCTGGAGCCCGCCGACGTGGTCCTGCAGGAGCAGGGTGAGGAAGCCGTAGTCCTTGTGGGCGCCGACGCCCTGGTCGTCCCCGTCGTCGGCGGAGCCCGGGTAGCGCACCAGCTTGAGGTGCGGGTGGGCGTGGGCGCCGAAGATGTCGTCGTAGAAGCCGGCGGGCGCGCCGATGGAGGCGAGCAGCTCGTGCAGCAGCCGCTCGGCGACCCCGCTGAGGCGCTCGACCCAGTTCAGGGCGGCGAGGCGCAGCTCGGGAAGGGTGGCGGGCCACTGGTTGGGCCCCTGGAGCCACCAGTACGGGGCCTCGTCCGGGCCGGGCACGTGAGCGGGCCGCTCGGCGCCGATGTCGAGCTGGTCGCGCCAGTCGCGGGAGCCGCCGGTGCGCTCGTCGCCGACCCGGGTGTAGCCGCGGAAGTGCGGCGAGAACGTGGTGTCGATGGCGTGCCGGTCCGCCTCCGGCAGGGCGAAGAAGGCCCGCATGGCGGCGGTGAGCGCCTGGGTCTCGGCGTGGGTGACGCCGTGCCCGACGAGCTGGAAGAAGCCGACGTCGTGGGCGGCGGAGTGGAGCTGCGCGTGCAGCAGGCGCCGGGCCTGGGGGCCGCGGTCGGCGGCGGCGAGGTCGACGATGGGGAGCTGGGAGCTGTAGGTCATGGTGTGCGTCCGCGTGGGGTGTACGGGGGCCCGGCCGGGCGGGGTCTCCGCCGGGTGACCGGGAGGGGTGGGCGTGCCGGGGTCAGGCGGACGGCCGACAGCCCATGCTCGCGACGCGGAGGAAGTCCACGTGGCGACGGCGTACGAGCGAAAGCATGCGACCAGCGTACTGCGGGGGGCGCGGGGCGTATGTGGCGGCCCTCACAGGTGCCGGCCGTCCGCGGTGAGGGAAGCCCGCCGGAACCCCCGGCTCGGAAGGCGCGCGGGAAGCCCGCCGGAACCCACCGGTGCGGGAGGCGCGCGGGAAGCCCGCCGGAACCCCCGGCTCGGAAGGCGCGCGGGAAGCCCGCCGGAACCCACCGGTGCGGGAGGCGCGCGGTGGGCGGCATCCGACACCCCCGGGAAGGCCCTCGGGCCGGCCGGTGGCTCCGCCGAGGGCCTTGTCCACCAGCTCCGCCCACCGGGCCCTCGGGCCGGCCCGGCTCAGCCGAGGGCCTTGTCCACCAGCTCCGCCCACTGGGCCACCACCCGCTCCCGACGGGCGCGGTCGTCCGAGAGGAGGGTCGCGAGGCCGAGGCCGCGGGCCATGTCCAGGAGGCCCTGGACCGTTTCGCGGACGCCCGGCAGGGACTCGTCGGCGCCGAGGAGCTCGACCGCGATGCGGTGGGACTCGCGGCCGACGCGGGCCTCCAGGTCCGTGACGCGGGCGCGCAGCTGCTCCTCGTCGGAGGCGGCGACCCACAGGTGGAGGGCGGCGCGGAAGAGCGGTCCCGTGTAGAGGTCCACGAGGGCGACGACGACCTCGCGGCGGTCACGGGCCGCGAGGGTGCGCAGGGCCTGGGAGCGTTCCTCGGCGACGTACTCGACGGCCGCCGTGAAGAGGTCCTCCCGGGTCGGGAAGTGGTGCTGGGCCGCGCCGCGCGAGACGCCCGCGCGCTCGGCCACGGCGGAGACGGTGGAGCCCGCCCAGCCGTGTGCGGCCAGGCAGGACACCGCCGCCTCCAGGAGCCGCTGCCGGGTGGCCCGGCTGCGGTCCTGCTTGGGAGCGGTCACAGCGCCCATTCGGGGTCCCGTCGTTCGAGGAATGCCGTCATCCCTTCGCGCGCCTCGGCGGAGGCGAACAGCGACGCGGAGCGCTGCACCAGCTCCTCCGCGTGCTGCTCGAAGGTCTCCAGGACTGTAGCCGTGACCAGGCGCTTGGACTCGGCCAGGCCCTGGGGCGAGGCCCTGCGCAGCCCGTCCAGGATCGGTTCCAGCTCCTCCTCGCCCGCCGTGACGAGCCCGACGCGGACGGCCTCCGCCGCGCCGAAGCGTTCGCCCGTGAGGTAGTAGCGGGCCGCCGCCCGGGGCTCCAGCCTGGGCAGCAGGGTCAGCGAGATGACGGCCGGGGCGACCCCGATCCGTACCTCTGTCAGCGCGAAGTCCGCCTCCGGCGAGGCCACCACCAGGTCGCAGGCGCCCAGCAGCCCGAGACCCCCCGCCCGGGTGTGCCCGCGCACCACGCCGACCACCGGTTTGGGCAGCTCGACGATCTGCCGCAGCAGCGCCACGAAGGTGTACGGGTTGGGCGGCGCCTTCAGGTCCGCGCCCGCGCTGAAGGTGGAGCCGGAGTGGGTCAGCACCACCGCCCGTACGCGCGGATCCTTCCCGCACGCGGCCAGCGCCTCGGCCAGCTCGGCGACCAGGCCGGACGAGAGCGCGTTGCGGTTCCCGGGAGAGTCCAGGGTCAGGGTGGTGATGCCGCGTTCCTCGGCGACGGAGACCAGCGTCATGAGCCTTCTCGCTCCCTCAACTCGCGGCGCAGGATCTTCCCCGACGCGGCCCTCGGCACGCCGTCGACGAACTCCACCCGCCGGATCTTCTTGTACGGGGCAACCTGCCCCGCCACGAACGCGATGATGTCCTCGCCGGTCAGTCCCGCCGCGTGCGGCTGCCGGACGACGTACGCCTTCGGGACCTCGTTGCCGTCCTCGTCGTACACGCCGATCACCGCCGCGTCGGCGACGCCGTCGTGCGTGAGCAGCAGCGCCTCCAGTTCGGCCGGGGCGACCTGGAAGCCCTTGTACTTGATGAGTTCCTTGACCCGGTCGACCACGAACAGCCAGCCGTCCTCGTCGACGCGGCCGACGTCGCCCGTGTGCACCCACCCGTCGGCGTCGATCATGGCCGCGGTGGCGTCGGGGCGGCCCAGGTACCCCTTCATGACCTGCGGCCCCCGGATGGCGACCTCGCCCTCCGCGCCCGGCTCGGCGTCCTGCTCCGGGTCGTCGAGGGAAAGGATCCGCATCTCGGTGGAGGGCAGCAGCCGGCCGACGGCCCCGGGCGGCGGGTCCACGGCGTCGAGCGGGACGACGTGGGTGCCCGGGGACAGCTCCGTCATGCCGTACGCCTGCCGGACCGGCGGCAGTTTCAGCCGCGCCGAGCACGCCTCGGCGAGAGAGGCGTCGAGCGGTGCGGCGGCGCTGACGATGTACTCCAGGGAGGAGAGGTCGTAGGCGGCGACGGCCGGGTGCTTGGCGAGGGCGAGGACGATCGGCGGGGCGACGTACAGGCCGTTGATGCGGTGCTTCTGGATGGCGGAGAGGAACTGGTCGAGCTCGAAGCGGGGCAGCACCACCACGGTGGCCCCCTGCCGCAGCGGGGCGTTCATCAGCGCCGTGAGGCCGTAGATGTGGAAGAACGGCAGGACGGCGAGGATCCGGTCGCCGGGGCCCATCGGGACGAAGGGCTCCAGCTGGGCGAGGTTGGTGGCGATGGACGTGTGGGTGAGCATCACGCCCTTGGGGACGCCGGTGGTGCCGGAGGAGTACGGCAGGGCGGCGACGTCGGTGTCGGGGTCGATGTCGACCCGCGGCTCGGGCGCCGTGGAGGCGAGCATCGACTGCAGCGAGCGGTGCCCCCGCGCCGTGTCGCAGACGAATATCTCCTCGATCCCGCCCGCGAGTTCGGCGGCCCGGCGGGCCGGACCGAGGAGCGGGGAGACGGTGACGATCCAGCGGGCGCCGGAGTCGCGGAGCTGCTTGGCGAACTCCTCAGGGGTGGCCAGCGGATGCACGGTGGTCACGGACGCGCCGGCCCGGGTGGCGGCGTAGAACGCCACCGGGAACAGCACGGTGTTGGGGCTGTGCAGGGCGAGGACGTCGCCCTTGCCGACGCCCGCCTCGGCGAGCCCGGCGGCGATCCGCCGGTGGAAGGTGTCGACCTGGGCGTACGTGAGGGTCAGCTCGCCGGCCCCGTCGATCAGGGCCGGGGTGTCGCCGTGTGCGGCGGCCCGGCCGAGGACGGCCTCGTGGATGGGGAGACGGACGGCCCGGACATCCGCGTACTCGCTGTGAAACACCATGCGTGCCCCCTGGAGTGGTGGAAGGTGGCGTCAGGATCGCGTGTGTCAGTACGACTTGGGGAGACCCAGGGACTGGTGGGATACGTAGTTCAGGATCATTTCCCGGCTGACGGGGGCGATCCGGGCCACGCGGGAGGCCGTGACGAGCTGGGCGAGGCCGAACTCGCGGGTGAGGCCGTTGCCGCCGAGGGTGTGGACGGCCTGGTCCACGGCCTTCACGCAGGCCTCTCCCGCCGCGTACTTCGCCATGTTGGCGGCCTCGCCTGCGCCGATGTCGTCACCCGCGTCGTAGAGGAGGGCGGCCTTGCGCATCATCAGCCGGGCCAGTTCCAGCTCGATGTGGGCCTGGGCGAGGGGGTGGGCGATGGCCTGGTGGGCGCCGATCGGCGCCTTCCAGACCTGGCGCTCCTTGGCGTAGGACACCGCCTGGCCCAGGGCGTAGCGGCCCATGCCGATGGCGAACGCGGCGGTCATGATCCGCTCGGGGTTGAGCCCGGCGAAGAGCTGGAGCAGGCCCGCGTCCTCGTCGCCCACCAGGGCGTCCGCCGGGAGCCTGACGTCGTCGAGGGTCAGCTCGAACTGCTTCTCCTGGGCGGCGAGTTCCATGTCGATGACCTGGCGGCCGAAGCCCGGGGCGTCGCGCGGGACGATGAAGAGGCAGGGCTTGAGGTTGCCGGTGCGGGCGTCGGAGGTGCGGCCGACGATGAGGGTGGCGTCGGCTATGTCGACGCCGGAGACGAAGACCTTCCGGCCGCTCAGGACCCAGCCGTCCTCGGTCCTGGTAGCGGTGGTGGTGATGCGGTGGGAGTTCGAGCCGGCGTCGGGCTCGGTGATGCCGAAGGCCATGGTGCGGGTGCCGTCGGCGAGGCCCGGCAGCCACTCCCGCTTCTGCTCCTCGGTGCCGAACCGGGCGATGACGGTGCCGCAGATCGCCGGGGAGACGATCATCATGAGGAGGGGTGCGCCGGCCGCGCCGGCCTCCTCCAGGACGATGGAGAGCTCGGCTATGCCGCCGCCCCCACCGCCGTACTCCTCCGGCAGGTTCACCCCGAGGTAGCCGAGCTTCCCGGCCTCGGCCCAGAGGGCGGCCCGGTCGAAGCCCCGGCCGTGGCGGTGGCCGAGGGCGGAGACGGCGGAGCGCAGGGCGGTGTGCTCGGGGGACTCGATGACGGAACTGGCGGAACGGGCGGAACCGGTCATTGCTCTTCCTCCTGTGCATCGGGCGGTGCGGGCGGTCGGTGCGGGTGCTGCGGTGCGACGGGGGCGAGGAAGCGTCCGTGCAGGGGTGCGGGGCGTGCCGGTACGTCGGCCGGGGGCCGGGACGGCGTGCCGGTCCGTACGCCGGCCAGGGTCAGGCCGGCGTGTCGGGCGCGGGCTCCGCCGCTCCGGCGGCCGGTGTGTCGGGCGCGGGCTCGGCCTGGACGACGGCGAGCAGGGCGCCGACCTCGACCTGGCGGCCCGCGACGGCGTGAAGCGCGGTGAGCGTGCCCGAGGCGGGGGCGGTGACGCGGTGCTCCATCTTCATGGCCTCCAGCCAGAGCAGCGGCTGCCCGGCCGTGACCGGGTCGCCGACCGCGAGGCCGTCCGCGACCCGGACGACGGTGCCGGGCATGGGCGCGAGCAGCGAACCGGGAGCGGTCTGCTCCCGGGGGTCGGGGAAGCGGGGCAGCACGGTGAGGCGGTGGGCGCCGACGTGGACGGTGTCGCCGTACCGGGCGACCTCGAAGTCCCGGACGACCCCGTCGACCTCCAGGCGCACCCGGTGCGGGGTGACGCTCACGGCGCGCACCCCCTCGGGGGCCGTGACCGTGTAGCCGCCGCCCCGGGAGGGCCGGTAGCGCACCTCGTACGGACCGTAGGAACGGCTCTCGTCCTGCGAGCGCACGTTGCGCCAGCCGCCGCCGAACCTGCCGGCGCGCCCGGCCGCCTCGGCGAGCGCGGCGGCGACGGCCGCGTACGCCTCCCCGTCCGGCGCCCCGGTCAACGCGGTGAGGTTCCGCTCGTAGAAGCCGGTGTCCAGCAGGGAGTCCGTACGGAACTCCTCGTGCCGGAGCGAGGCGACGAGCAGGTCGCGGTTGGTGACCGGCCCGTGGATCCGCGCCCGGGCGAGGGCGCGGGCGAGCTTGCGCACGGCCTCGGCGCGGGTGGGGGCGTGGGCGACGACCTTGGCGAGCATCGGGTCGTAGTGCACGCCGACGGTGTCCCCGGAGGCGAAACCGGAGTCGACCCGGACCCCGCCGTCCGGGAACTCCAGCGTGTGCAGCCGGCCCGTCTGCGGTGTCCACCCCCGCGACGGGTCCTCGGCGTAGAGGCGGGCCTCCACGGCGTGGCCGCGGGCGGCCGGCGGCTCCGGGGGCAGCGGGACGCCCTCGGCCACCGACAGCTGGAGGGCGACCAGGTCGACGCCGAAGACCGCCTCCGTCACCGGGTGCTCGACCTGGAGGCGGGTGTTCATCTCCAGGAAGTGCGGCCGGCCGTCCGCGACCAGGAACTCGACCGTCCCCGCGCCGACGTATCCGACGGCCTTGGCGGCCCGGGCGGCCAGATCCACCAGCGACGCCTCCAGCGCCTCCGGCAGGCCGGGCGCCGGCGCCTCCTCGATCACCTTCTGGTGGCGGCGCTGGAGCGAGCAGTCGCGCGTCCCCAGCGTCCACACCATCCCGTGCGCGTCGGCGAGGACCTGCACCTCGACATGGCGGCCGTGCTCGACGTACGGCTCGACGAAGACCTCGCCGTCGCCGAACGCGCTCGCCGCCTCCGCCGACGCGGCGGCCCGTTCGGCGGGCAGGGCTGCGAGGTCGCGGACGATCCGCATCCCCCGGCCGCCACCGCCCGCCGCCGCCTTCACGAGCACCGGGAGGTCCGCCTCGGTGACGTCCACGAGCGGGGCGATGCCCATGAGTTCCTTCGCCCGCGTCTTCGAGGCCATCGCCTCGATCGCGGCCGGCGGCGGCCCGATCCACACCAGCCCCGCGTCCAGGACCTGCCGGGCGAAGTCCGCGTTCTCCGACAGGAAGCCGTAGCCCGGGTGCACCGCGTCCGCGCCCGCCGCGAGCGCCGCCTTCACCACCAGGTCGCCGCGCAGATACGTCTCGGCGGGAGCAGCGCCCGGCAGCCGTACCGCCGCGTCGGCCGCCCGTACGTGCAGCGCGGCGGCGTCCGCGTCGGAGTACACCGCGACCGTCGCGACGCCCAGCTCCCGGCACGTACGGAACACCCGGCAGGCGATCTCGCCCCGGTTCGCGACCAGTACCGACTGAATCATCGAAGCCTCACATTCGGAAGACGCCGAAGCCGCCGCGCGCGCCCTCGACCGGTGCCGTGTGGATCGCGGACAGGCACAGCCCGAGGACCGTGCGGGTGTCGCGGGGGTCGATGACGCCGTCGTCGTACAGCCGCCCCGACAGGAACATCGGCAGCGACTCCGACTCGATCTGCGCCTCGACCATCGCCCGCAGACCGGCGTCGGCCTCGTCGTCGTAGGGCTGCCCCTTGGCGGCGGCCGAGGCGCGCGCGACGATCGACAGCACGCCCGCGAGCTGTTGCGGGCCCATGACGGCCGACTTGGCGCTCGGCCAGGCGAAGAGGAACCGCGGGTCGTAGGCCCTGCCGCACATGCCGTAGTGGCCGGCGCCGTAGGAGGCGCCCATCAGCACGCTCAGATGCGGCACCCGCGAGTTGGACACCGCGTTGATCATCATGGCGCCGTGCTTGATGATGCCGCCCTGCTCGTACTCCCGGCCCACCATGTACCCGGTGGTGTTGTGGAGGAACACCAGCGGGATGTCCCGCTGGTTGGCGAGCTGGATGAACTGCGCCGCCTTCTGCGACTCGGCGGAGAAGAGGATTCCCTGCGCGTTGGCGAGGATGCCCACGGGGTAGCCGTGCAGCGCCGCCCATCCCGTCACCAGGCTCGGCCCGTAGAGCGGCTTGAACTCGTCGAAGTCGGAGCCGTCCACGATCCGGGCGATCACCTCGCGCGGGTCGAACGGCGTCTTGAGGTCCCCCGGCACGATCCCGAGCAGTTCGTCCTCGTCGTACTTCGGCGGCTCGGCGAGGGAGACCGGATCGGGGTGCGCCTTGCGGTGGTTGAGCCGGGCGACGATCCGCCGGGCCTGGCGCAGCGCGTCCGCCTCGTCGACGGCGTAGTGGTCGGCGAGTCCGGACGTCCGGGCGTGCATCTCGGCGCCGCCGAGCGACTCGTCGTCGCTCTCCTCGCCCGTCGCCATCTTCACCAGCGGCGGGCCGCCGAGGAAGACCTTCGACCGCTCCTTGATCATGACGGTGTGGTCGGACATGCCGGGGACGTACGCCCCGCCGGCCGTGGAGTTGCCGAAGACGACCGCGATCGTGGGGATCCCGGCGGCCGACAGCCGGGTGATGTCCCGGAACAGCGCCCCGCCGGGGATGAAGATCTCCTTCTGGGAGGGCAGGTCCGCGCCGCCGGACTCCACGAGCGCGATGCACGGCAGCCGGTTGGCGTAGGCGATCTCGTTCGCGCGCAGGGCCTTCTTCAGCGTCCACGGGTTGGAGGCTCCACCGCGCACGGTCGGGTCGTTGGCGGTGATCAGGCACTCGACGCCCTCGACGACGCCGATGCCGGTGACGATCGAGGCGCCCACGGGGTAGTCGCTGCCCCAGGCGGCGAGCGGGGACAGCTCGAGGAAGGGGCTGTCGGGGTCGATCAGCAGCTCGATCCGTTCGCGGGCGAGCATCTTGCCGCGCTTCCGGTGCCGCTGGACGTACTTCTCGCCGCCGCCCGCGAGCGCCTTGGCGTGCTCGGCGTCGAAGGCGGCCAGTTTGTCGAGCATGGCGGCGCGGTGGGCGGCGTGGTCGGGTCCGCCGGTGTCGAGGGCGGAGGCGAGGACGGTCACAGCAGTTCCTCCGGGATGTCGAGTACGCGGGCGCGGAGCCATTCGCCGAGAGCCTTGGCCTGGGGGTCGAAGCGGGCCTGGGAGGCGACGCCCTCGCCGAGGAGGCCGGTGACGACGAAGTTCACCGCCCACAGGCCCGGCAGGTCGTGGCGCACGACGGGGAGCCCGGCGGTCTCCGGCAGCAGCAGCCGGAACCGCTCCACGGTCAGGGTGTGGGCCAGCCAGCGCCAGGCGGCCTCGGTCCGCACCCACACCCCGACGTTGGCGTCGCCGCCCTTGTCGCCGCTGCGGGCCCCGGCGACGAGCCCGAGCGGGGCGGGCCGCACCGGTCCGGGCGGCAACGGCGCGGGCGGGGGCGGGGCGGGCACGGGCTCCAGGACCCGGGTTCGGGCGGGAACCGGGAGGTCGCGCCGGGTTCCGTCGGGGAGGACGGCGATGTGCGGGACGTCGGCGGCGGGCACGTGGGCGGCCTCGAAGACGCCGTAGGGCGCGCCCTTGGCGGGCGGGGCGGTGACGTGGAAACCGGGGTAGCTCGCGAGGGCCAGCTCGATGGCGGCGCCGGTGAGGGCGCGGCCGACCGGTTCGGGGGCGGGGTCCCGTACGACGAGGCGGAGCAGCGCGCTCGCGGTCTCCTCGGTGTCGGCGTCGGCGCGGTCGGTGCGGGCCGTCTCCCAGCGGAGTTCGGCGGGGCGGGTGCCGGCGCGGTCGAGCGCGTCCTCGATCTGGTCGCGTACGAGCCGGGCCTTGGCCTCGATGTCGAGACCGGTGAGGACGAAGACGACCTCGTTGCGGAAGCCGCCGAGCCGGGTGATCCCGGCCTTGAGGGTGGGGGGCGGGGCCTCGCCGCGTACGCCGTCGATCCGCACCCGGTCCGGGCCCTGCGGGGTGAGCCGTACGGTGTCGAGCCGGGCGGTCACGTCGGGTCCGGCGTAGCGCGCGCCGGCCGTCTCGTAGAGGAGCTGGGCGGTGACCGTGCCGACGTCGACGACGCCGCCGGTGCCGGGGTGCTTGGTGATGACGGAGGTGCCGTCGGCGTGGATCTCCGCGAGGGGGAAGCCGGGGCGGCGGACGTCGTGGCCGGTGAAGAAGGCGTAGTTGCCGCCGGTGGCCTGGGTGCCGCATTCGAGGACGTGCCCGGCGACGACGGCGCCGGCCAGCTTGTCGTGCCACCCCGGTGTGTCCGGGCTCCAGCCGAAGCGCCACTGGGCGGGTCCGGTGACCAGGGCCGCGTCGGTGACCCGGCCGGTGACGACGACGTCGGCCCCGGCGTCCAGGCAGGCGGCGATGCCGGCGCCGCCGAGGTAGGCGTTGGCCGTGAGGGCGCCGTCCGGGGACGGGAGGCGGTCGCCTTCGACGTGCGCGATCCGGGCGGGGACGCCGAGGCGTTCGGCCAGGGCGCGCAGGGCGTCGGCGAGACCGGCGGGGTTGAGGCCGCCCGCGTTGGTGACGATCCGCACCCCGCGCTCATGGGCGAGGCCCAGGCCCTCCTCCATCTGGCGCAGGAACGTCCTGGCGTAGCCGGATGCCGGGTCCTTGAGCCGGTCGCGGCCGAGGATGAGGAGGGTGAGTTCGGCGAGGTAGTCGCCGGTGAGGACGTCGAGTTCGCCGCCGGTGAGCATCTCGCGGACGGCGTCGAAGCGGTCGCCGTAGAAGCCGGAGGCGTTGCCTATCCGCAGGACGTCCATCAGGCCCCCCGGGGCGGGCGGCCCGGTCCCGCGGGACCGGCGAAGGCCTGGGCGATACGGGTCCACCGCTCGGCCTCGGCGCCTTCGGTGGTCAGGGCGGTGTCGTCGCGGTGGACGCGCTGGGTGACGAGGAGACAGAAGTCGAGGGCGGGCCCGGTGATCCGCTGGGTGGCGTCGGGCGGTCCGTACAGCCACGTTCCGCCGTCGGGCGCGGTCAGTTCGACCCGGAAGGGCCCGGCCGGCGCCGGGATGCCCCGGACGAGATAGGCGTAGTCGCGGGCCCTGATGCCGATCCACGCCACGTGGCGCAGCCGGGCGGTCGGCTCGGTGGCGACGCCGAGCGCGTCGGCGATGTCCCGGCCGTGCGCCCACGTCTCCATGAGCCGCGCGGTCGCCATGGAGGTGGCGCTCATCGGCGGCCCGTACCAGGGGAAGCGGGCGCCCTCCGGCGCCGCGCGCAGAGCCTCCCGGAGCCGCTCGCGGCCCTCGCGCCAGCGGGCGAGCAGCTCCGCGGGCGGCAGCGCGGCGCCTTCGGCCGCCCCTTCGTCGACGAAGCGGTCGGGGGCGGCCATCGCCTTCTCCGTCTCGCCGGCGAAGGCGTCGGGATCGGTGGCGGCGAGCAGTGCGGCCCGGTCGGTCCAGGCGAGATGCGCGATCTGGTGGGCGACGGTCCAGCCCGCCGCGGGCGTCGGGGCCGCCCACCTCTCCTCGGCCTGCTCCCGTACGAGCCGGTCGACTTCCTCGCTCTCCTCGCGCAGGTCGTCGAGGACGACGGCGGGGTCGGACACGGTGCGCTCCCCTCGGGAAGGGTGGGACACGGGCGTGCCGAGGAGCATGGCAGCGGACGGGGAAACAATCAAGCATGCTTGCTTGGTTAATCGTCGTACAACCTTCCGGGCGGTCGGGTCGTCCAACGGTCAGGCGTGGGGCGACGAGCGGGGGACGGGCGTATGAGGCGTGGTCCGGCACGGACGATGACGGGCATCGGGGCGGCGACCCTGCTCCTGGGGGCGCTCACGGCGACGGCGCACGCCGCACCCGTCGCGGACGGTGTGGACGTGAAGGTTGCCCTGACGGCGGACGTCGCGGTCGTGGCTCCGGGAAAGATGGTGATCTTCACCGTCGGTGCCGGCGTCGTGTCGGGGACGGTGCCCGCCCTGGGCGTGTCGATCGCGCTGCCGCGCGGAGTCACGTACGAGAAGTCCGGCAGCCACCCGGCGCGCTGCGCACCCACCACGGACGGGCGCACCCTCACCTGCCGGGCCCGGGGCTCCGAGCAGCACGTGGGGGAGCAGGTGTATCTGAGGTTCGACGAGGACACGCCGGCGGGGACCACGCTGACCCTCACGGCCACCGCGGACATCGGCGACGCGGTCGACACCAGGCCCGAGGACAACACCGCGACCGCGACGGTCGACGTCCGGACGGGCAACGACGTGGGCGTGGAGTGGAAGGCGCCGTCCGGTTCCGTGCGGCCGGGCGAGACCGTCCGGACCGAGCTGGTCGTGACCAACCACGGGCCCGGACGGATCGAGAGCTTCGTCGTGCGCCTGTCCCTCTACGGCGACTACCACGACTACTGGCCCAGGGGGTACGACAAGGCCTGCTGGGCCGACCCCGGCTCCCTCACCTGCGACCTGTACGACGGCCTGGCACCCGGCGAGAGCCGCGCCCTCCCCTTCACCTGGAAGTTCCCGCAGAAGGCGGCCGGGACGACCTTCCGCGTCCCGACGGGGCTGCTGCCCGACACCCTCGACCCCGTGACCGAGAACGACAGGGACGAGCTGGTGATCCGGATCGCGAAGGGGCCGAAGCCCACGCCGACCGCCACCCCGCCGACCGGGTCGCCGAGCCCGGAGCCCACCGCGACTCCCGCGCCGACCTCGTCCTCCCCGGCCACGACCCCGGCCGGCACCCCGACGAAAGGCTCCGGTTCCGGGGGCGAGCTGGCCCGCACGGGCAGCGGTTCGGTGGCCGCGACCGCCGGCCTGGCCGGGACGCTGATCGTGGCCGGCGGACTCGCGCTGCTCGTGCGGCCCCGCAAGGTCAGCGGTCGGCCGCGCGCCTGACCCGGGTGCGGACGGGTCAGCGGTCGGCCGCGCGCCCGACCTGGGTGCGGACCGCGCCCATGCTCGCCGCGATCACGAGCGCGATGGCCAGGGCGTCCGTCGGGGAGGGGGCCTGACTCAGCACCAGGAGACCGGCGGTCGCCGCGATCGCCGGCTCCAGGCTCATCAGGACCGCGAACGTCGGCGCGGGCAGCCGTCGCAGCGCCAGGAGCTCGAGCGTGTACGGCAGGACCGAGGAGAGCAGGGCGACGGCGAGGCCCAGGCCGATCGTCGACGGCACGAGCAGCGAGTCACCCGCCTCCGCGATCCCGAGCGGCAGGCTGAGGACGGCGCCGAAGGCCATCGCGAGCGCGAGGCCGTCCGCCTGCGGGAAGCGGCGGCCGGTGCGGGCGCTGAAGACGATGTAGGCCGCCCACATCGCACCGGCGGCGAGCGCGAACGCCGCGCCCACCGGGTCGAGGCGGTCGAATCCGCCGCCGCCGAGCAGGACGACACCGCCGAGGGCCAGTCCGGCCCAGAGCACGTTCACGAGCCGGCGGGAGGCCACCACCGACAGGACCAGCGGGCCGAGGACCTCCAGGGTCACGGCGGCTCCGAGCGGAATCCGGTCGGCGGCCTGGTAGAAGAGGACGTTCATGCCCGCCATGGCGGTGCCGAAGGCGACGACGGTGGCCCAGTCGGCGCGGCCGTAGCCGCGGACCCTGGGCCGGCAGACGACCAGCAGGACGGCGGCGGCGAGGACCAGACGCAGGGTCACCACCCCCAGCGCGCCGGCCCGGGGCATCAGCAGGACGGCGAGGGCGGACCCGAACTGCACGGACAGGCCGCCGGTGACCACGAGCGCCACCGGGCCGAGGCGGTTCGCGCGCCCAGGACCGGCGGAGACGGTCGCGGCCTCCGGCACGGAGACGGCGGCGATGTCCTTGACCGGGCTGTCCACCGGCTCACTTCCTCACATGATCCATACGGTTCAGCTCAATGCACTTCCAGTACAGAATAGTGCACTGTCGTCCAGGTGTCGCAGCACCCGGCGGGCATCCCCGCGGAGAGCCACCGACTGTCACCGTACGAGCCCCCGCGCGGCGCCGGAAATGCCGATTGGGCTGCGGTTATGCTCGCCCGACATGGGCATCGAGCTGCGTCACCTCCGCTCCTTCCTCGCCATCGCCGAGGAGGGCAACGTGACGAGGGCCGCCGCCCGTCTCCACCTCACCCAGCCCGCCGTCTCCCGCACGCTCGCCGCCCTGGAGAGACACCTCGGCGTCCGGCTCGTCGACCGCTCCACCCACCACCTCGCCCTCACCATTGAGGGCCACGCCTTCCACGACCGGGCGGCCGCCGCCGTCGCCGCCTTCGACGCCGCCCTGGACCCGGAGCTCCTGCGCCACCGGCCGCTGCGGCTCGGCCACGCCTGGGCGGCCTTCGGCCCGTACACCACCCCCCTGCTGCGGCGCTGGCAGCGCGAGCACCCCGAGACCCCTCTCGACCTGCTCCGCGTCGACGACCGCACCGCCGGACTCGTGCGCGGCGAGGTGGACGCGGCCCTGCTCCGCGGCGAGGTGGACGCGCCGGGCCTCGTCACGGAGGAGCTGATCACCGAGACGCGGGTGGCCGCGCTCCCGGCGGACAGCCCCCTGGCGGGGCGCGAGAGTGTGCTCCTCGCGGACCTCGCCCGCGAGACCGTCGTCCTCAACACCGTCTCCGGCACGACCACCCTCGACCTCTGGCCCACCGCGCCGCGCCCCGTCGGCACGCTCACCGTCGCCAACACGGACGACTGGCTCGCCGCGATCGCCGCGGGCCGGGGCGTCGGTGTCTCGGCCGCCTCCACGGCGGACATGCACCCGCATCCGGGCGTCACCTACCGCCCCCTCACGGACGCGCCCCTCGTCCACACCGTCCTCGCCTGGCGGGACGCGGCCCCGCATCCGGCGATCGGGGCGCTGGTCGCCCTGGCCCGCGAGATCACCCGGAGCCCGGAGTCCGGCCCGGACGACAGGCTCCGGAGACCGCCCGGACACGACCCGGCCCGACACCCGGGCCGTGCCGGCTGGGCCCGCACGGCACCCCGTCCGGACCGACCCGGCTAGACCGGCACGCGGTCCACCGTCGCGAACGGCTCCCCGTGCCCCGGGACGATCACGTCCGAGGCCGCCATCACCCGGAGGCGCGAGGTGCGCAGCGTGTCGCGGTCCGGTGCCACCGGGTCGTCCGCCGGGCCGTCCGGGCGCCACCACAGGTCGCCGACGAAGGCCACCACACCGTCCGCCGTCCCGGCGAGGAGGGTGATGTCCTCGGCGCTGTGGCCGGGGGTGCGGATCAGCCGCAGGGAGCCCGTGAGTTCGTGGCCCTCGGCGTCCCGGTCGGTCCACTGGTCGTCCAGGTACTCCGCCTTGTGGTCGTGGACGCGGGCCCGCCCGAAGAGACCGACGTTCATGGTGTTGTCGGGGTGGTGGTGGCTGAGCACGACATCGGTGATGTCCTCCGGTCCCAGGCCCAGTTCCGCGAGCGGCCCGAGGATGCGGTCGCGGTGGGCCACCATGCCCGGGTCGACGATCACATGCCGGTCGCCGTCGTGCACGTACGAGACGGTGGCGGCGACCCCGGGGCCGGTGGAGAGCGTGTAACCGGTGGTCAGGACGGTGTAACGGGCGCTGGCGCCGAGCGGCTTCTCTGTCATGCCCCCACTCTCGCCGGGCCCCCGGCCCGTCACGAGTGGCCGTCCTGCCACCGATCGCGGGTTTCGTGCCAAGCCGTGGCACACTCCCCGCATGAAGGTCGCCGCCTACGCCCCGCCGCGCGTCGGCATGCTCGCCGTCGGTCTCGTCGCCGAGGTCTTCGACGCCCGCGCCCCCGGCCTGCCGCGATTCGACTTCGCGCTCTGCACCGAACGGCCCGGTCAGGTCCCCACCGACCTCGGCGTGCCGCTCGCAGTCGAGCAGGGACTCGACCGGATCGCCTCCGCCGACCTCGTCCTCGCCCTGCCCTGGGCCGACTTCCGCACCCCGCCTCCCGACCCCGTGCTCGACGCCCTGCGGGCCGCCCACGCCCGCGGCGCGCTGGTCGGGGCCCACTGCGTGGGGACGTTCGCGCTGGCCGCCGCCGGACTGCTCGACGGGCTGCGGGCCACCACGCACTGGCGGTTCGCCGATCTCCTCGCCCGCCGCCATCCGTCCCTCACCGTCGAACCCGACGCGCTGTACGTGGACGAGGGCCGGATCCTCACCGGCGCGGGCGCCGCCGCCGGGTTCGACCTCTGCCTGCACCTGCTGCGCCGCGAGTACGGGGCCGCCGCCGCCAACGCCGTCGCCCGTGACCTCGTGCTGCCCCCGCACCGCGACGGTGGGCAGGCGCAGTACCTCGCGGCCCCCGTCCCCGAGGACGGCGAGGACGAACGGCTCGCGGACGTCCTCGCCTGGGCCCGCGCGCACCTCCACGAACCGCTGCCCGTCGCGGAGCTGGCCCGGCGCGCGCTGATGAGCCGCCGCTCCTTCGCCCGCCGCTTCACGGCCGCGACCGGCACGACCCCGCACGCGTGGGTGCTGGGCCTGCGGCTCGCCCGGGCGGAGGAGCTCCTGGAGACGACCGACCTGCCGGTCGAGGAGGTCGCCCGCCGCGTCGGGTACGGCAGCGCGGCCGTCCTGCGCGAACAGTTCGTCCGCCGCCGGGGCGTCCCACCCCGCACCTACCGCCGCACCTTCGGCCGCACCCCGGACCGCGGGGTTCCCCCGGGCAAGGCACCGGACCCGCCGGCCGCCACGGGCAAGGCACCGGACCCTGAGGCCCCGGCTCCCTGAGCCGGGGCAGTCACGGGCGGAAGGCCCGGCCCCCGGGACTCCCACCGGCCCCCCGGGGCCGCCGCCCCTACCGCTCCTCCTCCTCGCCGGAGGTCAGCGCCTCCGCCAGGACCTCCGCCAGGTGGCGGGCCTGGTGGTCGGTCAGGTGGCCGATCTGGGTGCGGCAGGAGAAGCCGTCGGCGAGGACGACGGCGTCCCCGCCGTCCGCCGCCGCCGTCCGGAGCGCGGGCAGGAGCTGGTCCTCGGCGCACGCCACGGACACCTCGTAGTGGCCGGGCTCGAAGCCGAAGTTGCCCGCCAGACCGCAGCAACCCCCGCTCAACTCGCCCTCGAGGCCCGCCCGTCCGCGCAGCACACGCTCGACCGAGTCGCCCAGCACCGCGTGCTGGTGGCAGTGGGTCTGGCCGACGACGCGCCGGTCGAGCCGCGGGGGCTCCCACCCGGGCGCGAACTCCTCCAGGGCCTGGGCGAAGGTCCGTACGGACGAGGCGAGCCGGGCCGCGCGCGGGTCGTCCGGCAGCAGCTCCGGCAGGTCCGTGCGCAGGGCCGCGGCACAGGACGGCTCCAGGACGACGACCGGCGCCCCGAGCACCGGATCCATCACGTCCAAGGTCCGGCGCATCGTCGTCCGGGCGCGGTCCAGCTGGCCGGTCGAGACGTACGTCAGGCCGCAGCAGACCCGTCCCGGCGGCAGGCCCACGCTGACGCCCGCCGCGCCCAGGACGCGTACCGCCGCCTTGCCGACCCGCGGCGCCAGGTGGTTGGTGAACGTGTCGGGCCACAGCAGCACGTCCGACGACGTCCCGAGCCTCGCCCCGAACCAGGAGACGAAGGTCCGGGCGGCCACCCTCGGCAGCGGCCGTTCGGGGGCGGAGCCCGCCAGGCGGGCGGCGAAGGGAAGCATCCGCCCGATGTTCAGGGCCGGCCCGAACCAGCGCAGCCACTCCGGCAGCCGGCCCATCGACAGATGCGCCCGCGGCCTGCGCCGCCCTTCGTAGTAGCGGTCGAGGAACTCCGCCTTGTACGCGGCCATGTCGACGCCCACCGGGCAGTCGCTCCTGCACCCCTTGCACGACAGGCACAGGTCCAGCGCCTCCCTCACCTCCTCCGAACGCCAGCCGTCCGTGACGACCTCCCCGAGGGCCATCTCGTGCAGCAGCCTGGCCCGGCCCCGGGTCGAGTGCCGCTCCTCCCCCGTCGCGCGGAACGAGGGGCACATCACGCCCGGCCCCGTGCTCGGCCCCTCCACCCGGCACTTGGCGACTCCCACGCAGCGGGCGACCTCGGGAACGACCACGGGCAGGCCGGTGAAGCGGAGGTTCTCGTCCAGCCGGGCCGGCCGCACCAGCATGCCCGGGTTCAGACCGCCGTCCGGATCCCACAGGTCCTTGACCTCGCCGAAGAGACGGACGAGGCCGGGGCCGTACATCCGCGGCAGCAGTTCGGCCCGCGCCTGCCCGTCCCCGTGCTCCCCCGACAGCGAGCCGCCGTGCGCGACCACCAGGTCCGCGACAGCCTCGGAGAACTCCCGGAACCGTCCGACACCCGCCCCCGTCCACAGGTCGAAGTCGACGCGGACGTGGACGCAGCCGTCACCGAAGTGCCCGTACGGCGTCCCGCGCAGCCCGTACTCCTGCAACAGGGCCCGGAACGCGCGCAGATACGACCCCAGGCGGGCGGGGGGCACCGCGCAGTCCTCCCAGCCCGGCCAGGCCGCCGTACCGTCGGGCATCCGGGTCGCCGTCCCGGCGGCGTCCTCGCGGATCCGCCACAGCGTGCGCTGCCCGGCCGGATCCGTCACCACCGCCGCGTCCAGGGCGTCCGCCGCCCGGACCAGGGACCGCGCCGCCGGCTCCCCGTCCATCTCGACGAAGAGCCACGCCCCGCCCCTGGGCAGCCCCACCGGGTCCCGCACCAGGTCGGCGGCCATCCCCTCCACCGTCAGCGGACCGTGCGCCAGGAGCCCCGCCGCCGCGTCGGCCGCCGCGCTCTCGTCCGCGTACCCGAGGACGGCCAGCACCGGCGAGGCCGGCGCCTCGACCAACCGCACGGTCGCCTGGGTCAGCACCCCCAGCGTGCCCTCGCTCCCGCAGAACGACCGGGCCACGTCCGCGCCCCGCTCCGGCAGCAGCGCGTCGAGCGCGTAGCCCGAGATCCGGCGCGGCAGACCGTCCGGATAGCCGGTCCGCAGCGCCGCCAGGTGCGCCCCGACCAGGTCCCGCAGACCGTCGGGCGCGCCCCGCCAGTCCCGGCCGAGGCGCAGCCGCGTCCCGCCGTAGGTGAGGACGTCGAGCTCCCGGACGTTGTCGGCGGTGGTTCCCCAGGCCACCGAGTGCGCCCCGCACGCGTTGTTCCCGATCATCCCGCCGAGCGTGCAACGGCTGTGGGTGGACGGGTCGGGTCCGAAGGTGAGCCCGTGCGGGCGGGCCGCCTCCCGCAGCCGGTCGAGGACGACCCCCGGCTGGACGACGGCCGTCCGGGCCTCGGGGTCCAGGGAGACGACGGCGCGCATGTGGCGGGTGAAGTCGAGCACGACGCCCGTGCCGGTCGCCTGTCCGGCGATGGAGGTGCCGCCGCCGCGCGCGACCACCGGCACGCCGAAGTCCCGGCACACGGACAGCGCCGCCGCCACGTCCGCCGCGTCGCGGGGAGCGACCACCCCGAGCGGTACCCGGCGGTAGTTGGACGCGTCCATCGTCATCAGGGCACGCGCGGTGGTGCCGAAGTCGACGTCTCCGGCGACGGCGACGCGGAGCGCCGCTTCCAGTCCTTCGTCTCTTCCCACCAGGTCAGGATGGACCACACGTCGTCTCATCCGTCGTCTCATCCGGCGGACATCGTCTGACGCGGCCCTTCCGACCGGATACGCTCCGTCTCGTGGCTGAGATCCGGATTCCCGCTGACATCAAGCCCGCCGACGGCCGTTTCGGCGCGGGCCCCTCCAAGGTGCGTACGGAGGCGCTGGACGCCCTGGCCGCCACCGGCACCTCTCTCCTCGGCACGTCCCACCGCCAGGCCCCGGTCAAGAACCTGGTCGGCGAGGTACGTGCCGGAGTGCGTGACCTCTTCTCGCTGCCCGAGGGCTACGAGGTGATCCTGGGCAACGGCGGCTCGACCGCCTTCTGGGACATCGCGACCCACGGGCTGATCGAGTCGAAGTCGCAGCACCTCAACTTCGGCGAGTTCTCCTCCAAGTTCGCGAAGGCCGCGAAGCTGGCCCCCTGGCTGGCCGAGCCGACCGTGATCTCCTCCGACCCGGGCACCCACCCGGAGCCGAAGGCCGAGGCGGGCGTCGACGTCTACGCGTTCACCCACAACGAGACCTCCACCGGTGTCGCGGCCCCGGTCAAGCGGGTCGCCGGCGCCGACGAGGGCGCGCTGGTCCTCGTCGACGCGACCTCCGGCGCGGGCGGCCTGCCGGTCGACATCACCGAGTCGGACGTCTACTACTTCGCCCCGCAGAAGTCCTTCGCGGCCGACGGCGGTCTGTGGCTCGCCGCGTTCTCCCCGGCCGCCCTGGAGCGCGCGAAGAAGATCCACGAGTCCGGTCGTCACATCCCGGAGTTCTTCTCCCTGCCCACGGCGATCGACAACTCGCTGAAGAACCAGACGTACAACACCCCGGCCCTGTCGACCCTCTTCCTGCTCAACGAGCAGCTGAAGTGGATCAACGGCCAGGGCGGTCTGGACTGGGCCGTGGCCCGTACGAAGCAGTCGTCGCAGAACCTGTACGGCTGGGCCGAGGACTCCAAGTACGCGACGCCGTTCGTCACGGACCCGGCGAAGCGCTCGCAGGTCATCGGCACGATCGACTTCTCCGACGAGATCGACGCGGCGGCGGTCGCCAAGGCGCTGCGCGCCAACGGCATCGTGGACACCGAGCCGTACCGCAAGCTGGGCCGCAACCAGCTGCGGGTGGCGATGTTCCCGGCGGTCGACCCGGCGGACGTGCAGGCGCTGACGGCCTGCATCGACTACGTGATCGACAAGCTCTAGCGGTTCTCACGGCGAGGGGCCCGGCGGTGACACACCCCCGGGCCCCTCGCCGTATCCCGCTCCCCCGTCGTCCCTCACCCGGGTCCGCTCAGCCCGACTGCGCCTTCACGTGGTCGATCACCTCGTTGAACTCGACGGTCGGCGAGAACTCCACGACGTCGACGTCCTCCAGCGCCTCGGGCGCGTGCCCGGGACCCCAGTAGTAGGCCTGGCCCGCCTCGTAAGTCTCCTCACCCGAGGCGGTCCGCATCCTGATCCGGCCGCTCAGCAGATAGCCCCAGTGGGGGCACTGGCAGAGGTCGCCTTCCAGGCCCTTGAGCGCCGGTCCCATGTCGGTGCCCTTCGGGAGGTGGATGAAGGCGACGGTCATGTCGCCTCCGGCCTCACGCATACGGAAGTCCACGCCCCCGCCCTCCATGGCGACGGGGGTGTCCTCGCGAGTGAATCCGGTCATGGTTCCTCCACGCCTCTCACGACCGGTCCGGTCCCGGCGTCGGGTCCTCCGGTCCCCGGTGACCGGTCTCCTTCCAGTCTCGACCCGGGGGCGCGCCTGGTCGACGCGGGCAGGTCGGCGGCGGTCGGCCCCGCCGGGCGAGAGGGCCCCCGCGCCGCGGGTCGGCGGCGGTCAGCCCCGCCGCAGGAGACGCTTTCCGCCGATGACCAGGGCGGTCGCGAGGCCGAGGACGATCACGCCGGTCGTGAAGTCGCCTTCCTCGCCCTCCTGCCCGCCGGTCCCGCCCTTGCCGTTCCCTGCGCCGTCCCCGCCGCCCGGCGGGGTGGTGGCCCCTCCGGAGGCCGACGGGGCCGGATCACCGCCCGCCTTCCCCACCTCGACCCGTACGACCCGGCTGTCCTTCCCCTCCGAGCCGAACATCAGCGCCGAGCCGTCCTTCGTGTACGTCACCGACTCCGCCTGCCCCTGGAACGGCGCGCCCACGGACTCTCCCTCGCCCGCGATCCGGCCGTCCTTCCAGCCATAGGCCCGGGCGGAGAAGTAGCCGCGCAGGACGAGCGTCCCGCCGTCCGGCGAGAAGGCCCCGTCGGTCACCCACGGCACCTCGCCGATCCGCCGGAAGACGTTGGTACCGGCCGAGGAGAGCCGCTCGGGGCCCGCGTAGAGGCCGCCGCCGTCCTCGTGCTTGCTGGCGATGTAGACCCGGCCGGTCCTGGGATGGACCATCAGCGTCTCGGCGTTGCGGGCGCCGTCGGCGTACTTCACGTCGTACTGCCTGGCCTGGACGGTCTGGTCCTTCAGCACCTTCGGCTCGGGGAAGCGGTAGATCCACACGTGGTCCCAGGAGCCGTCGAGGTTGTCGCCGATGTCGCCGACGTAGATGTCCCCGTCGGGGCCGACGGAGACGGCCTCCATGTCCCGGGGGGTGCCGACGCCCTTCATGGTGAGCGTCGCGACGGTCTCGCCGGTACGGGAGTCGATGCCGTAGATCAGCGGGGCGTCCTGGTCGTTGTGCGTCCAGTAGACGCCGGGGTGGGCGCGGCTGGCGGCGAGACCGCTGGACTCGGTGATCCGGGCGTCCTTGACCGTGAAGTCCTGGTCGGCCTCGGCGGCCCCGGCCGGGCCGGCCGCCGAGAGCAGGAGGAGGACCGCGGCACCGGAGGCGTACAGGAGCGAGCGCATGGCCCAAGCCTGCCACGGGCGCCGACGGGACCGCCCCCGGGTGACCGGGGGCGGCCGTCACACGGAGGACGGTCCACCAGCGGGCCCAGGAGCGGCCCACGGGCGGTCCACGGGCCGTTCGCGCCGGTGGTCACGGGCCGCTCGTGGGCCGCCCTCGCGGGCCGTTCGCGCCGGTGGTCCCTCGGGAACCGCGGCCGGGTGCCCGCGCCGGTGGACCGGGCCGTCGGGCCGAGCCGTGCGCCGCGGTCGTCGGCGGCCGGAGCCGTGGCCCGCGGTCAGCAGCCGGAGCCGGCGGTCGTCGCCGAGGCGGAGAAGCGCTTCTTCGCGACCGGCTTGGCCGCCTTGAGCTCCGCGGCGAGCAGTTCGGCAGCCTGGCCGGCCATCCGGTCCTCCAGAGCGGCGGTGGCGTTCGCGCCGGCCGCCGGGGCGGCGGCGGGCGCCTTGACGGCCTTCGCCGTCCGGTGGGCGCGGCCCTCCAGTTCGCCGTTGCCGATGATCCCGGCGTCGTAGGGGATCTCGGATCCTCCGCCGAGGCCGCGCCAGCGTGCGGGCTCGGGCTCGTCGCCCGGCGCGCACCGGGCCTCCTCCCAGACCATGGCCATGATGTAGGAGTGCCCGGTCTCCACGCGGGGCCGCTCGTGCATGGCCATCTTCCGCGGGGCGTCGACGGCGCCGTCGCGGAACTGCCATCCGAACGCGTTGTAGTTCCAGGTCTTCGGCGCCTGTCGCGTGGCGCCCTTCCGGGACCACAGCACCTTCTCGATCCGCAGGGTGACCTGGCGTCCGAGGACCCCCTCGCCGCGGTCGACCTCCTGGCGGCTCGGCGGGAGCCGTCGTTCGGCGACGGCGGACACCACGACGACGTGGTCGGCGTAGGTGACCCAGTCCTCGGCGGTCGTGCTGGGCAGGTGGTCGGCGGCCTCGCCCAGGAGCACGCCGTCGGCGGCCGGGTCCTGCGCGGCGGGTCCGTCCGGGGCGGTCAGCAGGGAGGCGGTCACGGCGGCGGTGACGACCGCGGTGACGACGGCCGTCGCTCCGGCGGCCGCGATACGTGTACGGCGTCTCACGGTTCCCCCTAGAAGACGGAGTTGATGTTGTCCCGGTTGTTGGCCCCGAGGCCGACACCGTCACCCACGGGGGTCACCATGCAGCCGAGGGCCGTGTTCGTGTTGGTGAGCCGAGGGGACGCCTGCTGGCCGTGGACGAGGCCGATGGCGTGGCCGGTCTCGTGGCAGGAGAGTCCGCGCGAGTAGTAGCCGGCCCCGCGGATACGGATGTACTGCTGGTCGCAGCCGTACGAGCTGCCGTCCACCGCGTCGTTGCACCAGGTGACGCCGTCCGAGCTGTCGGACAGGTTGGTCGAGCCCTCCTGGTAGACGATGTCGGTCTCCGCGTCGCCGCTGAAGACGGGCGAGGAGTCGTAGGAGATCGTCAGGTCGGTGGGCCCGTAGTCGTTGCTCATGGTGCTCTGGACGGCGGTCCGGTCCGGGGACTCCAGTTCGTACTCGCCGCCGCTGTCCATGTAGTAGCTGACGGCCGCGTTGTCGGTGCGGCAGCTGATCTGACCGTCACCGCCGTCGGGGTCGTTGTGGCAGGTGCCCGTGTTGTTGGCGGTGGGGTGGATGTTGTCGGTGGTGGCGGCCCAGGCCACCCCGGCGCCGATCCCGACCGTCAGCGCGACGGCGAAGGTGGTCCATCTCGCGGCACGGCGGCGCTTGTCCCTGCCGGTGGTCTCGTCCGTGGATCTGTCCGTGGCTATCGGCACGGTTCCCCTTCTTCGTGCGGTCAGTGTCACTGCGGTGATCTGTTGCACGCGGGAGACAGTAACCCCTCGACGACACCTCACGAAGGGCAATTTCGTTACGGACAACGGGAGTTGGAGATCGGAAGGGGGCATCCCGCGACGTGGGGTGACGTCCGGGCCGAAGGCGGGGCGTGCCACATCGGTCCGGTGCCGTGTCCGGGATCACGTCGCAGGCCGCCGCCGCCGTCGGTGATGATGGGCGCCATGCGTTTCATGTTCGTCGGTGACAGTTGCACGATTGGCAGTGCCGGCGACTGCACGTGGCGCTACCGGATGTGGCAGCACCTGGAGTCCGGGTTCGGCGGACCGTACGAGATCGTCGGCCCGCGCGCCGAGCTGTACGACAAGGCCGCCGGGGCGCCCCTCTCGCACGACTACGCCGATCCTGCGTTCCCCGCCGCCGCCCGGCGCCACCTGGCGGGCTGGGGCGAGGGCTGGCTGCACATGGCGCCGCTGATCGGCGAGGCGATGACCACCACGCGGGCGGACGTCCTGCTGGTCTTCCTCGGCCTGATAGACCTCGGCTTCTACACGAACAGCGATCAGACCGCCGCCAACGTCCGCGCCTTCGTGGCGGCGGCCCGGGCGGCGAACCCGCACGTCAAGGCCGTCCTGATGCCGGTCATCCCGAACGTCAGGGCCGAGTCCGACGCGCCCTTCGCCGCCGAGTGCGACCGCTTCAACGTGCTGCTCGCGAAGACCGTCGCCGACCTGGACACGGCGGCCTCCCCGCTGCTGCTCGCCACCACCCCGGAGTCGTACGACCTCCGCGCGGACACCTACGACGGCACGCATCCCGGCCCGACGGGCGAGCACAAGCTGGCGGGCGCGTTCGCGGACGCCCTGCACCAGGCATGGGGCCTCGGCGCTCCGTACGGAGCGCCGGCCGCCACCCGCTGAGGACCGCCCGCCCACCCGTTCCCGCAAGGGCCCGGACGACGGCGGATCGTTCCCGTTCGACGAGCGGAGGGCCGACCGCCGTCTCACGCCGAGCGTGTGAGGCGGTTCGCCAGGGTGGACAGGGTGTACGCGCCGATGCCGAGGACGACCTCCAGGGCGTTCCGGCGGTCGTAGCCGTGCCGGAGGAAGCGGTGCAACTCGTCGTCGCCCACCGCGCCGGACGAGGCGAGCACCGCGCAGGTGAACCGGTGGATCGCCGCCAGCCGTTCGGGATTCTCCGCCGGACCGAGAGCGGCCAGCTTCTTCTCGTGCAGCGCGATGCACAGGTGGCACTGGTGGCGGTGGGCGACCGCGAGGACGACGGTCTCGCGGGAGTGCGGGTCGAGGGTCGTGGACTCGAACTTCGCGCTCAGTTCGAGGAAGCCGTCGAGCGCGTGCGGGGACTCCGCCATGCGGGCGACCGCCTGCGGGAGGTGACCCCAGGCGGCGGTCACGGCCTCCATCGCGGGACGGGCGGCGGGCGGGGCGGTCTCCACGGTGTGGTCGGTGAACAAGGCGACTCCAGGGCGAGAGGGACGGGCAAGAGGGATGGGCGAAGGAGGCGTGGGGCGGGAGGAACGCGCGAGAGCAGCGTGAGGCGGCACGCCCGGACGTAGAATCGTCAACATGGTTGACCATGCCGAGGAGAGAAACGTAAACCAGGTTGTCGAAGAGGGCAAGGGCTACGAGCTGCCACTCCTCCTCTTCGCCGGCTTCCGCACACTCATCGACCGGCTCCACGCCGAGCTGGCCGGTCAGGGCCACCCCGGTCTCCGCCCGGCCTACGGCTTCGCCATGCAGGCCATCGGCCGCGACGGGGCGACCGCCAGCGAGATCGGGCGGCGGCTCGGCGTCTCGAAGCAGGCGGCGGGCAAGACCGTCGACCGGCTCCTCGACCTGGGCTACGCCCAGCGCACCGACGACCCCGCCGACGCGCGCCGCAAGCTCGTCCGGCTCACCGCGCACGGCTTCGACGCCCTGGCGCGCTCGGCCGCGACCTTCGACCGGCTGCGCGCGGAGTGGACGGACACCCTGGGCCCGGGGCGCGTACGGGACATGGAGGACGCGCTGCGGGCCGTCGTACCGCCGGAGACGGCGTACCGCCTCGACGCCACGAGCTGGCTCGGCGGCCCCTGACCGGCGCCCCCGCCGAAGGACGTACATCCGGCGATGACCTCCCCGCGCCCGCCGAGGCCGTCACGGGGGTCGATTACCTCACCGACGGGTGCAGGAAAATCTGTGCTGGCTGGAGTAGACATTGGGTGGCGCTGTCGTTATGGTTTCTCTCGTAGCCCAGAGAGACAGCAGGGCCCGGCAGAGACGAACTGCCGGGCAGCAGTACCCGCAGTTGCAGTGCGCAGGACGGTGCGGTGGTGGAGTTTCGAAGCCAGGGTTGTTGCAGGACGGCGACGGGACTGACCACCGGACCGGGTGGCCCGCAGTGATCAGGGGCCGCCGACGGCACCGCCGTCATGGCGTTGGCGGTGCCGGGAGTGTCATACGCAGTACCCAGCAGCGAAGTCAGTCAGTGGTACCCCGGTGAAGGCGTCGGCTGCGGACGCGCGCACCGGGAAGTTCGGCAGTGGGGTTCCAAGCCAGAGCAGACGCAGGACGGGCAACGGGGCTGGCTGCCGAAGAGCGGCGCTGTCACAGGCCGCTGAGCAGTTCGCATCACCAGCAGTACGCAGTAGAGGTAGTTGATCCCGAGGGAAAGAAACGGAGGAGCGAAGCGCCATCAGGATCGCCCGGGCGGAAGTCTTGGGCCCGGGTACCGCAGGACATCGATAGTGAGGTGGTCTCCGGTCAAGCAACCGCGATCCCCGCACCCCCGACAGCATTCGGGTCCGGTGGGGCGAAGGCCGGCGCAGTATCAGGGCCGGCAGATGGTGTAGTTCCTTCGGGGCCCTGGTGCCGTACGGCACCAGGGCCCCTCCACGCGTCGACCGCAGAGAGGTGCAGATGACAGCAGACGACTCCTACGGCCGTCTCGACGACGACGACTACCCCGCCTACACGATGGGCCGGGCCGCCGACATGCTCGGCACCACACCGAACTTCCTCCGCGCTCTCGGCGAGGCCCGCCTCATCACCCCGCTGCGCTCCGAAGGCGGTCACCGCCGCTACTCCCGCTATCAGCTGCGCATCGCCGCCCGCGCCCGCGAACTCGTCGACCAGGGCACCCCCATCGAGGCCGCCTGCCGCATCATCGTCCTGGAAGACCAGCTCGAGGAAGCCCAGCGCATCAACGCCGAGTACCGCCGCACCGCTGAAGCGGCCCAGCCGCCGACCGCGGCCTGAGACACGGTTTGCGCGCCCGCCGGATGCCGGCGGGCCCCGGGCACGTGGTGCGGCGGGCACCGGACGAGGCCGGAGGTCACCATGATCCTTCTCGGGGTCACCCTGCCTGTATCGGCTTCGTGGCCGGCACTTCCCTCCTGCGGCCCATCGGGAGCATCCTGGTCCTGATCGGCGTCGCTCCGTGGATCCTCGGAGCGGTCGGTCACGCGGTCGGTGGACGCCGGCATGACTGGTAGACAGCTCGGCCCCGAGCGGACGCAGCTCACGTGGTCGAGTCTTCACCCGGCCGCCCTGCCGCAGGGAGGCGTTGCGCGATGTTCCTCTTCCTGATCCTCCTCGGCAGCGCCATCGCTCTGATCGTCATCGGCGCTGTCGTGGACGGAATGCTGTACCTGCTCTCCACCGGCGTGCTGCTTGTCGTCGTCGCCGTGCTGTACCTGCTGGTGCGCTCGATACTGCGCTCGCGCCGAAGCCGGTCCACGCCGTGACGCCAGGGGTCGACCTCGCGGGCCCTCCGGATGGCCGGCGAGTGGGTGAGGCGGCCCACGCCTCGCCCGCTCAGCGAGCGGCGAGAAGGATGGCGATGTAGTGCGCGGTGAAGGCCGCCACGGTCAGGGCGTGGAAGACCTCGTGGAAGCCGAACCAGCGGGGCGAGGGGTTGGGGCGCTGGAGGGCGTAGACGACCGCGCCCGCGCTGTAGAGAAGCCCGCCGGTCACGATCAGGGAGACGACGGCCACCCCGCCGCCGTGGAGGAAGTCGGGCAGGTATCGCACGGGTGCCCATCCCAGAGCCAGGTAGCAGGGGGTGTACAGCCAGCGGGGAGCTCCCACCCACAGGACGCGGAAGGCGATACCGACCAGCGCGCCCGTCCACACGACCCACAGCAGGAAGGACCACTGGTCCGGGGAGAGCAGGAGCACCGCGAGCGGCGTGCACGTGCCGGCGATGATCAGGAAGATGTTGGCGTGGTCGAGGCGACGCAGAACGGCCTCACCCAGTGGTCCCCAGGTGCCGAGGTGGTAGACGGCGCTGGTCCCGAACAGCAGCCAGGCCGCGACGGAGTACACCGTGCAGGCCCATACGGCCTGCGGTGTCCCCGCCAGACAGATGAGGACGATGCCCGCGGCGAGCGACGCCGGGACCATGCCGGCGTGGAGCCGGCCACGCAGTCTGGGCTTGATCGGTTCCACCAGATCGGCCGCCCGCTCGACGAGATCGGCGACCGGGTGGGAGCCCTCGGCGGTCCCGTCCCGGTGCGATCCGGAGGAAGGGCCGGTGGACTCGCGCCCCTCCCTCCGCGTGAACGGCGCAGGTCGGGCGCCGTCTCGGGACACTGCTCCCCGTCCCGAACCGGACGGCTGAGTCTCTCGGGAAACCATGTGCACATGCTAGGAACCGATCCACGACAGAACCCCGGCGGCCCACCGGATCGCCCCGGGGATCCGGATCGCTCCGGAGAGTGGCTGCCGGGCGGTCTCCTGGACTGCCGCAGGCAGGACAGGCCGAGATCCGCATCGTCGCCGCCGACGCCGAAACCGCCCGCGCCGTCGCCGAGGAAGCGCCGAGATCGAGGGCCCCGGCCCTCGTACCGCAGGCACCGGATTCCGATGACCTGCCGACGCCGCAGTCGGTCGACCGCCTTTGCTTCCGAGGCACTGCACTCGGAGTCCCTGAATACCTGTGCCCGCGGCCTGAGGATTTAGCGGCCATCGCGGAAAGAGTTTTTGTCGGCGGCGCACAGGGAGAAATATCCGAGGCACTCAGGCTGCGGCGACGTGCTACTGTCGATCTCAGTTGCAGTTTTGGTACCCAAAAACTTCGGGCGCCTCCCGCCGGCCACGTGCTTGTGGAAGCGTTCTGTATTTCCGGTCATTTTCCGGGCAGGGCATCATCGCGGCGACACGGCGTCCGTACGGTACGGATGCCGTCGTACTGCCCAAAGGAGAAATGACATGGCTGCTGGCACCGTGAAGTGGTTCAACGCGGAAAAGGGCTTCGGCTTCATCGAGCAGGACGGTGGCGGCGCTGACGTGTTCGCCCACTTCTCGAACATCGCCGCCCAGGGCTTCCGCGAGCTCCAGGAGGGCCAGAAGGTCACCTTCGACATCGCGCAGGGTCAGAAGGGCCCGACGGCCGAGAACATCGTCTCCGCCTGACGCTGACGCGTAATACGTAGCTGGGGCCCGCATCCTTCGGGGTGCGGGCCCCAGCTGCGTGCATTTCACAGGTCTTCGACCTGCACTGCGCCACCCGTATTTTCTTCGCTTGCCCGCTTGCGCGTCGACAGCTGTTCGACCCGGTTCAAGCCGCTTGCTTTCACATTTCATTCGGCCCGTGCCTGTGATTCCCCACGCTTTTCATTCGCTGCCGGAATTCCTAGATACGCGCCGTATCAAGGAAGGTTCTGAATGAACCCCACACGCACGAACAGCCGTTCCTCCCGCACTCGTGGCACCGGCGGTCACGCGTACGGCTCCACCGCACGTTCGCCCCGGAGCAGTCGCTTCGCATCGTCCGCGCCGAGCCGTTCGGGCGCGCCGAGCCGCTCCGGCGGCTACGGCCGTCGGCCTGCCGCGGTGCAGGGAGAGTTCGCGCTCCCGAAGACGATCACGCCGGCGCTGCCGTCCGTCGAGGCGTTCGCCGACCTCGACATGCCCGGGCAGCTGCTGGCCGCGCTCGGCGCGCAGGGGGTGTCCGTGCCGTTCCCGATCCAGGGGGCGACACTGCCGAACACCCTCGCGGGCCGTGACGTCCTGGGCCGCGGCAGGACCGGCTCCGGCAAGACCCTCGCCTTCGGCCTCGCCCTGCTGGCCCGTACCGCCGGGCAGGTCGCCGAGCCCCGCCAGCCGCTCGCCCTGGTCCTCGTCCCCACCCGCGAGCTGGCACAGCAGGTGACCGACGCGCTGACCCCGTACGCCCGCTCCCTCAGGCTGCGGCTTGCCACGGTCGTCGGCGGGATGTCGATCGGCCGCCAGGCCGGTGCGCTGCGCAGCGGTGCGGAAGTGGTCGTCGCCACCCCGGGCCGGCTCAAGGACCTCATCGACCGCGGTGACTGCCGGCTGAACCAGGTCGCGATCACCGTCCTGGACGAGGCCGACCAGATGGCCGACATGGGCTTCATGCCGCAGGTCACCGCGCTGCTCGACCAGGTGCGTCCCGAGGGGCAGCGGATGCTGTTCTCGGCGACCCTGGACCGCAACGTCGACCTCCTGGTCCGCCGCTACCTCACCGACCCCGTCGTCCACTCCGTGGACCCCTCCCAGGGTGCGGTCACCACGATGGAGCACCACGTCCTGCACGTGCACGGCGCCGACAAGCAGCGGATGACGACGGAGATCGCCGCCCGCGACGGCCGCGTGATCATGTTCCTGGACACCAAGCACGCCGTGGACCGCCTCACCCAGGACCTCCTCGACAGCGGTGTGCGGGCCGCCGCCCTGCACGGCGGGCGCTCCCAGCCGCAGCGCACCCGCACCCTGGCGCAGTTCAAGACCGGGCACGTCACCGTCCTGGTCGCCACGAACGTCGCCGCGCGCGGCATCCACGTCGACAATCTCGACCTCGTCGTCAACGTGGATCCGCCGACCGACCACAAGGATTACCTCCATCGCGGCGGCCGCACCGCGCGGGCCGGCGAGTCCGGCAGCGTCGTCACCCTCGTCACCCCCCAGCAGCGCCGCGACATGACCCGCCTCATGACCACCGCCGGCATCGTGCCCGTGACCACCCAGGTCCGCTCCGGCGAGGAGGCACTCGCCCGGATCACCGGCGCCCGCACCCCCTCCGGCATCCCCGTGACGATCACCGCACCCGTCACCGAGCGGCGCAAGCGCGGCACGACCACCCGCGGTCGGCGCGGCCCCGTCGCGACGGCGAGGCGTGCCGGCGCGCGGCGTCCCGCCGCTGACGCGGCGGCCTGAACACGACGTGATCCGAAAGCTGACCCATCTCCTCAGGAGGCACGTCGTGACGCTGGTCCAGACGCATCCCCGCCCGACATGCCCCGCTCCCGCGCAGCCGACGGCGGCCCACACCCTGGACGCGACCGGACCGCAGGTCAGCGATGACATGACCGTCGAGGTCGCCCTCTCGGTCATGGCCGGCGCCCGCACCGGACACCTGCTCGTCTGCGACGACGACGACCTGCGCATCGGCCTCGTCACCCGGGCTCAGCTCACCACCGTCCGCGACAGCCCCACCTACAGCGACCGGCTCCAGCTACGCGACCTCTCCCGCGACGGCGGACCGCGCACCTCGGCCACCGCCCTGCCGACCGGACGGGCCGTACGGCCCCGCCGGGTCGTCACGCCGTCCGTCGTGGGTGACCTGGACGGCACCCAGGGCGTCCCCGCGCCCGCCCTCGTCCTTGCGTGAACCGCCTCCCCACGGCGGACCCTCCCTCTTCCTCTCCCTGTGAGGCATCATGCGCTGTGTCATCGCCCGCTTCCCCTTCGACCTCACCAAGAGCGGCGTCCTGGAGTCCATGAAGGGCGTCAAGCCCGAGGAGGCCGTCGGCGAATCCGTGATCATCGGCCGCCGCACCTACCCCGCCAAGCAGGTCGGCCAGGTCATCACCCGTCAGGACCGCCGCGACTTCAGCGCCGGCGAAGTCCTCCGGGCCATGGCCAAGCTCGGATTCACCTGCCGCGACCTCCCCTCGAACGCCATGCCCGCCCGCGGCCTCAACCCCCTCCAGCACGCCTCCGCGATGCTCGGCGCCCCCGTGGCGGCCTGACCGTGGCCCGAGGGCGGACGTGAGCTGACACGCCGAGAGGGCTCGACCGGCACACGCCGGTCGGGCCCTCTCGCGTATCGGCCGCCCGCTTGCGCCGGAGGCGGGGCGGTGGGTCCCTCGGCAGGGGCGGCCCGTCGGCTCAGGAATCAAGCACGGCGGCGATGGCTGGATCTCACGTGCTCCCCTCCTCCACGACCGGATCACCGATCCGAAGGTCGGAGAGACGCCCTCTAGGCCGGACCCCGCCCGTACATCGCCGCGACCGACTGGGCCACCGTGTCGCCGTTCGTGTCCCGGCCCGTCTCGTTCGCCCAGAGGAACCACGGGAACGTCTGGTGGTGCAGCGTCACCTGCGACGGCTCCAGGAGGCCACCCACCGCCCGCCCCGTCCCGTCGCAGGCCGTCGCCGCGCCCGTCGCTGCGTAGAGGTCGACGAAGTGGGCGCCGTGCCGCTTCGCCTTCTCGGCCATCAGCGTGTTCAGACGGGCCTGGACCGAGTCGTCGAGCAGCGGCCACGCCGCCTCCGGCACGTCCGCCAGCGGACGGCCGGCCCCACCCGGAAGCTCCGTACGGCACAGCGCCCGGTCCTTCGGGACCAGCCGTGGATAGCCCACGAGCACGACGTCGGCCGCCGGGGACTCGCCGGAGATCTCCGAGAACAGCTTGTCCAGGTCCTTGCCGGTCTCCCCGAACCGCGTCTCCAGCCAGGCCGCTCCCGCGCCCCGGGCGAAGTACGCGGCGCACTCGCCCGCCGGGGACCCCGCGTCCACGGGGGCGTCCGGAAGGAGCGAGCCCTCCGTGCCGCGCAGGCGCGCGGAGCACTGCTTGAGCACCTGTCCGACGCCCGCCGTGCCGGCGCCGAGGCCCACGACGACCAGCCGGGTCTCCTTCGTCAGGGCACGCTTCTGGGGGGCGGCGCTCAGGCCCCCGCCGAGGTCCTGCGTCTCCCAGACGTGGTTCAGCCGGGCGCCCGCGCAGGAGACGTCCGCCGTGATGTCGAGCAGGATCGACTGATCGGCGAGCTGGTCCTCGATCACGTCGGGCAGGTTCTCCCGCGCCCGCACGCACAGCAGCGCGCCGTCCTCGACGGGGGCGATGCCGTAGCCGCCGATCGACGCGTCGCCCAGGAAGACCGCCGGCACCGGCCCGGCCGGCACCGGAGCGCCCGCACCGGACCGCGGTCCCGGTCCAGGGGCCGGGGGCTCCGGTCCGGCGCCCCCAGCCCCTCCCCCCACCGCCGCCATCAGCAACGCCACCGCCGCGCACGCCGTGCTCCTCAGCCCCATGCCCGCATTGAAGCGCGTCGTCCGGACGGACTCACCGCGTCCGGGCCCGGCTCACCCGGAGGAGCGATACGACCGAAATCAAACCCTTGCTTCGAGCGCACTCCAACGCCTTGGCTGTATGTCCATGAAGTACACGCAGCTCGGACGCACCGGACTCAAGGTCAGCCGACTCGTCCTCGGCACGATGAACTTCGGCCCGCAGACCGACGAGGCCGACAGCCACGCGATCATGGACGCCGCGCTCGACGCGGGGATCAACTACTTCGACACCGCCAACGTCTACGGCTGGGGGGAGAACAAGGGCCGCACCGAGGAGATCATCGGTACCTGGTTCGATCAGGGCGGCGACCGGCGCGACCGGACCGTCCTCGCCACCAAGGTCTACGGCAACATGGCCGCCGACGGAGAGGTGTGGCCGAACCACGACCGGCTCTCCGCCGTCAACATCCGCCGGGCCGTCGAGGCCAGCCTCAAGCGCCTGCGGACCGACTACATCGACATCTACCAGTTCCACCACATCGACCGCCGGACCCCCTTCGACGAGATCTGGCAGGCGATCGACGTCCTGATCCAACAGGGCAAGATCCTTTACGCCGGATCCTCCAACTTCCCCGGATACAAGATCGCCCAGGCCAACGAGGCCGCCGCCCGGCGCGGCGCCGTCGGGCTCGTCAGCGAGCAGTGCCTCTACAACCTCGCCGAGCGGCGCGCCGAGATGGAGGTCATCCCGGCCGCGCAGGAGTACGGCCTCGGAGTCATCCCCTGGTCGCCGCTGCACGGCGGCCTGCTCGGCGGCGTCCTGAAGAAGGAGAGCACGGGCAAGCGGCGGGCGTCCGGGCGGTCGGCGGACGCGCTGGCCAACACCTCCGTACGCGCGCAGGTCCAGGCGTACGAGGATCTGCTCGACAAGCACGGGATCGAGCCCGGCGAGGCGGCCCTGGCCTGGCTGCTCACGCGGCCCGGCGTGACCGGTCCGATCGTCGGCCCGCGCACGGCCGAGCAGCTGCACAGCGCGCTGCGGGCCGTCGAGCTGGAGCTCTCGGAGGAGGTGCGGGCCGGTCTCGACGAGATCTTCCCGGGCCCGGGGCCGTCCCCGGAGGCCTTCGCCTGGTGACGGGTGCGGCCGGTCACCGGGCCGGTCGGCGGCCGGTCGGCGGGCGCGGTTGACCCGCGGCCTCACACGACGGAGGCCACCGCGATGATCGCGAACATCAGGACGAGTACGCCGGCCATGATCCGGTTACGGGTTTTGGGGTCCACCCTTCGAGGTTAACCCGCCCCGCCCAGCGGCCAGGCGCCGACCTTCTCGTACCGCGGCTGTTCTCCCGGCACACCGCTCGCCGGGAGACGGCTGCGGACGAGGGCCAGCTCCCCCACCTGCCAGCGGGTGCCCTCGAAGGGGGCGAGCGCGTCGAGGAAGGGGCGCACGTCCGTGTCCACGCGGGCCCGGGCGATCGTCAGGTGCGCCTGGTAGCGGCGGTGCTCGTCCATCGCCACGCCCGCCCGGCGCGCGGCGGCGTCGGCACGCTCGGCCAGCAGGCGCAGCTCGTCCAGGCCGCCGGCCGCCCCCACCCACAGGGCGCGCCGGCCGAAGTGACCGCCTGAGTGGAGGCGCAGCGGGAACGGCGCGGTGCGGTGGGCGGCGCGGGCGAGGCGCTCGTGGAGGTCGGGGAGCAGCTCCTCGTCGACCTCGCCCATGAAGGCGAGCGTGAAGTGCCAGCCGGGCCGTGAGGTCCAGCGCAGAGCGTCGGCGCCGGGGAGGTGGGCCAGGCGGTCGACCACCCCGGCGAGCTCGTCGGTCGCTTTCCCGGGCGGCAGTACGGCAGCGAAGAGCCTCATGGGAAGAGTCTGGCAGCGGTGGGGGCCCGGCTCCCGGATCAGGCGCGAGGAACCGGTCGAATCCGGGGACGGGACCGGAGGGTCAGGCCCTACCCTCGGGCGGATGGAGATCAAGATCAGGAAGGGCGGGGCGGACGACGTACCCGCGATACTCGCGATGCTCGACAGTGCCATCGCCTGGCTGAACGGCAAGGGCATCACCGACCAGTGGGGCACCGAGCCGTGGTCGGCGCGGCCGAAGGCGGTGCGCCAGGTCGAGGAGACGGTGCTGGAGGGCAGCCCGTGGATCGCCGAGATCGACGGTGTCCCGGCGGGCACGCTCACCCTGACGCCGCACCCCGGCCCCCACGTGGCGCGGGTGGACGAGCCGGAGCTGTACGTCCGGCTGCTGACGATCGACGGCCGCTTCCACGGGCGGGGCGTCGGCGCGGCGCTTCTCGCGCACGCGGTCGAGGAGACGCGGCGGCAGGGCCTCTCCCTGCTGCGGGTCGACTGCTTCGCGGGCAGCGAGGGGCGGCTGGTGGCGTACTACGAGAGCCAGGGCTTCACGCCGACGGAGCCGTTCGCGGTGGGCGAGTGGCGCGGCCAGGTCCTGGAGCGCCGGGTCTGACGGGCGGGCGCGCAGGGCGGAGGGGCGGAGGGGCGGAGGGGCGGAGGGGCGGAGGGGATTCTCCCGGGCCCCTCGCGTCCCGCCCCGATCACGCCGCCGTGGCCAGGCGCTCGCGGGACTCGCGGGCCACGAGGCTGACCCGCGGGTGGCCGCGGCGCCACGCGAACGACATCCTCAGGCCGCCGACCTTCGCAAGGATCAGGGCGATGACGACGGCCGCCGTCAGGCTGACCAGCCCGCCCGTGGCGAAGCCGACCCGGGCGCCGTAGGTGTCGGTGACCCAGCCGAGCAGCGGGGCCCCGATCGGGGTGCCACCGACGAAGATCATCATGTACAGGCTCATCACCCGGCCCCGCATGACGGGATCCGTCGCCAGTTGGACGGCCGAGTTCGCGGTGACGTTGACCGTCAGGCCGACCATGCCGATCGGGACGAGCAGCAGCGCGAAGAGCCAGAAGGACGGGGAGAGGGCCGCCGCGATCTCCAGGAGTCCGAAGGCCATCGCCGCGCCGACCACCATCCTCAGGCGCGAGCTGCCGCGCCGGGCGGCGAGCAGGGCGCCCGCGAGGGAGCCGGCCGCCATCAGCGTGTTGAGGAAGCCGTACGTCCCCGCGCCCACGTGGTAGACGTCGTCGGCGAAGGCGGTCAGCCAGATCGGGAAGTTGAAGCCGAAGGTGCCGACGAAGCCTACGAGGACGATCGGCCACATGAGGTCCGGCCGCCCGGCCACGTACCGCAGACCCTCGCGCAGCTGCCCCTTGCCCCGGGGGGCGCGCGCGACCTCGTGGAACTCGCTCGGCCGCATCAGCAGGAGGCCGGTGAGCGGGCCGAGGAAGAAGAGCCCGTTGAGCAGGAACGACCAGCCGCTGCCGACGGTGGCGATCAGCACGCCCGCGACGGCCGGGCCGATCAGCCGGGCGGACTGGAAGTTCGCGGAGTTCAGGGAGACGGCGTTGCGCAGCTGGTCGGGACCGACCATCTCGGAGACGAAGGTCTGCCGGGCCGGGCTGTCGACGACGGTGACCATGCCGAGCAGGAAGGCGACGAGGTAGACGTGCCAGACCTGGACGTGGCCGGAGAGGGTCAGGACGGCGAGTGAGAGCCCGCAGAGGCCGAGGGCGGCCTGGCTGAAGAGAAGGATGAGGCGCTTGGGGTAGCGGTCGGCGATGACACCGCCGTACAGGCCGAAGAGCAGCATCGGCAGGAACTGGAGCGCCGTGGTGATGCCGACGGCCGCCGAGGAGCCGGTGAGGCTGAGCACCAGCCAGTCCTGGGTGATCCGGGCCATCCACGTGCCGGTGTTGGAGACGATGGCGCCGGTGAAGAAGAGGCGGTAGTTGCGGATCTTGAGGGAGGAGAACGTTCCGCGGTTCCCGGTCCCGGGAGAGGTGTCGGTGTCGGTGGGGTGGACGGGTGCGGAGTCTGCTCCGGGTCCCGTACTCAAAGCGCGTCGCCTCCTCGGCGTCGGTTGCGGGGCGGTCGGGCGACTACCCGCGGGGAAGGGGCGTCATGTGGGCGAGCTTCTCCAGGACGGGGGCGGCGGCACGCAGCGTGGCCCACTCGTCCTCGTCGAGGCCCTCGGCGAGGGTGGTCAGCCAGGCGTTCCGCTTGCGGCGGGACTCCTCGAGCATGGCCTCGGCCCGCTCGGTCTGGCTGACGACCTTCTGGCGCCGGTCGTCGGGGTGGGGATCGAGCCTGACCAGGCCCTTGGCTTCGAGCAGCGCCACGATGCGGGTCATCGACGGCGGCTGGACGTGTTCCTTGCGGGCCAGCTCGCCGGGGGTGGCGGAGCCGCAGAGCGACAGCGTGCCGAGCACCGACATCTCGGTCGGGCTCAGTGACTCGTCGACGCGCTGGTGCTTGAGGCGTCGGCTCAGCCGCATGACGGAGGAGCGGAGCGCGTTCACGGCCGCGACGTCGTCTGCGGTGCCGTGGGACAGGTCGGGCATGTTCCTTAGACTAACTCATTACTCTGGCTAAGTACCAACGGGAAGGGCGAGTCCCGTATGCATCACCCGAACGAGTGAGATGCATGCGGAAAGTGACGCAGCGGGCCGGTCAGCCGCGACCCTGACGGGCATGGCATCGACAGTGCTCAGCCTGCGCATCGACGGTGAGCTGCTCGACCGGCTCAGGGGACATGCCGCCAAACGCGGAATGAGCGTCCAGGACTATGTGGTCCGGACGCTCATTCGCGACGACTTCGACGAGCGGTTCCAGACCGCCGTCGACGAGACGGAGAAGTTCTACGGGGTGACCGGGCCCACGTGAGCCGCGGACGCGAGCCGCGAGCCGCGAGCCGTGGAGGCCCCGCGGGAGCGGCCGTTACGTGAGGCCGAGCGCCGGCATCGCGTAGTAGAAGACGAAGACCGCCGACACGACGTACATCGCCACCGGGACCTCGCGGCCCCGGCCGGCCGCGAGACGCAGCACGCTGAAGGCGATGAAGCCGATGCCGATGCCGTTCGTGATGGAGTACGTGAACGGCATCATCACCATGGCCAGGAACGCCGGCACCGCGATGGTGAAGTCGCTCCAGTCGATGTCCCTGACCGATCCCGCCATGATCAGGAAGCCGACCGCGAGCAGCGCGGGCGTGGCCGCCTGGGACGGGACCATCGTCGCCAGCGGCGTGAGGAACAGCGCCACCGAGAACAGCGCACCGGTCACCACCGAGGCGAGGCCCGTGCGCGCGCCCTCGCCGACGCCCGCCGTGGACTCCACGAAGCAGGTGGTGGCGGAGGACGAGGTGGCACCGCCGGAGGCGACCGCCAGGCCGTCCACGAGGAGCACCTTGTTGATGCCGGGGAAGTTGCCGTCCTTGTCCATCAGCTTGGCCTCGTCGCCGACGCCGAGGATGGTGCCCATCGCGTCGAAGAAGCAGGACAACAGCACGGTGAAGACGAAGAGGACGCCGGTCAGCATGCCGACCTTGTCGAAGCCGCCGAAGAGGCTCACCTCGCCGACCAGGCCGAAGTCGGGCGAGGCCACCGGGTTGCCGGGCCAGGTCGGGGTGGTCAGACCCCAGGACGGGACGGTGGCGACGGCGTTGATCACCATCGCGACGAGCGTCATCACGACGATGGAGATCAGGATCGCGCCGGGGACCTTGCGGATGATCAGGGCGAGGGTCAGCAGGGTGCCGAGGACGAAGACCAGGACCGGCCAGCCGGTGAGGTGGCCGTCGGCGCCGAGCTGGAGCGGGACCGTGGTCTGCGCGGCGTCGGGCATACGGGAGACGAAGCCCGAGTCGACGAGCCCGATGAGCATGATGAAGAGGCCGATGCCGATCGCGATGCCCTTGCGCAGCCCGACCGGGACCGCGCTCATCACGCGCTCGCGCAGGCCCGTCGCGACCAGCAGCATCACGACGATGCCGGCGAGGACGACCATGCCCATGGCGTCCGGCCAGGACATCCGGGGCGCGAGCTGGAGCGCGACGACCGTGTTCACTCCGAGGCCGGCCGCGAGGGCGATCGGGACGTTGCCGATGACGCCCATGAGGAGCGTCGAGAAGGCCGCGGTGAGCACGGTCGCGGTGACCAGCTGGCCCCCGTCGAGCTGGTGCCCGTACATGTCCTTGGCGCTGCCGAGGATGATCGGGTTCAGCACGATGATGTAGGCCATCGCGAAGAAGGTGGCGAAGCCGCCGCGGACCTCGCGGGCGACGGTCGAGCCGCGCTCGGAGATCCTGAAGAAGCGGTCGAAGCCGGAGACGGGCCCCTGGGGGGTGCCGGGCTCGGGGGCGGAGGCCTTGGCGGCGGCCGTACTGCTCATGCGGGGGTTCCTCTTCGGGGTCTCAATTTGGCGGTTCATACGAGAGAAACCCGCCAGAGGCAAACCGTTTCAGTATGAACACATGAACGAGCGACCGTCCATCTCCGCGCGTAGACCCCCGTGTCGACGCCCCGGACCCACCTCGGCGGACGGGGCCGGGAGCTCCGGAGCCGGGCCGGCGGACGGGGCCGAGGCCGCCGGAGCCAAGTCGGCGGACCGGCCCGGACGACCCGGGAGGCCCGCCGCCTAGACTGGCCGCATGGCGAAGTGGATCCCGAAGCACGAGGCACCCGACCCCCTGGAGGGGCCGGTCGTCGCCACCATCACCGGCGGCACGATCCTCTGGTTCGTCCTGTTCCTGGTGCAGGTCCCCTTCTACGGCTGGTTCGACGACCGGGACGCCGCCTGGTGGGTGTGGACCTGCCTGGCCGGTGCGGGACTCGGCCTGATCGGCATCTGGTATGTCCGCAGGCGCGAGGCGGCCATCCGGCGGGCCGAGGCCGCGGCCCGGGAAGCGGAGCCCGCGCAGGCCCCCGGGGACCTCCCGTAGCACCGCGGGCCCCGGGCGCTCCCGTCAGCCCCTCCGGGTCCTCCCGTAGTACCCCGGGACCATTCCGGTCCTCCTCCGGTCCGATCTTCCGTCCCTTCGGCGGGTGAACGACTCCTTCCGGTCGTAACGTCGAGAACATGACTCAGCGGGCGAAGATCGATACGGACGGCGTCGAGGGCACGACCACCGAACCCCCCGTCGTCCACCGCGTCGCCGGCCTCACCTCCGCCGAGGTCGCCGAACGCGTCGCCCGCGGCGAGGTCAACGACGTACCCGTCCGCTCCAGCCGCTCCACCGCCGACATCGTCCGCGGCAACGTCTTCACCCGGTTCAACGCGATCATCGGCGTCCTCTGGGTGATCATGCTCTGCGTCGCGCCGATCCAGGACAGCCTCTTCGGCTTCGTGATCGTCGCCAACACCGGCATCGGCATCATCCAGGAGCTGCGCGCCAAGAAGACCCTCGACGGGCTGGCCGTCATCGGCGAGGCGAAACCCACCGTCCGGCGCGACGGCGTCACCGCCGCGGTCTCCACCTCCGAGATCGTCCTCGGCGACCTGATCGAACTCGGACCCGGCGACAAGGCCGTCGTCGACGGGGAGGTGGCCGAGGCCGACAACCTGGAGATCGACGAGTCGCTGCTGACCGGCGAGGCCGACCCGGTCGTGAAGAAACCCGGCGACCCGGTGATGTCGGGCTCGTTCGTGGTCGCGGGCGGCGGCGCGTTCACCGCCACCAAGGTCGGCCGCGAGGCGTACGCCGCCCAGCTCGCCGAGGAGGCCTCCCGCTTCACCCTCGTCCACTCCGAGCTGCGCTCCGGGATCTCCACCATCCTCAAGTACGTGACCTGGATGATGATCCCGACCGCGCTCGGGCTCGTCATCAGCCAGCTCGTCGTCAAGGACACCGATCTCAAGGACTCCGTCGCCCGGACCGTCGGCGGCATCGTCCCGATGATCCCCGAGGGGCTCGTCCTGCTCACCTCCGTCGCCTTCGCGATCGGCGTGATCCGGCTCGGCCGCAAGCAGTGCCTCGTCCAGGAACTGCCCGCCATCGAGGGCCTCGCCCGCGTCGACGTCGTCTGCCTCGACAAGACCGGCACCCTCACCGAGGGCGGCATGGACGTCACCGAGCTGCGCCCGCTGGGCGGCGCCGACGAGGCGTACGTCCGCAAGGTCCTCGGCGCCTTCGGCGAGTCCGACCCCCGCCCCAACGCCTCGCTCCAGGCCGTCATCGACGCCTACCCAGACGCCGAGGAGTGGCGCTGCACCCAGGCGCTGCCCTTCTCCTCCGCCCGCAAGTACAGCGGCGCCGCCTTCAGCGAGGGCAACGGCGAGAGCTCCGCCTGGCTGCTCGGCGCGCCCGACGTGCTCCTGGCCGCCGACGACCCGGCGCTCGCCGACATCGACCACCTCAACGAACAGGGGCTGCGCGTCCTCCTCCTCGCGCGCACGACCCGCGACCTCGACGCGCCCGACGTCGCCCGCGAGGCCCGGCCCACCGCGCTCGTCGTCCTCGAACAGCGGCTGCGGCCCGACGCGGCCGACACGCTCGCCTACTTCGCCGACCAGGACGTCGCCGCCAAGGTCATCTCCGGCGACAACGCCGTCTCCGTCGGCGCCGTCGCCCTGAAGCTCGGCCTGCCCGGCGCGGCGCACACCGTCGACGCCCGCCGGCTGCCCGCCGAGCGCGAGGAGATGGCGAAGGTCCTCGACGAAGGTGCCGTCTTCGGCCGGGTCACACCGCAGCAGAAGCGGGACATGGTCGGCGCACTCCAGTCCCACGGGCACACGGTCGCCATGACCGGCGACGGCGTCAACGACGTCCTCGCGCTCAAGGACGCCGACATCGGCGTCTCCATGGGATCGGGCTCGGAGGCGACCCGGGCCGTCGCCCAGATCGTCCTGCTGAACAACTCCTTCGCCACCCTGCCCTCGGTGGTGGCCGAGGGCCGCCGGGTCATCGGCAACATCACCCGGGTGGCGACCCTGTTCCTCACGAAGACCGTCTACTCCGTGCTCCTCGCCGTCCTGGTGGTCTGCTCGCAGGTCGAGTACCCCTTCCTGCCGCGGCACCTGACCCTGCTGTCCACCCTCACCATCGGCGTCCCCGCGTTCTTCCTCGCACTCGCCCCCAACAAGGAGCGCGCCAGGCCGCACTTCGTGAAACGGGTGATGCGGTACGCCGTCCCCGGCGGCATCGTCGCGGCGGCGGCCACCTTCACCACCTACCTGCTCGCCCGCTCCCACTACGCCGGCCCCGGCGCCCTCGACGCCGAGACGAGCGCGGCGACCCTGACCCTCTTCCTGGTCTCCATGTGGGTTCTGGCGATCATCGCCCGCCCCTACACCTGGTGGCGCCTGTGCCTGGTCGCCGCGATGGGCGGATGCTTCCTGCTGGTCCTCGTCGTCCCCTGGCTCCAGGACTTCTTCGCCCTGAAGCTGGTGGGCGTGACGATGCCGTGGACGGCGGTCGCGGTGGCGGCGGCGGGGGCGGCGGTCCTGGAGTTCGCCTGGCGGTGGGTGGACCGGAGGTTCCCGGCGTAGGCCGGACGGGCGTCCCGGGCAGCGGCGGTACGGGCGTCCCGGGCGCGGCTCTCCGGGAGTCCGCCCGCATGTGCCCTACGGGAGTTCCCCGCGCCCCAGCCGTACGGGACGGCGAAGGGCCCCGGTCGCGTGTCGCGGCCGGGGCCCTCGCCGTTTCGGGGCGGGTGTCAGTCGAACCAGCGGTCCCGTGCCAGTTCCGCCGTGCGGGACGGGTCTTCCAGGAGGGCGGCCACCTCGAAGCGGCGGGGCCACTGGCCCGCCGCCCAGGCGAGGCCCGCGGCGACGCCCTCCAGGGTGGCGGCGTGGATGACGCCGTCCGGGGTCCGGCGCCAGTCCAGCTCCACGCCGCCGGCGCGCAGCTCCTCGTGCTCGACGTACGAGTCCGGGGTCGCCGGGCCGAGAAGGGCGTGCACCGAGGACGGGACGTCGTGCTCCTCGCCGACCGACGTGACCTCCGCCTCCACCGTCTCGCTCAGGCGCCGGACCTGGAGCAGCTCCGCCAGGTCGGCCGCACGGGACGGCGAGACCGGCAGCAGCGGCAGGTCCCCGGCGAGCGGCAGCAGGTCGGGGGCGTCGGCCACCAGCGCCTCGGAGGCGTCCACCACCACCAAGGAGCCGTCCACGACCGCGCGCAGTTCGTCCGGGAGGGTGACCTGCTCGGGGTCCAGATCGGCGAGCGCCGTGTAGAGGGCGTGCAGCTGGGCGCCGGTCACCTCGCGCTCCGGGTCCGCGAGACGGGACAGCAGCTCGGCCGCCCCGCCCGGCTCGTCCAGGAGCGCGGCGACCGAGGTGCGCACCCCCAGCGCCCGCAGGACCTGCTCGTCCTCGAAGCCCGTCGCGTCGGCGGAGTCGTACAGCCCGGCGAGGAGCGGGTCGGTGCCCGCCGCCCGCAGACCGGCGGGGCGGCGGCCGTCCAGGACGGGATGGTCGCGCAGCCACCACGCGGTGTATGAGCGGACCGTCTCCGTCGTCCCGTCCGGCATCAGCACCCGTACGGGCTGGGTGAGCGCGTCCCGCAGCGGCGGCCGGGCGAGCAGGGCCAGCGCCTGCGGCCAGGCGTCGTCGTCGACGAGGTCGAGGTCCCGGACGGCGACGATCTCCGTCGCCACCGGCGGGACCGGGGAGTCCGGCAGCCGGTCGAGGACGTCCTCGCACCACACGTCGACCGCGTCGAGCAGCCCGGCGTCGTCCGGCTCCGCGAAGTCCCCCTCCCGGGGCTCCAGTTCGTCCGGGTCGAGGACCAGGTCGGTGGCCCGGACCAGGGTGAAGTTCGCGAGCACCCCGCAGGCGGCCAGCGGCTGCTCGCCCCAGCGTTCGGCCAGCTCGGCGTCGCACAGGGCCAGCTCGTCGTCCCGCATCACCGCGGCGAAGGCGCTTCCGGGCAGGACCAGTTCACCGGCGGGCGCCGGCTCGCCCTCCTCGTCGGGCAGCGCCAGCGCGCCCAGCCACGGCTCGTCGCCCGGCTCCAGCTCCGCGTCCCGGACGAGCGCGAGCACCGTCTCGGCCAGCTCCTCCGCGTCCAGGGTGTCGGCGTCCTCGTCCCAGATCTCCCCCGCGTCCAGGGACGCGGCGACCGCCGCCCTGACCTGCGGGGTGGTCAGGACCGCCCGGGGCGTGGCGGGCAGCGCGCCGAGCTTCTCCAGGAGCGGGTGCGCCGCGTCCGGGTGCGCCACCTTGAGACCGAGCCGGGTGAGGTCGGCGGGCGTACGGTCCTGCGGCAGCAGGACGTGACGGGGCCCGATGGTCGTACGGGTCCGGGCGGCCGGCGCCGGCTCCTCCGGGTCCCCGCCGAACGCGGTGGGCTCACCGGCCGCGCCCGGCGCCGGGCCCGCCAGCGGGACCGGCAGGCCGGTCAGCCGGTCCGGGTCCACGCCCGCCAGGGAGTCGTACAGCCGCCACCACCACGACGGCGCCCGGTCCACCCCCGCGAGCCGGTCGATCGCCTCGGTCAGCGGCACCCGGCCGACACCGAGGGTCCGCAGCTCCGGCCGCCGCTCCAGACCGGCCGGCAGCAGGGCCGGGAAGACCTCCGCGAGGACGGCGACGGTCTCGGCGCCCGCCCCCTCCACGACCTCGGCCTCCAGGGGCCGCAGCGCGGGCAGCTCCTCCGAGGGCGCCGCGGGCGCCAGGAACGCCACGCGCGGCAGGCGTCGCAGGATCGCCGCCCGCAGCTCGCCGTCCAGGGCGCCCTTGCCCAGCGGCCCCGGCACGAGGTCGATCGCGGCGACCGTCACCGGCTGCCAGCCGCCGAGGAGTTCGGCGTACGCGTCCGCCGCGCGCTCCACGAGGAAGTCGGTGAGCGGCCCGGCCGCGGGGTGGCGGCGGGCGGTGTCCAGCGGCAGCGACGCGATCAGGAGGGCGGGCAGGCCGAGCGGCTCGTCGGTGGGGGTGGGCGCGTGGACGACGGGGGCGGTACGGGGGAATCTCGGCGCCCCTTCCCCGTCCACCGGCACGGCCCACGTCACCGACCAGTGCGGACGCAGCCGTTCCTCGACGGGCCGGCCCTTGAGGAGGGCGGGTTCGAGGGAGCCGCCATGGCTGACGGTCCGCCAGCGGTGCGTGCCCTGGGCGGCGCTGTCGTCGACGTGGACGTACCCCTCGTGCTCGGAGCGCGTGAGGGTCCGTACGCCGTCGGGGGTCTCCACCACGACCTCGGCGAGGCCGGGCAGGGTGAGGAGCAGGGCGTCGTCGATGGAGCCCAGGAGCCGCTCGGCGAGGTCGACGGCGGCGGAGTCGCGCAGCGGGAGCACGACGACGGTGTCGTAGCCCTCGGGGGCGGTGCCCTCGGCGGGCAGCGGGAGGCGCAGCAGGGGCACGTGGCCGTCGCGGCGCCGCAGCTCGTCCCCGAGACCGGGGCTGTGCCGGGCGGCTTCGGCGGCCAGCTCGCGGGCCTCGGCGAGGGACCAGCGGACGCCGCCGTGGCGGCCGAGGACGGCGGGCTCGTCGCTGACGGCGAGGACGGCGGCGAAGCCGACGCCGAAGCGGCCGACGGCGCCGGTGTCGTTCTCGCGCTTGGCGGAGGCGCGCAGGGTGGACAGGGACTCGACGCCGGTCGCGTCGAGCGCGGCACCGGTGTTGGCCGCGGCCAGGACGGCGGGGGCGTCGGGGCCCGCGGGGTGGAGGGTGAGCCGGAGGCGGCCGGTGACACCGGCACGGCCGGCGGCGTCGGCGGCGTTCTGGGCGAGCTCGACGACGAGCCGGTCGCGGTAGCCGCCGAGGGCGAGGTCCTCCTCGGCGTTGGCGTCCTCCCGGAACCGGGCGGGCCCGGCCCCCCAGGCATCGAGCACGCCCCGCCGCAGCCGGGCGGTACCGAAGGGGTCGGCTCCGTCGGTCGACGTCCTGACGCTGACGCTCACGTCTGACTCCACTCTGCGGAACGGGATGGGATGGGATGGGATGAGGCAGGGGCCCGAAGGTACCGCGCCCGGGCCCGACCTGGTGCGGGGCACCCGGCGAGGCGGTGTCCGGGAGGGGGGCGAGGGGTTCCCCGAACCGGGCCGGTCCGACCCCCGCGCCGGCGGCCTGCCGACCGGGGGCGGAAGGTGATCTCCCGCCCCGGGGCGGGCGGAGACGCACGGCGGGAGGGAGGGGAAGGCGACCCACGCCAAGCGGCCTGCGGGCAATGCGGAGGCCGCCCCGGGCCAGGCGGAAGACGACCCACGCCACGCGGCCTGCGGGCCTGTGGCCGGACGGGGAGCCTCCGGCGGGAGGCTCACGCCACGCGGCCTGCTGGCGGGCGGGGAACTCACCCTCGGGGTGGAAGGCGGCCCGCGCCACGGCGGCCTGCGGGCCGGACTCCGGCGACGGGCGGGCCGTACGCCTGTTCGCGAACGCGCCGGACCCTGCTGCGCGGTGGCCCGGGGCACCCCTGCCGACCGGTCGGGGCGTTCCGGCCGCGCGTCCGCCGGACACGGTCGCCGGCGGCGGCCTCGGGAACGCCTCGCCGGGCGGCCGGGGCAGGCGGCGGAGGGCCGGTCCCGCCGGACGGACACGACCTAGCGGTCTGTCAGGTCGCACCCGCCGGGCGGCCGGACCGGGCAGGCGGACGCGGTCGGCCGGGGTGACGGCGTCGAGGCGGCGGACCTAGCGGTCCGTCAGGTCGTACCGAGCACCTGGGCCGGCGAGGACCGCCCGTCGCGGCCTCGCGCGGGGTGCGGACGGAGGCGGGCACTCACCCGGTGGAGCCGAGCAGCCCGGCCGGAACCCCGATCAACCGGACCGAGGCCCACCCGCAGCCGGGCCGGCTCAGGCCAGGCCCGGCCGGACCGCAGGTCACCCGGACGGAGGCCCTCCGCAAACCGCGGCGCACCCCACCCGCGACCGGACTAGGAGTGGCCCAGGTCCTCCGGGGTGCCGTCCGGTTCGGAGACCGAGCCGGAGTCCTTGGACGGGCGCAGGGGGAACTCGTCCATCGCCATCGAGTCGTGGACCGGGGGCGCCGGGCGCGGGGGCTTCGGCATGACCGCGGCCTCGGAGTGGCCGCCGCAGCCGTACGCGAGGGAGACGACGCGCCCGTCCGCCGGGGAGAACTCGTTCGCGCACACGCCGAACGCCTGCTTCAGGGAACCCGCGAGCGGCACCAGGAACGCGCAGGACTCGCAGGACGCCGGCGCGGCCTGCGCCATCGGCGTCTTCGCGCCGAACGCCTCGTCCCAGCGGTCCGCCGCCACGTGCAGCCCGTACCGCGACAGGACCCGCGCCCTCCGCATGCCCAGGTCCTCGGCGACGGAGGCGATCGCACCCCGCGACGGCGTACGGGAGACGATCTCCGCGTCCTCGGCGTCGAGGTGGTCCGCCATCTCCTCCGAGACCGGGCTGTTCGGCGGCGGGGCGTCCTCGCCGGTGTAGCCGGGCTCGAGGCGCAGGTCGTCCTGTTCCGTCGGCAGCAGGTCGCCGGGGCCCATGTCACCCGGCCGCAGCCGCTCGCTCCACGGCACCCACTCGGGGGCCAGGAGGGCGTCGGAGCCCGGCAGGAGCACGGTCTCGTCGAGGGTGACCTCCTTGGCCCGGGAGGCGCGGGCGACGGTCACCGCCCAGCGCCAGCCGCGGTAGCCGAACTCCTTGCACTCGAAGAAGTGCGTGACGACCCGGTCGCCCTCGGCGACGACCCCCACATGCTCCCCTACGATGCCGGGGGCGGCGGCCTCCTCGGCGGCCTCCCTCGCGAGGTCTACCGCCTCGGCGCACAGGCGGTCGGGGGTACGCGGGGTACGCGGGGTACGGCTTCGCGTCGTCGCAGCACTCACAGGTCTCGCTTCTCTCCTACGCCGTCTCACGGGTGCGCCGGCCGAGGAGCGGGAGCGATATCACCGGGCGGCGGGCGGAGCGGACCAGGGGGCCGCATCGACGTCCGCACCCGACATGTCTCGCAGGTCTCGGGCACACCTATCGTCATCCATTCTGCGGGATGCCGAAGAGGCGCGCGGCCGAGAACTTCCGCCGGTGGCGCGCTACGCACGCTACCCCCTCCGCCGCCCGGCGCCCACCTGCCCGTCCCAAGTGGCCCGTATCCCGGACGCCCCAGGGGGTTCCGACGAGGCGGACGGGCGGTCCGGGACGGCATCGGAAGACCCGCGGAGATTCCGAAAGATCGCGAAAGATTCCCGGAGATCGCGGCAGATCGCGGCACATCACGTCCGGGCGGGCCCTGCCCGGACGCCGCAGGGCCGCGCTTCGGTTCGTACGGGAGGGGTGTGGGGCACTATGACGGGGTGGCAGCCGCACGGTCGTCCGCACGATCCCACGATCATGCCGGGCCGCTCCGCAGAGCGGGCCGGTCGGTCGGGCGCGCCCTGCGCCGGCCGTTCACGGGCACGGCGCGAGGGATCAGAAAGGCGACCCACGCGCACGGGGCCGGTGAATCGGGCCTCGGGAAGCTGATCGAGCTGCACGCCGTGAACGGCGCCGGCGACGTGATGATCACCGTGGCGCTCGCCTCCACGGTCTTCTTCTCCGTGCCGACGGACGAGGCCCGCGGCCGGGTCGCGCTCTACCTGGCGATCACGATGGCTCCCTTCACCCTGCTGGCCCCGGTCATCGGCCCGCTTCTCGACCGCATCCCGCACGGGCGGCGCGCCGCGATGGCCGGGGCGATGCTGACCCGGGCGGTCCTCGCCATCACGATGTCCGCGGTGGTGGCCACGGGCGGCATCGAGCTGTATCCGGCGGCCCTCGGCGTCCTGGTGGCCTCCAAGGCGTACGGAGTGGTGCGCAGCGCGGTCGTGCCACGTCTCCTTCCACCGGGCTTCTCGCTGGTCAGAGCGAACTCCCGGGTCACCTTGGCGGGTCTCCTCGCCACGGGCGTCGCCGCGCCGATCGGGGCGGGGCTCCAGCAGATCGGCCCGCCCTGGCCGCTGTACGGGGCGTGCGTGCTCTTCCTCCTGGGGGCGTTCTGGGCGTTCCGCATGCCGCACAAGGTCGACTCGGCGAAGGGCGAGCGCCGGGCGCATCTGCTGACGCACGGGGAGGAGAAGCCGAGCCTGCGGACCGTCGGCCCGGCCGTGCTGCACGGCCTCCAGGCCAACGCCGCGCAGCGCGTGCTCTCCGGCTTCCTGATCTTCTTCCTGGCCTTCCTGCTGCGCGAGCACCCGCTGGGGGACCAGAGCGCGGCGGTCTCCCTGGCGATCGTGGGCGTGGCGGCCGGCGTCGGGAACGCGTGCGGCACGGCGGTCGGCTCGCTGTTGCGGGAACGCGGCCACGGCCCGGAGGTGATCATCGCCACGATGATCACCATCGTGCTGGCCACGGCGATCTGTACGGCCGTCTTCTTCGGCGGGGTGATGGTGGCGGTCCTGGGCGCGGTGGCGGGCCTCACCCAGGCGCTGTCGAAGCTCTCGCTCGACGCCCTGATCCAGCGGGACGTGCCGGAGGTGGTGCGGACATCGGCGTTCGCCCGCTCGGAGACGTTGCTCCAGATGGCGTGGGTGGTGGGCGGTGCGATCGGCATCTCGCTGCCGCTGAACGGGACGCTGGGCATGGCGGTCGCGGCGGGCATCCTGGCCCTGGGCGCGCTCCTCGCGGTCCGGGGCCTGCTCAAGGCGGCACGGCGGCCCCTGCCGCGCAGGCGGCCCGCCTGAGCCGCGCCGGGACGGCGGCCCGGGGCCGGGTCAGGCCCGGCGGAGCGCGGCGGGGCCGGGTGGGGCCGAAAACGCGGCGCGCCGCACCCCCGCGTGGCGTAGCTCGACACGCCCGATAGCCTTCGGGCCATGACCGTTGCGTTCTTCACCGGCTCGCGCCGCCGGGCCGCCGTCGCCCTCGGGGCCGTCGCCGCCGGCCTCCTCTCCCTCTCGGCCTGCGACAAGCCGACTCCGCTCGCGACCCTGACGGTCGGGACCGATTCCGTGCACTCCGAGGCCTCCTGCTACAACGACGGCGACGCCATCAAGGAGTCGCAGGTCCAGCAGTGCCTGAACAAGAAGCCCGAGAAGACCCTCACGGTCTCGATGGACGACAAGATCCGGTTCGGTGTCGACCCGGAGATCGCGGAAAAGGGCTGGACCATCTTCCTGGGCGGCCAGCAGGCCGAGCCGGAGCCGTACAAGAAGACGTACCGGACCATTCCGGCCAGCGCCTTCTTCTCCAGCCAGACCGGTGAGACCACCGACAAGTCGCAGGTCACGATCGTCGAGACCGACGGCAAGAAGCTGACCGGCATCTGGCACTTCGAGCTGAAGAAGGACTCCTGATCCGCCGGTGGTCCTCCGGATCCTGATCGTGACGGCCGTGGCGGCGGAGGCGGACTCCGTCGCCGCCGGCCTCACCTTCGGCGTGCCGGGCTCGGGTGAGCACCCGCTCCCGGGCGGCTTCGTGCTGCGCCGCCACGCGCGTACGGTCCCGGAAACGGCGCTCCCGTCGCCCTCCGGCCCGCACCCCGGCGCCCGCCCGGGCACGCGCCCCGGAACCGCGTCCCGGCCTGTCCACGGAACCGACGCCGGAACCGCCTCCGCCACCGCCTCCCGGCCCGACGCCGGATCCGTCCACGCAACCGACGCCGGAACCGCCCCCGCCCCCGGCTCCCGCTCGGACACCGCCTCCGGCTCCCACTTCCCCTCGCGAACCGCCCCCGGCTCCGAGGCGCCCGGGCACGTCCTCGTCGACGTTCTCGTCGGCGGCGTCGGGCCGGCGTCGGTCGCCGTCGCCACCGCGACCGCCCTCGCCTGGGCGTCCCGCGCGAACGCCTCGCCTTCCGCCGCCGGGGACCCCGGCCCGCCGACGCCCCCGCCCGCCGACGCGCTCCCCTACGACCTCGTCGTCTCCGCCGGGATCGGGGGCGGGTTCCAGCCCGGCGCGCCGATCGGGTCCGTCGTCGTCTCCGACGCGATCGTGGCCGCCGACCTGGGGGCCGAGACCCCCGACGGCTATCTGGCCGTCGACGCGCTCGGCTTCGGCCGGTCCGTGCACCGGGTGCCCGAGGAGGTGACCGGGCGGATCTCCGCCGCCCTCGCCGGCGGCGGGCACCGCCACACCGTCGGGCCCGTGCTCACCGTCTCCACCGTCACCGGCTCCGCCGAGCGCGCCGCCGAGCTGGCGAGGCGTCACCCGGGCGCCGCCGCCGAGGCGATGGAGGGGTTCGGCGTGGCCGAGGCCGCCGCCGCGTACGGCGTGCCCGTGGTCGAGATCCGGGCGGTCTCCAACGCCGTGGGCCCGCGTGACCGGGGAGCCTGGCGGATCGGCCAGGCCCTGGACGCCCTGCGCGTCACCTTCCAGCTGCTCAGCCACTCCGTCCTCGTGGAGCCCGCCCCATGACGCCCAAGCTCAAGATCGCCTACTCGCCCTGCCCGAACGACACCTTCGTCTTCGACGCCTGGGCCCACGGCCGCCTCCCCGACGCGCCGCGGCTCGACGTGACCTTCGCCGACATCGACCTGACCAACGGGTGGGCCGAGAGCGGATCGTCCCCGTACGACGTACTGAAGGTCTCGTACGCCGTGCTGCCCTGGGTCCTCGACGAGTACGCGCTGCTGCCCTGCGGCGGCGCCCTGGGCCGTGGCTGCGGACCGCTGGTGCTCACCCGGGAGGAGGGCGCGGGCGCGGACCTCGCGGGGAGGACGGTGGCGGTGCCGAGCGAGCGCTCGACCGCCTATCTGCTCTTCCGGCTCTGGGCGGCCGACGTCGTCCCGGGAGGCGTCGGGAACGTCGTCGTCATGCCGTTCCACGAGATCATGCCGGCCGTGCGGGACGGGAAGGTCGACGCGGGGCTCGTCATCCACGAGGCCCGTTTCACGTACCGGAACTACGGCCTGCACGCCCTCGCCGACATGGGCGCCCACTGGGAGGACACCACCGGCCTGCCCATCCCGCTCGGCGCGATCATCGCCAAGCGCTCCCTGGGCGCGGACATGCTGCGACGGCTCGCGGACACGGCCCGCGCCTCCGTGCGGATGGCCTGGGACGACCCGGCCGCCTCCCGGCCGTACGTCCTGGAGCACGCGCAGGAGATGGACCCCGCGGTGGCGGACCAGCACATCGGGCTCTACGTCAACGAGTTCACGGCCGACCTCGGCGAGGCCGGCTACGCGGCGGTCCGCGGCCTGCTCACGCGCGCCGCGGCCGAGGGGCTGGTGCCGCCCCTCGGCCCGGACGCGCTGGCGTTTCCCTGAGGCCCCGAGGGCTCCGCGCGCCTCGCGGGGCGGGGCTCAGACGTCGAGCTGGTCCGCCACCGCCCGCAGCAGGCCCGCGATCTTCTTGCCCTGCACCTTGTCGGGGTAGCGGCCCCGCTCCAGCATCGGGGTGATGTTCTCCAGCAGCGTCGTCAGGTCCTGGACGATGGACGCCAGTTCGTCGGGCTTACGGCGCTGCGCCGCGGCGACGGACGGGGTCGGGTCGAGAACGGTCACGGAGAGCGCCTGGTCGCCGCGCTGCCCGGCCACGACGCCGAACTCCACGCGCTGCCCGGGCTTGAGCGCGTCGACTCCGGCAGGGAGCACCGACGAGTGGACGAAGACGTCGCCGCCGTCGTCGCGGGAGAGAAAGCCGAAGCCCTTCTCGCTGTTGAACCACTTGACCTTGCCGGTAGGCACGTCTGTCCTCGTCCTCGTACTCGATGGGTGCGCCGGGAATCCGGCTCGGGATAGCAAGACAGCGGGTCACCCGACCCGCCGGCACCAGGCTAATAGGCATCCGGCTGCTGACAAGACGTCGCCGGTTTGTTCCTCCGGCCGGGGAACTACCCTGGCCGAATGCGTAGTGAAACCCCTTCGGTCCCCTCGGACGACAGCGCCCCGGGTGACGTACTCGTCCGGGCCGGTGCGATCGTCTTCGTCATCGGCGCGGTGGCCACCCTCGTCACGGTCGCCCCGCTCTTCCTGGGCACCGATCCGTTCCCGCCCGTCGCTTACGCGGTGTGCATGCTGATGGGCGTCGGATTCCTCGTCGCGGGCGCCGGCGTGCTGCGGTCGATCGCGGCGCAGCGCCGGCAGGCGCGGGGGGCGGCCGTCCCGGGACGGTAGGGCCTGCTCCGGGGGCCGTCGGCGCGCCGGCGGGGAGGCGTGGGCGGTCAGGGCCGGCCGGTGGAGCGGTACGCCTCCAGCCAGGCACGGAAGTCCGTCAGATCGGCCAGGACCACGTCCGCGCCGGCCGCGCGCAGCTCCGTCTCGTCGCACGGTCCCGTCGCCACGGCCACCGACAGGGCGCCCGCCGTCGCGGCGCCCCTGACGTCGCCTATGTGGTCGCCGACGTACACGCTCGCGCCGTGCTCGCGCAGCGCCTCAGCCTTGCCCTCGGCCCACAGTCCGCCGATCACGGCGTCCGGGTCGATGCCGAGGTGGGTGAGGTGGAGCTTGGCGTGCGCCTCGTTCTTGGCGGTGACGACGATCGTCCGGCCGCCCGCCTCGTGAACGGCTTGAATCGCATCCCTCGCGCCGGGCAGCGGGAGCGACGGCCCGATCGCGTACGCCGGGTAGAGCGCCCGGTACTGCGCGACCCGCTGCTCGATCTCCTCCTCCGGGAACCAGTGCGCCAGCTCGTGCTGGAGCGGGGGCCCCAGCCGGGAGACCGCGAGGTCGGCGTCGATGGCCACACCTGTCTCGGCGGAGAACGCCTCGTAGGCGGCCTTGATGCCGGGGCGGGAGTCGATCAGCGTCATGTCGAGGTCGAAGCCGACGGTGAGCGGAAGTCGTGGCAGCGTCATGCGGCCCATTGTGCCCAGACGTCCGCATCGGTCCGCCGCCCCGCGTGCGCCCCGCCCAGCCGGGGGCGAGCCCCCTTCCGGCCGGGGACGGGACGCCGCCTCAGAGCCGGCGGGCGCGCCAGAGCAGGAAGAGGGACGAGACGACGGCCGCCGCGCGCAGCACCCACGGCCAGGTCTCGGAGAGGGCCGCGCCCATCGCCTCGCCGCCGTGGGCGATCGGGGAGCCCCAGCGGCCCTCGACGCGGCCCCAGATCCAGACGGCACCGGAGGTGAGCGTGAGCCCCGGCAGGATCACGACCGCCCACCGGGCCTCGGCGCGGGTCAGGCGCCGGGAGGCGTAGGCGAGGAGCCAGCCGGCCGCGAGGGCGACCAGTGACCCGAAGGCGGCTCCGCCGAGGAGCAGCAGCGCGGCCAGCACCAGGAAAGGGCTGCCCAGGCGCAGGCGGCGCGGGCCGGGCACGGCGTCGGTGGCGGGCACGGGGTCCGCCGCCGGTACGGGAGCCTTGCGCCGCAACCGTGCCAGAGGGCGCGTCCAGCGGCGTCCGGCCGGCTCCGCCTCCGGTGCCCCGGGCCCCTCCGTCCCCTCCTCCGCCTCGTCGTCGGCCGGCGGCTTCAGCAGCTCCGGGATTTCCACCCCGCCCCTGAACCCCGGCACCAGCTCGTCCCCCGGCCGGGACGGGGCCTCGGTGCTCCACCAGTCCGGCTCGGTGTCGGCGGCCCCCACCTCGTCCTCGCCGGCCAGATGCGGCGGGGTCGGCCACCGGTCCTCCGTGCGCGGCTTCGGCACCGCGGTCGGCTCGGGCGCGAGCGCGCGCCCCGTCGCCCGGTCCACGACCTCGTCCGGGGTCCCCAGCGCGGCGAGGATCCCGCGCACCGCCCCGGGGTCGCCCTCGCCGTCCGTGGCGCGCCGACGGTCGATCTCGTTCCGGAGGGACGACACGAGCCGCATCCGCGACGCGGACGGAAGCTGCCGTTGCTGCGCCAGATCGCCGACCCGGCTCAGATAGTCGAAGACCAGCTGGTCGCTCTCGATCCCCACAATGCCCCTCCGCAGCCCGTACGCCCCGACGTTAGCGCCTGCGCAGGGGCTAACGTGGGGCGGATGGGGATCGGTGAGCTCGATCGGGAGGCGCACGTGCCCGCAGAATCCAGTGCCGCCACTGCGCCGCGCACGCTCGCGGAGGCGCTGCGTGCCCGGGGGGACGAGGGGCTCGCCGCGCTGCTGCGCGCGCGCCCGGACCTGCTCTCCCCGGTGCCGAACGACCTGACGCAGCTCGCCACCCGGGCCGGGACACGCGCCTCCGTCGTCCGCGCCCTGGAGCGGCTGGACCGGTTCGCGCTCCAGACGGCCGAGGCACTGGCCGTGGCCCCGGACCCCGCGCCGTATCCCGTGCTCCTCGCCCTGCTCACCGGCGACGACGGGGACGCGGAGATCGAGGCGGCGCTGCCGCGCGCGGTGGAGGCGCTGCGCGAACAGGCGCTGGTCTGGGGCGAGGACGACCGGCTGCGGCTGGTGCGGACCGCCCGCGAGCTGCTCGCCCCGTCGCCGCAGCACCCGTCGCCGACGGGGCTGGGGCCGACGGTCGCGGAGGCCACGGCCGGGATGTCGCCCGGCCGGATCCAGGAGATCATCGCGGCGGCGGGGCTGCCGGCGACCCACGATCCGGTGTCGGCGGTGGCGGCGCTGACGGGGCTGTTCACCGACCGGGACCGGATGGGCGAGCTGCTCGACACGGCTCCGTCGGACGCGCTGGCCGTCCTCGACCGGCTCGTGTGGGGGCCGCCGTACGGCGAGGTGTCGGCGAACCCGGCGCCGCCCGTGCGCTGGCTGCGCGACCGGGGCCTGCTGCTGCCGGTGTCGACCCGCACCGTCGTGCTGCCGCGTGAGGCGGCCCTGCACCTGCGGGGCGGCCGGGCGCACCGGGTGCCGGAGCCGCATCCTCCGGTGCTGTCCGTGGTGCGCGAGTACCGTCCACAGGTCGTGGACAGCGCCGCGGCGGGCCAGGCGTACACCGCCCTGGCCACGGTCGAGGAGCTGCTGAAGAGCTGGAACCAGGGCGGTCCGGCCGTCCTGCGGGCGGGCGGCCTGTCGGTACGGGACCTCAAGCGGACGGCCGCCGCCCTGGAGGTCTCCGAGCAGGCAGCGGCGTTCTGGCTGGAACTCGCCTACGGAGCGGGGTTGCTGGCCTCGGACGGCGAGGCGGACGAGCGGTACGCGCCCACCCCCGTCTACGACGACTGGCTGGACCTGCCGGCGGCCGAGCGCTGGGCCCGGCTCGCCGTCGTCTGGCTCACCGCGACCCGTACGTCCGGACTGGTCGGCGGCCAGGACGCGAAGGGCCGCACCCTGTCCGCGCTCGGCCCCGACCTCGACCGCGCCATGGCCCCGGAGGTGCGCCGCCGCGTGCTCGCCCTGCAGGCCACCGTGGAGCCGGGGTCCGCGGCCGACCCGGAGATGCTGCTGGCCAGGCTGCGATGGGAGCGGCCGCTGCGGTCCTCGTCCGCCGGGGGGCCGGGCGGATCCGCCGGTCGCGCGGTCCCGGCCGCCGTCGCCCCGGCCGCGAGCCGGGCGCTCGGCGGAGGCACGGCCTCGGCGGCGACGGCCACGACGGATCCGCGCACGGCGACCGGCACGAGCACCGGACCGGGTGCCGGGGCGGGATCGGCGGCGGGACACGGGGCGGGGCCGGGGATCGGCTCCTCCGCCGGCTCCGGCATGCCCGGCCGCCCCGCCCACAGCCCCGACCTGCGGTCCCGGATCGCCCTGTGGACCCTCGAAGAGGCCGAGATGCTCGGCGTCACCGGCCGGGGCGCCCTCTCCTCCCCCGGACGGGCGCTGCTCAACCTGCCCCTCGCCGAGGCGGCCCACGAGCCGGTGACCGGCGGCGGGGTCGAGCTGTCCGTGGCGGCGGGCCGCGCGGCGACCCTGCTCGCGCCGCTCCTCCCGGAGGCCGTCGACCACGTCCTGCTCCAGGCCGACCTGACCGCCGTCGCCCCCGGCCCCCTCCGGCGCCCGCTCGCCGACATGCTCTCCGTCCTCGCGGACGTGGAGTCGAAGGGCGGCGCGACGGTCTTCCGTTTCACCCCCGGCTCGGTCCGCCGCGCCCTCGACGCCGGCCGCAGCGCGTCGGACCTGCACGACTTCCTGACCGCCCACTCCCGTACGCCGGTCCCGCAGCCCCTCGCGTACCTGATCGACGACGTGTCACGCCGGCACGGGCATCTGCGCGTCGGCGCGGCGTCGGCGTACGTCCGCTGCGACGACGACGCGCTGCTCGGCGAGATCATGGCCGACAAGCGGTCGGCGTCCCTTCGGCTGCGGCGTCTGGCGCCGACCGTCCTGGCCGCGCAGACCGACCCGGCGGCGCTGCTCGACGGACTGCGGTCGATGGGCTACGCCCCGGCCGCGGAGTCCGCGGAGGGCGATGTCCTGATCACCCGCGCCGACGCCTACCGCACCCCCGCCCGCACCGCGCCCGTTCCGGTGCCGGACGGGCCTCCGGTGCCCGACGCGACCCTGCTCGGCGCGGCGGTCCGGGCGATCAGGGCCGGGGACCTGGCCTCCACGGCGGTGCGCAAGGAACGCCCCGACGGCGATCCGGCTCGCCCCGCGCCCACCGGCGGCGAACTCCCGCGCACCTCCCCCGCCGAGACCCTGGCCACCGTCCAGGCCGCGGCCATGACCGGCTCCGCCGTCTGGATCGGCTACGTCAACGCGGAGGGCGCCGCAAGCCAGCGGGTCATCGCTCCGGTCCGGGTCGAGGGCGGCTTCGTGACGGGCTACGACCACACGGCGGACGAGGTCCGCACGTACCCTCTGCACCGCATCACGGGCGTCGCCGAACTCGCGGACGACCAGGTGTAGGGGCCACGGCCCGCCCCGGGGGCGGCCCGACCGGCCGGTCATACCACCACTTCTCGCGACACGGTGGATACAGTGAGTCACCGTCCTGTCTCTGCGAGCGAAAGCGGTCGGGCATGGTGTCGGCACCGGCGGTCACAACGGACAACGCTGCGGAACCCCTCGTCTCCCCGGTCAACTCGCACAACGAGTGGGACCCGTTGGAGGAGGTCGTGGTCGGCCGTCTCGAGGGCGCGGTCATCCCGCCCTGCCATCCGGTCGTGACCTGCAACATCCCCCCGTGGGCGGCACGGTTGCAGCGTCTGGCGTCCGGGCGGCGCTATCCGCGCGCGCTGATCGAGTCGGCGCAGGAGGAGCTCGACGGGTTCGTCTCCCTCCTGCGGTCCCTCGGCGTCACGGTCACCCGTCCGGACCCGGTCGACTACAAGCGGCGCTTCGGCACCCCCCACTGGTCGTCGCGGGGTTTCTGCAACGCCTGCCCCCGCGACAGCATGCTCGTCATCGGCGACGAGGTCATCGAGACCCCGATGGCGTGGCCGTGCCGCTACTTCGAGACCCACTCCTACCGAGGGCTCCTCAAGGACTACTTCCGGCGCGGCGCGCGCTGGACGTCGGCTCCCCGGCCCCAGCTCACCGACGAGCTGTTCGACGCGGACTTCCGCATCCCCGGGCCCGGCGAGCCGATGCGCTACATCCTCACCGAGCACGAGCCCGTCTTCGACGCGGCCGACTTCATGCGCGCCGGCCGCGACCTGTTCGTCACGCGGAGCAACGTCACCAACCGCATGGGCATCGAGTGGCTGCGCCGCCACCTGGGACCCGGCTACCGCATCCACGAGATCGAGAGCCGCTGCCGCACGCCCATGCACATCGACACCACGTTCGTCCTGCTCGGCCCCGGCAGGGTCATGGTCAATCCGGAGTACATCGACGTCGACCGCCTGCCGGACGTCCTCGACTCCTGGGACGTCCTGGTCGCCCCCGAGCCCGACCCGATCGACGAGCGCCTGCTCAAGGTCACCTCGATGTGCGGCAAGTGGCTCAGCATGAACGTCCTGATGATCGACGAGAAGCGGGTCGTCGCCGAGCGGCATCACACCGGGATGCTGCGCGCGCTCGAGAGGTGGGGATTCGAGCCGATCCCCTGCGACCTGCTGCACTACGCGCCCTTCGGCGGCTCGTTCCACTGCGCGACGCTCGACGTGCGGCGGCGCTCGACGCCCGACTCGTACGTCCGCTGAACGCTCCCCCGGCCGGCGGTCCCTTCCGGCACGCCCTACGCGGTGATGTTCCCCGTCAGCAGCATGACGAGGAACACGCCCCAGCCGACGGTGGCGACCAGGAGCGGGAACCCGAGCGCGAGCACGCACCCCGAGACGCCCAGGCCGATCCGCGCCGGGCGCCGGCGCCGGGTGCGGGCGCCGAACCAGGCCGGGAGGATCAGCGCGAGGGACGAGGCGAGGCTCCCGGCGAAGAGGAGGGAGCCGGGGGCGAACAGGCTGTCCTGCCCGGCCGCGAGGCCCGCGAGGAGGGGCGCCGCCACCGTCGCGGCCAGCGGCGCCAACCACCACCGCGGGTCGGGCGCGTCGCCGTGGCCGCCGTTCGCGGGGGGAGCGGTGGGGAAGCCGTAGGTGCCGGACGGGCTCCACCGCGGCCGGGTGTGGTTCGTCATACGCCCAGTCCACCGCGCCAGGCCCCGCGGCACGCAGCGGGCACGTACTCATCTCGCGCGTTCCCCGTACTCATCCGCGATGCGGGACACTGGGTGTTTGGCCGTTACCGGAACGGCACGGGAAGGACCTGATCAAGCGTGAACGGACCTCTCATCGTCCAAAGCGACAAAACCCTGCTCCTGGAGGTCGACCACGAGCAGGCGGACGCCTGCCGCCGCGCCATCGCCCCCTTCGCCGAGCTGGAGCGGGCCCCCGAGCACATCCACACCTACCGGGTGACCCCGCTCGGCCTGTGGAACGCCCGCGCGGCCGGTCACGACGCCGAGCAGGTCGTCGACGCGCTGGTGGAGTTCTCCCGCTATCCCGTGCCGCACGCCCTGCTCGTGGACATCGCCGAGACGATGGCCCGCTACGGCCGGCTCACCCTCTCCAAGCACCCCACCCACGGCCTCGTGCTCACCACCACCGACCGTCCCGTCCTGGAGGAGATCCTCCGCTCCAGGAAGGTCCAGCCGCTGGTCGGCACGCGGATCGACCCGGACACGGTCGCCGTCCACCCGTCCGAGCGCGGGCAGATCAAGCAGACGCTGCTGAAGCTCGGCTGGCCCGCCGAGGACCTCGCCGGATACGTGGACGGCGAGGCGCACCGGATCGACCTCGCCGAGGACGGCTGGGCCCTGCGTCCGTACCAGAAGCAGGCCGTCGAGGGGTTCTGGCACGGCGGCTCCGGTGTCGTCGTGCTGCCCTGCGGCGCGGGGAAGACCCTGGTCGGAGCCGGTGCGATGGCGCAGGCGAAGGCCACGACGCTGATCCTGGTCACCAACACCGTCTCCGCCCGGCAGTGGAAGCACGAGCTGGTGAAGCGGACGTCGCTGACCGAGGACGAGATCGGCGAGTACAGCGGTACGCGCAAGGAGATCCGGCCGGTCACCATCGCCACGTACCAGGTCCTGACGACGAAGCGGAAGGGCGTCTACCCGCACCTGGAGCTGTTCGACTCGCGGGACTGGGGCCTGATCGTCTACGACGAGGTGCACCTGCTGCCGGCGCCGGTCTTCAAGTTCACGGCGGACCTCCAGGCACGGCGGCGGCTCGGCCTGACCGCGACCCTGGTCCGCGAGGACGGCCGCGAGTCGGACGTCTTCTCGCTGATCGGCCCGAAGCGGTTCGACGCGCCGTGGAAGGAGATCGAGGCGCAGGGCTACATCGCGCCCGCCGACTGCGTCGAGGTCCGGGTCAACCTCACGGACTCGGAGCGCCTGGCGTACGCGACCGCCGAGACGGAGGAGAAGTACCGCTTCTGCGCGACGACGGCGACGAAGCGGAAGGTGACGGAGGCCCTGGTGCGGAAGTTCGCCGGCCAGCAGATCCTCGTCATCGGCCAGTACATCGACCAGCTGGACGAGCTGGGCGAGCACCTGGACGCTCCGGTCATCAAGGGCGAGACGTCCAACGCGCAGCGCGAGAAGCTGTTCGAGGCGTTCCGTCAGGGCGAGATCAGCGTGCTCGTGGTGTCGAAGGTGGCGAACTTCTCGATCGACCTGCCGGAGGCGACGGTCGCGATCCAGGTGTCGGGCACCTTCGGTTCGCGGCAGGAGGAGGCGCAGCGCCTGGGCCGGGTGCTGCGGCCGAAGGCCGACGGACACCAGGCGCACTTCTACTCGGTGGTCGCCCGGGACACGATCGACCAGGACTTCGCGGCGCACCGGCAGCGGTTCCTCGCGGAGCAGGGGTACGCCTACCGGATCATGGACGCGGACGAGCTGCTCACGGGCGGCTGAGACCGGTCGACGCCGACGGGACGCTCGCGCGCGGCCGAGGCCGGTCGACGCGGGCGGGACCCTCGCGCGCGGTCGAGAGGGCGGTCCGTGCGCTCAGCCCGGGTCCGCGACGCGGCCGGGGCGGGGGTTCCTGACCCCCGCCTCCTCCGCGTACCGGCCGAGGAGGACGACGTCGACGGCCGCGCCGCCGAAGGCGCGTATCGCGCGCAGCGTGGTGGACACGGGCCGGGAGGCCGTGCGGGTGCCGGGGCGGGAGGCCGTGCGGGCGGCGGGGACCGACGGGGCCGGGGTGAAGGTCGCTGAGGTCATACCCCCATGATGGATTTCGGACATTCCGAACACATCGCCCTGGGGGTGGAGCCCGGGTCCCCCTCGCGTCGGACCCCGACCCCTACGGGTCGTCCACGGCGGAAAACCGTTCGCCCCTCCCGTACGCGGAAGCTACACTCTCCGACTTCCCCGCCTCCCTCCGTGGAGTGCCGCCGTCCGGCCGGAAACCGGCGGCCGCCCCGTCGTGTCCACATCTCCTGGAGGCACCGCCATGTCCGCTCCGGACGACCCGCTCGCGCGCGAGCGCGCCCATCTCACCGCGTCCCGCGCCGCCCTGCGCGCGATGCGCGAGGACGCCGAGGCGCTGGACATCAAGGACGTCACCGCGAACTGGGTCAACGCGGTGGTCCTCCAGGCGCAGATCGAGGAGCGGATCAAGGCGCTCGCCGATCTCGCCCACACCCCGCTCTTCTTCGGCCGCCTGGACTACCTGCACACCACCCAGGAGGGGCAGCGCTTCTACATCGGGCGCCGGCACGTCCACGACGCCGACGGCGACCCGATGGTGATCGACTGGCGCGCCCCCGTCTCCCAGCCGTTCTACCGGGCCTCGCGGAAGGACCCGCAGGACGTCGGGCTGCGGCGCCGGTTCGGCTACACGGGCGGTGACCTCACCGCGTACGAGGACGAGCACCTCTCCGACCCCGGGGAGCCGGCGCGCACGAGCAGGCTGCTCCAGGCGGAGATCGAGCGCCCGCGCGTGGGCCCGATGCGGGACATCGTCGCCACCATCCAGCCCGAGCAGGACGAGATCGTACGGTCCGGGCTCTCCGGCACGGTGTGCGTGCAGGGCGGCCCGGGCACCGGCAAGACGGCCGTGGGCCTGCACCGTGTCGCCTATCTCCTCTACGCGCACCGCGAGCGCCTCGCCCGCACCGGCACCCTGGTCATCGGGCCGAACCGGTCCTTCCTCCACTACATCGAGCAGGTGCTCCCGGCCCTCGGCGAGCTGGAGGTGCGGCAGGCGACGGTGGACGACCTCGTCGGGCACGTGGAGGTCCGGGGGACGGACGAGGCGGCGACGGCGGTCGTCAAGGGCGACGCCCGGATGGCGCAGGTGCTGAGCCGGGCGGTCCGGTCCCACGTCACGCTGCCGACCGAGCCGCTGATGGTGGTGCGCGGCTCGCGCCGCTGGCGGGTCCCCGCGTACGAACTGGAGGAGATCGTCCGGGAGTTGCTGGAGCGGGACATCCGCTACGGCGCCGCCCGTGACGCGCTGCCGCAGCGGATCGCGCACACGGTGCTGGTACGGATGGAGCAGGCGGGCGAGGCCCCGGACGACCGGGTGCAGGAGGCGGTGGCGCGCAACCCGGCGGTGAAGGCGGTCGTGAAGGCGGTCTGGCCGGCGGTCGACCCGGCGAAGCTGGTGCTGCGGCTGCTGAGCGACGCCGATTTCCTCGCCGCCCACGCGGAGGGGGTGCTGAGCGCCGACGAGCAGAAGCTGCTGCTCTGGACGAAGCCCGCCCGTTCGGTGAGGTCGGCGAAGTGGTCGCCGGCGGACGCGGTCCTGATCGACGAGGCGAAGGACCTGGTGGAGCGGACGCACTCGCTCGGCCATGTCGTCCTGGACGAGGCCCAGGACCTGTCCCCGATGCAGTACCGGGCGGTGGGCCGGCGGTGTTCGACCGGCTCGGCGACGATCCTGGGCGACCTCGCCCAGGGGACGACGCCGTGGGCGACGGAGAGCTGGGCGCAGGCGCTGGGGCACCTGGGGAAGCCGGACGCGGTGGTCGAGGAGCTCACGGCGGGCTTCCGCGTGCCGCGCGAGGTCATCGCGTACGCCTCCCGGCTCCTGCCCCACATGTCCCCGGGCCTGGCGGCGGTCGAGTCGGTCCGTGAGAACCCCGGTTCGCTGACGGTCCGCGAGATCGAGGGGGACCTGGACACCGAGGTGGTCGCGGCGTGCGTCGCCTCGCTCGCGCACGAGGGCTCGATCGGCCTGATCGCCGCCGACGCGCGGATCGCTCCCCTGGCGGAGGCACTGACCGCCGCCGGCCTGCCGTACCTCTCCCCGGGCGAGGAGACGACGGCCGAGTCCCGGCTGACCCTGGTCCCGGCCTCGCTGGCGAAGGGCCTGGAGTACGACTACGTGGTCCTCGACGACCCGGCGGCGGTCGTCGACGGCGAACCGGACGAGCGGACGGGTCTGCGGCGCCTGTACGTGGCGCTGACCCGCGCGGTATCCGGCCTGACGGTGCTGCACTCCTCGCCGCTGCCAAGGCAGTTGGGCCGGGCGGCGGAGGGCTAGGAGCCGCGCCGCCGGGCGGCGGGCGACGGGTCGGCGCTCGCGGCGCGGGGCCGACGTCCGGCGGGCCGGCTTCGTACACTGGCGGGCATGGCATGCCGCATCAGTGAGCTCGTCCTCGAAGCCGCCGATCCCGAGCGGCTCGCCGCGTTCTGGAGCGAGGTCCTCGGCTACGCCGAACTCGGCCGGGAGGACGACGGAAGCATCGAGATCGGGCCGCCCGACGCCGGATTCGGCGGCCCGCAGCCCACCCTCGTCATCAGCCCCGGCAGCGGGCCGAGGACCGGGGGTCACCGCCTCCACATCGACGTGAACGCCACCGACCGCGACCAGGACGCCGAACTGGAGCGGCTGCTCGCTCTCGGCGCCACGCCCGCCGACGTCGGCCAGACCGGCACGGAGGACTGGCACGTCCTGGCCGACCCGGAGGGCAACGTCTTCTGCCTCCTGCGCCGCCGGCTCCAGCCCCTCCCGTAGCGCAGGTCGCGAGGAAGGCGCGCACGCCCCGGGAGACGGTGTCGTCACCGAGCAGCGCGTGGTGGTCGAGGCAGCCGGCGGCGTTGTCGGCGGCGTCGGTCAGCGGCACGCTGCTGTCGGGTCGACCACCTCGTCGCAGCTGGACCACCGGGTGGCGTAGCGCACCGCCCCGGGGGTCTCGTCGCCTTCCGCGGGCCGCTTCCGGACGTAGGAGCCCGGAGTCGTGTCCCGGCAGGCCTGGTCCCACGGGGCGCAGGCCCAGGCGGCATGGCGGGGTCTGCGGGGCGAGATGAACAGCCCGGTGCGGGGCGGGAGTTCACCGGCGCCTCCGCCTCCTCACACTCCGGTCGCGTACTCGGCGAGCGCTTCGGAGAACGAGCGGCGGGCGACGGCGGCGAGGACCGGGTTCGTCTCGCGGTAGGAGTGCTCCGTGACCAGCCCCCAGCACAGCGCCCAGCCGCGCCCGCGCGCCCAGGTGGCGTCGTCGACCTCGGCGGCCTCCCGGAACAGGGGGCGCGTCCCGGCGGTGAACACGGTCCAGGCCGCCATCATGTCGCAGGCCGGATCGCCCGTACCGACCCCGCCGAAGTCGATGACGGCGCTCAGCCGGCCCGCGCGCGTCAGGAGGTTGCCGGGCAGCAGGTCGCCGTGGACCCAGACGGGGTCGCGGTCCCACTGCGGCAGCCGGAGCACCGACTCCCACGCGGCGGTCGCGGCGGCGGTGTCGACCGTGCCGTCGGTGCCGAGGTCGACGAGGGCGCGCGTGATGTGGTCCCCGCACCACTCGGTGATGTGTCCGCCCCGGAAGGAGCGGGGGCCGCCGCTCGCGTCGACGCGACGCAGGGCCGCTCCGAAGCGGCCCAGCGAGACGGCCGCGTGGGCGAGATCGGCGATCGGCTCGTCGAAGGCGTCGGCGCCGTCGAGCCAGCCGTACACCGACCAGGGCAGGCCGTAGCCCTCCGCCGGCACACCCGCCCCGAGCGGCACCGGCACCGGCAGGGGCAGGTGGGGGGCGAGGTACGGCAGCCAGCGCTGCTCCTTGTGGACCTGCCCGGCGGCGGACGGGACCCGGGGCAGCCGGACGGTCTTGTCGTCGCCGAGCCGGAACATGGCGTTGTCGGTACCGGCGGACGGCACCGCCGTGACCGGCAGCCCGGCCCACCCGGGAAACTGCGCCGCGACGAGCCGCGCGACGAGCCCGGCATCGACACCGACCTCGTCGGGGCGGCGGGCGGGGGGCGTGTGGGGAACTCGCGCGGCCGGCATGGCCGGAAGGCTAGCCAGCGGGCCGCCCGATGGGCCAACCCTTTTGGCCCGGGGGGCGACGCTCCCGGCCCCCCGGACGCTCTTGACCCGGGGGGCGGACGGCCTTGGCCCGGGGGCCGACGGTCCTGGGCAGTGGGCCGACGGCCTTGGCCCGGGGGCCGACGGTCCTGGCCCGCGGGCCGACGGCCTTGGCCCGGGGGCCGACGGTCCTGGCCCGCGGGCCCGACGCCGTCCGTCTCGCGGCCGTCGGCGAGGGCGGGTTCGCGTCCTCTCGACCGCGGCCTACGGACCGCCGCGCCCTCGCCGGCCCCGGCCGCCCCTCTACGCGTCGATCGCCTCGCGCCAGGTGCGGACCGCGTCCGTGGAGACCGGGTGGGTCCAGCCGTTCGGGCGGGCCGCCCCGCCGATGTGGAAGGCGTCGAGGCCGGCCGCGCGGAGTTCGGGGAGGTGGTCGAGGCGGAGGCCGCCGCCCACGAGGATCCGGGGTTCGTAGCCCGGCTCTCCCGCGCGGGCCGCCTCGGCCTTGAGGACCGGGAGGCCGTCGTCGACGCCCGTCGCCGCGCCCGCGGTGAGGTAGGTGTCGAGGCCGGGCAGGTCCGCGAGCTGCTTGCGCAGGGCGTCGCGGTCGGCCGCCCGGTCGACGGCCCGGTGGAAGGTCCAGCGGCAGCCGTCCAGGACGGCGATCAGCCGCTCGACGGCCACCAGGTCCGCGTCGCCGTGTGCCGTCAGGAAGCCCAGCACGAACTCGTCCGCACCGGCCTCCCGGAGCTCCGAGGCGCGGGCGACCAGGGCGTCCACGTCGCCCGCCGCGAAGCCGTCCGTCAGCCTGAGCATCACGCGCAGCGGGATGTCCACGGCGGCGCGGATCTCGCGGAAGCCGGTCAGGCTCGGGGTCAGCCCGTCCGCCGCCATGTCGGTGACCAGTTCGAGACGGTCCGCCCCGCCGGCCTGGGCCGCGACCGCGTCCCCTTCGTCGAGGGCGATCACCTCAAGGACTGCACGGTTGCTCATCGAGCCCATTCCTCCATGAATGACGGCTACAGGTCTAGTCCAATGACCAGACTAGCCGTGCGTGTGCTCTCCCGCATCGTGCGCGCCGCCCCCGGTCGGCGCCGGCGCCTTCTCCGGCGCCGCGTGCCCGGCGCCCGCGTGCACCGTGAAGGCCGCCGTCCGCACCGTGCCGCCGTGCTGGAAGTCGAGGAAGAGGCGGTACGTCCCCGGGCTGGGCGCCGTCGCCGTGAAGGAGACGTCCGGGCCGGGGCCGCCCTCGTTGGGGTGGACGTGCAGGTAGGCGAGGTCGCCGTCGCGGAGGGCGACGAGGTGGCCGTACGCACCGAGATACGGCTCCAGGTCCGTGACCGGCTTTCCGCCCTTGGTGACGGTGAGCTTCAGCTCGCCGGCCCTGCCGGGGGCGAGCGTGCCGCTCAGGGCGACCTGGTAGCCGTCGACGGCCGCGGTCGGCGCGGCGGCCGGCATCTGCCGCGGCGCGTACGCGCCGGGTACGGACAGGTCCACGCCCAGGGTCACGTTCCTCGCTCCCTCGATCGCCGGCTTGAAGTCGGCGAAGGCCTTGTAGCCGCCCGCCGCGGGCAGGTCGACGGGTGTCGACCAGGTGCCGTCGGCCGCCCGGACGGGGTGCAGGTGGCGGTAGACCGTCAGGTCGCGCGAGGCGACGATGAAGTGCAGCTCCTTGCCGTGCTCGGTCTCGTACGCGGTGACCTTCCGGCCGTCGCCGTCCTTGACGGAGAACGTCAGCACGCTCCTGCCGACGGCCGGCCGCGGCGTCTCGAGGTCGAGGGTGTAGCCGCCCTCCGAGACCTGGAGCCCCCCGGCGGCGGGCGCGTTCGCCTCGCCGTGCCCGGCGTGCCCGTCCCCGGCCCCCTCCGACGCTTCCGCCTCGCCCGTCGCGGCCGCGTGTTCACCGTGCGCGGCCGGCCGCGGCTCGTCCACGGGTCCGACGCCCTTGCCGACCCCGTACGCGGCCCCGAAGGTCGCGGCGAGCGCGGCGGCATAGGCGGTGATCTTCACTCCGGTGTTCATGACAGCTCTCCCGTGCGTGGGTGACCGTTCCGTCCGATACACCCCACGATACCCCTGGGGGGTATCAAGTCAAGCCGAGGAGGGCGCTTGCGCCGAATACGGGCGGGGGGTATACATGAACCCAGCTGGATACCCCCCGAGGGTATCGGATTTCCCTGATCACCGAACGAGGAGGAACCCATGTCTTCCTGCTGTACTCCTGACGGCAGCTGCTCGACCGGCGCCGGCGAGGCCACCACCGCCGTCGCCGACGCCACCACCACCGTCTACGCCGTGACCGGCATGACCTGCGCCCACTGCAAGACCGCGATCACCACCTCCGTCGGCGAACTGGCCGGCGTCCTCTCCGTGGACGTCGACGTCGCCGGCGGCCGGGTGACCGTCACCACGGGCGGCGAGCCGGACGACACCGCGATCGCCGCCGCGATCGACGACGCCGGCTACGAGCTCACCGGCCGCGCCTGACCCCTGGCGCACGCACCACCACGGCCGCCGGGGCCCGTCCCGTCCCTCCCGGGCCCCGGCCCCCGAGTGCCGGCGCAGATGATCGGCCGCCACGCGAAGGCGCACCCAGCCTCAGGAAAGAGGAGCCATGACCACGACCACTCCGGGCGCCGCCCAGGTCGAGCTCGCCATCGGCGGCATGACCTGCGCCTCGTGCGCGGCGCGTATCGAGAAGAAGCTCAACCGCATGGACGGGGTCGAGGCCACCGTCAACTACGCCACCGAGAAGGCGAAGGTCACCTTCGACGCGGACGCCGCCGTCTCGGTCGCCGACCTGATCGCGACCGTCGAGGCCACCGGCTACACCGCCCAGGAGCCCACCCCGCCCAAGGCCGCCGCACCGGGAGACGACGGGCCGTCCGACGAGGAGAAGGCCGACGAGGAGCTCCGGCCCCTGAAGCAGCGGCTGATCACCTCCGTCGCGCTCGCCGTCCCCGTCGTCGCGATGGCGATGATCCCGGCGCTGCAGATCGAGTACTGGCAGTGGCTGAGCCTCACGCTCGCCGCCCCGGTCGTCGTCTACGCCGCCTGGCCGTTCCACCGGGCCGCGTGGACCAACGCCCGGCACGGCGCGGCCACCATGGACACGCTGATCTCGGTCGGCACGATCGCCGCGTTCCTCTGGTCGCTGTGGGCGCTGTTTTTCGGCACCGCCGGTACGCCCGGGATGACGCACCCCTTCGAGTTCACGATCGCCCGCACGGACGGCGCCGGGAACATCTACCTGGAGGCCGCGGCGGGCGTCACCGCCTTCATCCTGGCCGGCCGGTACTTCGAGGCCCGCTCCAAGCGCAAGGCGGGCGCGGCGCTCAAGGCGCTGATGCAGCTGGGCGCCAAGGAGGTGACGGTCCTCAGGAACGGCCGCGAGGTCACGGTGCCCACCGCCGAACTCGCCGTCGGGGACCGCTTCCTGGTCCGCCCGGGCGAGAAGATCGCCACCGACGGCACCGTCGTCGAGGGCTCCTCCGCCGTGGACGCCTCGATGCTCACCGGCGAGTCCGTGCCGGTCGAGGTCGGCGTCGGCGACTCGGTCACCGGCGCCACCCTGAACGCCGGCGGCCGGCTGGTCGTCGAGGCCACCCGCGTCGGGGCCGACACCCAGCTCGCCCGGATGGCCAAGCTGGTCGAGGACGCGCAGAACGGCAAGGCCGCCGCCCAGCGCCTGGCCGACCGGATCTCCGCGGTCTTCGTGCCGATCGTCATCGCCCTCGCCCTCGGCACGCTCGGCTTCTGGCTGGGCTCCGGATCCGGCCTGACCGCCGCGTTCACCGCCGCCGTCGCCGTCCTGATCATCGCCTGCCCCTGCGCCCTGGGCCTCGCCACCCCGACCGCCCTCATGGTCGGCACCGGCCGTGGCGCCCAGCTCGGCATCCTCATCAAGGGCCCGGAGGTCCTGGAGACCACCCGCAAGGTCGACACCATCGTCCTGGACAAGACCGGCACCGTCACCACCGGCCGGATGACCCTCCTCAAGGTCCATACCGCCGACGGCACCGACGAGACAGACGTGCTGCGCCTGGCGGGCGCCCTGGAGCACTCCTCCGAGCACCCGATCGCCCAGGCCGTCGCCACCGGCGCCGCCGCCAAGGTCGGCACGCTCCCCACGCCCGAGGACTTCGCCAACATCCCCGGCCTCGGCGTCCAGGGCGTCGTCGAGGGCCACGCCGTCCTCGTCGGCCGCGAGAAGCTCCTCACCGAGTGGGCCTTGGAGCTCCCCCGGGCGCTCAAGACCGCCAAGGACGAGGCCGAGCAGGCCGGGAGGACCGCCATCGCGGTGGCCTGGGACGGCGAGGCCCGGGCGGTCCTGGAGGTCGCCGACGCCATCAAGGAGACCAGCGCCGAGGCGATCGGGCGGCTGCGCGCACTCGGCCTGACCCCGATCCTGCTGACCGGTGACAACGAGGCCGTCGCCCGGTCCGTCGCCGCCGAGGTCGGCATCGACGAGGTCTTCGCCGAGGTCATGCCCCAGGACAAGGTCGACGTCGTCAAGCGCCTGCAGAGCGAGGGGCGTTCGGTGGCCATGGTCGGGGACGGCGTCAACGACGCCGCCGCCCTGGCCCAGGCCGACCTGGGCCTGGCGATGGGCACCGGCACGGACGCCGCCATCGAGGCCGGCGACCTGACGCTCGTACGAGGAGACCTGCGGGCCGCCGCCGACGCCATCCGGCTCTCCCGCAAGACCCTCGGCACCATCCGCTCCAACCTCTTCTGGGCCTTCGCCTACAACGTCGCCGCCCTGCCGCTCGCCGCGGCCGGGCTGCTCAACCCGATGATCGCGGGCGCCGCCATGGCCTTCTCCTCGGTCTTCGTGGTCGGCAACAGCCTGCGCCTGCGCGGCTTCCGGGCCGCCGACAACTGACCCGCGCCACCGCCCGCAACCCGTCCGACGAGGAGGCCGCCGTGGCCCTGCTGGGCGATCACCTCAGCTGCTGCGTCACCGAGGTGATCGCCCAGGGCGGGGACCAGGCGAAGGTGAAGGTGGGCGAGGCGTCGAAGGCGGGGCCTCCCGGCGGGACGGACGGCGGAGGCGCTCCGGATCGTCCACATCGACTGAGGGGGCGGGGCTGCCGGGGCGTACCGGCAGGCCGGGCAGCCCGGGTCGCCCGGCTGACGGTACGCCGGCCCGACGACGGCGTCATCATGGGGCCGCGCCACCGTGAACTGGCCGGCGAAAGGGTGCACCCGCGAGCGGAGCCGCCCGCCCCTATGTCACCAGGTGCACCGCCAAGCCGGTGATCAGGGCGCTCGACGCGAGGGCGGTGCCGAGGCGGCCGCGGGCGCTCGTCAGGGTGCGGCCGAGCAGGGCGCCGCCCGTCGCCAGGAGGAGTTGCCAGCTCGCGGAGGCGGTGAGGGCGGCGAGCACGAAGGCGGTCCGGTCGAGCGTGGTGGCCGGGGCCGAAGGGCCGGTGGCCAGGATCAGGGCCGCGAAGTAGATCACGGTCATGGGGTTGAGGACCGTGATGCCGAGGAACGCGAGGAAGGCGCGCCACGGGGTGAGGGGGTGGTCGCCGCCCCGCCGCCCGGCAAGCGCTCCCTCGCGGTAGGCGCGTACGGCCGTCCACGCGGAACGGGCCGCGAGGACGACCAGGACCAGCGCCGAGATCCACCGCAGCGGGGTCATGACCGGCGCGAGCAGCGGGACGAGGGCCGAGCCGCCGAGGACCGCGACGAGGGCGTAGAGCCCGTCCGCCGCCGCGACGCCGAGCGCCGCGGCCGCTCCCGTACGCCAGCCGGTGCGGGCGGTGACCGCCACGAGGTACGCGCCGACGGCGCCGACCGGGATCGCGATGCCGTAGCCGGCCAGCAGGCCGGCCACCACCGCGGCCGTCACGCGACGGACGGAATCGCGCCTCCGGGCGAGCCGGGCCGCTGCTGTCGGCGGTAGGCCGCGCCGTCCTTCGTACGGGAGAGCAGGCCGCCGGTCACGAGGTAGCGGCGGAGCGCCGGGAAGTCGTCGTGGACGGTGAGCAGCGCTTCGTTGACCTCGCGTTCGCTGTAGGAGCGGGCGGGCTCGAAGAGCGTCTCGGCCAGGTGGGCGAGGAGCTGCTCGCGGCGGGCCGGCCTGCGCGGGATCGCCTTCAGGCGTCCGGCCGTCGAGAAGAGGTCCGCCACCGGGCGCGACTCGGGAGGGGAAGTCATACGCGGAAGAGTGGCGCGCGGGGCGCGGGTCCGGCAAAGGGTTTTCCCGGCCCGCGCGCCCTCGCGGCCGGTCAGGGCCGCCCGGCGTAGGGGGAGCCGTCGAGGGCGGTGGCGAGGAGGTCGAAGACGTGCTCGGCCTCCGGGACGAGGACGGCCGTGATGCGGTCGTCGGGGTCCCCGGCCAGGGTGAGCTCCTGGATCCGCCGGAACAGCAGGCGGTGCGCCGCCGCGATGAGGGCGGCGGCCGCCCGCGGGGCGATGCCGTCACCGGCGCCGGGCCGCTCCCCGGCGCCCGCCTCGATCCCGAGGGCGGCCAGGGCGGTGGCGAGCTCCTCCTCGCGCCGGTCGTGGAGCTCGCGCAGCCGGGCGGTGAGGGTCGGGCTGTCGACGATCATGCCCGCGAAGGCGGGACCGGCGAACCCGGCCACCGGGTCGTGGTGTTCCAGGGCGGTGAGGCACTCCCGCCGCAGCGCGTCGAGCGGCGACTCGCCCTCACCGCGCCCGGTGACGGCGGCGGCCAGGCTCGCGGTGAAGACCTCGTGGTGGTCGAGGGCCATGTCCTCCTTGCGCGCGAAGTAGTTGGTGACGGTCTTCTTCGCGACACGGGCCGCGGTGGCGATCTCGGCGATGGTCGTCGCCTCGAAACCCTGCTCCATGAAGAGCCGGGTGGCGTGATCGGAGATCAGCCGGCGCGTCTCCTGCTTCTTGGACTCGCGGAGCCCCATCTCGGTACCCATGGAGCAATCTTACATCGGTAGCAAAAATAGTCTTGACGCACGGAATCGGCTCTGCGTAAAGTTACGTCCGTCGCAAAATTCGCTGAGCCGATTCGCCGCTGCCCCAGGAGCGTTCTTGAACGTCACCACCTCCACCCTCTCGCTGACCGTCGCCGACCCGGAAGCCTCCCGGGACTTCCTCACCACCTACCTCGGCTACCAGGTCGCCATGGCCGAGGACGGCTTCGTCTCCCTGCGCCGGGAGGACGCCGCCGTCGACATCGTCCTGCTGCGCCAGGGCATCGAGGTCCTTCCGGCGGACCAGCGCGACCAGCACGCGGCCGGCCTGATCCTCGCCCTCACCGTCACCGGCATCGAGGCCGAGGAGTCGCGGCTGCGGGAAGCGGGCGCCCCCCTCACCATGCCGCTGCGCGAAGAGCCCTGGGGCGAACGCCTCTTCCAGATGACCGACCCCAACGGCGTCGTGGTCCAGCTCGTCGAATGGGTCACCCCGTCCGCCTGACGTCCACCCCCGGCACGTCGGCTCCCTCCGGTCGCCCGCGGGCCCCCGCCGGAGTGTGACGCCGTTGATCGACACGTCCACGATGACCACGAACCGGGCGGCGACGAGGACGACAAGGGGCATTCACGGACGTACGGGGTACCCAAGGGGGGTACCCCGTACGGCGAAGTGGCAGGGCCGTCGGAAGACGGCCTTGCGGGCGACGGGAGGCGGCACAATGCGCGTATGACCGCCGAAGAAGAGCACGCCGAGCACGCGCCGGACCCCGCGCTGCTCCAGCGCTGGACCTCGACCCTGCGCGCGGCCCGGGCGGGCCGCGAGGGCCCCGACCCCGTCCCGTACGGCCTCAACCTGCTGGCCCGCTGGGCCGAGCCGCAGCGCAAGTACCACACGGTCGACCACCTGCGGGCGGTCCTCGACCGCATCGACGAACTCTCCGACCTGGGCGGCGAGGGCGGCGAACTGGAGCTGGTCCGCCTGGCGGCCTGGTTCCACGACGCGGTCTACCGCCCGGACCGCTCGGAGAACGAGGAACGCTCCGCCGCCCTGGCCGAGAAGGCCCTCACGGAGGCCGGCCTGACGAGCCACGAGGTGACGGAGGTGGCCCGCCTGGTGCGCCTGACGGTCACCCACGACCCGGCGGAGGGCGACATCAACGGCGAGCTGCTCTGCGACGCGGACCTGGCGATCCTGGCGAGCGATCCGGATACCTACGCGGGGTATACGAAGGCCGTCCGCGAGGAGTACGCCTTCGTCCCGGACACGGCCTTCCGCGAGGGCCGCGCGGCGGTCCTCCGCCAGCTGATGTCCCTCCCCCGCCTCTTCCGCACGCCGTACGGCGCGGCGGCCTGGGAGGGAAGGGCCCGGACGAACCTGCGGGCGGAGCTGACCACCCTGACGTCGACGAACTGCCCACCGCCGCCGCGCTGAGGCTCCCTGAAACCGCTCACGTCGGCTTCGAGGCGCGTGCCACGGGCGACGAGCGGCGCCCGTCGGCGAGCATCCCCGTACTTGCGGCGAGCACCCCGTACGTACCGACCGGAATCGGTGGTCTCCAGGGCCGCTGGGGCCCCTGACCTGGTCAGGGACCCCAGCGGCCCTCCCCGTTCCCCCGCCCGTCCACATCGCAAGACACCTCCGGCCCCGAGGAATGTCAGGCACAACCACCCGGTTGACGCATGTCATGCCGTCTCCCTCCGCCGAGCCCACGACCTCCCCCGCCCCCACCGCCACCCCCGCCCGCATGCCCCTGGCCGTCTACATCCTCGGGCTCTCCGTCTTCGCGCTCGGCACGAGCGAGTTCATGCTGTCCGGGCTCCTGCCGCCCATCGCCGAGGACATGGGGGTCTCCATCCCCAGCGCCGGGCTGCTCATCTCCGCCTTCGCCATCGGCATGGTCGTCGGCGCCCCGCTGCTCGCCGTCACCACCCTCCGGCTGCCCCGCAAGACGACCCTCGTCGCCCTGATCACCGTCTTCGGCCTCGGCCAGATCGCGGGGGCCCTCGCGCCCGGCTACGGCGTGCTCTTCGCCTCCCGTGTCGTGAGCGCGCTCGCCTGCGCCGGGTTCTGGGCCGTCGGGGCCGCCGTCGCCATCGCGATGGTGCCGGTCGGGGCCCGCGCCAAGGCCATGGCGGTCATGATCGGCGGCCTCTCGATCGCCAACGTCCTCGGCGTCCCGGCAGGCGCCTTCCTCGGCGAGCACCTCGGCTGGCGCTCCGCCTTCTGGGCGGTCGGCGCGGCCTCCGCCGTCGCGCTCGTCGGCGTCGTGACCCGCATCCCGCACATCCCCCTGCCCGAGAAGACTCCCCGCCTCAAGCGCGAACTGGTGATCTACCGCGACCGCCAGGTGCTCCTCTCGGTCGTGGTCACCGCACTCGCCGCCGGCGGCGTCTTCTGCGCGTTCTCCTACCTCGCGCCGGTGATCACGGACGTCGCCGGGATCGACACCCGCTGGGTCTCCGCGATCCTCGGCCTCTTCGGCATCGGCGCCCTGATCGGTACGTACATCGGCGGCCGCGTCGCCGACGCGCACCTCGTCGGGGTGCTGCTGAGCGGCATCACCGCCTCGACGGTCTTCCTGGTCGCCCTGGCCCTCTTCGCCTCCAGTCCGGCCGCCACGATCGTCCTGGCCTTCCTCCTCGGCGTCTCGGCCTTCTACACCGCTCCGGCCCTCAACGCCCGCATGTTCAACCTGGCCGGCGCCGCCCCCACCCTGGCGGGCGCCACGACCACCGCCGCGTTCAACCTCGGCAACACCGGCGGCCCCTGGCTCGGCGGCACCGTCATCGACGCCGGCCTCGGGTTCGCGTCGACGGCCTGGGCGGGCGCCGCCATGACGGTCGTGGCCCTGGCCGCGGTCACCCTGTCGCTCCGCCTGACCCGGCGCACGCCGGCTGCCCCCGGCCACGTCGTCGCCTCGTCCGCGTCCGCCGTCTCGTCCGCCTCACGGCCGGAGGCGAACCTGGCCCCGGTGGACTGACCCCGACCACCCCGTGACCCCCTCAGGGGCGTGTGCGACCGGGCGGGGTCGGTCGACCTGCTCGCGGACGTGGCCGGTTACTACACGTCGTAACGCGGGCGGTCCTCCCCGGGCGCCGGCCGGCTCTTCGGCCGGCGCAGTCCCGCCTCCGTGATCCTGCGGACGAGTTCCTTGGAACCGACCTCGATGGCGCCCGCCGCCACCGCGTCCGCGTACCGCTCCGACGGGATGTCGTAGTGGTCGCGCTCGAAGGCGCGGGGCGGGGCGCCGATCGAGGCGGCGAAGGCGTGCAGCTCGTCGTGCGAGACGTCGCTGACGAGGTGCGACCACATGCGGCCGTGGCCCGGCCAGGTCGGCGGGTCGATGTAGAGGGCCACCTCAGACCCCCGCCGCGGCGGCCGCCCCGGGCCCGACCGTCTCCGCCCCGGGCCTGATCACCGACGTGCCGTTCCCTGTCGTCTCCGCCCCGGGCCTGATCACCGACGTGCCGTTCCCTGTCGTCTCCGCCCCGGCCCCCGTCGTCTCCGTCCCCGTCCCGGCCCTCACCGCAGGCCGCCCACCGGAGCCACGACCACACCCGCCTTGCCGCAGACCCAGTGCGGGTCCGGCCCAAGCTCCGGCTCCACGTCCAGGGCGTGCGGGTCGCCCGACGCGCAGACCGGGCAGAGCGGCCAGCGGCCGTACCGCTCCAGAAGCGCGTCCTGGACGTCCTGCGCGACGAGCCCGGCGACGTACGTGATGCCCTCGGGCCACTGCTCCACCCACCACCGCCGGTGCGTCACCGCGTCCTCGACCATCGAGACGACCTCGGCCGCGGCCACCTCACGTGCCGCCAGATCGGCGAGAACCAGGGCGCGGGCGGTGTGCAGTGCCTGCTCCAGGGAGTCGATGTCGTCCATGGACTCATTGTCACCCCAGAAGCCGCGACGGCGAAGATCCCCTCCGCATCCGGACCCATCAGGGGTCTTGACGCTCCTCCGGGCCGAAAATATCTTTCAGATGTGACCAATGACGTGAAGGAAATTTTCAGCGGCGGCTCCGGGACGGCGCCCGCGCCCGGCAACGCCCCGCCCGCGCCCGCGGCCCTCGCCGCCAAGGTGCGGACCCTCGCGCCGTCCATGACCCGCTCCATGCAGCGGGTCGCCGAGGCCGTCGCCGGCGACCCGGCCGGCTGCGCGGCCCTCACGGTCACCGGCCTCGCCGAACTCACCGGCACCAGCGAGGCGACCGTGGTGCGCACCGCGCGTCTCCTCGGCTACCCCGGCTACCGCGACCTGCGGCTCGCCCTCGCCGGCCTCGCCGCCCAGCAGCAGTCCGGACGCGCGCCCTCCGTCACCGCGGACATCGCCGTCGACGACCCGATCGCCGACGTGGTCGCCAAGCTCGCCTACGACGAGCAGCAGACCCTCGCCGACACTGCCGCCGGACTCGACACCGTCCAGCTCGGCGCCGCCGTCACCGCCCTCGCCACCGCCCGCCGCATCGACATCTACGGCGTCGGCGCCTCCGGCCTCGTCGCCCAGGACCTCGGCCAGAAGCTCCTGCGGATCGGCCTGCTCGCCCACGCGCACAGCGACCCGCACCTCGCCGTCACCAACGCCGTGCAGCTGCGCTCCGGCGACGTGGCCATCGCGATCACCCACTCCGGTTCCACCGGCGACGTCATCGAGCCGCTCCGCGTCGCCTTCGACCACGGCGCCACCACGGTCGCGATCACCGGCCGCCCGACCGGGCCCGTGACGCAGTACGCCGACCACATACTCACGACCTCCACCGCCCGCGAGAGCGAGCTGCGCCCGGCGGCCATGTCGTCGCGCACGAGCCAGCTCCTGGTGGTGGACTGCCTCTTCACCTGCGTCACACAGCGCACGTACGAGACGGCGGCCCCCGCGCTGGCGGCCTCGTACGAAGCCCTCGCCCACCGGCACGCGCCCCGTACCCGCTGACCCGCCGCACCCGTCGGACCACCGCACCCGCGCGAAGCCGACCCCCACGCACCCGAACTCCACGCAGCCGCCCCTGCCCCCGCACCCGCACCCGCACCCGCTGATCGTCAACGACGACGACGCACCGAAAGAGCAGCACGTGTCCTCTACGTACTCCGAACTGCGCGCCCAACTCGCCACCCTCACCACCGAGGCGTTCCGTCCCGAGCTGGCGGAGATCGACCGGCTCCCCACCGCCGAGATCGCCGCGCTGATGAACCAGGAGGACCAGACCGTCCCCGCCGCGGTCGCCGCGCAGCTGCCGCGGATCGCCGCCGCCATCGACGCCACCGCCGCCCGCATGGCCGCCGGCGGCCGGCTGATCTACGCGGGCGCCGGTACGGCGGGCCGGCTGGGCGTCCTCGACGCGAGCGAGTGCCCGCCGACCTTCGACACCGACCCCGGCGAGGTCGTCGGTCTGATCGCGGGCGGCCCGTCGGCGATGGTGAAGTCCGTCGAGGGCGCGGAGGACTCGCGCGAACTGGCCGCCGAGGACCTGAACGCCCTCGGACTGACCGCGCGCGACACGGTGGTCGGCGTCTCCGCCTCCGGCCGTACCCCCTACGCCATCGGCGCCGTCGCGCACGCCCGCGAGGCGGGAGCGCTGACCATCGGCCTGTCCTGCAACGCGGACAGCGCGCTGGCGGCCGCCGCCGAGCACGGCATCGAGGTCGTCACCGGCCCCGAACTCCTCACCGGCTCGACCCGGTTGAAGGCGGGCACGGCCCAGAAACTGGTCCTCAACATGATCTCGACGATCACCATGATCCGGCTCGGCAAGACGTACGGGAACCTCATGGTCGACGTCCGCGCCTCCAACGAGAAGCTCCGGGCCCGGTCCCGGCGGATCGTCGCCCTCGCCACCGGCGCGCCCGACGAGCGGATCGAGACGGCGCTCACCGCGGCGGACGGAGAGGTGAAGACGGCGATCCTGATGATCCTCGCCGACATCGACGCCCCCTCGGCCGCGCGGCGCCTGACGGACTCGGCCGGCCATCTGCGCGCGGCCCTCCACGCCCGCTGACACCCCCCTCTCACCTCAGCCCCCACCCCCCTCGCTCCCCTCCCCCCACAGCAAGGCACGACCCCATGAGCACAGACGACAAGAACCGCGCCATCGCCGCCGCGATCCTCCCGCTCGTCGGCGGCGCGGGGAACATCGACTCCGTGGCCCACTGCATGACCCGGCTCCGGCTGGGGCTGCGGGACCGCTCCCTCGTCCAGGACCACGCCCTGCGGGCGCTGCCGTCCGTGCTGGGGGTGGTGGAGGACGACACGTACCAGATCGTCCTCGGGCCCGGGACGGTGGCGCGCGTGACGCCCGCGTTCGAGGCGCTGGTCGCCGAGGCGGCTTCCGCGCCCGCGCCGGCGGCGGGTGCCGACCGGGCGGCGGCGGTCCACTCCGCCGAGGACCTGGCGGCGCAGGGCGCGGCGATCAAGGCGGCCCAGAAGGAACGCAACGCCACCCCCTTCAAGCTGTTCCTGCGCAGGATCGCGAACATCTTCGTCCCGCTGATCCCCGCCCTCATCGGCTGCGGCATCATCGCCGGCCTCAACGGCCTGCTGGTCAACCTCGGTTGGCTGCCCGCCGTCACGCCCGCGCTCGCGGCGATGGCGAGCGGTTTCATGGCGCTGATCGCCGTCTTCGTCGGCTTCAACACGGCGAAGGAGTTCGGGGGTACGCCGATCCTCGGCGGGGCGGTGGCGGCCATCATCGTCTTCCCCGGCGTCGCGAAGATCGACGCGTTCGGCCAGACGCTGTCGCCGGGCCAGGGCGGGGTGCTGGGCGCGCTGGGCGCGGCGGTCCTGGCGGTGTACGTCGAGAAGTGGTGCCGCCGCTGGGTCCCGGAGGCCCTGGACGTGCTGGTCACCCCGACCCTGACGGTCCTCGTCTCGGGCTTCGCCACCCTCTACGGCCTGATGTTCGTGGCCGGCGAGATCTCGACCGCGATCGGCGACTTCGCCGACTGGCTGCTGGCCCACGCGGGCGCCGGGGCCGGGTTCGTCCTCGGCGGTCTCTTCCTCCCGCTGGTGATGCTGGGTCTGCACCAGGCGCTGATCCCGATCCACACCACGCTGATCGAGCAGCAGGGCTACACCGTCCTCCTCCCCATCCTGGCGATGGCGGGCGCGGGCCAGGCGGGCGCGGCGATGGCGGTCTACGTCAAGCTACCCCGCAACGGCTCCCTGCGCCGCACCATCAGGTCCGCGCTCCCGGCCGGCTTCCTCGGCGTCGGCGAGCCGCTCATCTACGGCGTCTCGCTCCCCCTGGGCCGCCCGTTCGTCACGGCCTGCGTCGGCGGCGCCTTCGGCGGCGGCTTCGTCGGCCTCTTCAACATGCTGGGCGCCGAGGTCGGCTCCACCGCCATCGGCCCCTCCGGATGGGCCCTCTTCCCGCTCCTCGACGGCGACAAGGGCGTGGGCGAGACGATCGCGATCTACGCGGGCGGGTTGCTGGTCGGCTACGTGGTCGGTTTCGTGGCGACGTACTTCTGGGGCTTCAGCCGGGAACTCCTGGAGGAGTTCGACGTGGACACGGAGGCCGGGGCGGGGTCCGGGGCCTCCGGGGTGATCGCCTCGGGCGCCCCGAAGCCCTCGGAGCCGGTGAAGGTCTGACCGCCGGGGAGGGCCCGGCCCCGCGAAGATCTCACCGCCGGGGAGGGCCCGGCCCCGCGAAGATCTCACCGCCGGGGAGGGCCCGGCCCCGCGAAGGTCCGAGCGCCGGCGGACTCCGAACGCCGCCGTCCCGCCCCTCACCGGATCAGTTCGCGCAGTACGTGTCCTTGGTCGGCCGCTCGCCGTCCCGCAGGAACGCCGTCACCGCCCGGTCGCCGCACGCGTTGCCGTTCCCCAGGTACATCCCGTGCCCTCCCTGGTCCACGGTGACCAGCCTGGCCCGGTCGCCGAGGGCCGCCCGCATCCGCAGGCCGGCGGCGTACGGGGTGGAAGGGTCGCGCAGGCTCTGGATCATCAGGATGTTCGACGGGCCGCGATCGGTGATCCGGGCGGGCTTCCCGGCCGGGGCCTGCCAGAAGGAGCAGGGTGTGATGTTCACCGGGAAGCCGGCCGTCAGCGGGTGGCGGACGCGGTCGTCCGCGACGGCGCGCCGATGGGCGGGGACGGAGCGCGGCCACCGCACGTCGTTGCAGACGACGCCGACCATGATCGCCGCGTCCTCCTGGGAGAGCGCCTCGGTGAGGTCGGGCGTCGGCGCGGGCCTGCGGGCCGGGTCCAGGGCGTCGAGCACCAGCCGGGCGAATCCGGGGAAGGCGCTGTCCGAGTAGAGCGCGCTCTGCAGGGCCTGCCGCAGCATGGTGCCGGTCAGGGGCACGCCGGGCTTCGTCGACTCCTTGGGCTCCCGGTCGAGCCGGTCCGCGAGCGCCAGGACCATCGGCCGCACGTCCTCGGCCCGTTCCGCGAGCCGCAGGCCCCGGGCCGCCCGGTCCGGGTGCGACGCCCAGGCCGCGAAGTCGGGGAACCGGTCGTCCGCACCCTGCGACATGTACGCCAGCCAGCCCCGGGCGACCCTCGTGGGGTCGGGGTCGCTGCTGCTGTCCAGGACCCAGCGGTCGGTGCGTGCCGGGAACCTCTGCGCGTACACCGCGCCCACGTACGTCCCGTAGGAGACTCCCCAGGCGGAGAGCCTCTCCTCCCCGAGCGCCCGGCGGAAGCGGTCCAGGTCCCGCACCTGGTTCGCGGTCGTCATGTGGGCGAGGACCTCGCCGCCGACGCGTTCGCACGACTCGGCGGTACGCCGGGAGCGGGCGACGTTCGCGGCGATCCCCCCGTCGGCGGCCGGCCACGGCCGCAGGTTCACCAGTCGGCGGTCGTCCTCGTCGAGGCCGCAGCTCGCCCTCTCGCTGCCGCCCACCCCGCGCGGGTCCATCGCCACCAGGTCGTACGCCCCGCCCAACTCCCGCCGCAGCGCGGGCCCCTTCGCCGTCAGCCGCCCCACCCCGGAGCTGCCGGGGCCGCCGGGGATCACGACCAGCGTCCCGCGCCGCTCGTCGGGCCGGTCGCTCAGGATCCGGGACACGGCGATCGTGGTCCGGCGCCCGCCGGGATCGGCGTAGTCCAGCGGGACGGAGAGCGTGGCGCACTCCTGCCCGAGCCCGTCGGGCCCACAGGGCGTCCAGGCGAGCCCACCAGCGGGCTGCGCGGCCCGCGCCCCGGTGAGGGAGGCGGCCACGGCGGCGGCGGAGAGGGCCAGTACGAGAGTGTTGCGCGTCCAAGTCGTCATGAGTGAAGCCTTGTTGACGGGGACGCGCGATCCCATCCGGCAGCCGGGAGAGTGGAGGGTGGGGCTTGCCCCCGTCGGAAGCCGCCGCCGCAGCTGACCCCTCCGCCGAAGCCGCCGGTGCCCGCGGTCCCCGTGCCGCCGATGGCACCGCCCCCGGTGGCGGGGCCATGCCCGGGGGCGGAGGCGCGGACGACGCGATTTCCCGCCCGCCGAGGCAACGCACGACCGCCCGCTCACGTCCCTGAAGGCGTGAACGCTTTCCTCGACGCGGACGAACCCGGCACCGAAGAGACCCTGGCGGAGGGCCCGTTGTGGCGTCATGCCTGCTGGGTGGCGGGCGTGGCCGCCCTGGGGGTGGGTCTGGGGTGGGCGGGGTCCCTGTTCCGGTTCGGTCCGGACGAGTACGGGCTGCCGCCCGCCGCCCCGGGGACGCTCTGGCCGTATCTGGGCGCGTGGTTCGTGGTGGGTGTGGCGGCGGCGGCCGTCCTGCGGGCAGCCGCAGCGCGGGTTCCCGTCTACGCCACCGGGCGGATCGCCGTCGGAGTGGCCTTCCTGGGCACCCGCGTCTCCCTCGGCCTGCGCCCGGAGGCGGGCGCCCTGACGGCGATGGCCGTGGCGGCCCTGGCCTTCGCGGTCCTGTGGGCGGCGTTCGCGCTCCGGGGCCGCCGGGGCACCACGTCGACCTGAACCGGCAGCCGGGAGCCGGAAGTCGGGAGCCCGAAGCCGTCAGCGGTCAGCGGTCAGCCGCGAGCCGCCAACCGTCAGCCGTCAGCCCTCACATCGTGCGGAGGTACGCGGCGAGCCGGTCGTACTCCTCCTTGATCCCCGCCTCCATCCCGGTGGCGAGCGCCTGGTCCCTGATCTCCGTCGAGGGCCAGAGCGACGCACTCGTCAGCGCGGTGCCGCCGTCCGGGGTCGCGTCGAAGGTCAGGGTGACGTGCACCGGCGGGCCCGGCATCAGCTCGAACGTCTCGGTGTAGACGAGCCGCTCGTTCGGGACGATCTCCTCGTACGTGCCCGAGAAGACGATCTCCTGCCCCTCGGGGGACCGCTGGCCCCAGCGCCACGCGCCCCCGGTGCGGAGGTCGATGTCGCAGACGGTGGTGGTCAGGGCCGCCACGCCGTACCACCGGCGTACGTGCTCCGGGCGTGTCCAGGCCTCCCAGACGCGTTCGGGCGGGGCGTCGAAGGTCCGGGTGATGACCAGCTCGCGGTCCGTCGGGGTCGTCAGCAACGTGATCATGGTCCGCTCCCGCCGTGAGGGGTCCTCCCCCCAGCATCACCCCGAACGCCCGAGGGCGGCACCCCGCCTGGGGTACCGCCCTCGGTGAACAGCCGATCCCGGAGGATCAGAAGTCCATGTCACCGCCCGGCATGCCGCCCGGAGCGGCCGCGGAGGCCTTCTCCGGCTTGTCGGCGATGACGGCCTCGGTGGTCAGGAACAGCGCGGCGATGGAGGCCGCGTTCTGCAGCGCGGAGCGCGTCACCTTCGCCGGGTCGATGATGCCCTCGGCGATGAGGTCGACGTACTCGTTGGTCGCGGCGTTGAGGCCGTGGCCGACGGGCAGGTTGCGGACCTTCTCCGCCACGACGCCGCCCTCGAGGCCGGCGTTGATGGCGATCTGCTTCAGCGGGGCCTCGAGGGCCAGCTTCACGATCGCGGCACCCGTGGCCTCGTCGCCCGTGAGGTCGCCCTCGAGCTTCTCGAAGACCGAGGAGGCCTGGAGCAGGGCCACGCCACCACCGGCGACGATGCCCTCCTCGACGGCCGCCTTCGCGTTGCGAACGGCGTCCTCGATGCGGTGCTTGCGCTCCTTGAGCTCGACCTCGGTCGCGGCACCGGCCTTGATGACGGCCACGCCGCCGGCCAGCTTCGCGAGGCGCTCCTGGAGCTTCTCACGGTCGTAGTCCGAGTCGGAGTTCTCGATCTCGGCGCGGATCTGGTTGACGCGACCGGCGACCTGGTCACTCTCGCCCGAACCGTCGACGATCGTGGTCTCGTCCTTGGTGATGACGACCTTGCGGGCGCGGCCCAGCAGGTCCAGGCCCGCGTTCTCGAGCTTGAGGCCGACCTCCTCGGAGATGACCGTGCCGCCCGTGAGGATGGCGATGTCGTTCAGCATGGCCTTGCGACGGTCGCCGAAGCCCGGGGCCTTGACGGCGACGGACTTGAAGGTGCCACGGATCTTGTTGACGACCAGCGTGGACAGGGCCTCGCCCTCGACGTCCTCGGCGATGATCAGCAGCGGCTTGCCCGACTGCATGACCTTCTCCAGGAGGGGGAGCAGGTCCTTCACGGAGGAGATCTTGGAGTTGACGATCAGGATGTACGGGTCGTCCAGGGACGCCTCCATACGCTCCATGTCGGTGGCGAAGTACGCCGAGATGTAGCCCTTGTCGAAGCGCATACCCTCGGTGAGCTCCAGCTCCAGACCGAAGGTCTGGGACTCCTCGACGGTGATGACGCCTTCCTTGCCGACCTTGTCCATGGCCTCGGCGATGAGCTCGCCGATCTGGGTGTCGGCGGCGGAGATGGAGGCCGTGGAAGCGATCTGCTCCTTGGTCTCGACATCCTTCGCCTGCTCCAGCAGCGCGCCGGAGACGGCCTCGACGGCCTTCTCGATGCCGCGCTTCAGAGCCATCGGGTTGGCGCCGGCCGCCACGTTGCGCAGGCCCTCGCGGACGAGCGCCTGGGCGAGGACGGTCGCGGTGGTCGTACCGTCACCGGCGACGTCGTCCGTCTTCTTGGCGACTTCCTTGACCAGCTCGGCGCCGATCTTCTCGTACGGGTCCTCGAGCTCGATCTCCTTGGCGATGGACACACCATCGTTGGTGATCGTGGGGGCGCCCCACTTCTTCTCGAGGACGACGTTCCGGCCCTTGGGGCCAAGGGTGACCTTGACGGCGTCGGCGAGCTGGTTCATCCCGCGCTCGAGACCGCGCCGTGCCTCCTCGTCGAACGCGATGATCTTGGCCATGTGAAGTGGTCCTCCCGGACATGGGGTGGATAACGCTCCAGGACCGCGCCGACGCCCGCGACGGACGGCCTGCGGCTTCGGTGGTTCCTTGCCCCACCTGGCCACGGGCCTCGTCTGCCCGATCCTCGTAAGCACTCTCACCTTCAGAGTGCTAACGCCAATGATTAGCACTCGGCCCATGCGAGTGCAAGCGCCTCTCGGTGATCGGAACCCGACGGGCGTACGTGTCCGGGGCTCCCGGCGACCGGAAGCGGGGAACGCAGACGTCCGGGCACGCACGAGGGGTCCGCATCCTGGTCAGGATGCGGACCCCTCGGCGTGAGTGCGTACGTGGTGGCCGATTCGCGCCGTGCTCAGACGGCGAGCTTGACCATGTCCGCCTGCGGACCCTTCTGGCCCTGCGAGATCTCGAACTCGACTCGCTGACCTTCTTCAAGGGTGCGGTAACCGTCCATCTGGATCGCGCTGTAGTGGACGAAAACATCCGCACCACCGTCGACCGCGATGAAGCCGTAGCCCTTCTCCGCGTTGAACCACTTGACGGTGCCCTGAGCCATGCCTAACTCCCCTATTACTGGCCCTTGCGCGGGACCGCACTTCGCGGACCCGGGTCAGACCCTGCGCCGGAACGCGTCGACCGCGGCTGAATGTATCTGCCCAACTGCCCTCTGCAACAGGTCAATCGGGCGAGAATTCTGGGCACGCCGGAAAGGAGAATTCAGGAGAATTCATTGACTTCCGGGGCAAGTCGGGCCCGTCAAAGTGCGCAGAAGGTACACAACACTCGAACACATTGGCTGCATCTTGTCGGGTGCGGGCGCATTCTCATATGCGTCTGGCACGAGCAGCGGAGGGGGCTTCCCCAACTCTACCGTGCTCAACCCTGCAGAATTGCCCCCTCCGCTTCCCGAGCGGAGGGGGCAATTCGGTTACGGCGGGTAATGCGAGGGCTCAGCAGCCGCCGGCGACGGCCGGGATGATCGAGACGCCCGCGCCGTCCGGCGTCGCCGTCTCCAGGCCCTGCTCGAAGCGGACGTCGTCGTCGTTCACGTAGACGTTGACGAAGCGGCGCAGCTTGCCCTGGTCGTCCAGGACGCGGGCGGCGATGCCCGTGTGGTTCTTCTCCAGGTCGGCGATGACCTCGGAGAGGGTCGCGCCCTCCGCCGGGACCTCGGCCTGCCCGCCCGTGTACGTACGGAGGATGGTGGGGATGCGGACCTTGACGCTCATGGTGGTGCTGCCTTCCGTGACGGGGGTGGTCAGTGGGCCAGGCCGGCGTCGCGGAACGCGTCCAGGCTCGGGCGGATGGTGGCGGTCGCCTGCGAGGTCTCGGCCACCGCGTCCAGGGTCTTCAGACCGTCGCCGGTGTTCAGCACGACGGTGGTCAGGCTCGGGTCGAGGAGACCGGCCTCGATGAGCTTCTTCGTCACGCCGACGGTGACACCGCCGGCCGTCTCGGCGAAGATGCCCTCGGTCCGGGCGAGGAGCTTGATCGCCTCGACGACCTGCTCGTCGTTCACGTCCTCCACCGCGCCGCCGGTGCGGCGCGCGATGTCCAGGACGTACGGGCCGTCGGCCGGGTTGCCGATCGCCAGGGACTTGGCGATGGTGTTCGGCTTCTGGGGCCGCACGACGTCGTGGCCGGCCTTGAAGGCGGTCGAGACCGGGGAGCAGCCCTCGGCCTGGGCGCCGAAGATCTTGTACGGCTTGTCCTCGACGAGACCGAGCTTGATCAGCTCCTGCAGCCCCTTGTCGATCTTGGTGAGCTGGGACCCGGAGGCGATCGGGATCACCAGCTGGTCGGGCAGCTGCCAGCCGAGCTGCTCGCAGATCTCGTACGCGAGCGTCTTGGAGCCCTCGCCGTAGTACGGGCGGAGGTTGACGTTGACGAAGCCCCAACCCTCGCCCAGCGGGTCGCCGATGAGCTCGGAGCAGAAGCGGTTGACGTCGTCGTAGTTGCCCTCGATACCGACGAGTTCGCCGCCGTAGACCGCGGCCATGACGACCTTGCCCTGCTCCAGGTCGTGCGGGATGAACACGCACGAGCGGAAGCCGGCGCGGGCGGCGGCGGCGCCCACGGCGCCGGCGAGGTTGCCGGTGGAGGAGCAGGACAGGGTGGTGAAGCCGAAGGCGCGGGCGGCCTCGAGGGCCTGGGCGACGACGCGGTCCTTGAAGGAGTGCGTCGGGTTGCCGGAGTCGTCCTTGACGAAGAGCCGGCCCGGCTCGACGCCCAGCTCGCGGGCGAGGTTGTCGGCCTGGACGAGCTTGGTCCAGCCCGGGTTCAGGTTCGGCTTGTCGGCCACGTCGGCGGGGACGGGCAGCAGCGGGGCGTAGCGCCAGATGTTGGCGGGGCCGGCCTCGATCCGCTTGCGCAGGGCCTCGGGGTCGCCCGTGGGGAGGTCGTACGCGACTTCGAGCGGGCCGAAACACAGCTCACAGGCGAAGATCGGGCCGAGCGGGAAGACTTCACCGCATTCGCGACAGGAAAGCCCGGAAGCGGGACCGAGGTCGACCGTGTTCTGGGTGTTTGCGACAGTCTGTACAGCCATGGAGGCGAGGCCCTTTCTCCTCATCTTTCCCATGGCGAATTTCGCCATGAGACGGATTTGGCACCTTCCCTAGCCGGGGGACCTCGCTGGAGACGAGTACTGACCGACTGGAGGGTTGCCGGGGCTTCAACGGGCCGTTTCCCTCTGCCCCTCTGGATGAGCGGTATTCGATTGTGGAACGCGGGCGGCACCCCGACATGCGACGGGGATCCGCGTTGTTCAAGACTGTAACCGAAGGCATGGACGGTTGAGATAGTCGTCCGCACCGCGAGATGGATCACAACCCGGGAGTAACGGACGTGCTGGAAGAGGTGGAGCGCTGGCTGGGCCGGCGGTCCTGGTCCGTGGCCGATCGACCGCTGGAGCGGATCCTCGCGGCCAAGCGGGGGACGACGGTCAGCGTCGTGCTGCCCGCGCTCGACGAGGAGGCGACGGTCGGCGCGATCGTCTCCACGATCCGACGCGAACTGATGTCGGAGGAGGTCCCGCTCGTCGACGAGCTGGTGGTGATCGACTCCGGTTCCCGTGACCGCACGGCCGAGGTCGCGGCGGCCGCCGGCGCCAGGGTGGTGCCGCGGGACGCGGTGCTCCCGCGGATACCGGCCCTGCCCGGCAAGGGCGAGGTCCTGTGGCGGTCACTCATGGTGACCCGCGGGGACGTCGTCTGCTTCGTCGACGCGGACCTGCGGGACTTCTCCGCCGACTTCGTCTCGGGCATCGTCGGCCCCCTCCTCACCGACCCCGGCGTCGACCTCGTCAAGGCGATGTACGACCGCCCGCTGGGCGACGAGCCTGGTCAGGGCGGCCGGGTGACGGAGCTGGTGGCCCGGCCGCTGCTCAATCTGCACTGGCCGCAGCTGGCCGGTTTCGTGCAGCCGCTGGGCGGCGAGTACGCGGCGCGCCGCACGCTGCTCGAACGGCTGCCCTTCCCCGTCGGTTACGGAGTGGAGCTGGGCCTGCTCGTCGACGCGCTGCACACGGTGGGCCTGGACGCGCTCGCGCAGGTCGACGTCGGGGTCCGCAAGCACCGGCACCAGGACGGGCAGGCGCTGGGCCGGATGGCGGCGGCGATCTACCGGACGGCACTGCTGCGGCTCTCGCGCGGGCATCTGGTGCGGCCGCTGCTGACCCAGTTCGAGCGGGACGAGAAGGCCGGCGGCGGGGGGTTCTCACCGCGGACGTACGCGGTGGACACCGAGGAGCGTCCGCCGATGCTGGAGATCGCGGAGTACGCGCACCGCCAGGTGGCGTGAGCGCAGGGCGCACCGGCCCTATCGCCAAAGGGGGCGCCGCCGTCACGCGGCCGAGCGCGTGGCGCAGCTCGGAAGATCATGCTTTCTGCATACATTTCCGTTTCATGAGGTCCACACATCGCCAGGGAGCGCTCCTCGCGGCCGTCGGTGTCCTCGTCGGCGCGCTGCCGCTCATGACGGCCGGGCCGGCCGCGGCGGCCGCCCACGGCTCCGCCGTGGGACGTGAACCGATCACGGCCGTGCGGCCCGCGGCGGCCCTGACGTACGCGGCCCCCTCCCCGGCCCCGACGGCGCCCGAGCCGGACGCGGCGGCGGAGCCCGGGGCCGCGGAGGCCGCACCCGCCGAGCGGGCGGACCTCCCTTCGCCGGAAGCCCGCCGGCCGGCCCCGGCCCCGCACGGCCCCGGCGGCTCGATGGCACGGACCGGCGACCGTCACACCGAGCGGCTGTGGCTGCTCGGCGGCCTCGCGCTGGCGCTCGCGGCGGCGGGCGTGGTGGCCAAGGCCGCGCTGCGCGGCGTGGGGGCCACGGGCGCCACGCACGGCACGGGTGGCACGCGTGGCATACGTGGCGACTGAGCGCCGTCGTTCGTATACGCACGTTTGAGCGTTTACGGGACGGGCTAGGTTCGCCACATGGCTTCTGTGCTGGTGGCTTCCAACCGTGGTCCCGTCTCGTACGCCGTGGCGGAGGACGGCTCGCTCGACGCCCGTCGGGGCGGGGGCGGTCTGGTGTCCGGGCTGAGCGCGGTGTCCTCCGAGGACAGCGTGTGGGTGTGCGCGGCGCTCGGCGAGGGTGACCGGCAGGCGGTCAGGCGCGGGATCTCGGAGCCGGGCGTACGCATGCTGGACATCGACCCGGACGTCCACGCCGACGCGTACAACGGCATCGCGAACTCGGTGCTCTGGTTCGTCCACCACATGCTGTACCAGACGCCCGTGGAGCCGGTCTTCGACGCGGAGTTCCGGCGCCAGTGGACGTCGTACGAGACGTACAACCGCGCCTTCGCGGAGGCGCTCGCGGCCGAGGCGGACCCGGGCGCCCAGGTCGTCGTGCAGGACTACCACCTGACGCTGGTCCCGGGCATGCTGCGCGAGGCCCGGCCCGATCTGCGGATCGGGCACTTCTCGCACACGCCGTGGGCGCCGCCGGAGTACTTCCGGATGCTGCCGGACGACATCGCGGAGCAGGTGCTGCGCGGGATGCTCGGCGCGGACCGGCTGGGCTTCCTGACCCGGCGCTGGGCCGACGCCTTCGCCGCCTGCTGCACGGCCCTGGTGGGCGGCACGGGCGGCACGGAGCTGGGGGTGCACGGGCTCGGCGCCGACGCCGACTTCCTGCGGGAGCGTTCGCGGCGCCCTGACGTGGAGGACCGGCTGGCCGCGCTGCGCGAGCAGATCGGCGGCGGACCGGATCGGAAGACGATCATCCGGGTGGATCGCACGGAGCTGTCGAAGAACATCGTGCGGGGCCTCCTCGCCTACCGGGCCCTGCTGGAGGACCACCCCGAGTGGCGCGGCCGGGTCGTCCACGTGGCCTTCGCCTATCCCTCGCGCCAGGATCTGGCGGTCTACCGCGACTACACGGCGGAGGTGTCGCGGGTCGCGGAGGAGATCAACACCGCGTTCGGCACGGACGACTGGACCCCCGTGCTGCTCCATGTGAAGGACGACTTCGCCCGCTCGCTGGCCGCCTACCGCCTGGCGGACGTGGCCCTGGTCAACCCCATCCGGGACGGCATGAACCTGGTCGCCAAGGAGGTCCCGGTCGTCTCGGACGAGGGCTGCGCGCTGGTCCTGTCGCGGGAGGCGGGGGCGTACGAAGAGCTGGGCGAGGACGCGATCACGGTGAATCCGTACGACATCACGGGCACGGCGCGGGCTCTGCACGAGGCGCTGACGATGCCGGACGGCGAGCGCGCCGAGCGGTCGAAGCGCCTGGCGGCCTCGGCGACGGCGCTGCCGCCGCAGCGCTGGTTCCTGGAGCAGCTGGAGGCCCTGCGCGAGGTCCGCTAGGGATACACGTCCTGGCCTCGCACCCGCACCACCCGGCCTGACTCTGGAGGGCCCTGGCCGGGGCGGCGGAGGGCGCGGACGGGTCCGATGTGTCGGCCGAGGCTGGAGGGCCCGGGCCGGGACGGAGGAGCCACGGGCTCTCGGTACGGCAGGGGCGCCCCGGAATCGTCCGGGGCGCCCCTGCCGTGCCGTAGGGCCGGCCTCGCGGCGGGCGGGTCTCAGCCGGTCTTGTGGATCGTCCTCGCCAGGTCCGTGAGGAAGGCCACCACGGCCGCCGGGCCGGGGACCGAGAGGTCCGCGCGCTCGGAGAGTTCGGTGACCTCCGCCGAGCCGCTGCACACCAGCAGACCCGGGGTTCCGTTCGAGCGGAGCTTCTCCACGGCCGCGAAGGCCGGCAGGTCGCCCAGGTCGTCTCCCGCGTAGAGGACGGACCCGGCGTCCACCTCCCTCACGTACTCGGCGAGCGCCACGCCCTTGTCCATGCCCGGCGGGCGCAGTTCCAGGACCATGCGGCCGGGTTCGAGGACCAGGCCGTGGTGGGCGGCGAGGTCGGCGAGGGGGACCTTGAGGGCTTCGAAGGCTCCCTGCGGGTCGGTGGCGCGGCGGGTGTGGACGGCGACCGCGCGGCCCTTCTCCTCGATCCAGGTGCCGGGCCACGCGCCGACGCGGTCCAGGAAGCCGGGGAGTTCGGCGCGGACGGCGGCCACGCCGGGGTGCGGGGCGGCGGCCTGGACCGTGCCGGTCACGGCGTCCCAGCGTTCGGCGCCGTAGTGGCCGAGGACGACGAGGTGTTCGAGGCCGGGGACGCCGGCGAAGCCGCCGTACCGTACGGCCACCCCGGCGGGGCGGCCGGTCACCACGGCGATCGAGGCGATCCGGGGCGCCAGCGCGGCGAGGGCGGCGACGGCGCCGGGGTGGGCGCGGGCCTGTTCGGGGTCGGGGACGATCTCGGCGAGCGTCCCGTCGAAGTCGAGGGCGACGACGGCCCGCTCCGGCCGCGCGAGGAGCGCGGCCAGGCCGTCGCGGCCGGCGGACGTGGTCGGATGCGGAAGACTGACCATAGGACGACCCTACCGACGCCGCCTCAGCGGCGCTGCTCCTTCTCGGCACGGACGCGGCGCAGGCGGTTGACGGTCACCGGGTCGTGCGCCAGGGCGCGCGGGTCGTCGAGGAGGGCGTTGAGGAGCTGGTAGTAGCGGGTGGCCGACAGCCCGAGCCGCTCGCGGACGGCGCGCTCCTTGGCACCGGGGCCGGGCCAGGAACGGCGTTCGACGGCGAGCACGGCCCGCTCCCGCTCCCCCAGCCCGCCGCCACCGCCCGGGCCGCCCGCAGCGCCCTGGCCACCGCCGGAGCCGCCCCTGCCGTCCTCGTGCCCGGCGCCGTGCACCGCACCGTCCGCAGGCCCGGCACCGTCCGCGCGCACCGCACCGCCCCCGTCCCCGGTTCCGGTCCGGCCCGGGGTCTCCGGGCGGGTCGCCGGGGCCTCGTCCCGGCCGGGGCCCGGCTCCTCATCGTTGGTCATACGACCCAACTTATTCCGCGCTCTCGGCCGCCGTCGCGTCCCGTGCGATCTTCCCGAGCACCTCGGACACCTTGGCGTCGGGGGTGACGGCCTTGCCGATGTTCTGCTTGATGTCGTCGCTGACCTTCGCCCAGGAGGTCTTGCCGACCGGCGGCAGCTGCGAGTTCGGCAGCTCCTTCAGGAAGGCGCGGAGGTTCTGGTGCTCCGGCTCGGCCTCCATCGTGGCGTAGGCGCTGACGGTCGGCGGGAGCAGGTCGTTGTCACCGGCGAACTTCAGGACGTTGGCGTCGCTGAAGACGAAGTCCAGGAACGAGCCGATCTCCTTGCGGTGACCGTTCTGCTTGAAGCCCATGATCCAGTCGGCGACGCCCATGGACGCCTTGGCCTTGCCGTCCACACCCGGCAGGGCGACCTTGCCGACCTTGACGCCCTGCTTCTCGGCCTCCTGCATCAGCGAGGGATGGCCGTTGAGCATGCCGACCTCACCTCGCGAGAACGCGGCGAAGGCGTCCTTCCGGTTGAGCTTGCCCGGGGCTATGGGCCCGGTGAGGCCCTTCGCGACGAGGTTCGTCCTCAGCCACTCGAAGGTGTTGACGTTCGCCTCGGAGTCGATCTTGTACCGGTCGGTGGCGTCGGTGTACCCGTCGCCCCCGCTGAGCAGCCACATCATCGTCTCGGCCTGCGCCTCCTCCGGCCCGAGCGGCAGGGCGAAGGGGTACGGGACGTCGTCTTCGTCGAGCTTCTCCGCGGCGGCGGCGAGTTCGTCCCAGGTGGTCGGCGCCTTCTTGACGCCGGCGCGCTCGAACAGCTCCTCGTTGAAGAAGAGCAGCCGCGTGGAGGCGGCGAACGGCAGCCCGTACTGCGTGCCCTTCCGCTCGCCCGCCTCGGTCAGCGGGGCGAGGAAGTTGGCCTGGACGGGGATGGAGAGCAGTTCGTCGGCGGAGTACAGCTCGTCGGCTGCGGCGTAGTCGGCATAGGCGCCGATCTGGGCGATGTCGGGCGCCTGGCCGGACCTGACCATCTCGGCGACCTTGCGGTCGACGTCGTTCCACGACTCGATCTTCACGTCGATCGTCACGCCGGGGTGTTCGGCCTCGTAGGCGGCGGTTAGGCCCGCCCAGTACTTCTCGGTGGTGTCACCGCCGCTGAGGTCGTAGTCGGCGGCGACCACCGTGAGGGTGACGTCGCCGGCCTCCGTGCCGGTGAGGCCGCAGCCCGAGACCGCCGCGGTCAGGCCCAGCGCGGCGATGGTCGCGGTCAGTCCAAGGAGTCGCCGCTGCACAGCGTTGTCCCACCCTCTGCTCGTCGTCGAGCTGTGATTTTCACAGGAGAGAAAGCATAAGGTCTACACCACTTGGGTATCGCTTCGGCAACGCACGGCCCGGCCCGGCAGGCCCGCGCCGGGCGCCACGGGCGCGCATTTGTATCCCCACGCAACAATCCCGTCCAGTGGACTAGACCTTTCCTCGGTCACACGCGACACTGTCCCCCGTGAGACACGTCATCGCCCTGGATGTGGGCGGCACCGGCATGAAGGCCGCCCTCGTCGGGGCGGACGGCACCCTGCTCCACGAGGCACGGCGCGCCACCGCACGCGAGCGCGGCCCCGAGGCGGTCGTCGAGACCATCCTCGACTTCGCCGCCGAGCTGCGGGACCACGGCCTGGAGCGGTACGGCCGGTCGGCCGCGGCCGCCGGAGTCGCCGTGCCCGGCATCGTCGACGCCGACCAGGGCATCGCCGTCTACGCCGCCAACCTCGGCTGGCGCGACGTCCCGATGCGCGCCCTGCTCAGCGAGCGCCTCGACGGCATCCCCGTCGCCCTGGGCCACGACGTCCGCACCGGCGGCCTCGCCGAGGGCCGCATCGGGGCGGGCAACGGCGCCGACCGCTTCCTCTTCGTGCCGCTGGGCACCGGAATCGCCGGCGCCATCGGCATCGGCGGAGCCATCGAGGCCGGCGCCCACGGCTACGCCGGCGAGATCGGGCACATCGTCGTCCGCCCCGGCGGCGCCGACTGCGGCTGCGGCCAGCGCGGCTGCCTGGAGCGGTACGCCTCCGCCTCCGCGGTCTCCCTCGCCTGGGCCGAGGCCTCGGGCGACCCCGACGCGGACGCCGCCGACTGCGCGAAGGCGGTCGAGTCCGGCGACCCCGGCGCCGTACGGGTGTGGCAGGAGGCCGTCGACGCGCTCGCGGACGGCCTGGTCACCGCGCTCACCCTGCTGGACCCCCGCACGCTCATCATCGGTGGCGGGCTGGCCGAGGCCGGGGAAACCTTGTTCACACCCCTCAGGGCCGCGGTGGAGGAACGGGTCACCTTCCAGAAACTGCCCGCCATCGTCCCGGCGGCCCTCGGGGACACCGCCGGATGCCTGGGCGCGGGCCTCCTCGCCTGGGACCTGCTCTCCCACGACACCCGCACCGACAACGAGTCCGACTCGGAGGTATCCGCCTGATGGCCGATCGCACAGTTCTCGCCGGCGCGCGCGTCGTGCTGCCGACCGGAGTCGCCGAGAACGGACGCGTGATCGTCGAGGACGGCCGCATCGCGGACGCGGGCACCCCCCACGCCGAGGACCGTGGCGCGGCCACGGCCGGCGCCTCCTCGGTCGACCTCTCCGGCCACTGGGTCGTCCCCGGCTTCGTCGACATGCACAACCACGGCGGCGGCGGCGCGTCCTTCACCTCCGGCACGGTCGACGACGTCCTCAAGGGCGTCCACACCCACCGTCTGCACGGCACCACCACCGTCGTGGCGTCCTTCGTCACCGGCGACATGGACTTCCTGGCCCGGCGCGCGGGACTCCTGTCCGAGCTGGCCGAGCAGGGCGAGATCGCCGGCCTGCACTTCGAGGGGCCGTTCATCTCCCCGTGCCGCAAGGGCGCGCACGACGAGACGCTGCTGCGCGATCCCGACCCGGCCGAGGTCCGCAAGCTGATCGACGCGGGGCGCGGCCAGGCCAAGATGGTGACCCTCGCCACCGAACTGCCCGGCGGCATCGACTCCGTACGGCTGCTCGCCGAGCACGGCGTGATCGCCGCCATCGGCCACACCGACGCGACGTACGAGCAGACCGTCCAGGCCATCGACGCCGGCGCCACCGTCGCCACGCACCTCTACAACGCGATGCCCGCCCTCGGCCACCGCGCCCCCGGCCCGATCGCCGCGCTCCTGGAGGACGAGCGGATCACGGTCGAGCTGATCAACGACGGGACCCATCTGCACCCGGCCGCCCTGGAGCTGGCGTTCCATCACGCCGGCCGTGACCGGGTCGCGTTCATCACGGACGCGATGGACGCGGCGGGCTTCGGCGACGGGCTCTACTCGCTCGGCCCGCTGGCCGTCGAGGTGAAGGACGGCGTCGCACGGCTCGTCGAGGGCGGCTCCATCGCGGGCTCGACCCTCACCCTGGACCGGGCGTTCAAGCGGGCGGCGACCATCGACCGGCTGCCGGTCGAGTCCGTCGTACGGGCCGTCTCGGCCAACCCGGCACGGCTGCTCGGCATCGACGACAGGGTCGGCTCGCTGGAGCCCGGCAAGGACGCCGACCTCGTCGTCCTGGACGAGGAGTTCGAGCTCAGGGGCGTCATGCGCAAGGGCGCCTGGGTGGTGAAGCCCGACCTGGCGTGAGGTCGCGCGGGGCGGTTGGTCCGGGGGTCTGGGCCAACCGCCTTCTGTTTGGCATGATCAGGGCGCGTTCCACGGGCTCGACGCGGGACCGACGACGGATCAGGCCTCCACGAGGCACGAGGTACGGGGGTACCGCAGATGATGGTGACGGTCACCCTCAACACGGCGCTGGACCTCACGTACCGCGTCCCCGCCCTCACCCCGCACGCCACCCACCGCGTCACCCAGGTGATCGAGCGCCCCGGCGGCAAGGGCCTCAACGTCGCCCGCGTCCTCGCCGCCCTCGGCCACGAGACGGTCGTCACCGGATTCGCCGGCGGACCCACCGGAGAGGTCCTGCGCTCCCGGCTGGCGGACCTGCCCCTGACCGACGCGCTCGTACCGACCGCCGGACCCACCCGCCGTACCGTCGCCATCGTCGACACGGCGAGCGGCGACACCACCCAGCTCAACGAACCCGGCCCCACGATCACCCCCGCCGAGTGGGCCACCCTCACCGGCCGGTACGCCGAGCTGCTCACCGGCGCCGAGGCGGTGGCCCTCTGCGGCAGCCTGCCGCCCGGCATCCACGTCGGCGCGTACGCGGAGCTGATCCGGATGGCCCGGGCCGCCGGAGTCCCGGTCCTGCTCGACACCGGCGGCGAGCCGCTGCGACGCGGGATCGCCGCCCGGCCCGACCTGGTGAAGCCGAACGCCGACGAGCTGGCGGGGCTCACCGGGTCCCGCGAACCGCGCCGGGCCACCCACGACGCCCGGCGGCGCGGCGCGCACGCGGTCGTCTCCTCCCTCGGCCCGGAGGGTCTGCTCGCCGCCACCCCGGAAGGCGAGTGGCGCGCCGCCCCGCCGGCGCCGGTGAAGGGCAACCCGACCGGAGCCGGCGACTCCGCCGTCGCGGGCCTGCTGTCGGGCCTGGCCGACGCGCTGTCCTGGCCCGACCGCCTTGCCCGCGCGGTGGCCCTGTCGGCGGCGACGGTGCTCTCCCCGGTCGCGGGCGAGTTCGACCGCGCGGCGTACGAGGACCTGCTGCCCCGGGTGACGGTGACCGAACGCCCCGCGGCGGCCTGAACGACGCGGCAGGGCGCCCGGCAGGTGCGAGCCGCCGGAGCGGTCCGCCCGGCGCGGACAGCCGGCGAAGCCCGGCAGGCCCGGGACAGCCGGAGTGACCCGCCCCGGCGAAGCCCGGCGGGGTCGGCGCCGCCGGAGCGATCCGGTCCAGCCCGCCCAGCCGGTCCGGCCGGTGCCGTCCCGCCCGGCGGGACCGCCGGAGCATCGCCGAGCGGCGCGATCCGCGCCCGGCGGGCGACGACATGGCGGTGCCCCCGGAGCCTGGCTCCGGGGGCACCGCCGCCGTTCGTCCGAAGGGGGCGTCAGCCGCTCAGCTTCGTCTTGCTGATCTTCAGCCAGTCGAAGACGGCGTCACACTGGTTGCCCTGCTCGCACGACAGCTTGATCGTGTTCGAGCCCTCCTTGAGCTTCACCGGCGCCCATGTGGTCTGCCAGTTCTTCTCGAGGTTCGGGTCCGAGGAGGAGATGAAGTTCTTCAACCCGATCGGCGACCCGTTGGGCTTGTCGTTGACGGTGAGCGTGGCGTTGGCGTCCTTCGCCGGGATCGCGTACCGCACGTACAGGTAGTACTCCCCGGCCTCGGCGAGGTCCGCCTGCCAGGTCACCGACGAGCCGATGGCGTTGAAGCCGGTGACATAGGCACCGTCCGCGCCCTCCGCGCCCTTGATGTCCTTGGCGAGGAGCGCCGAACCGCCCAGCTTGAGCGTGGCCGCGTCCTGCTGCGGCAGCTCGGCCGGGGTCTCGTCCGCGCTGGGACGGCTGCTCGGGGTCTCCTGGACCTGCGAGGAGCCGTCGGTGGGCGAACCGCCCGCGTTCCCGCCGCTGTCCTTGTCGCCGCCGGTGTTGCTGATGACGGCGGCCGTGATCCCTATCACGACGACCGCGACGACCGCGATCGCGCCGATCAGCAGCCCCTTGGTGTTGGGGCCGCGGCCGCGCTGGGGCGGCATCGGCGACTGGCGGGTGCGGTCGGCGCCGGGGTAGCTCTCGGGCGCCGCGTACTGCGGGTTCGGCTGGCCGTACTGCTGCTGGCCGCCGTAGCTCTGCTGCTGCGGCACGTGCGCCTGGGCCGGCCCGCCGTACTGGCGCTCGCCGACCGTCCTGACCTGGTTGTACGAGGTTCTGGGGACGCCGGGCTGCGCGGCCGGGCCGGGGTAGCCGTAGCCACCCTGTCCGGGCGGCTGGGCGCCCGCCGCCTGGCCGTCCGCGTACAGGTAGCCGAACGGATCGTCGTCCTCGGGCGTGTTCGCGCCGTCGTTACCGGCAGCCATCCCTGGTCACTCCTATCCATGCTCGCCAGCCGTCGCCGACCGGCCGAGCCTACCTCGAACGGGGAACGCTTCGGTCCGGTCCTTGACCGTCCGGAAGATGACCCGTGGGTGACGCGAACGGCTATCCGGCGCGGCGGTGGACCTTGGCCCGGGACCGCTTCTCGATGTACATGCGCTGGTCGGCGGAGTTCAGGACCTCTTCGACGGTCATGCCGCACTCGGCCCAGCCGATGCCGAAACTCGCTCCGACCCGGACCGCCCGTCCGTCGACGCGGATCGGCGGAATGATGGCGTTCCGCAGGCGTACGGCCAGGTCAGCGGCGTCGGCGGCGCCGAGGCCGTCGGCGAGGACGACGAATTCGTCACCCCCGAGCCTGGCGACGGTGTCTCCGTCGCGTACGCCGGTGGTGAGCCGGCGGGCGACCTCGATGAGGACGGCGTCGCCGGTGTGGTGCCCGAAGCGGTCGTTGATCGACTTGAAGCCGTCGAGGTCGCAGAAGAGGACCGCGAGCCCTTTCGTCCCGTCGTCGATGTCCCCGCCGGTGGGGGAGACGGAGTGGACGTGGTGGTCGTAGGGCCCGCCGGTGGGGGCGCCGGGCGCCGGATCGAAGCCGAAGCCGTGTTCGTGCCCGTACGGGGAGTCGAAGCCGCTGTCGTGTCCGGCGTCGAACTCGTCGGCGCGGGCGGCGTAGGGACGCTCGCAGAGCCGGGCGCTGAGCCGGGAGCGGAGTTCCGCGCCGTTCGGGAGGCCGGTGAGGGCGTCGTGGGAGGCGCGGTGGGCGAGCTGCAGTTCGTGGCGCTTGCGCTCCTCGATGTCCTCGACGTGGGTGAGGAGGAAGCGGGGGCCGTCGGTGGTGTCGGCGACGACGGAGTTGCGCAGGGAGACCCATACGTAGGAGCCGTCCCGGCGGGCGAGCCGCAGCTCGGCGCGGCCGCCCTCGGCGGAGGTGCGCAGCAGCGTCCCTATGTCCTCGGGGTGGACCAGGTCGGCGAAGGAGTAGCGGCGCATCACGGAGGCGGGGCGGCCGAGGAGGCGGCACAGCGCGTCGTTGGTGCGCAGCAGGCGGCCGTGCTGGTCGCCGCCCATCTCGGCGATGGCCATGCCGGAGGGGGCGTACTCGAAGGCCTGCCGGAAGGACTCCTCGCTGGCGCGCAGGGCCTGCTGCTCGCGTTCGAGGCGGACGAGGGCCCGCTGCATGTTTGCTCTCAGGCGCGCGTTGCTGATCGCAATCGCCGACTGGGAGGCGTACATCTGGAGGGCTTCCTGACCCCAGGGGCCGGGGTGCCGTCCGTTGCGCGGCCGGTCGACGGAGATCACGCCGAGGAGTTCGCGGCCGGAGCCGGAGGCGTACATCGGGGCGTAGAGGCGGTCGTGCGGGTGCCACTCGTCCTCGAAGCGGGGGGCGGGGCCTTCGGTGTGCCACTGCGGGACGTCGTCCTCGATGAGGACCCAGCCCTCGGTGTGCGGGATGAACCGCAGGTCGCCCCAGGCGACTCCCATGGAGAGGCGGCGTTCCCAGGACGCGCGCGAGCCGACACGGCCGGTGATCAGCGCTTCGGCGGCGGGGCTGCCGGCGAAGGCGGCGACGACGAGGTCTCCGTCGGGGCGTACGAGGTTGACGCAGGCCAGCTCATAGTTGAGTCCGGCGACGATGCCGTCGGCGACGGTCTGCAGGGTGTCCGCCAGACTGCGCGCTGTATTGAGGTCGGCGACGACCTGATGCAGCTGCCGCAAGGTCGCAAGACGGACGTACGGCTCCGACTCGGTCTCCATCGCTCGCTCTCCCCGAGACCTCGACAGCAACTCCAGGGTTCTCATCGGCTCTCATGCTGCTCTGTCCCCGCCACTGAATCACAGCGAGCTGCGCCCCCGGTACACAGGGTCAACAAATACTGGGCTCTGTGACTCAAGTCACAACAGATGCCGAAGCGTTACCCGAAGCGGCGGAAAGCGCTCCCGCTCTTTCTTGAACGCAAAGGGAACGTTGTAGACCGGTGGTCCGGAACGGCCGGTGGTCCGGGACCGTGATCACGGGCCTGGGATCGGGGACTCCGCCCGGGGAGGGTCCGGGGTGGGCGGTCCTAGGACCGTCGGGGGTGGCCGGTCTGGTCCCCCGGCCCGATGCGGCGGCGCGTGGGCCCGGACTAGCGTGCGGGTGTGCTGCTGAACACCCTCGTCCTTCCGTCCCCGCCGCCCCCGGCCGCCGTGCCGGATCCGGCCATCCCTCATGCTGAGGGGGTGAGCGACGACGAGTTCCGGGCGGCGATGTCCCGCCTCGCGGCGGGCGTGGTGCTGGTGACGGTCCACGATCCTGACGACGGCCCGCGCGGCGAGGACGTCGGGATGACGGCGACCGCGTTCATGTCCGTATCCCTGGACCCGCCCCTGGTCCTGGTCAGCCTCCGCAACGGGTCCCGGATGGACGACCTGCTGTCCGAGGTCCCCGTCTGGGCGGTCTCGGTCCTCTCCGAGAGCCAGCGGCACGTCGCGGGCCGCTTCGCGATGAAGGGCCGGGTGAGCGACCGGCTCCTCTTCGCGGACGTGCCGTACACGCGCGGCGAGGAGAGCGGCGCGCCCCTGATCGGCGGGGCGCTGGCGACGCTGGAGTGCCGCACGGAGAACCGCGTCCTGGCCGGCGACCACACCCTGGTCGTCGCCCGCGTCCTGACGGCCGCCTTCCCCTCGCCGCAGGGCTCCCCCCTGACGTACTTCAAGGGCAAGTACCGCCACCTGGCCTGACGGCCCGGGCCCGGCGAGCCGCCGGCGCCGAGGGCCAAGGGCCGGGCGCTCGGGGTCGAGCGCGCTCAAGGTCGAGGGCCCGGCGCCGAGGGCCGAGGGCCAAGGGCCGGGCGCTCGGGGTCGAGCGCGCTCAAGGTCGAGGGCCCGGCGCCGAGGGCCGAGCGCCGAAGGCGCGTCAGCCCCAGTCGCGGCCCTGGCGGCCGCGCTTCGTCTCCGCGCGCTGCTTCTTCACCCGCAGCCGGCGCTCGTTGATGCCCCGGGGGATCTTCGTCGCCCGGCGCGGCTTCGGCGGCGGGGCCGTCGCCTCGGCGAGGAGCGCGGTGAGGCGGACCGCCGCCGTCTCGCGGTTGCGCCACTGCGAGCGGTGCTCCGACGCCCGTACCGTCACCACCCCGCCCACCAGGCGCGACGCCAGCCGTTCCAGCGCCCGCGCCTTCCACACCTCCGGCAGCGCTTCGGTGCGCTCCAGGTCGAAGCGGAGCTCCACCTGGGAGTCGCTGGTGTTGACGTGCTGTCCGCCCGGACCGGACGACCTGGAGAAACGCCACATCAGCTCGGCCTCGGGAAGCGAGACGGAGCCACGGATGACATACGGACCGGACATGCCCCCCATGTTCCCCGGAGCGGGGCGCGCACGTCATCCTGTTTTCGCCCCGGATTCCCGTTGGAACCAGCAGGGCCCCGTCCGCGTTATCCCGTGTGACGACATCACGACGAAAGGGACTTCCCATGGCTGTAAGCCTGTCCAAGGGCGGCAACGTCTCACTGACCAAGGAGGCCCCGGGCCTCACCGCCGTCACCGTGGGCCTCGGCTGGGACGTCCGTACGACCACCGGCACCGACTTCGACCTGGACGCCTCCGCCATCGGCGTCGACGCCGCCGGCAAGGTCGCCTCCGACGCGCACTTCGTCTTCTTCAACAACAAGTCGACGCCGGACCAGACCATCGTCCACACCGGTGACAACCGCACCGGCGAGGGCGGCGGCGACGACGAGCAGATCAACGTCAACCTCGCCGCCCTGCCCCCGAACGTCGACAAGATCGTCTTCCCGGTCTCCATCTACGACGCGGTCGCCCGCACGCAGAACTTCGGCCAGGTCCGCAACGCCTACATCCGCATCCTCAACCAGGCCGGCGGCGCCGAGATCGCGCGCTACGACCTCTCCGAGGACGCCGCCGTCGAGACCGCCATGGTCTTCGGCGAGCTGTACCGCAACGGCGCGGAGTGGAAGTTCCGCGCCGTCGGCCAGGGTTACGCCTCCGGCCTCGAGGGCATCGCCCGCGACTTCGGCGTCAACCTCTGACCCGACCGGCGACGGCCCACCGGCGGCAGCCGGTCAGCGGCACGCGCCGAGCGCATGCGTCGAGCGGACGCGCCGAGCGGACGCGCCGAGCGGACGCACTGAGCGACATGCGTGGAGCGACACGCGCTGAGCGAATGCGCTGAGCGACAAGGCCCCGGCTCCGGCCGGGGCCTTACCGTTTCCGCATGATCGTCGAGCCGTACGCCCCCGCCGACCACGCCCTCCCCGGCCCGCTCCTCACCGAGCTGACCGAGCTCTACGCCTCCAACCGCGACTTCCACGCGATCACCGGCGACTTCCCGGACCCGGACGGCATCCGCCCGGAGCAGGTCGCCGCCGCCCTGGCCGACGAGCTCGCCCGCCCCGGCGCCGAGGTGCTCCTCGCCCGTTCCGAGGGCCGGCTGATCGGCATCGCGGCCACCCTCGACCACCATCCCGACCCCGACGACCCGGACCCGTGGATCGGCCTGCTGATGGTCGACGCGCGCGCCCACCGGTCCGGCCACGGCCGGGCGCTGGCCGGCCGTGTCGAGGACCGCTTCCGCTCCGAAGGGCGTACGGGCGTCAAACTCGCGGTCCTGGAGAACAACCCCCGCGCCTTCGCGTTCTGGACGTCCCTCGGCTACGAGGAGACCGACCGCCGCGCCGACCTGGACCGGGGCCGCCCCTGCCGGGTGCTCCGCAAGAGCCTCTGAGCGCTCACCGCGGCCGCTCCGGCTTGTCGTCCCCGTACAGCCACACGTCCCACAGCGCGCTCAGGTCCTCCCCCGCCACGTCCTCCACATAGGCGGTGAAGTCCTCCGTCGAGGCGTTGCCGTGCCGGTACTTCGCGGGCCAGCCGGCCAGGATCTCGTAGAAGGTGTCGTCGCCGACCGTCTCGCGGATCTTGTGCAGCACCATCGCGCCGCGCTGGTACACCGGCGGGTCGAAGAGGTTCTCCGCCTTCGGCGGTTCGGCGGGCGGGAAGGCCCAGTTGGCGTCCTCACCGAAGGCCTTGTCGAAGCTGACCCGCGCCGGGGTGTCCTCGAAGTCCTCCGCGTACAGCCATTCCGCGTACGTCGCGAAGCTCTCGTTGAGCCACATGTCCCGCCACGTCGCAGGCGAGACCGAGTCGCCGAACCACTGGTGCGCCAGCTCGTGCACGAGGGTGGGGGCGTCGAAGGAGTCCAGCGGGAAGACGGGCCGCGTCTGGGTCTCCAGGGCGTAGTCGGCGTCCCCGGCCGGTTCGACGATGGCGCCGGTCGCGGAGAAGGGGTACGGCCCGAAGTTCTCCTGCTGCCACTCCAGGAGTTCGGGGATGCGGGCGAGGAGTTCGGCGCTCTCGTCGGCGACGGCCGGGTCGGCGGCGGTGAGGACGGACACCCCGGAGGGGGTCGTCGTGGTGCTCGTCCGGTACCGGCCGATGGCCGCCGTCGCGAGGTAGCTCGCCATCGGCTCGGCGCTGTGCCAGACGGCCGTGGTCCGGCCGTTCGCGGTGCGCTCGCCCCGCAGGACGCCGTTGGAGATCGCCCGCAGCCCCTCGGGGACGGTCAGCGTGATGTCGTACGTCGCCTTGTCGGAGGGGTGGTGGTTGCCGGGGAACCAGGCCATGGAGCCGACCGGCTCGCCGAGCGCGAGCGCCCCGTCCTTCGTCCTCAGCCACCCCTCGCCCGACCCGTCCGCGTCGGTGATCGTCCGGGGGACCCCGGAGTACGCGACGGTGGTGCGGAAGACCTGGCCCTCGTCGATGTCCTCGCGGGGCCGGAGCGTCAGTTCGCTGCCCGCCCGGTTGACGGCTGCCGGGGCCCCGTCGACGGTGGCGCGGCCGACGGTGAGGCCGTCCAGGTCGAGGTTGAAGGCGCTCAGGTCCTGCGTGGCGCGCGCCTCGATCTCCGCGGTGGCGTCGAGACGGCCGCTCGCCGGGTCGTAGTCGAGCTTCAGCGCGTAGTGCCGGACGTCGTAGCCGCCGTTGCCGAGCTTGGGGAAGTACGGGTCGCGCAGCCCCGCGGCGCCGGGGGTGCCACGCACTCCGCCGTCCTCGCCGCCGGTGCAGCCGGCGGAGCCCGCGAGGAGCAGCAGCGCCGTGACGGCCGCCAGGGCGGTCCGGGTACGTGGTTCCACCCGACGATCTTAGGTCGTGCCCCGCGGCTGCCGACCGGCCCTGACGCCGTCACACCTGGTCGGAGCCTCGGCACGCCGGGCCCGGGGGCGCTGCCGTGCCTCGTCCGCGGGCACCATCCTCCTGGTGCGCGACCACCATCCGCCCTTCTCCGCGGGCAGGCCACGCCTGGCGCGGGGGCGTGGTCCTGCCTGGCGCGGGGGCGATACGGAACGGTGGCGCCCGGCGGTGGTCCGGGCGCCGCCTCCCCGCGGCGAGGGCTACTTGCCGAGCGCCTCGGCGCCGGCCCGGGCGAACTTCTCGTCCAGGTCGCCGCTGGGCGCGCCGGCCACGCCGATGCCGGCGATCGGGGCGCCCTTGGCCGTGACCGGGACGCCGCCGCCGAGGAAGAGCGTGCCGGGGATGTCCTTCAGGTTCGGAGCCTGGGCGAGGCGCCCGGCCAGGACCGAGGTCGGGGCGTTCCAGGAGACCGCCGTGAACGCCTTGCGCTCGGCCGACTCGTAGGACTGCGGGCCGGCGCCGTCGCCGCGAAGGGTCACGATGGTGTTGCCGTTGCGGTCCACGACGGCGACCGTCACACGCTGGTTCTCGTCCTCGGCGGCGTCCAGGGTGGCCTGCGCGGCCTTGGTCGCGGCCTCGACGGTCAGGTGCGTGGACTGCTGGAGGTTCTCGTTCGCGGCGTCGGCCTTCACCGCGGCGGCCGGGGCGGCGGCGGGCGCGGCCGGGGCGGAGGCGTTCGCGGAGACGGCGCCGAAGGTGCCGGCGGCGAGGGCGGCCGCCGCGGTGGCGCCGATGAGGATCTTCTTCATGGGGAACTCCCTGGGATCGCTGCGTGAATCGCTCTGCCATCGATCCTCCGGCCGCTTCCGGGCCCGTGCGGTCGACGGAGCGGCTGCGTCCGCCGCGCGGTACGGACGACACGCGGGTCAGCCGATCGGTTGATGCCGGTGTGGTCCCGCCGGGTCACCATGGATCCGTACACCCAGGTCAGCACGGGGCCCCGCGCGCCGCCAGGACCCCGGGCGCGTCGGAGACGACCGCCGGACACCGGGCCGGACACCGGCCGGACCGGGACCGGCCGTCGGGACACCGGGCGAACCGGGCCGGCCGTCCGGACTCCGAGCGGACCGGAACCGGCCGACGGGACACCGAGCGGACCGGAACCGGCCGCCGGGACTCGGGTCGCCGCCACCACCGGCGACCCACCCGACGCCCCCGGTCCCGGCAGCCGGCAGCCGGCACCCGGCACCTGGCCGGCCCAGGCCGGAAGGACCACCTCGGCACCCGGCCGACCAGGCCGGAAAGACCCACGAGACAGGAAAGGCCGGAGAGGCACGTGAACGAGCAGGACCCGGACGCCCGCTGGCTGGCGCGGGTCATGCACGTCGCCTTCTTCCTCCTCCTCGGCGCCTCCCTCGCCCGCTTCCTGCTGCGGCACCCCTGGGAGGACCGCGGCCCGTGGGTCGTCGCCCTCTCCGGCGCCCTGGCCTCCCTCTACCTCCTCGGCCCGGTGCTCGGCACCCGCGCCACCCCCCGCCGGATCGCCTGGCTCTTCACCGTCGTCGCCGTCTGGATGCTCCTGGTCGTCCTCGCGCCGAGCTTCGCCTGGTGCGCCGTACCGCTCTTCTACACGGGCCTGCGCACCCTCCCGCCCCGGGCCGCCCTCGTCCTGGTCGCCCTGCTGACCGTCTTCGTGGTGACCGCCCAGGTCCAGCTCTCGCACGGCGGATGGGACCCGAACCTGGTCATCGCCCCGCCGGCGGTCGCCGCCATCGCCACCGCCGTCTTCGTCCACGCCCAGCGCCAGGCCGACCGGCAGCGGGCGCTGATCGACGACCTCATCCGCACCCGGCGCGAACTGGCCGCCATCGAGCGCCGCGAGGGAACCCTCGCCGAGCGCCAGCGGCTGTCGATGGAGATCCACGACACCCTCGCCCAGGGCCTGTCCAGCCAGCAGATGCTGCTCCAGGCCGCCGACCGCACCTGGGACGGCGACCCGGCGACCGCGCGCCGCCACGTCCGTACCGCCGAGTCCATCGCCGAGCGCAACCTCGCCGAGGCCCGCCGCTTCGTCCACGACCTCGCCCCGGCCGATCTCGCCGAGGGCGGCGGTCTCGAGGAGGCGCTGCGGAACCTCGCGGCCCGCGAGTCCACCGCGTTCCGTGTCGACGGCACCCCGGTTCCGCTGCCCGACCGGGTGCAGTCGGCGCTGCTGCGGATCGCGCAGGGCGCCCTGGCCAACGTCCGCGAACACGCCGCCGCCACCTCCGCCGCCCTAACCCTGACCTACCTCGACGACCAGGTCGTCCTCGACATCGCCGACAACGGCCGCGGCTTCGAGCCCACACCGCCGGCCCGGGAACCGGGCGTACGCGGCCACGGCCTGCCCGCCATGCGGGTACGCGCCCGGCAGCTCGGCGGCGACCTCACCATCGAGTCCACACCCGGCGAGGGCACCGTGCTCTCGGTCGCGATCCCCCTGTCGACACCCCCGGAGGCCCGTTCATGACGGTAAGGATCCTGCTGTGCGACGACCACGCCGTCGTACGCGCCGGACTGCTCGCCCTCCTCGGCAGCGCCCCCGACATCGAGGTCGTCGGCGAGGCCGGCAGCGGCGAGGAGGCCGTCGCGATGGCCGCGAAGCTCACCCCCGACGTCGTCCTGATGGACCTCCAGCTCGGCCCGGGGATCGACGGCGTCGAGGCCACCCGCCGGATCGCCACCCCCGACGTACACGTGCTGGTCCTCACGACCTACGACACGGACGCCGACATCACCCGCGCCATCGAGGCCGGCGCCACCGGCTACCTCCTGAAGGCCGAACGGCCCGAGGAGCTCTTCGCGGCGATCCACTCCGCCGCCCAGGGCCGCACCACCCTCTCCCCGCCCGTCGCCAGCCGCGTCATGGACCGGATGCGCGGAGCGGCCGGACCGACGCTGACCGACCGCGAACGGGACATCCTCGGCCAGCTCGCCCACGGCCTCGGCAACCGCGAGATCGCCCGCGCGCTCTTCATCAGCGAGGCGACGGTGAAGACCCACCTGGGCCGGATCTACGCCAAACTCGGCGTCGACACCCGGGCGGGCGCCGTCGCCGTGGCCAAGGAACAACGCCTCCTTCCCTGAGCCCGCGCCTCCCCCGCCACCCACCTCACCCCCTGCTACCCTGCGTCGCTCATCCATCACGAAGTGTGAGAAGAAGTGGGAGCGCGCGTGAAGATCGCCTGCGTCGGCGGTGGCCCGGCCGGCCTGTACTTCTCGATCCTGATGAAGCGGCAGGACCCGTCCCACGACATCACCGTCTACGAACGCAACCCGGCCGGCTCCACCTACGGCTGGGGCGTGACCTACTGGGCCGGGCTCCTCGACAAGCTCCGGGCCGGCGACCCCGAGTCCGCCGCCGCGATCAGCGCCGCGTCCGTGCGCTGGACCGACGGTGTCGCCATCGTCCGCGACGAGCGGACCGTCCACCGGGGCGACGAGGGCTTCGGCATCGGCCGCCGCCGGATGCTCGCCCTTCTGGCCGAACGGGCCCAGTCCCTCGGCGTGCGGGTGGAGTTCGAGCACGACATCACCGGCGCGGACAGCCCCGAACTCGCCGACGCGGACCTGGTCGTCGCCGCCGACGGGGTCAACAGCGTCCTGCGCGAGGCACACGGCGACCACTTCGGCGCCACCTTCGCCACCGGCCGCAACCGCTACATCTGGCTCGGCACCACCAAGGTGTTCGACTCCTTCAGCTTCGCCTTCAAGGAGACCGAACACGGCTGGATCTGGTGCTACGCCTACGGGTTCAGCGGCGAGCAGTCCACCTGTGTCGTCGAATGCTCCCCGGAGACCTGGTCGGGCCTCGGGCTGGACACCATGGGCGAGGCCGACAGCCTGAACCTGATGGAGAAGCTCTTCCACGACCTCCTGGACGGCCACCGGCTGATCGGGCGGGCGCAGGCCGACGACGCCGCCCAGTGGCTGCACTTCCGTACCCTGACCAACCGCGTCTGGCACCGCGGCAACCTGGTCCTCCTCGGGGACGCCGCCCACACCACCCACTACTCCATCGGCGCGGGCACCACCCTCGCCCTGGAGGACGCCCTCGCCCTCGCGACCGCCCTGCGCGAGGCCGAGACCGGGGCCGGGGCCGGGGCCGGGACTGCCGACAGGCGGCGGGCGGATGACGGAGCCGGGAAAAGCGGGAGCGGGGCCGGCGTGGATCTCGACGGGGCGCTCACCCGCTATGCCCGGCGCAGGCGCGCGGAGCTCCTGTCGGCCCAGAGCGCGGCCCGCTACAGCGCCCAGTGGTACGAGAACCTCCCCCGCTACATGCGCCTGGACCCGGCGCGGATGTTCGCGCTCCTCGGCCAGCGCCACTCCCCTCTGCTCCCGCACATCCCGCCCCAGCTCTACTACCGGCTCGACCAGGCCACCGGACGGCTGGAAGCCCTGCGCCGCCTCAAGCGCTGGCTCGGTCCCCGCCTGGCCCGCACCCTCCACGCCCGCACCCGCCCCCGCACGCACGCCTGACACCGGGAGGACCGGGACGACGCCCGACACCGGGGCCGAGCACCCGAACCCGGGGCCGCCCCCCGCGCGCCGGGGACGAGCTCCCGACCGCCGACCGCCCTCGCGACAGGCGTCCGGCCCCCGGGCGCCCGGGGGCGGGCCCTTCGCCCCGCGCCGTTCCCCTCCCCCGGCGTGGGACCATCAATCCGTGCTCGACATCGGCTACTCCCTCTCCCGTCGCTTCCCCGACCCCCCGCAGACCGACTACCGCCGCGCGGACGTCCGCGCCCTGCGCCACGACCTCTTCTGCGGGGACGTCTACCTCGCCGACCCGAAGGCCGACCGGGAGCTGTCCACAGCCTGGGGATGGGTGCCGGTGCTCGACTTCGCCTGGGCCCTGTGCGACATCGTCGAGCAGCTCGACCGCGACCCGCGCGGCAACCGCTCCGCCCGCCCCCAGTACGCCGAACTCGACTTCACCGAGTCCTCGGACCGCATGCTCTTCGAGCGCCGCTTCGGCTGGGTGGACGTCGAGGCCGACTGGATGCCCGGCGACGAGCCCCCGCTCACCTTCAACCACCGCGAACTGCGCCGTGAAGCCCGCGACTTCCTGCACGACGTGATCGCCGACCTCACCGACATGCACGAGGGCCTCGGCGACAACCCCGTGATCTGGGACCTCCAGGCCCGCTTCCCCCGCGTGCCCTGAGTCACCCCGGGTGCCCCGGCCCTCCCGGCCGAGGTCCCCCGGCCCCCGGGCATCCCGGAACGTCCCCGTCGGACCGCCGCCGCTCAGTCCTCCACCCGCACCCCCAACTGGGCGGCGAACACCGGCGCGAGGTCCAGCAGCTGGCCCATACCGATCACCGCACCGGCCAGGGCGTCCACGCCGCGCGCGATCTCCAGGCGCTCCACGGTCCGCAGGTCCACGTCCTTCATCACGGCCCCGCTGAAGTCCACCCCCGCCAGCACACAGTCGCGGAACTCCACCCGCTCCAGCCGCGCGCCCCCGAAGTCCGGCTCGCTCAGCACGCACCCTTCGAAGAGCACGTCCTTCAGCTTCGCCATCCGCAGGTTCAGATAGTCGATCTTCCCTCCCCTCACCCACACCCGCTCCAGGACCGCCCCGTGCAGCTGCGTCCCCCCGAGCCGCGCGTCCCGCACCTCCACGTCCCGCAGCGTCGCCCCCGCGAGGTCCGTCCCCACCCCCCGCAGCTCGCTCCACACACAGTCCAGGACCCGGGCCGAGGTCAGTCGCGTCTCGTCGAGCGCGCACTCCCGCACCGCGCAGTCCATGAACCGCGCGCCCGCCCCCTCCTGCCCGGCCAGGTCCAGGCCCCGGAACTCGAGACCGTCGTAGTCCCCGTCCGGCTCCAGTCCCCCCGCGTGCGCGGTGAGGGGCGGCAGCCGCACCTCGGGCCGCCGCACCCCCGCCACCCCCGCCGTCTTCCTGCCACTCCGTGTCGCCATGACCCCATGGTGACGTGCACCACTGACAACGGCCCCGATGTCACAAACCGCGGCCCCCGGCCCGTCCCCTCCGTAGGACCGGCCCGGACCGGACCGCACCGACATCAGGGAGAAGCACATGAAGCAGACGAAGCACCTCACCGTCATCGGCGGCGGCTTCGCCGGACTCACCGCGGCCGTCACCGCCGCCGAAGCCGGAGCGCGGGTCACCCTCCATGAGGCCCACGGCACCCTCGGCGGCCGCGCCCGTACCGCCGAAGGCCCCTACCGCACCAACGAAGGACCGCACGCCCTCTACAGCGGCGGCCCCCACTGGACCTGGCTCAAGCAGCGCGACCTCCTCGGCCCGCTCGCCCCGCTGCCGCCCCTCGAAGCCGCCCGGCTGCGCTTCCACCGCGACGGCGCCCTGCGCCGCACCCCGCCCCTCGGCTTCCTCCGCCTCAGCCGCCGCTCGGCCGAAGACGCCCCCGTCGACGTCGACTTCCTCAGCTGGGCCGACCGCGTGGCCGGCCCCCGTGCCGCCCGCGACGCCGCCGCCTTCAGCGCGGTCGCCCTCTTCCACCACGACCCCGGCTCCCTGTCCGCCCGCTTCGTCCAGGAACGGCTCCGCCGGTCCACCTCCCTGCCCCCCGAGGCCCACTACCCCCGCGGCGGCTGGGGGCGGCTCATCGACCGGATGGCCGCCCGCGCCCGGGACCTGGGCGTACGGATCGAGACCTCCTCCCGCGTCGACGCCCTGCCGCTCGCCGACGGGCCCGTCGTCGTCGCCACCTCCCTCGCCGCGGCCGCCCGCCTCCTCGACGACCCCGGCCTCACCTGGGAGAGCGGCCGCACCGTCCTGGTCGACCTGGCGCTGCGCCACCGCGCCGGGGACCCCTTCGTCATCTCCGACCTGGACGCCCCCGGCTGGATCGAACGCTTCACCGCCCAGGACCCCACCCTCGCCCCGGCCGGCGAGCAGCTCCTCCAGGCCCAGCTCCCCATCGGCCCCGACGGCTCCAAGGCCGACGGCGTCGCCCACGCCGAACGCCTCCTCGACCTGGGCTTCCCCGGCTGGCGGGAACGTACCGTCCAGCGCCGCGTCGCCGTCTCCCACGGCCGTACGGGAGCCGTCGACCGCCCCGGCACCACCTGGCGCGACCGGCCGGCGATCGACCGCGGCGACGGCGTCTACCTCGCCGGCGACCAGGTCGCCGCACCCGGCGTGCTCTCCGAGGTCTCCTTCACCAGCGCCGTCGAAGCGGTGTCACTGGCCCTGCGCGCCACACGCCTTGACCTCAAGCGAGCTTGAGGTTGAAAGCTGGGGCTCGCCCACGGACCACACCGACACCCACCGGTCGCCGGCCGGCGCGGTCACCCCGGGCAGCCGCAGGACCCGCGCCACGCACCACGACCGCCCCACGCGACCACCGGACAGGGGAGCCACCATGCACGCCATCCGCCTCCACGCCTTCGGCCCCGCCGAGAACCTCCGCTACGAGGAGACACCCGACCCCGTCCCCGGACCCGGCCAGGTACGCATCGCCGTCACCGCGGCCGGCGTCCACCTCCTCGACACCGCCCTGCGCAGGGGCTTCAGCGGCCCCTTCCCCGCCCCCGCCGAACTCCCCACCATCCCCGGCCGCGAGGTCGCCGGAACCGTCGACGCACTCGGCGCGGACACCGACCCCGCCTGGCTCGGCAAGCGGGTCGTCACCCACCTCGGCCTCGCCCCCGGGGGCTACGCCGAACTCGCCGTCGCCGACGCCGACCGGCTCCACGCCCTCCCCGACACCCTCGGCGACGCCGAGGCCGTCGCCATGATCGGCACCGGCCGCACCACCCTCGGCATCCTCCGGTTCGCCGAACTCGGCCCCGACTCCGTCGCGATCGTCCCCGCCGCCGCCGGAGGCATCGGCACCCTCCTCGTCCAGTACGCGAAGAACGCCGGCGCCACCGTCATCGGCCTGGCCGGCGGCCCCCGGAAAGTCACCCTCGTCGAGAAGAACGGCGCCGACCTCGCCGTCGACTACACCCTCCCCGACTGGCCGGCCACGGTCCGCGACTTCCTCGGCCCCCGCACCGCCACCCTCGTCTTCGACTCCGTCGGCGGCGACACCGGCCGCGCCGCCGTCGACCTCCTCGGCCGAGGCGGCCGGCACCTCGTCTTCGGCTGGTCCGGCAAGGGCCCCCACGACGGCGAACCACTCACCTTCACCGACGACGAACTCACCACCCGCGGCATCACCTCCGAGAACGTCCTCGGCCCCGCCATGATCCGGAAGGCCGGCGGCGACATCCGCACCCTCGAACTCGCCGCCCTCACCACCGCCACCGCAGGCCACCTCCGCCCGGCCGTCCACCGCTTCCCCCTCGCCGAAGCGGCGGCCGCCCACCACGCCCTGGAAACCCGCGGCACCACCGGCAAGGTGGTCCTCATCCCGTAGCTCCCCGGAGCACACCCACGCCGGCGGGGGCCGCCCACCCCCGCCGGGCCCAGCGCCGCCGCCAGGCCCTCACACCTCAGGCGCCCGTCCCCAACTCCCGCAGCGCCCCGTCCGTCAACCGGTACACCGACCACTCGTCCTGCGCCCGAGCCCCCAACGACTCGTAGAACTCGATCGCCGGCCTGTTCCAGTTCAGGACCGACCACTCCAGACGCCCGTACCCCCGCTCCACACAGATCCGCGCCAGCTCCGTCAGCAAAGCCTTCCCGTGACCACCACCCCGGCACGACGGACGGACGTACAAGTCCTCCAGATAGATGCCGTGGACACCCCGCCACGTCGAGAAGTTCAGAAACCACAGGGCGAAGCCCACCGGCTCCCCCTCCGCGGACTCCGCGACGTGCGCGAAGACCGCCGCCCCCGGGCCGAAAAGCGCCTCATGGAGCTGCGCCTGCGTCGCACGGGCCTCGTGCGGGACCTTCTCGTACTCCGCGAGCTCGCGGACCATCGCATGGATCACAGGAACATCAGCCGGTGTGGCGGTACGAATCATGCCCCCAGCCTGCCTCCGTCAGCGCCTCCCGCTCAGAAGCGTCCGCGCGATGGACACCTGATCCGGATCCAGCGCCGGCTCCCCGTCCTCCACCTCCCAGGAACTCCCGCGCCGCCCCGGCAACGCCGCCACGAACGCCCACCCCACACCCCGGAACACGCCACCCCATCCAGTACCCTCCCGCCACCGACCCCCAAGGCCCGCAGGGACAGAGGACACCATGAGCAGCACGGTCAACGGCGGCATCTCGTTCTGGTACGCCCAAGAAGGCACCCCCGCCCCCCGCGAACCGCTGCCCGGCGACACCACCGCCGACATCTGCATCGTCGGCGGCGGCTACACCGGCCTCTGGACCGCCTACTACCTCAAGAAGGCCGTCCCCTTCCTCAACATCACCCTGCTCGAAGCCAAGTTCTGCGGCTACGGCGCCTCCGGACGCAACGGCGGCTGGCTCTACAACGGCATCGCCGGACGCGACCGCTACGCCGCCCTCCACGGCCACGAAGCGGCCGTCCGCCTCCAGCACGCCATGAACGACACCGTCGGCGAAGTCATCCGCGTCGCCGCCGAAGAGGGCATCGACGCCGACATCCACCAAGGCGGCGTCCTCGAAATCGCCCACACCCCCGCCCAACTCGCCCGCCTCAAGACCTTCCACGCCCTCGACATCGCCTTCGGCGAGAAAGAGCGCGAACTGTACGGCGCCCGCGAAACCGCCGACCGCATCCGCGTCACCGGCGCCGTCGGCTCCACCTGGACCCCCCACGGCGCCCGCATCCACCCCGTCAAACTCGTCAAAGGCCTCGCCGCCGCCGTGGAGGCCCTCGGCGTCACCATCCACGAATCGACCCCCGTCACCGAGATCAAGCCCAAACACGCCGTCACCCCCTACGGCACCGTCCGCGCCCCTTACGTCCTCCGCTGCACCGAAGGCTTCACCGCCACCCTCACCGGCCAGCGCCGCACCTGGCTCCCCATGAACTCCTCCATGATCGCCACCGAGCCCCTCACCGACGCCCAATGGGAAACCATCGGCTGGAACGGCCTCGAAACCCTCGGCGACATGGCCCACGCCTACATGTACGCCCAGCGCACCGCCGACGGCCGCATCGCCCTCGGCGGCCGAGGCGTCCCCTACCGCTACGGCTCCAAGACCGACAACGACGGCCGCACCCAACCCCGGACCGTCGAAGCCCTCCGCGACATCCTCATCCGCCTCTTCCCCTCCCTCGCGGGCATCGGCATCGCCCACGCCTGGTCCGGCGTCCTCGGCGTCCCCCGCGACTGGTGCGCCACCGTCACCCTCGACCGCACCACCGGCCTCGGCTGGGCCGGCGGCTACGTCGGCTCCGGCGTCGCCACCACCAACCTCGCCGCCCGCACCCTCCGCGATCTCATCCAGCAGGACTCGGGCCAGTCGGGCCCCACCGACCTCACCACACTCCCCTGGGTCGACCACAAGGTCCGCAAGTGGGAACCGGAGCCGCTCCGTTGGCTCGGCGTCCAGGCCATGTACGCCGCCTACCGCGCCGCCGACCACCGCGAGACCACCACCCACACCGCCACGACGGACCGCATCGCCACCCTCGCCGACCGCCTCAGCGGCCGCTGAGCCCCGCGCCCGCGTCTCCGACTCCGCCTGCGCCCGCTCCGCGTCCCGCCGTGCACCCCGTGAAACACGAGTGTCCCGGACCAAGGTGGTCCGGGACACAGGAATTCGGAGAGCCCCCTGTCGGATTCGAACCGACGACCTACGCATTACAAGTGCGTTGCTCTGGCCGGACTGAGCTAAGGAGGCGTTGCCCGCATACGTCAAGCGCGCGTGGCTCCCACTTTACACAGCGCCACGAACCACCGGCCAAGTAGTCACGAGGACCGTGAGCACCCGCCCACACCTTCGCCGACCGCACTGTCGCGAGCTGGTCAAAGGTGCGTTGCTCTGCCCCCGCGGCCGAGCTCTTTCGAAAACTTCTCCGCCTCCGACTGCTGACAGATCGGACATCGCCAAGGTAGCGTCACGTGCAGTTCACTCCGGTGGACTACACCACATCCTTCCTTTACAACGGATCGTCCGGCACGTTCCTGCCGGTGAAGGGACACATCACCATGGCTTCCGTCACTTTCGACAAGGCGACCCGGCTCTACCCGGGTTCCGACAAGCCCGCCGTCGACCAGCTCGAGATCGAGATCGAGGACGGCGAGTTCCTCGTCCTCGTCGGCCCCTCCGGCTGTGGCAAGTCGACCTCCCTGCGCATGCTCGCCGGTCTCGAGGACGTCAACGGCGGCGCCATCCGGATCGGTGACCGCGACGTCACGCACCTGCCGCCGAAGGACCGGGACATCGCCATGGTGTTCCAGAACTACGCGCTGTACCCGCACATGACCGTCGCGGACAACATGGGCTTCGCGCTCAAGATCGCCGGCGTCAACAAGAGCGAGATCCGCGCCAAGGTCGAAGAGGCCGCCAAGATCCTCGACCTCACGCCGTACCTCGACCGGAAGCCGAAGGCGCTCTCCGGTGGTCAGCGTCAGCGTGTGGCCATGGGTCGCGCCATCGTGCGTGAGCCGCAGGTGTTCCTCATGGACGAGCCGCTGTCGAACCTCGACGCCAAGCTCCGTGTCTCCACCCGTACGCAGATCGCGTCGCTGCAGCGCCGTCTCGGCATCACGACGGTGTACGTCACCCACGACCAGGTCGAGGCGCTGACCATGGGCGACCGTGTGGCGGTGCTGAAGGACGGTCTGCTGCAGCAGGTCGACTCGCCGCGCAACATGTACGACCGCCCCGCGAACCTCTTCGTCGCCGGCTTCATCGGCTCCCCGGCCATGAACCTGGTCGAGGTGCCGATCACCGAGGGTGGCGTGCGGTTCGGCAACAGCATCGTCCCGGTCTCCCGTGACGCGCTCTCCGCCGCCTCCGCCAAGGGCGACACGACCGTGACGGTCGGCATCCGCCCGGAGCACTTCGACGTCTCGGGTGCCACCAGCAAGGAGGGCCTGGCGGTCTCCGTGAACGTCGTCGAGGAGCTCGGCGCCGACGGTTACGTGTACGGCTCCGCTCGGGTCGGCAGCGAGGACAAGGACCTGGTGGTCCGTGTCGGTGGCCGCGCGGTGCCGGAGAAGGGCTCCACGCTGCACGTCGTGCCGCGCGCGGACGAGCTGCACGTCTTCTCGACCTCGACGGGTGAGCGTCTCTCCGGCTGACGCCCCGGCTCCGCCCCGTGCCGTACGGCCCCGTGTCGCTCGCCGACGCGGGGCCGTTCGCGTACCTTGATCGCGCTCGGTGGAGCCTGTCGACAAATACCCCGGCAGATCAGTCAATTCGGACTGCCCCCACGCGTCGGCGTCAACATGGGATTCGAAAAGGCGCCTCGAACCGTCCCTCGCGAGAGTGACTAAATGTCGCCATATCTGTACGGACCGCTACGCTCGCCTGCGTGACGCACACTGCCCGCCGTATCGGCCGCTCTCTCGCCCTCGTCCTGCCCGTCGTCCTGGTGCTCTCCGGAACGCTCGCGGTGTCCGCCGTTCCCTGGGCCGGCCAGGCCTCCGGGACCCAGATGCTGACCGCATCCTCCAAGGACGTCTCCGCCCCCGCCAAGGCCCGTGCCCCGCAGGATATTCTGCGCGACCGTCTCCTCGCAGAGCTTCAGGAGAAGGACCCCGGGACGGCTCTCACCCACCTCCAGCGTGAGGTCGAGAACCGCCCGTCGCTCGCCCGGCACTGCATGTCGATCGCGCGCGCTCTGGGCCGTGCCGCCGTGCAGCACTACGGCCCCACGCGCGCCCAGTCCTACTCCCGTCCGGTCTGTGACACCTCCTTCGCGACGGGTGTGATGTACGCGAGCTGAGCCGCCGACGCCGACAGCGGTTCCAGCCTCACGAGGTACGCATATCGTTCCGGTATGCACACCACCCCGACGCAGGCCGTGGTCCTGGCGGGCGGCCAGGGCTCGCGCCTGCGCCCCTACACCGACGACCGCCCCAAGCCGATGGTCGAGATCCCGGGTACCGGGACCCCGATCATCGGCCATCAGCTTTCCTGGCTCGCCGCCGAGGGCGTGACCGACGCCGTCGTGTCCTGCGGCCATCTCGCCGAGGTGCTCCAGGAGTGGCTGGCCTCCGCCGTCCTCCCCCTGCGCGTGACGACGGTCGTGGAGACGGAGCCGCTGGGCCGTGGCGGCGGCCTGAAGTACGCGGCCGCGCACCTGCCCGAGCCGGGGCAGCCCTGGTACGCCACCAACGGCGACATCTGGACCCGCTTCTCCCTTCGGGAGATGGCCGAGTTCCATGCCGAGCGGGACGCCACCGCCACTCTGGCACTGGCCCGCCCGCGGATCCCGTGGGGCGCCGTCGAGACCGACACCTTCGGGCACATCACCGACTTCATCGAGTCGCCTCCGTCGCCGTATCTGATCAACGCGGGCGTGTACGTCTTCTCCGCGGCCTTCACGGACCTCCTCCCCGAGTTGGGCGACCACGAGCGCACCACGTTCCCCCGGCTGGCCCGTGAGCGGCGTCTGGCGGGCTTTCCGCTGCCTCAGGGGGCCTACTGGCGGGCGATCGACACGGCGAAGGACCTGACGGAGGCGGCGAAGGAGCTGGCCGCTCAGGGGACCTGACAGCCCGGCGGAGGGGCGTGGCCGGCGCGTGCGGCCGGTGGACGGGGAACACGCGACACGGACGAGGCACCTGCCCGCCTTCCGTGGACGCCGGGAGGCGGGCAGGACGAAGGGGCGGCACCGCTCGTGCGGTGCCGCCCCTTCGTCGTGTCCGAAGCCGGGGGCCGTCGGTGGGGGTGTGTCAGCCGAGGAGGCCGCCGATGGGGTTGCGGTTGCTGCCGCCGCTGGAGGAGCCGCCGTCCGTGCTGCCGCCGTCGCCGCCGGAGCCGCCTCCGGTGGTGCTGCCGCCGGTGCTGGTGGGGCCGGAGCTGGTCGACGTCGGGGGCGCCGGCTTGGACTGCGTCGGGGAGCTGTCGGTGCCGCGGGTGGCGGTGGGCCGGCTCTCCTCGATGCGGCCGGTCTCGCGGGCGGTCTCGGTCGGCGCGGCGCTCTCCTCCTCCTCGCTCTCGCCGACGGCGCCGGCGGTCTCCGACGGCGTGGGGCGGACGGAGGCGGACTTCGAGGGGGTGCGCTCGCCGGGTTCCTGCGGGAGGGGCTGCCCGGGGAGGTGGTTGATCGGGTCGTCGTTGGGGCCGGGGACGGTGACCATCTCGGTGGAGCGTACGGCTCCGCCGAGCATGGAGCCGACGAGGAGGGTGAGGCCGACGACGACGGCGGTGACGACGGCGCCGCGGCGCAGGACGCGGCGGCGGAGGTCCCAGAGTTCGGAGCGCGGGCCGAGGGTGCGCCAGGCTTCGCCGGCGAGGCGTCCGTCGATGGAGTAGACGGGGGCGCCGGCGATGACGAGGGGGGACCAGGCGGCGAGGAAGATGATGTCGGGGGCGTCGTAGACCGGCAGGCTCTTCCAGCTCACGGTGAGGATGAGCGCGGCGGAGAGCAGGGCTCCGAAGACGGCGGCGACGCGCTGCCAGAGTCCGAGGACGGTGAGGACGCCGACGACGACCTGGAGGAAGGCGACTGTGAGGCCGGCGCCGACGGGGTGCTGGAGGGCGAAGTCGCGGAGCGGTTCGGCGAGGGGCCAGGGGTGGAGCGAGTTGAGCCACTTGACCATGGAGCCGCGTTCGCCGCCGTCGAAGTAGACGGGGTCGCAGAGCTTGCCCATGCCGGCGTAGATGGAGATGAAGCCGAGGAAGACGCGGAGCGGGAGGAGGACGACGCCGAGGTTCATGCGGCGTCCGGGGTAGTAGGCGTGCCGGACGGGGTCGGCGCCGTGGCGGTGCGGCCGGGCGCGGTCGGCGTCGGTGTCCTCCTCGCCGTGGGCGGGCCGGTACGGCGTGTCGTACGGGTCGTCCTGCGGGGGGTCGTAGGCGCCTTCGGCGCGCCGCATGGGGGGCAGCAGCGGGGGCGCGTCGGAGGGGACGACGGGGGTCGGCATGGTGTCGTCGATGCGCGGGATGGCCTGCGTGGCGCCGGCGTCGTGGGACGCGGGGGGCTCCAGTGTGGAGACGGAGGACTCGCGCATGGCCTGGAGGAGTCCGGTGGCGCCGGGGTCGCCGGGCGCGGACTTTCCGGTCCAGACGACGGGGCGGCGGCGGCCCGCGGCGCCCGCGGCCGCACCCGCGGTCGCGCCCGCGGCGGCTCCGCCGAGTACGGAGAGGCGGGGGGCGACGGCGAACTTCGGCTGCTGGGCGGTCGGCGCGAGCCGCACACGGAAGCTGGCGTGGTTCACGATGACCTGCGCGGGGTCGGAATCCACTTTGACCATGCTCAGCGCGGGCTGATCGTCGAACCCCGGCCGGGGCGTTCTGGTGTCCACACTCATCTAACCGAGTGACGCGGGATAAGGACACTGCCTTGACGGGCTCGGAATGTCCGAGACCCGTCAAGATCGCCCGTTACGGGAAAGGGCCCAGCTCAGCGAGGTGGGCCCGTCCCCGGTGTACGCCGATCGAGGGGGCGTACGGAGTGTCGGCGCGCGCGCCGAGGATGGCCGGCGCGGCGGCGGCGCCGGCCCGGGAGGGTCGGCGCGGGGCCGGGTGGAATGGCCCCGCGTCGGTGTGGCGGGGGGTCAGCGGGTGCGGCGGCGGGCGACCTCGTAGAGCACGATGCCGGCGGCGACGCCGGCGTTGAGGGACTCGGCGCCGCCGGGCATGGAGATGCGGACGCGGTAGTCGCAGGTCTCGCCGACGAGGCGGCCGAGGCCCTTGCCCTCACTGCCGATGACGATGACGACGGGCCCGTCGAGCGCTTCGAGGTCCTCGACCGTGTGCTCGCCGTCGGCGGCGAGGCCGACGACGGTGAGGCCTTCCTTCTGGTAGCCCTCCAGGGCCCGGGTGAGGTTGGTGACCCGGGAGACGGGGGTGCGGGCGGCGGTGCCGGCGGAGGACTTCCAGGCTCCGGCGGTCATGCCGGCGGCGCGGCGCTCGGGGACGACGACGCCGTGGCCGCCGAAGGCGGAGACGGAGCGGACGATCGCGCCGAGGTTGCGGGGGTCGGTGACGCCGTCGAGGGCGACGATGAGCGGGTCCTCGTGGGCGTCGTAGGCGGCCGCGGTGAGGTCCTCGGGGTGGGCGTACTCGTAGGGCGGGACCTGGAGGACGAGGCCCTGGTGGTTGAGCCCGTTGGTCATCCGGTCGAGCTCCTGGCGCGGGGCTTCCATCAGGTTGATGTTGCCGCGCTCGCCGGCGAGCTTGAGGACGTCGCGTACGCGCTCGTCGTTGTCGATGAACTGCTGGACGTAGAGGGTGACGGCGGGGACGCCGTCGCGGAGGGCCTCGAAGACGGGGTTGCGGCCGACGACCATCTCGGAGGTGCCCTTGGGGCCGCCGCGGCGCGGGGCGGGGCGGCGGGCGGCGGCGTGCTTGGCCTGGGCGTTGGCGATGCGGTTCTTCTTGTGGCCCTTGCGTGCGGAGGCGGGCGGGGTGGGGCCCTTGCCTTCGAGGCCCTTGCGCCGCTGGCCACCGCTGCCGACCGTCGCACCCTTCTTGTTGGACGTGCGACGGTTCCTGCGCTGGCTGTTCCCGGCCATGACTACCTAATCCTCGGTGTTGCGTGCATAGGTCTGTAGGTGAAGTGTGCCGCCCGGTCGCCCGGGCGGCATGTCTTCAGCGGTTGCCGAGCGTCCAGCGGGGGCCCTCGGGGCTGTCCTCGACGACGAGTCCGGACTGGGTGAGCTGGTCGCGGATCGCGTCGGCGGTGGCCCAGTCCTTGCGCTCGCGGGCTGACTCGCGCTGCTGGAGCACGACGCGTACGAGTGTGTCGACGACGCCGTGGAGGTCTTCGCCGCGGTCGGTCTCGCCGGCCCAGTGCGGGTCGAGCGGGTCGAGTCCGAGGACGCCGAGCATGGCGCGTACCTCGGCGAGGCGGGCGATGGCCTCGTCCTTGTCGTCGGCGGCGAGGGCGCTGTTGCCCTGCCTGACGGTGGTGTGGATGATCGCGAGGGCCTGCGGGACGCCCAGGTCGTCGTCCATGGCCTCGGCGAAGGCGGGGGGGACGTCGGGGGCGGGCGGGACGGTCTTGCCGGCCTTCTCGGTGACGCGCTGGACGAAGCCCTCGATCCGTGCGAACGCGGCCTCGGCCTCGCGCAGGGCGTCCTCGCTGTACTCGATCATCGAGCGGTAGTGCGGGGTGCCGAGGTAGTAGCGCAGGACGATGGGGCGCCAGTGCTTGACCATCTCGGAGACGAGGACGGAGTTGCCGAGGGACTTCGACATCTTCTCGCCGCTCATGGTGACCCAGGCGTTGTGCACCCAGTACGAGGCGAAGTCGTCGCCGTAGGCCTTGGCCTGGGCGATCTCGTTCTCGTGGTGGGGGAAGATCAGGTCGAGGCCGCCGCCGTGGATGTCGAAGGCGGGGCCGAGGTACTTGTGGGCCATGGCGGAGCACTCGAGGTGCCAGCCGGGGCGGCCGCGGCCCCACGGGGTCTCCCAGTCGGGCTCGCCGGGCTTGCTGGCCTTCCACATGGCGAAGTCGCGGGGGTCGCGCTTGCCGGTGATGCCCTCTTCGGAGGGCTGGCGCAGGTCGTCGATGTCCTGGTTGGACAGGGCGAGGTAGCCGGGGAAGGAGCGGACGTCGAAGTAGACGCTGCCGTCGGCCTCATAGGCGTGTCCGCGTGCGATGAGGCCGCGCATCATCTCGACCATCTCGGTGATGTGGCCGGTGGCGCGGGGCTCGTAGGTGGGCGGCAGGCAACCGAGGGCGTCGTAGCCGGAGTTGAAGGCGCGCTCGTTCTCGTAGCCGATGGACCACCAGGGGCGGTCCTGGTCGGTGCCCTTGGCGATGATCTTGTCGTCGATGTCGGTGACGTTGCGGATGAACGTGACGTCGTAGCCGCGGTGGTCGAACCAGCGGCGCATGATGTCGAAGTTCAGCCCCGAGCGGATGTGGCCGATGTGCGGGGCGGCCTGCACGGTGGCACCGCAGAGGTAGATCGAGACACAGCCCGGTGTGAGCGGGGTGAAATCACGGATCTGCCGGGCGCTGGTGTCGTACAGGCGAATAGTCACCACTCCAGGGTAGTGGGCGTGTGGTAGTGCCCCGCGACCTATACCGGCCGCGGGGCGTCTTTTTCGCGCTGTGGGGCGTCTCCTCGCCGGCGGGCGGGGGCCTATGCGGTGTGCGGGGGCCGTACGCGGACGACGAGGGCGGTCGCGAGGGCGGCGAGGCCTTCGGCGCGGCCGGTGAGGCCGAGGCCGTCGGTGGTGGTGCCGGAGACGGAGACCGGGGCGCCGGCGGCGGCGCTCAGGGCCTTCTGGGCTTCGTCGCGGCGCTTGCCGACCTTGGGGCGGACGCCGATGACCTGGACGGCGATGTTGCCGATCTCGTAGCCCTCGGCGCGGACGATGCGGGCGGCCTCGGCGAGGAGGGTGACGCCGGAGGCGCCGGACCATTCGGGGCGGGAGGTCCCGAAGTGGGCGCCGAGGTCGCCGATTCCCGCGGCGGAGAAGAGGGCGTCGCAGGCGGCGTGGGCGGCGACGTCGCCGTCGGAGTGGCCGGCGAGGCCGTGTCCGCCACTGTCGGCCTCGTCCCAGAGGAGGCCGGCGCACCAGAGTTCGCGGCCCTTCTCGAAGGCGTGGACGTCGGTGCCGATGCCGACCTGCGGCAGGAGGGGCCGGTCAGAAGCCATCGTTGGCCCTCCTGCGGGCGAGTACGGCCTCGGCGAGGACGAGGTCGAGCGGGCGCGTCACCTTGAACGCCTCCTCGTGGCCGGGCACGACGACGACGGGTGCGCCGAGGCGTTCGACCATGCCGGCGTCGTCGGTGGCGCCGTCGCCGGTGAGGGCGATGGTGGCGTGGGCGTTGACGAGGGTGTCGCGGTCGAAGCCCTGCGGGGTCTGGACGGCGCGGAGCCGGGAGCGTTCGGGGGTGGCGACGACCTGTTCGGGCCGGCCCTGCTGCTCCGCGGGCTCGACCTCTTTGACGGTGTCGGCGAGGGGCAGTGCGGGGACGACGGCGACGGCGCCGTCCCGTACGGCCTCGATGACGGCGTCGACCGTGTCGACGGGGACGAGGGGGCGGGCCGCGTCGTGGACGAGGACGGTGGTGATGCCCTCGGGGAGGGCGTCGAGGCCGAGCCGTACGGATTCCTGGCGGGTTTCGCCGCCGGGGACGACGAGGTAGTCGGTGCGCTCGGGGAGCGCGTGGGCGTCGAGGAGGTGTTTGACCTCGGCGGCGCCGTCGGAGGGGGCGACCACGACGACGAGGGAGACCGCCCGGGAGGCGGCCATCGCGCGGACGGCGTGGATGAGCATGGGGGTGCCGTTCAGCGCCCGGAGCGCCTTGGGGGCGCCTGGGCCGAGCCGTACGCCCCGGCCGGCCGCGGGGATCACCACGGCGGTACGGACAGGACGCGCTGGGTCTGTCATTGGTTGCACTCCGGCAGGTTTGTTTCCTCGGCCGACATGGGTATGGCCTCACCGTGCCGGACGCGACGCCTTGACCGGGCCCTTTCCGTGACGACGGTCGGGGCGTTCCGCGGCGGGCACAGGGGATGTGGCGCGAGGGGACCAAGGGGACAGGGACTGCGGGTTTTTCCGTGAAACACGTGATGCGGGGGCCGTCCGGGCTTCGTGCGGCTCCGCGCGCTCCGCACGCTGGGAACGAATCCGTGCGTCGTGTACGTCTCCGTACGGTGTCAGCTCCGGTCGCCCGCGCCTTTCGCGGCCGGCTCCGCGGTGCGGGGCCGTCCGTCGACGCGGACGGACATGCCACAGACGGACATGCCGCAGCGCCCGGCGACGGCACTGTGGTCTTCACAGCACGTCAGCGGGCACCGCGGCATCGCTGCACTCAGGACGCGAGGACCTCGTCGAGGAGAGCCTCGGCCTTGTCCTCGTTCGTGTTCTCCGCGAGGGCGAGCTCGCTCACCAGAATCTGCCGAGCCTTGGCGAGCATGCGCTTCTCACCTGCGGAGAGTCCGCGCTCCCGCTCCCGACGCCACAGGTCGCGCACTACTTCGGCGACCTTGATGACATCGCCGGAGGCGAGCTTCTCGAGATTTGCCTTGTAGCGACGGGACCAGTTCGTCGGCTCTTCGGCGTACGGCGCGCGCAGCACCTCGAAGACCCGGTCCAGCCCGTCCTGACCGACTACGTCGCGAACTCCGACGAACTCCGCATTGTCCGCCGGTACACGCACCGTCAGGTCGCCCTGGGCGACCTTGAGCACCAAGTAGGTCTTGTCCACGCCTTTGATCTGGCGAGTTTCGATGGCCTCGATCAGCGCGGCCCCGTGATGGGGATAGACCACGGTGTCGCCAACCTTGAACGTCATGTGACAGGTACCCCTTCCGTGGCTATCCAGGGTAACACGGATACGGCTTCTTCTGAATGGCGTTTTCGCAGGTCAGGGCATATCTCGGGGCTTGACAACAGCGACACGAACGTGCTGCGACGGGCTGCCGGGAGGGGGTATTCGCAGGTCGGAGCCGCTGCGCGGACGCAGAGAAACGCGCACGTTACACCCGTTCGAGGTCGCGTGAAGAAGGTGTGTTGTCCCGGTTTGTCGGGTTCGGCGCGGATCTCTGTGCGTACTCCGTTCGAGGATCGGTCACTCGTACGGATGCATGCCCGGGCGAATCCCGAATTGATCACGGGGATGCCGCTCCGGGCTTTTTCACGGGGAGGCCCGGGAAATGCGCGGACGGTCACCGAATTGATCAAGGCGGTTATGTGAACGGCGGGTCAATGGGTCGTGATCCGGCCGTGGCGCGAAACATCCCGGGCGGGAGTCGGGAGTGTCGCCGCCCGCCGTCTCCGGGCGAAGCGGAACGCACCGGGGGGCCGAAGGGGCGGGTCGGGTGCGGGACGGAGAGTGCGGCTCGGTAACCTAAGCGCGCCGACGCACCTTCGGCTCGTCCTCGGCCGGCTGCTCCACGCTCGACCCCCGCCGGCCTGTCCCTCGCCCGTCCGTACGTCCTAGGAGTTGCCGCCGCCGTGAGCCGCAGCCTTCGACGCGGCGCCCTCGCCGCCACCGCCATCGTGTTCTCGATCGCCTCACTGTCCGCATGCGGCGCGGGTAACGACGCCCAGACGCTCGGCGTCCGGCCGGACAACGCCGCCGCCTCCGTGGACGACGTCAAGATCCAGAACGCGCTCGTGATCACCCAGCCGGACGCCGCCGTGAAGGGCCCGGCCGTCGTCTCGGCCACGGTCTTCAACAACGGCAGCGCGCCGCAGACGCTCGACTCGATCACCCTTCCCGGCACGTCCGCGACGGTGAAGCTGAAGGCCGCCGAGGGCACGGGCCCGATCACCGTCCCCGCGATGGGGTCGGTCATCATCGGCGGCAAGGGCAACGCCTCCGCGACGATCGAGACCGGCGCCGAGGCCGCCAAGAACGGCAACGCCCAGGAAGTCGTCTTCAAGCTGAGCAAGACCGGCGACGTGGGCCTGCAGGCCTTCGTCGTCCCGGCGACCAGCTACTTCAAGGACTTCGGCCCGGTCGAGATCCCGAAGCCCCCGGGCGCCGCGCCGACGCCCACGGGCGAGGCCACGCCGTCGGGCGAGGCCAGCCACGAGGCGGGCCACTGACGGACCGTACGGGCCGTACGCAAGCGGTCCGAACGCCATACGCCTGAAGGGGCGCACCCGTACCGGGTGCGCCCCTTCAGGCGTGTCGTGGGCCCTGCGGGCGGGTCGGGCCTCCGGCCATGCCGGACAGGCGGTCCGGCGCTCGGCCGCGGCAGGCCGTCGGGCCGTGGAGAGATCCGGGGCCGTCGGGCGTCGGGCCGTCGGGAGCTCGGCGACCGTCGGCGCGTCGGGCCGTCAGGAGGTCCGGGCCGTGTCAGGCACCCGGCCGGGCCGGTGGGCGTGGCGCGGGGCCGGGGCCCGATCCGGGGCCGTGTCAGGCAACCGGTCGGGCCCGTAGGCGTGGCCCGGGGCCGGGGCCGGCCTACGGCTCGAACTTGTAGCCCAGGCCGCGCACCGTCACCAGGTAGCGCGGCGCGCCCGGGTCCGGCTCGATCTTGGCGCGCAGGCGCTTGACGTGGACGTCGAGCGTCTTGGTGTCGCCGACGTAGTCCGCGCCCCAGACGCGGTCGATCAGCTGCATGCGGGTGAGGACGCGGCCGGCGTTCCTCAGGAGCATCTCCAGGAGGTCGAACTCCTTCAGCGGCAGGTCGACCTTGCCGCCCGCGACCGTGACGACGTGGCGGTCCACGTCCATGCGGACCGGACCGGCCTCCAGGGCCGCCGGGGTGACCTCCTCCGGCTCGCCGCGGCGGCGCAGGACGGCGCGGATGCGGGCGACCAGCTCGCGCGAGGAGAAGGGCTTGGTGACGTAGTCGTCGGCTCCTATCTCCAGACCGACGACCTTGTCGATCTCGCTGTCCTTGGCGGTCACCATGATGACCGGGACGTTCGAGCGGCCGCGCAGCTGGCGGCAGACCTCGGTGCCGGGCAGCCCGGGCAGCATCAGGTCGAGGAGGACGAGGTCCGCTCCGTTGCGCTCGAACTCGTCGAGGCCGTCGGGCCCGGTCGCGGCGACCGCGACCTCGAAGCCTTCCTTGCGGAGCATGTACGACAGGGCGTCGCTGAAGGATTCCTCATCCTCGACGACGAGCACTCGGGTCACGGAAGGACCTCCGGGGCAGGGAGCGGTTCGGTCATGAGATCGGGGGTGGGAGAGGCGGAGCCGTCGGCGCGGCGTTCCCGTACGGCGCCCGCCTCGGGCAGCCGCAGGGTGAAGGTGGAGCCCTGGCCTTCGGTGCTCCACACGGAGACCTCCCCGCCGTGCGAGGCGGCCACGTGCTTGACGATGGCGAGGCCCAGGCCCGTACCGCCGGTGGCGCGGGAGCGGGCCGGATCGACGCGGTAGAAGCGCTCGAAGATGCGCTCCTTGTCCTTGTCGGGGATCCCGATGCCCTGGTCGGTGACGGCTATCTCGATGAGGTCGCCGCCGGGTGCGGTGATCTTGCGGGCCGCGACGCCGACGCGGGTGTGGGCCGGGGAGTAGTTGACGGCGTTCTCGACGAGGTTGCCGAGGGCGGCGGCGAGCTGGCCGCGGCTGCCCCAGACGTGGAGGTCGGCGGAGCCTCCGGACGCCATGGTGATCTGCTTGGTGGAGGCGGTGTGGCGGGAGCGGTCGATGGCCTCGGCGACCAGCTCGTCCACGCGTACCGGCTCGGAGTCCTCCAGCGGGTCGTCGTTCTGCACCCGGGACAGGTCGATGAGCTCCTGGACGAGGTTGGTGAGGCGGGTCGCCTCGATCTGCATGCGGCCGGCGAAGCGGGTGACCGCCTCGGGGTCGTCCGAGGCGTCCATGACGGCTTCGGAGAGCAGGGAGAGCGCGCCTACGGGAGTCTTGAGTTCATGGCTCACGTTGGCGACGAAGTCACGTCGTACCGCTTCGATACGGCGGGCCTCGGTGAGGTCCTCGACCAGGAGGAGCACCAGGCGGGAGCCGAGCGGCGCGACGCGGGCGGAGACGGCGAGGGCTTCGCCGCGTCCGGTGCCGCGCCGGGGCAGGTCGAGCTCCACCTGGCGTATCTCTCCGTCGCGGCGGGTGTCGCGGGCCATGTTGAGCATGGGCTCGACGGCCAGCTTTCCGCCGCGGACCAGGCCGAGGGCGTACGCCGCCGAGCTGGCCTTGACCACCGAGTCGCTCTCGTCGAGGACGACCGCGGAGGAGCGCAGCACGGAGAGGACGGTGTCGACGCCGGGCGGGAGCACGGCGTCGGTGTGCAGGGAGGTACGGGTGGGTCGCGCCTGGTCGCGTTCGCTCCAGCGGAACGCCAGCATGGCGATCACGCCGGTGCACACCCCGGCGATCGCTGCCAATGCGGCGACTGCCGCGTTCACGTCCATGCCATCCAGGTTATGCGGGGTGGCGGACACTCTCCCAGCCGTGCGAGTGGCTGCTCGAACAGTCGTCGCCCAGAGTTCACCGTGGGGACGGTGGTGGTTCATTTGACCCGCGCGGAGCGCTGACGTGCGTCGCCCAGAGTTCACCGGGGAGAAAGGGCCGGTTCATGTGAGGTGGAGGAACCGGACGCGTACGGGTCCGAACGTGGGAGCGTGGGGGTCCGAGCCCCACCCGGACCCCGGACGCTTGTGAGAGAGGGACATTCGATGCGGGACGCGTACCACGAGGAACTTGACTCGATCGGCGAGGCCTTGGTCGAGATGGCCCGGCTCGTCGGGTCGGCGGTCGGACGCGCCACGACGGCGATGCTCGACGCGGACCTGAAGCTGGCGGAGAGCGTGATCGCGGCGGACCAGAAGGTCGACGATCTGCAGCACGATCTGGAGGCCCGGGCGATAGCACTGCTCGCCCGGCAGCAGCCGGTGGCGACGGACCTGCGGATCGTGGTCACCTCGCTGCGGATGAGCGCGGACCTGGAGCGGTCGGGCGACCTGGCGCAGCACGTGGCCAAGCTGGCACGGCTGCGGTTCCCGGACACGGCGGTGCCGCGGGACCTGCACGCCACGATCCTGCAGATGGGGCAGCTGGCGCAGCGCCTGATGGCGAAGGCGGCGGAGGTCATCATCACGAAGGACGTCGATCTGGCGCTGCAGCTGGAGCAGGACGACGACGAGATGGACCTGCTGCACCGGACGCTGTTCAAGCACCTGATGGACGACCGGTGGAAGCACGGCATCGAGACGGCGGTCGACGTGACGCTGCTCGGCCGCTACTACGAGCGGTTCGCGGATCACGCGGTGTCGGTGGCGAAGCGGGTCGTGTACCTGGTGACGGGTGAGCACGCGGACGAGCTGCAGCAGTCGGACGTGCCGGTGGAGGGCGCGTAAGCCGTCCGGGGTCGCAGGTCGCACTCCTGTGCGCCGTTGATGCGCCCGGCCTGCCGGGCGTGCAATGGCCGGAGGCGACGTACGCCTTCGAGGAGGGACCCATGGCAGCCGATTCCACTCCGACCGATTCCCAGCAGGAGGCACCGCGCGACGCGGTGTTCCTGCCCGTCCTCGGCGCCTGCGGGTGCGGCTCGGGCTGCGGCTGCGGCTGCCAGTCCGGGGCGCCGTGCCAGTGCGGGGGCTGAGCGGCAGAGCCGCGGGACGACGGGGCCCCGCCCGGTGAGCGGGCGGGGTTCCTCGCGTCGTACGTGTCTCACGCGGTCGGCGGGCCCTGGACGTCGAGGACACCGACGGTCTGGCCGCCGGTCGTCTCGCCGGTCGTGCGGAAGCCCTGCTTGAGGTAGAAGTCCCCGGGGCCGCCCTCTCCCGGCTCCCATGACACGTACATCAGCGTGCCGCCGCGTCGCCGTATCTCCTCGCGTACGGCCTCGACGGCGAAGCGCCCGTACCCCTTGCCCTGGTGGCCGGCGGCGATGTTGAGCCGCCAGAGGCCGCTCCGGTAGTCGTCGGGGTCCCTCTCCGGGGCCCACTGGATGTCGATGAAGGCCATCAGGAACCCGACGAGCTCGACACCGTCGAAGAGGAGCCGGGGCCAGGCGGGCTCCCCGAAGGCGTACGCCTCGGCGAGCGAGGTCGCGACCGGGGCGACGTTCTTCTCCTGGTGCGGGTGGACGCGCAGCGCGAGGGCGGCGTCGACGTTCTTGGGGGTGATCTTCTCCAGGCGGAGCGTTGCGGACATGCGCGGAGGTTATCGAGGGCGGAGCGGGGGCGCGCGGGGATATCCCGCAGGTGGGCACGGGTATGCGTTACTGGGCAGTTGAGAACTTATGTCGCAATTGCCCGGAATCTCTTGACAGGTGTCGCGTGAGGCGACGAGCGTGACGCTCAAGACCTCGTGTCTGGAGTCGAGTCATGACGACCACAACCATCCGAAGGAAGAGGATCGGCGCGGCGATAGCCGCCGCAGCGGCAGCCTGCGCTCTGGGCCTCGGCACAGCCGGTACGGCCACGGCGGCGATCACGCCGCACGACGTCTCCTGCAGCAACAACGCGGGCCACGAGCCCGGCGGCCAACAGCCGAGCTGCAAGGGCAACTCGCTGACCCAGGAGACCGAGAACCGCAACCCGGCCGGCCACGCCCCCGGCGGCCACAACAAGTAGCGCGCCATCCTCCACCCACCCACGATCAGCTCCCTGCCCATCGGGCGACCGGCGGGAAGGGAGCTCCGAGGTGTCGCCCCTCCTGGCCGGTACGCAGTCGACCCGGCGGTTACCGAGCCGGCGCCTCGACGCGTGCGCGAGCCGGAGTGGTGACCTCTCCGATGGCCCCCGAACGCAGAGGGCCCCCGAACCCCGTGGGGCGGGGGTTTCTTGTCGAATTCTTCGTGGTCGTGGAACGGGTCGACGACGAGGCTGCCGGTGATTGATACGCGCAGGCGTGGCTGAGGGAATACCACACCTACCAGTGGGAGTTCCGTGACGGAACGGCGGCAGAGCACTACCCGACCCTGACGCTCTCTCAGAAAAAGGTCATCACCGCCCTGCACGGCTGGGCCAAGGGGCGCCCGGACTGGAAGGACCCCTTCATGTGGAACACCTCGGCGCCCGGTCCGCGAACACCGACTGCCCCCCGCCTGCCCCGTGTCTGATCACTCGGCCTTCATGACATGTCCGATCGCGATGAGGCCCACGCCTATGACAGCGATGGCCGGGGAGGAGAACCCGCCGACTGCCAACAACAGCGCGCCGGTTCCCCACACCCTCGGTCGCCCTACGTGCCGTTGCAGCAGGCGCCCAGGCATGCGCCCGAGCAGCAGGCCGTGAAGACCCAGCACGGCGCACGCAAGCCACAGCGTGATCACTGCCACGAATCCGACCACCATCATGGTCGCGAACGCCGTCCCCACGGCACACCCCCAGAAAGCCGCGCTCCGGCGGCCCGAAGTCAGTCTGGCATCAAGGGCTGAGCCCGGTGGTGGCCGCCTCACCCGGACCGTGCGCGGCCCGCTCCGTGTGGACGCCAAGCGCGTGACCTCACGGACGCCGGAGCGGATCTTCGCCGTGCGCGCCTGCTATGCCCGAGCGCTACCAAGCCGTGCTCGACGTCGGCAGCGGCTGCGGGCTCCGCCGGGGCGGGATCCTCGGGATCGGCGAACTCAGTCGCGAGCCCAGTCGAAGGGCATCGGCGCGCCCTGCAGAACCACCCAAGGGTGCGGGTAACGCGCCCGACAGCCTGTGCACCGCGCGACGAACGGACCGATGTCGGGGTTTGTCATAATGCTGTAGTGGCTCGAGGGCTGAGCCGGAAGCATGTGTCCGTTCGCTGTCGACTCCAAGCCGGGCCACTCCGGTGAGCACTCACAAGACCGCTCCATGGCGAACGACTCACCGTCAGAGGCCTCGGCCGTTCGCTTGAAGAGCCTGGCGAGGTTCTCGCGTACCGACACAGTCGGCCTCCGTTTCAGCTAGCCCGAAACCCGGGTGGGCAGAAGCTATCCGAGAGAGGCTCCGGACTCCCGTTCGGAGCCTATCCGGCTGTGCCCTTGGCAGGGCTGGAATCTGCCCCTGTACCGCGTAAGCATGCAGTCGCTTCGCCTGGTTGCCTCCGTGCGTCCTGAGACTGCCGATCCCGGGGGCCTGTCGCTGGCATGATCTTCCCGGAGGGGGCTGCTGTGGACGTCGTGGAACTGATGGCATGGCTGGCCGAGCGAGGGTGCTCGGTGGTCTTCAAGGCTGACGGTGAGCGATCACCGGGGCGTCGATGGATGGTGATCGTCTCCGGCGGCCCCTTGGGCAGGGAGTCCTTCTTCAGGTCAGACAGGGCATCCGCCGAAGCCTGCCTTGAGGAAACCCTCGCGCACCTGGAAAGCGTGGGGATTACGCCCTTCGCCTGAGGCGCTGAACTCGGGAGTCATCGATCTTCGATGCCCGATACTCGCTATGACCTGTGCAAACGGGCGTCGAGCCGAGTCGGCATTGACCCTTCTCCCCGGCCGCCCTTGTCCGTGCTTCACCGGCCTACTGGCACGGATGCGGCGCGGGGACCTCTTCGCCCCGAAGCAACGTGGGCGCGGACCCGGTCGCCGAGCGGCCCCACCGCGTTGACGGCCCACAGGCGGCCCACGAAACGAATCAGCCCCCTACCAGCGGAGAACCCGCAGGTAGGGGGCATGATCACTATGACTACTTCTTCTTGCCCTGGTTCTTCACGGCCTCGATCGCCGCAGCGGCCGCGTCCGGGTCCAGGTAGGTGCCGCCCGGCTTGACGGGCTTGAAGGTCTCGTCGAGTTCGTAGGCGAGCGGGATGCCCGTGGGGATGTTCAGGCCCGCGATGTCCTCGTCCGAGATGCCGTCGAGGTGCTTGACCAGGGCGCGCAGGCTGTTGCCGTGGGCGGCGATCAGGACCGTGCGGCCGGTCAGGAGGTCAGGGACGATGCCGTCGTACCAGTACGGCAGCATGCGGTCGACGACGTCCTTCAGGCACTCCGTCCGCGGGCGCAGCTCCGGCGGGATCGTGGAGTAGCGGGCGTCGTGCGCCTGCGAGAACTCGTTGTCGTCGGCGAGGACCGGCGGCGGGGTGTCGTACGAGCGGCGCCAGAGCATGAACTGCTCCTCGCCGAACTCGGCCAGCGTCTGCGCCTTGTCCTTGCCCTGGAGCGCACCGTAGTGGCGCTCGTTCAGACGCCAGGAGCGGTGGACCGGGATCCAGTGGCGGTCGGCGGCCTCCAACGCGAGCTGCGCCGTGCGGATGGCGCGCTTCTGGAGCGAGGTGTGCAGTACGTCGGGCAGCAGGCCGGCGTCCTTGAGCAGCTCACCGCCGCGGACCGCCTCCTTCTCGCCCTTCTCGGTGAGGTTGACGTCCACCCAGCCGGTGAACAGATTCTTCGCGTTCCACTCGCTCTCGCCGTGGCGGAGGAGGATCAGCTTGTACGGTGCGTCGGCCATGCGTCCGAGCCTAATCGACGCCTGACACCGCACGCCCCCCATCAATTCGCTGGCGTCCGACACGTGAGATGCGTAAGTTACGGACTCGCCAAGGGGGACTTACACATGCCAGGGGGCCGGCCACACATGTCCATCGACTCGCTCAGACGATCAGCGCGCGCGACCGTCTCCGGGCTCCCCCGCGGTTTCTGGTGGCTCTGGCTCTCCACCCTGGTCAACCGCACCGGCGCGTTCGTCCTCACCTTCCTCTCCCTCTACCTCACGCAGGAGCTCGGGCACTCGGCCTGGTTCGCCGGGCTCGTCGTCGCCCTGCACGGTCTCGGCGGGGTCGCCGGCTCGCCGCTCGGCGGCATGCTCACCGACCGGTGGGGCCGGCGGCCCACCATGGTCTCGATGCACCTGGCGGCCGCGGCCTGCGCCGCCGCCCTCGCGTACGTCACCAGCGCCTGGGCCATCGCCGCCGTCGTCCTGCTCATGGGCGTCGCCATGCAGGGCGTCCGGCCCTCCATCAACGCCACGATCGCCGACATGGTCCCCGAGAACGACCTGCGCCGGGCCTACGCGCTCAACTACTGGGCCCTGAACCTGGGCTTCGCCATCGCCGCCCTCGGAGGCGGCGCCGCGGTCTTCCTCGGCTACCGGACCCTGTTCGTCGTCGACGCCGTGGCCACCGTCCTCTGCGCGCTGATCGTCTTCCTCCGGCTGCCCGAGACACGGCCCGACGCCCGCCGGGACACCGCCGGCGAGATCATCGAGGAACAGCGCCTGAGCATCCTCACGGTGCTGCGCGACGCCCCCTTCCGTACCCTCGTGCTCCTCAACCTCCTCGTCTGCCTCGTCTTCACCGCCCCCTGGATCGGCCTGCCGCTCTCCATGGCGGAGCAGGGCCTCTCCACCGCCTCGTACGGCGCGGTCATCGCCGTCAACGGCGTCGTCATCGTCGGCTTCCAGCTGCTGGTCAACAAGGTGACCGACAAGCGGTCGCCGACGATGCTCCTGACCGTCTCCTCGCTGCTGTTCGCGTTCGGTACGGGAGCGACGGCCCTGGCCGGGTCACCCGTCGCCTTCGCCGCCACGGTCGTCGTCTGGACGATCGGCGAGATGATCCACGTGCCCACCAACGCCGCCGCCACCGCCAGGCTCGCCCCCGAGCACGCCCGCGGTCGCTACCAGGGCGTGATGGGCATGTCCTGGGCGGTGGCCGGCTTCGTCGCGCCGATCCTGGCCGGCTGGGTCGTGGACGGGCCCGGGCCCGACGTCCTGTGGGTGGCCTGCGCGGTCATCGGGGCGGTCGCGGCCCTCGGTTACACGACCCGCCTGCGCAAGGCCCTCGTCGACGACGAGCCGATCGCGATCGACCCGGTCCACGAGGACGCCCGCCCCGGCGACCTCCCCGACCAGAAGCCCGACCTGAAGCCCGACCTGGAGGACCTGAAGCCTGAGCCGGGGCCCGGGCCGCAGCCTGAGCCGGAACCCGGCCTGGAGGACCCGACGGCGGGCCTGGAGGGCCCGCACGGCCCGGAGGCCGGTCAGGGGCCCGGCCGGAGACCCGCCGTCAGCGCCTGACCCTCCGCTGGGCCTCGTACAGGTTCCGGGGGTGCACCGCCCCCGGTTCCCCGTACGCCTCCACGCGCGCGTGGAGGTCGCCCGCGAAGTCCGGCACGTCGATCTGGTCGAACTCCCGCACCTCGCTGATGCCGGCCGTCACGCTGTACGGCGCGACCGTGTCGATCCTGACCAGGCCCGCCCGGCCGTTCGTGACCGTCACGTTCCAGTGCGCGAACCGCGCTCCGTAGAGCGGCCCGGCCGATGCGTCGCCGCCGTGCCGGCCGTTGTTCTCGACGGTGATCTGCGTCCGCACGTTGGCGAAGGGCATGCCCCGGTGCGTGTCGAAGGTGCCCATCTCCATCCAGCCCCGCGACCAGACGTTGTGACTCGACAGTCCCTCGACGTTGATGCCGTGGAGCTGCGTCCCGGGCGGCGCCGGAACCGTACGGGCCGCCACGCGGAAGTCCTCCACGAGGTTGTCGTGCGCTCCCTCCCGGCAGAAGTACGGGTGGTGCGAGCCGCGCCCCTCCACGCGCGTACGGCGCAGGGTGCAGGCGGAGGCGGCGACGAGCCCGAAGCCGTTGTCGACGTGGCGGACGACGACGTCGTCCGCCCAGCAGTCGTACGCGCACTGGAAGGTGACGCCGTTGTAGCCCTTGTCCAGCAGGTGCGGGGCCTGGGGCGTCTCGACCGCCTCCAGGGTCAGTCCCGCCACGCCCGAGTCGGTGAGCGGCTCGGCGAGGGTGGTCAGCCGGGCGTCCCATTCCGGTCGTACGTCGAGGGGCAGCGGCCGCTCGAAGGTGACCGTCCGGCCGCGTACGGAGGCGATCCGCACCGGCCACTCGTAGGGGACGTAGCTCGTCAGCTTCGTCTTGTCGTCCCAGGTGTACGCCTCCGGGCCCGGTCCGCCGCCCGCCATGTGCTCCAGCAGCGTGTGCCCGGCGTCGTCGGCCAGCCGGAGGAGAACGATCCGCCCCCGGTGCAGGGCTGACGGGTCGTCGACCGTCACCGTCCAGTCGCCGCGGCGGGCCGGGCGGACGGTCGTGAGGGTGGTCCACTCGTCGCGGCCGTTCCCCGTCCAGCCCTCGAAGGGCCAGGCGCGCGCCCTGATCGCGGCGAGGAGGGAGGCGTGGCGGGCGCGCGGACTGAGCCAGATCAGCCCGCCGGCCCAGGACCAGGAGGACTTGTCGCCGCCGTAGCGGGAGCCGTACGGGCCGATCAGCTCCGTGAGGTGCCGGGTGGCCAGCAGGGTCGTCCGCCCCGAGCCGGCACCGCGCAGGACCACGCCGCTGTGGCCGATGTGGATCAGCCCGTCGATCCGGTACGTGCCCGGCGGGACGACCACCGTGCCGCCGCCGCGCTCCCCCGCGTGGGCGAGGGCCCGGTTGACGGCGGGGGCGGAGTCCGTGGAGCCGTCGGGGGTGGCGCCGAAGTCGCGGACGTCGGCGATGGTCCTCGGCCGGGCGAGACGGGTGGCGCCGCGGCGGGCGCCGGCGCGGCCGACGTAGGGGATCTGGGGGTGGGTGTAGGGGGCGGCCGTGTACTCGTCCCAGAGGGAGGGCCGGGAGGCCGGGCCGGGGACGTTCCCGGGGGAGGAAGGGGGCGCCGGGGCAAACCCCGTGCCCGCGGAGGCGCCCGCCACCGCGACCGCGCCGCTCACGAACTGCCGCCTGCTGAGTGCCATACCCCGAGCCCCTTTCACGTACATGAATGGTGTTCAGCTCCGTGCCGGGCGTGAGCATGCCACGGTCAGGGCGGGGTGCGGAAGGCATGGGAAGCGGAATACGGAAAGGGGGCGCGGGCCGGACGCAGCCGGGCGCCTGAGCCTCAGTCCGTCGGGCGCTGGGTCAGATTCGTGAACGCGTCCAGGTTGCGGGTCGACTCGCCGCGTGCGATCCGCCACTCGTACTCACGCCGGATCGCGCTCGCGAAGCCGAGCTCCAGAAGCGTGTTGAAGGAACCGTCGGCCGCTTCGAGGACCGAGCCGAGCAGCCGGTCCAGCTCCTCGGCGGTGACGGCGGCCAGCGGCAGCTTGCCGGCGAGGTAGATGTCGCCGAGGCCGTCGACCGCGTAACTCACGCCGTACAGCTTGAGGTTGCGCTCCAGGAGCCACCGGTGGACCCCCGCCTCGTTCTCGTCGGGGTGCCGGATGACGAAGGCGTTGAGGGAGAGGGAGTGGCGGCCGACGCGCAGGGAGAGCGTCGTGAAGAGCTTCCGTGTGCCCGGCAGTTTGACGACGTACGAGCCGGGCTCGGGGGACTCCCAGTCCAGTTCGGCGTCCTTGAGGGTGTCCTCGATGACCTGGTGGGCGCGTGCGACGTCAGCCATGGTGCGAGCGTACGCGACGGCGGTGATCACGCATCCGGTGATCGTGCATCGCCGCCGTGTACACGTCCGCCGTACCGGACGCCGCCGTGTCCCAGCCGAAGGAGCCGGCGTGCCGGGCGGCCGCCGCGCCCATCCGGGCGGACAGGGCCGGGTCCTCCAGGAACCGGCCGAGCGCGCGGGCGTAGTCGGCCGGGTCGTGGCCCTGCACGAGGAAGCCGGTGACGTCGTCGCGCACCGCGACGGGAAGGCCGCCGACGGCCGCCGCGACGACCGGCGTCCCGGCCGCCTGGGCCTCGATCGCGACCAGGCCGAAGGACTCACTGTACGAGGGCATGACCAGCACCGAGGCCGCGCGGAACCAGTCCGCGAGCCGTTCCTGTCCGACCGGCGGGTGGAAGCGCACGACGTCCGCGATGCCGAGCCTGGCCGCCAGCTTCTGCAGGTTCTCCGGCTTGGCCAGGCCGCTGCCGCTCGGCCCGCCGACGACCGGCACGACCATGCGGGAGCGCAGGGAGGGGTCCCGGTCGAGCAGCAGGGCCACCGCCCGCAGCAGGATGTCGGGGGCCTTCAGCGGCTGGATGCGGCCCGCGAAGACCGGGATGAAGGCGTCGGCGGGCAGGCCGAGGCGGGCCCGGGCGGCCGCGCGGCCGTCCGCGGGGCGGAAGTGGTCGAGGTTCACGCCGGGGTGCACGACGGCGACCTTGCCGGGGTCGGCCTCGTAGAAGCGGACCAGCTCGTCGGCCTCCTCGGCGGTGTTGGCGATCAGCCGATCGGCGGCGGAGACGATCTGGGTCTCGCCGATCACCCGGGCCGCGGGCTCGGGAGTGTCGCCCTCCGCGAGCGCCGCGTTCTTGACCTTGGCCATGGTGTGCATGGCGTGCACGAGCGGGACGCCCCAGCGTTCGGCGGCGAGCCATCCGACGTGGCCGGAGAGCCAGTAGTGGGAGTGGACCAGGTCGTAGTGGCCCGGGCGGTGGCCCGCCCACGCCTGCATGACCCCGTGCGTGAAGGCGCAGAGCTGGGCCGGCAGCTCCTCCTTGGCCAGGCCCTCGTACGGTCCGGCGTCCACGTGCCGCACGAGGACGCCGGGCGCGAGCTCGACGACCGGGGCGAGGCCTCCGGTGGTGGCGCGGGTGAAGATCTCGACCTCGATGTTGATCGCGGCGAGGCGCTTGGCCAGCTCGACGATGTAGACGTTCATGCCTCCCGCGTCGCCGGTTCCCGGCTGGTGGAGGGGCGAGGTGTGGACGCTGAGCATGGCCACCCGGCGGGGGGTGCGGGGACGGCCGGGGAGCCGGAGCCTGGACGGTGTCGCCAGGGAGCCGGCGAGCCGGGACACGTACTGGCTCACGTCGACGGTCCTTCCGCTCGGAGCGAGGCATAACGGTCAGCGGGAGGCGTTGCGGAGCGGGTACGGCAGGCCGGGGCACGGCGAACCGGACGACCCACGTCGCCCTCCTGGCGGCACAACACCGGAATGACGCCATCCATTTCCGTTTTGCCAATTCATTGCCCGCGCGGGGCGGCGTGGCGCACCGCTTAGGCTCGTCCCATGGCCCCGCGCACCCCCCTCCCCGACGGCTCCGGCCGGGGTCGCCCCGCCCGCGCGTCGCTCGCCGGGACCCGACCGGTCGGCACGGCGACCCGCGGGACCACCCACCCGAACCGGCTCCGCCGCATGGACCGCTGGATCGCCGCCGTCCACGGCCCGGCCCTGCGCCGGTCGCCCGCGCCGCCCGTCGCCGTGGACCTGGGGTACGGCGCGGCCCCCTGGACGGCCGTCGAGCTGCTGGGACGGCTGCGGACCGCCGATCCGCGCGCCGAGGTCGTCGGCATCGAGATCGAGCCGTCCCGGGTCGCCGCCGCCCGGCCGTACGAACGCGAGGGCCTGACCTTCCTGCACGGCGGCTTCGAGGTCCCGGTGCCGGGCGAGGTCGCGCTGATCCGGGCGGCGAACGTGCTGCGGCAGTACGACGAGGGCGAGGTCGCCGCTGTGTGGGCGCGCCTGTGCGCGCGGCTCGGGCCTGACGGGCTGCTGGTGGAGGGGACCTGCGACGAGATCGGGCGGCGGCACGTGTGGGTGGCGCTCGACCGGTCCGGGCCGCGGACGGTGACCTTCGCGACCCGCCTCGCCTCCCTGGAGCGCCCCTCCGACCTCGCGGAGCGGCTGCCGAAGGCCCTCATCCACCGCAACGTGCCGGGTGAGCCGGTGCACGCCTTCCTGCGCGACTTCGACCGGGCGTGGGCGGCGGCGGCTCCGTACGCCTCGCTCGGCGCGCGGCAGCGCTGGATCCGGGCCGTGCGGGACCTGGCGGCGGACTGGCCGCTGACGGACGGCCACCGACGCTGGCGGCAGGGAGAGGTGACGGTGCGCTGGGAGGCCCTGGCGCCGGTCGTGTGAGCGCCGCCCGGCGATGGGGCGTGGAGGGAGGCCCGGCGGGAGGACGCGGCGCGGGGGGAGGGGAACGCTGCCGCGACCGCCGCGCGGGAGGGTCTGGCGCGGGAGCGACGGTGGCGTGAACACCGCCGCGCGGGAGGGCCTGGCGCGGGGCGCGGGAACGTCGCGCTCGTCACATCCGGCTGAATTTCCGCCGCTTGCGGAACGCGACACGCCGCACACTCGTCCCTGGTCGGGGGAACTGGCCCGACAAGCCCAGGTTTCCCCTGTCGCTTTCGGGCTTCGCATGGCACTATCGCCAGGTCACCAGCAAGTTACTGACGGTAAATCAGATTCGGGATGCAAGGCCGTCCGAGGGGGAGATAGTGAACCGACGCCGCCATGCCACCACCGCGATCACCGTGGTCTGCGCCCTGACGGTCCTGGCTTCGCCCGCACTGACCCTGACCGCCACCGCCGCACCGCTGCCGCCCGGGGCCCCCGCCGCGCCCGAGAAGACCCTCGAAGAGGTACGCGGGGAGATAGACGGTCTGTACCGTCAGGCCGCCGTCGCCACCGACGCGTACAACCTCGCCGAGGAGCAGACCAAGGAGCAGTCCGCCGAGATCGTGAAGCTGGCCCGGATGATCGTGGCCGGCCGCGAGAAGATCGACCGGCTCAAGGCCCAGGCGGGCGCGGCGGCCCGCGCCCAGTACCGCAACGGCGGCCTTCCCGACGGCGCCCAGTTCGTCCTGACCGACGACCCGCAGCTCTTCCTCGACAACGCGGGGCGGCTCAAGCAGGGCCACAAGGCCACCAGCGACCTCCTCGTGGAACTGAACCGGACCCAGGGGGAATTGACCCTCTACGCCAAGGAAGCCGGCACCAACTGGACCAAGCTGGAGGCCAACCGCGTCAAGCAGGCCAAGGCGAAGAAGGACATCGAGGCCAAGATCGCCGCGGCCCGCAAGCTCGAGTCCGAGCTGGAGGCCGAGGAGCTGGCGCGCCTGCTGCGCATGGAGGAGCAGGAGCGGTACCGGGCCCAGACGGCCTGGCTGGGCACCGGCGTCCTCAAGGGCCTCGACGGGAAGGCGACAGCGCGCGGCAAGCAGGCCGTCCGGTACGCGACGGCGCAGATCGGCAAGCCGTACGTCTGGGGCGCGGAGGGCCCGGGCTCGTTCGACTGCTCCGGCCTGACCCAGAGCGCCTGGGGCGCGGCGGGCCGGCCCATCCCGCGCACCTCGCAGGAGCAGTGGCGGCTGCTGCCGCGGGTGGACATCAAGGACATGCGGCCGGGTGACCTGATCGTCTACTTCAAGGACGCCAGCCACATCGGGATGTACATCGGCGACGGCGCCATGGTGCACGCGCCGCGGCCGGGCCGGAACGTGACGATCGCGGGAGCGGGCTCGATGGAGATCCTGGGAGTCGTCCGCCCGGAGTGACGCGACGGGACCTCCGGGCCGGGCCGGGCGTGATGTTCGTCATGGCCCGGCGGGCAACAACCTCCCCATGCGCGGCATATGCCAACCTCACTTCCGTGCTCGTGCCGTGATCACCATTCCGTTGCCCGTCGGGGTGGCGCTATGGTCCCCGTCTGGCGGGACGTCGTTCGTCGTCACGCCGCGCCCTCGGGGGGAGGGAAGGAAACAAAGCCGATGCCCATACCCGTACCGCGACAGAGAAGCGTCTCTGCTGCGGCGCCAGGCGCTGTCACCGCCGCCCCGGCTGCCACGGCCGCCACCGTCGCCACGGCGACGACAGGCACCGACCTGACCCTTCTGGTCGTCGAGGACGACCCGGCGGGTGCCCTCGCCGTACCCGAGATGCTCGACGCCGACGGGACCCGCGTCCGGATCCGTACCGCCCGTAACCTCACCGAGGCCGAGCGGCTGCTCACGGACGACGTGCACTGCGTCCTGGTCGACCTCGCCCTTCCCGGGCCCCGGGCGGCCGGCGACGACCCCCTGGCCCCGCTGCGGCACGTCCTGCGGCTCGCGCCGCGCCACGCCGTCCTGGCGCTCGCCGCCTCGGCGGACGCGGAGCTGGCGGCGGAGGCCGTACGGGTGGGGGCGCAGGACCACCTCTTCCGCGAGGAGCTCGACGGCAGGCTGCTGAGCCGGGCGATCCGGTACGCGGTGGAGCGCAAGCGGGCGGACGCCGTGCAGGTGAAGCTGGCCGAGTCGCGGCTGCGGGCCCAGGAGAACGCCCGGCTCGAGCGCGGGCTGCTGCCCACTCCCCTGCTGGAGGGCTCCGACCTGCGGTTCGCGGCCCGCTACCGCCCCGGCCGCTCGCGTGCGCTGCTCGGCGGCGACTTCTACGACACCGTCCGCACCCCGGACGGCACGGTGCACGCCATGATCGGCGACGTCTGCGGGCACGGCCCGGACGAGGCCGCGCTCGGCGTGGAGCTGCGCATCGCGTGGCGGGCGCTGACCTTCGCGGGCCTGTGCGGGGACGAGCTGCTCTCCACGCTCCAGCAGGTGCTGGAGCACGAGCGGGAGAGCGAGGAGATCTTCGCGACGCTCTGCACGGTCGACATCGCGCCGGACGGGCGCCGGGCCGGCCTGTGCCTGGCCGGGCACCCCTCGCCGCTGATCGCCCGGGCGGGCGCGGCGGCGCGGCTCCTGCCGTACGAGGACGGCGGCCCGGCCCTCGGCCTGCTGCCGCGCGCCCGCTGGCCGCGCCGCCAGGTGGAGCTGGGCGGGACGTGGAGCCTGCTGATGTACACGGACGGGCTGATCGAGGGCCGCTCGGCGGGCCCGGGCTCGCCGCGGCTCGGCCAGGACGGGATGGTCGCGATGATCAACCGGCAGCTGGCGGAGGGGCTGCGGGGCGAGGAGCTCCTGGAGGCGGCGGTGACGGAGGTCCGGTCGCTGAACGGCGGCGAGCTGACGGACGACGTGGCGGTCCTGGCACTGGAAAGGGCCCGGGGCTGAGCCCGGGCCCTCACCACTCGATCGGCGTCCTCGCGCGACGGGCCGCCGCGCGGGGCACGCGTCCCGGTCGGCCTCGCGCGAGCGGGCCTCTCGCGCCTGGCGATCGATTCCGCTAGCGGCCGCCGTTGTACGGGCCGTAGGGCCCGTCGCTGCTGGAGCCGCCGCGACGGCCGCCGCCTCCGCCGGAGATCTGCCGGATGGCGGGCCGGACGTCGACCATGAAGACGATGGCCGCGATGAGGCCGGCGATCTGGAGGAAGAGCATCGGCAGCAGCAGGTTGAGGGCGAGGTTGATGCCCAGGAGGATCAGCCAGAACTTCTTGGTCTGCTTGTCGGCCGCGCGGTAGGCGTCCTCGCGCGCCATGGCCGCGAAGACGAGCGCGGTGACGGCGAAGCCGATGAAGACCAGGCCGATCACCAGCCAGATGATGGAGTCGAATCCCGCGCGCAACATGCGTAGCACCGCCTCGTGAGTGGATGGAGCGCCTCGCGGCCAAGGTACCCGGTTCAAAGCCCCGGGCACCCTGATCGGTGCCCGGGCTTATGTCACGCCGCGGGGGTCACTGCTCCGTGGCGGCCGTGGTCTTCTTGGCGGCGGGCTTGCGGACGGCGGCCTTGCGGCCGGTCTTGGGCTCCGCGGACGTGGCGGCCGCCTTCACCTCGGCGGTCCCCGCCTTCTCCGACTCGGTCTTCGCCTCCGGCTCGACGACGATGGCGATCTCGGTGATCTCGTCGGCGGCCTCACCGCGCCAGGAACGCACGGCCTCCTCGCCGTGCGCGGCGACCTCCTCGTACTTCTCCCGGGCCTTGACCGCGTACTCGGCGGCCACACCGACACCGCGCAGGGCCAGGTCCTGGGCCTGCTCGCCCAGCTTCTTCAGGTCGGTGTCGAAGTTGCCCACGACCTCGGCGAGCTTGGACTGCACGGTGACCTGGGCCTCCTTGGCCCGCTCCGACACCTTCTCCTGCACGGCCTTCGGGTCCGTCTTGCGCACGGCCTCGATCCGCGCGGGGGCCTCGGCGGCGATCTGCTCGATCAGCCCGGGCACCTTCCTGGCCTGCTGGACGGCGAGATCGGCGGTCCCGGCGGCGAAGTAGAGGGGGGTACGCAGTTCTTCGATGATGGCCATGGTGGTGGTCCTCCCGGACGTCACGTACTGGTTCGAGGGTCGTTCGAGGATCGTTCGGCACCCACGTCGGCGCCCGGGTCCGTACCCGTACCGGCACCGGAGTCGGCGCCCGCGTCGTCACCCGGCGCGGTCCGCGCCGCACGCGCGGCGTTCTCGGCGCTCTCGGCGGCGTTCTCCTTGCGGAAGGAGTCGTAGATCTGGAGCAGTACCTGCTTCTGCCGCTCGTTGATCGAGGGATCGGCCAGTATGACGGCGCGCGTCTCCAGCTCCTCCCGCTCCTTCTCGTCGAGGATCCCGGCCTGCACGTACAGCGTCTCGGCGGAGATCCGCAGCGCCTTGGCGACCTGCTGCAGCACCTCGGCGCTGGGCTTGCGCAGTCCGCGCTCGATCTGGCTCAGATACGGGTTCGACACCCCGGCGGCGTCGGCGAGCTGCCGCAGGGACAGCTGCGCGGAGCGCCGCTGCTCGCGGAGGTACTCGCCGAGATTGCCGACGTTGAGTGATGCCATGCTGCGACCTTGCCAGACCCCGCTAACTATTGCAAGCAACTGCTTGCAAGTGTGTCGCGCGTCCCTGACCCCGCCTCCGGGCTGGGCCCCCCGCGTGTCACAAGCGGCCGAGCCAGGCCGCGATCGTCTCGAAGTCGGCCTTCACGAGGCCGACTCCGGGTTCGACGCGGTGCAGGAGCGCCGGGGCGGGGTGGTGGGCGGACACCCAGGAGCGGTCACTGTGGGTGATCTCGTCGTCCACCCAGACGAAGGGGCGGCCCGCCGCCCACGCCACCAGGGGCCGGGTCTTCCAGTGGAGACCGTGCCAGGCGTTCTCGGGGGGCGGGTCCGGCCAGACCACCACGGGCAGCTCCGGCAGTCCGAGGCGGGGCGCGACGCCGCCGTTCGCGTCGGACATCCACGTCGTGGCCCACACCAGCTCGCACGGCAGCGCGGCCAGCCGGGGCCCGTGCGCGGGATCGATCCTGCCGAGGAGGGGGTGCGCGGCGTCGGCGGGGCCGTACGTCGGGTGGCCGTGCGGATGCCGGGGCGGTGGTGGGCCGAAGGGGATCAGCGGCCCGTCGACGTCGAGGAAGAGCAGCGGCCGCCCCGCATGCGCGCCGGCGCCCTCGGCCACGCTCCCGCTCTCCGTCACGCCGCTCGCCGTGGGTTCCATGCACCCAGCCTGCCGCATCGGGCAGCCGTAGCAGCCCGCACGAGGCCTGGGCACAGAAGGTCGGGCGAAGCCGCCGGGCGGCGGCGGGAGCGGATCCGTGGCTCCGGTCGTCCGCTTCCTGATAATCCGTGACGGATCGACTTCCTCTACCCTGGCCGACATGACAGCCATGGCACCCACCCGTACCGAGCCGGACCTCTCCTTCCTGCTGGATCACACCAGCCACGTCCTGAGGACGCGGATGAGCGCCGAGCTCGGGGAGATCGGGCTCACTCCCCGTATGCACTGCGTCCTGGTGCACGCCCTGGAGGAGGAGCGGACCCAGGCACAGCTCGCCGAGATCGGCGACATGGACAAGACCACGATGGTGGTGACCGTCGACGCGCTGGAGAAGGCCGGCCTCGCCGAGCGGCGGCCGTCGAGTGCCGACCGGCGGGCGCGGATCATCGCCGTGACGGAGAAGGGGGCGAAGGTCGCCGGGGAGAGCCAGAAGATCGTCGACCGCGTCCACGAGAACGCCCTCGGCTCCCTGCCCGAAGAAGAGCGTGTGGTCCTGCTCCGGGCGTTGAACCGCCTGGTCACCGGCCACCTGGAAACTCCCGTCGAGGGCCCGCGGCAGGCCAGGAGGGCGCGCCAGAAGGGATGACCCCCGGACGCGGGTCCGCGCCCCGAACGCCATCGATCCGTAAAAGATAGTCTGCAACAAAACTATCTGCTACGGTCGTTTCTGTTGCCGTCCGACGACAGGAGTGACCGCGATGCCCGCCACCGATTCCCCCGCTGACCCCCTCACCGACACCGCCTCCGGGGCCCCCGCCCGCTCCCGCCGGCTCGCCCTGGGCGTCCTGTCCACCGGGATGCTCATGACGATCCTCGACGGCAGCATCGTCACCGTCGCCATGCCGGCCATCCAGGGCGACCTCGGATTCACCCCGGTCGGCCTGAGCTGGGTCGTCAACGCCTACCTCATCGCCTTCGGGTCCCTGCTCCTCCTCGCCGGGCGCCTCGGCGACCTCATCGGCCGCAAGCGGATGTTCCTCGCGGGTACGGGCGTGTTCACCGCCGCCTCCCTCCTGGCAGGCGTGGCCGGCTCCCCCGGCGTGCTGATCGCCGCCCGCTTCCTCCAGGGAGCCGGCAGCGCCATGGCCTCCGCCGTCAGCCTGGGCATCCTGGTCACCTTGTTCACCGCCCCGCGCGAACGAGCCAAAGCCATCGCGGTCTTCAGCTTCACCGGCGCGGCCGGTGCCTCCCTCGGGCAGGTGCTCGGCGGCGTCCTGACCGACGCGCTCACCTGGCACTGGATCTTCTTCATCAACCTGCCCATCGGCATCGCGGTCCTCCTCGTCGCCCTCCCCGCCCTCCCCGGCGACCGCGGCCTCGGCCTGAAGGCCGGAGCCGACCTCGTCGGCGCCCTGCTGGTCACGTCCGGGCTGATGCTCGGCATCTACGCCGTCGTCAAGGTCGAGGAACACGGCGCCGGCTCGGCCCACACGCTCGGCCTCGGCGGCCTCGCGCTCGCCCTCCTCGCGGGCTTCGTCGTCCGCCAGGCCACGGCGCGGAACCCGCTCATGCCGCTGCGGATCTTCCACTCGCGCAGCGTCCTGGGCGCCAACATGGTCCAGATGCTGATGGTCGCCGCGCTCTTCTCGTTCCAGATCCTCGTCGCGCTCTACCTGCAGAAGGTCCTCGGGTACGGCGCCGCGGAGACCGGTCTCGCGATGCTCCCGGCGGCGGCCGTCATCGGCGCCGTGTCCCTGGGCGTCTCCGCCCGCCTGAGCGCCCGCTTCGGCGAACGCACCATGCTGCTGACCGGCCTCGTCCTCCTGATCGGCGTCCTCGGGCTGCTGACCCGGGTGCCCGTGCGGGCCTCGTACGTCACCGACCTGCTGCCCGTCATGCTCCTCGCGGCCGGCTTCGGCCTCGCGCTCCCGGCCCTCACCTCGCTGGGGATGTCCGGCGCGAAGGAGGAGGACGCGGGACTCGCCTCCGGCCTGTTCAACACCACCCAGCAGATCGGCATGGCCCTCGGCGTCGCGGTCCTCTCCACCCTGGCCGCCTCGCGTACCGAGAGCCTCACGGAGGCGGGCCGTCCCGCCCCCGAGGCGCTGACCGGCGGCTACCACCTCGCCTTCGCGGTGGGCGCCGGCCTCCTCGTCGCCGCCCTCGCCGTCGCGGCCACGGTCCTGCGCCGGCCCCGGACGGAGGGCCGGGCGGGGACGGACCGCGCCTCCCAGTCGGGCGGACGGGCGGGGACGGACGGCGTTCCCCAGGCGGACGGCCGGGCGGGGACGGACCGCGCCCCCCAGGCGGACGGCCCGGCGCCGACGGAGGCCCTGTCGGCGCCGGAGGGCCCGTCGCGGGTGGAGGCGCCCGTCGTGACCGCCGAGCGCGAGGCCCGTCTCACGGCCCACTGAGCCGGCAGGCCCGCCGACCGACGCCCGCCGCCGAACTCCGTTGCCTCGGCGGCGGGTTGCCGCGCGATGATCCGGCTGACCGCACGCCGGGACGCAGGACGGCGGGCCCCCGACCGCCCGCCGAGGCCCCAGCCGTGCCCGCGGGACCCCCGGCCGCGTACGCACCCCTGGCCCCGCACGCCGCACGAGGCCCCACGGCCGGCTGAGCCCCCGCCCCTTCGCGAGACCCCACGGCCGGCTGAGCCCCCGCCACCCCGCGAGACCCCCGGCCCGCCTCGTTACGAGACGTCTCCCGCCGGCCCGTCCACCAGGACCGCGACCCCGTCCAGGAGCCGCGCCAGGCCGAAGCGGAACTCGTAGTCCGGCTCGTCCGGCTCGTCGAGGACCCCCGACTCCAGCATCCTGGCCACCGCCGGGTAGCGCTCCGGATCGGCGAGGCGGCGCAGCATCTGGCTGTACCGGGCCATCACGACGTCCGCCTCCTCCCCGCTCGCGGCGATCGCGGCGGCGAGGTCGGCGCTCGTCATGGCGTCGCTCTTCACGAATCCGCTCACCAGCAGGATGACCGAGATCTTGGCGCCCTCGTCGAGGCCGGTGCTCGCCAGGGCCACCATGCCCTTCTCCCACCAGGCGACGGTGTGCGGTGTCGCGGGCGGCCCCGAAACGGGGACGCGGACCAGCCACAGGTTGCGCAGGTAGAGGTCGCGCATCGCCCAGGCCCACGCCTCCATCGCCTCCCGCCACGGCGTACCGGGCGGGAACATCTCCGGCGGGGCGCCGGTCGCCGCGTCCGTCATCAGGACGTACAGCTCGCTCTTCGCGCCCACGTAGCGGTAGAGCGACATCGGGGAGACGCCCAACTCCTTGGCGATCCGCCCCATGGAGACGGCGTCGAGCCCCTCGGCCGCGGCGACGCCGACGGCCGCGGCGACGATCCGGTCGAGGGTGAGGCCGGGCTTGGGCCCTTTGGAGGGCCGCTCCCGCAGACCCCAGGCGGCCTCGATGCTCGCGGGCAGGAACGTCCCGCCACCGCTCTTGTCGTCCGCCATGAGTCGCCGCCTCCACACCTCGCGCTTGACGGCCATCCTAGTAATGCGTAACCCTTACGCAATAACGCGTAGGGCATACGCAGTACGCGTTCGCGCGATCCGTCCGCAGCACGTGTCCGAGCTCGAGGAGCAGGAGCCGTCATGCCATCCGCCACCCCACCCACCTCCGGGCCCGCGGTCGAAACCGCCGGCCTGCGCAAGGCGTACGGGACCGTCACGGTCCTCGAATCCCTCGACCTCCGCGTCGAGCGGAGCTCCGTCTTCGCCCTCCTCGGCCCCAACGGCGCCGGCAAGACCACCACCGTCCGCATCCTCACCACCCTCACCCGGCCCGACGCCGGACACGCGCGCGTGGCGGGGCACGACGTCGTCGCCCGACGCGCCGACGTCCGCCGATCCATCAGCCTCACCGGCCAGTTCGCCGCCGTCGACGACATGCAGACCGGCGCCGAGAACCTCCGCATGGCCGCCCGGCTCTCCGGGCTCTCCCGCCGGGACGCCGACCGGCGCGCCGCCGAGCTCCTGGAACGCTTCGGCCTCGCCGACGCCGGCCGCCGCCGGGCCGGGACGTACTCCGGAGGCATGCGCCGCCGCCTCGACCTCGCCGCGGGGCTCGTCCGCCGCGTCGAGGTGATGTTCCTCGACGAGCCCACCACGGGCCTCGACCCCCGCAGCCGCCAGGAGCTCTGGCAGGTCGTCCGCGACCTCGCGGCGGACGGCACGACGGTCTTCCTGACCACCCAGTACCTGGAGGAGGCCGACCGGCTCGCCGACCGGATCGCCGTCCTGGACTCCGGCCGGATCGTGGCGGAGGGCACCCCCGACGCGCTCAAGTCACGCGTCGCGGGCCACCGCCTCGACCTCGTCCTCGCCGACGAGCACGCCTACCTGCGGCTGGCGGACCGGGCGGTCCACCGCTCCCCCGAGACCCTCACCCTCGGCGTCCCCACCGACGGCAGCGCCGTCCACGTCCGGGCCCTCCTCGACGAACTCGACCCGCAGCGCCGGGACATCACGCACTTCACCCTGCACACCGCGACGCTCGACGACGTCTTCCTGACCCTCACCGCACGCGACGACGCCGACGACCCCTCACGCGACCCCCGGGAGCCCGCCCATGCCTGACACGCTGACCACCGCGCGCATCCTGACCGGCCGCGGCATCCGCCTCAGCCGCCGCAACCCGGACGCCGTCATCACCTCGATGATGCTCCCGGTCATGCTGATGCTGATCTTCGTGTACTTCTTCGGCGGAGCCATCGACACCGGGACGCGCTACGTCACCTACGTCGTCCCCGGCGTCCTGCTCCTGTGCGCCGGATTCGGCTCCGCGAGCACCGCCGTCAGCGTCAGCGAGGACATGAAGGGCGGGATCATCGACCGCTTCCGGTCGCTCGACGTCGGCGGTACGCCGATCCTGGCCGGGCATGTGGGCGCCAGCGTGGCCCGCAACCTGCTCGCCACCGTGCTCGTCTTCGGCGTCGCCTTCCTGATCGGCTTCCGGCCCACGGCGACCCCACTCGGCTGGCTCGCGGCCCTCGGCCTGCTCGTCGCCTTCATCACCGCCATCTCGTGGCTGTCGGCCGCCGCCGGACTGCTCGCGAGAACACCGGAGGCGGCCGGCGGCTTCACCTTCCTCATGATGTTCCTGCCCTACCCGAGCAGCGCGTTCGTACCGATCGACACCATGCCCGGCTGGCTGCACGGCTTCGCCGAACACCAGCCGGTGACCCCGGTGATCGAGTCCCTGCGCGGACTGCTGCTCGACCAGCCGGTGGGCGACACGCCCTGGATCGCGCTCGGCTGGTGCGCCGGGCTGCTCGCCCTCGCGGTGACGGCTTCGGAGAGCCTCTTCCGGCTGCGTACGAGGTGAGGACCGGGCGGCCCGGACAGCCCCGGCCGGACCAGGTGCCGGGCCCGGCCGGAACGGTGGCGGGCCCGGGTCGCCCCGGCATCGGGCCGGGTCAGAAGATGTCCGGGCACCAGGGCCTGCGCGGGGTCCGCAGCAGCACGTCGGCGAGGGCGGCGGCGCCCGGGCAGACCTCCTCCACCCGGCCCAGGGCCGCGAGCCGTACGACCGACTCGTCGCCGAGCGAGAGGGTGCCCAACTCGGCGACGTCGAGGACGAGGTCCGCGGACGCGGTGGTACGGGAGCAGGCGGCGCCCTCCGGGGAGGCGTCGAGGCGGTAGCGGCCGCCCGCCGGCCCGTCGGCGTCCCGCAGTTCGAGGACGAGACCGCCCGTGGCTCCGTACGTACGGCCCTCCAGGACCTTGACGACGTCCAGGACCCGGACCCACAGCATGTCGGCGTGCGTGGTGACACGGGCGGCGCGCGGGTCCGGCAGGAGCAGCGGCAGGAGGTCGTCGGGGGCGCGGTGACCCGACGTGACGGTGGTGACCCAGTCGAGGGAGCACAGGAACATCCACAGCGCGCGCTCGGCGGCCGGCGTGACGGCGATCAGATCCCGGACGGTGGCGGTGTTGAGGGGCTGCTTGCCGTCCTCCCACTTGTCGTCGCAGGTGTAGGCGGCGAACCCCTGCGCCGTCCCGTCCCCGTCGCGGTAGACGGCGTAGAACGGTTCGGTCCAGGGCCGGCTCTGGTGGCCGAGGCCGGTGCCGAGGTCCCAGCCACGGGCGTCGCGGCCGACGATGCCGGCGCGGGCGCCGGCCAGGGCGCGATGGAGCCCGGGGCCGATCTTCCGGATCTCCTCGCCGTCGGCGAAGTCGATCCGCCCGCCGTCCTCGGGCCGGCCGGAGCGGCGCGGGTCGAGGCCGGCGCGCCGGACGTCGACGGTCCACTCGGTCGTCCAGGTCGCGGGTCCGAAGCCGTACCGGCCGTAGATCGGGTACTCGGCGGCGATCAGCGTGGCGACGGCGTCGCCGCGCTCCCGCGCCGCGTCGAGGTCGGCCGCCATCATGCGGCGGAGCAGGCCGCGGCGGCGGTGGGTCGCGGAGACGGTGACGCCGGAGACGGCGTCGGCGACGAGCGTGCCGCCGCCGACCGCGCTCAGCTCCTGGGTGAACGACCGGAAGGTGGCGACGACCCGCCCCCGGTCGAAGACGCCGAGGACGCGCGTGAGGTCGGTGTGCGGCAGCCGGTCGGCGACCTCCTCGTCCGACACGACGGGGGGCCGCAGGAAGCCCGTGTGAACCGCCCGCACCCAGTCGGCGTACTCGGACTCGTCGACGGCGCGCACCTCAAGGCTCATCCACCGAGGTTATGCGCGGCCTCCCGCCCTTCGCACGTGAGTTTCGTCCGGCTCCCCGGGCGGAGCCGCACGGCTCCGCCCCTCCATGTGGGCCGTCCCCCTCGCCGCCCGGCGCGGTCCCTCCATGGGCGGGCCGCGTGCCTCTCGCCGCCCGGAGCCGCCGCCCGCCTCACATCAGCAGGTCGTCCACCTGCGCCTCGCCCTCGCGGTAGCGGCGGGCGATCTCCGCGCTGCAGTCGTCGGCCGTCCGCTGGAGCTGCTGCCTGCGCTGCGAGACCTGCTGTTCGTAGCCCGCGAGCCGCCCCATCGCCGTGTGCAGCTCGTCGTCCGTGCGGGCGGAGAGGTCCGACAGCTCGACCTCCGACAGCATCTCGGTCGCGAGCCGCCGGTACTCCTCGCTCCGCGGCGTCGACAGCGTCACGTGCCGCGCCGAGGTCCGCAGCCGGGAGGGCGCGTCCGCGAGGATCTCCGAGAGCCGGTCCATGACCGACGCCTCCGGATCCGTACGGCGGGCCAGCTCCGCCCGCAGGATGTCGATCCGGCCCTGGAGCATCCGTCGCACATAGCTGAGGTCCGCCTCGTCGCCCTGGGCGTCGCGGCGCAGGGCCCGCAGCTCGGGCAGCCGAAGCCCGGCGATGTCCGGCTGTGGCGGTTCCGGCAGCGACGGAGCCGCCGTGCGCTGCACCGGTGGACGTACGGCCGCGCCGACTCGGGTCAGCGGTACGGGACCGGACGGCGTCTGCCCGGCGCCATGTGCACTCATGTGAATCGTCCCCTCGACCGGTGCGGAGCCGCACCGCCTGACACGCATGGTGCCACCCCCGCACGTGTGTGTGCAGGCGCTCTGCACCCGTTCAGCCCCAGACGAGTCGGGTCGGTAGGTTGGTCCGTATGCGTGCGGTGGTGCAGAGAGTGGACGGCGCGAGCGTCGTCGTAGCAGGAGAGACGGTCGGCGAGATCGTCGGCGAGGGACTGTGTGTGCTGGTGGGAGTGACCCACGACGACACACCGGAGAAGGCCGCCCAGTTGGCCAGAAAGCTGTGGTCCGTCCGGATTCTGGAGGACGAGAAATCCTGTTCGGACACGAATGCGCCCTTGCTGGTGATTTCGCAGTTCACCCTCTACGGGGACGCGCGGAAGGGCCGTCGGCCCACCTGGAACGCCGCGGCGCCCGGCCCGGTCGCCGAGCCCCTCGTCGACGAGGTCGTGGAGCGGCTGCGCGAGCTGGGCGCGAAGGTGGAGACGGGCCGGTTCGGAGCGGACATGCGCGTCTCGCTCACGAATCACGGCCCGTTCACGGTCCTGATCGAGGTCTGAGCCTCCCGCCGCCGCCCGTAGGGCTCAGTCCGCACGGCTCAGGACTCAGGGTTCTGCGGCTTTACGGCGTTACGGCTCTACGACCGTCTCCTGCGCCGCCGCCGTGTCCCCGGCGAGCAGCTTCGCGTCCACCGGCACGTTCCGCTTCAGCATCGCCAGCGCGATCGGCCCCAGCTCGTGGTGGCGCGCCGAGGTGGTGACGAAGCCGAGCTGGCGGCCCTCGGCGCCGTCCGACGCGAGCCGGATCGGGGTGCCGGGGCCGGGCAGATGGACCTCGCTGCCGTCCAGGTGCAGGAAGACGAGCCGCCGGGGCGGCTTCCCCAGGTTGTGGACGCGCGCCACGGTCTCCTGACCGCGGTAGCAGCCCTTCTGCAGGTGCACCGCGCTGCCGATCCAGCCGAGCTCGTGCGGGATCGTCCGGTGGTCGGTCTCGAATCCGAGCCGCGGCCGGTGCGTCTCGACCCGCAGCGCCTCGTACGCGAGGATCCCGGCGGCCGGGCCGTGCGTGGCCCCGAAGGACTCCAGCTCCGCCCGCGGCAGGAACAGGTCACGGCCGTGCGGGGTCTCCCGTACGACCACGCCCTCCGGCACCTCGGCGATGGACCCGGCCGGCAGATGGACGACGGCGACCTCCTCCGTACGGTCGGCGACCTCCACGCGGTAGAAGAACTTCATCGACTCCAGATAGGCGATGAGCTCCTCCTGCGTGCCCGGCTCGACGTGCGCCCAGACGGTCTCGCCGTCGTCGACGAGGTAGAGGGCGTGCTCGATGTGACCGTTGGCGGAGAGGATCAGCGCCTCGGTGGCCTGGCCGGCCGGAAGCGCCGAGACGTGCTGGGTGAGCAGCAGGTGCAGCCAGCTCAGCCGGTCGTCCCCGGTGACGGTGACGACACCGCGGTGGGAGAGATCGACGAAACCGGTGCCGGCGGCGAGGGCGCGCTGCTCACGGAACAGGTCGCCGTAGTGCGCGGCGACGCCTTCGTCACGGCCTTCGGCCGGAACGGCGCCGGGCAGGGAGAGCAGAGGGCTGTGCGTGGAATGACGCTGCATGGGGACCAGCCTACGACCGCGTGGCCTCGTCCTTGTTCGAACAGTCCGCGCAGCGGCCGAAGATCGCGAAATGCTTCAGGTCCGTGTCGAACCCGAACGTCTCCCGGAGCTTGCCGGTGAACTCGGCGGCGATGTCGACATCCGCCTCGATGACGTTCGTACAGTCCCGGCACACCAGGTGCAGATGGTGGTGCCGGTCGGCGAGGTGGTACGTCGGGGCTCCGTGCCCCAGATGGGCGTGGCTGACGAGGCCCAGCTCCTCCAGCAGCTCCAGCGTGCGGTACACGGTGGAGATGTTGACGCCGGAGGCCGTCTTGCGGACCTGGCCGAGGATGTCGTCGGGCGTCGCGTGTTCGAGCGTGTCGACGGCCTCCAGGACAAGCTGACGCTGGGGCGTCAGCCGGTAGCCGCGCTGCCGCAGGTCGCTCTTCCAGTCGGTGCTCACCACGCCCCCCAGTGTAGGAGGGCGTGGCGCGATACCGGGAGGTTCGGAGGGCCTACTTGAAGAAGGCGATGCCGTCGTCCGGCAGGTCGCCGAGGCCGCGCGCCATCTCCGCGACCTCCTCGGGCGTCACGACCTTCTTCAGGTGCGCCGACATGTACGGCCGCAGCGGGACCTCGGGGGTGGCCTTCTCGCCCACCCACATGAGGTCGCCCTTGACGTAGCCGTAGAGCCGCTTGCCACCGCTGTACGCGCCGGCGGCGGCGGTACGGGCGACGGCGTCGGTCACGAGGTCGATCTGCGGCTTCTGGGCGGCGAGCTCGCCGTACCAGATCTCCACGATGCCCTGGTCACGGACCATGACGATCTCGACCTTGCGGTCCTTGTCGATCCGCCAGTAGCCGCTCTCGCTCTCCAGCGGGCGGACCTTGTTGCCTTCGTTGTCCAGCACCCAGGAGTGGGAGACGTACTCGATGAAGTCCCGGCCGTCGTGGCTGAACGTCACGGACTGACCGAAGTTGCACTTCTCGGCGCCGGGGAAGTCGGAGACGCCCGCGCCTTCCCACGTCCCGAGGAGGAACGCGAGGGGGACGAGGTCCGGGTTGAGGTCGGACGGGATCTCGATCATGAGCAGCTCTGTCGATCTGTAGGGGTGATTAGCGCTGGCCCTGGTACAGCTTCTTCACGGCCAGACCGGTGAAGGCGAGGACGCCGACGCAGACCAGGACCAGCAGGGCTTCGAAGAAGATGATCACAGGGTGCTCCTCGAATGAGCGGTGAAGGCGAAACGGGCCGGACCCCAGCTTAGTGGGCCGGGGCCCGGCCCTCTCTGTGAGGTGGGTCTAGGGGGCATCTTGTCGATCAGGCCGGATCAGCCGCGGCCCCGGCAAGATCGGCAAGGGGCCCCCGGCCACCCACCGGGTACCGCTAGCCCAGAAGCTGGTTCTGCAGGGCGACGGTCTGCTGGAACGGGACCGTGAGCGCCTCGCCCTTGCGGGACTGGGTGATCAGGGCCACGGTGTCGCCGGCCTGGATGTAGGCCCAGCGGCTCTGCTCGGCGTCGGCGGGCTCCTCCACGTAGGCGTAGCGGGCGGTGTACTGCACGGTGACCCGGCTGAGCGAGTCGTCCGTCCGGACCTGTTCGACCCCCTCCAGGAGCGGTCCGTCGACCGAGCCGGCCTTCAGGGCGTCGTCCTTGAACGCCTCGGCGAAGGCCACGGAGCCGAACCGCAGCAGCTGGACACGGGTCGTCGTGCCGTCCGGGGTGGTCCAGGCGCGGGCCGCGATGTGGCGGAGTGCGGAGTCGGCGAGGGCCTGCCTCAGCTCGGTCCGGTCGTCCTTCCGGTACGTCGTGAGGTACTGCTCCACGCTGACCCAGCCACCGTTCACCCGGGGGTCGACCGTGGCGCCGACGGGCGCGGGCAGCAGCAGCGCGCGCGGGTCCGCGTGGTGGACCTCCCCTTCGTTGCCGGCGGTAAAGGGGCGCGGGGAGCCTTCCGGCAGCGCCGGGAGCGTGAGCCGGGGGTACTCCCAGCGGCCGTCGCTCTCGGTGGCGAGGCCGGGAACGTCGGTGCGCTCCATCGAGGCGATGCCGTAGGCGGTCCCGGCACCGAGCCCGCCGCAGACGAGCACGGCGGCGGTCCAGCGGGCGACGGCCGCCAGCGCGCGCCGCGAAACCTTCGAGGGCGGGACGGGCGGTAGGGGCGGAGACGACGCGGGGGCGCCGGGGGCCACGGGCGCCTCCAGGGCTTCAGGAGCTCCCAGGGCTTCCGGCGCTCCCAGGGCTTCCGGGGCTTCCGCCGGCACTCCCTCCACGGCTCGCGGAGCGGCCGGCGTCCGAGCCGCCGCGGTCACGTCCTCCGAAGGCCGCTCCGGCCGCTCCTGCGACGGCACCGTCGCCGCTTCCGTCCGGTCGGTCGTCATACGTACTCCCCGGGGGACTTGAGGTGGTCGAGCTGCTTCCTGACCAGGTCGGCCACAGCGATCTTGTCGAGCGGCTGGGTCCCCGCGGCGTCGACCGTGACCAGCACCTCGGAGTCGTAGGCGATGCACAGCATGCCGCTCAGCTTCTTCTCCCGCTCCGCCTTCGTTCCTTCCTCGCTCTGCGGCGTGAGGTAGCAGACCGCGTCCTTGTGGCCCGAGATCTTCGGTCCGGCGGGGAACTCCAGGAATCCGGCGAGCTCCTTCCGCAGCACGAACATCTCGCGGATCCGCTTCTTGTCCTTCATGCGCGTGATGTCGACGCCGACCACGAGCTCGCTGTCGCCCGCGGCGAACGAGCGGACGGCGATCCCCTGGATGCCGAGCCGGTCGACCCGCTTCTCGAACTCGCGGCGCTTCTTGCCGGAGAGGCCCTTGCCGCCCTGCTTCGCCAGTGCGGTCGCCTCCTTCCCGCTCAGCTCGGCGTCGTTCCCGTACGGCCCGATGTCGGGTCCGAGGAGATAGCCGTCCGGCACGGGCAGCAAGAGCTTGCTCAGCGGTGTCGAGGCCTTGCCTCGCAGGGCGCTCTCTGCCGGGTCCTGCCCTGCGATCGCGACCTGTTCGTCCCACACCGCGGTCGGTGCGGAGCGGTCCGCGGAAGCGACGGTGACGCCGGTGAACGTGACGCCGCCGCCGATCGCGCCCAGGACGAGCACGGCGGGCAGAACGACGGTCAGCAGCGTGCGCCCGCGCTTGCGCGGCCGGCCAGGCGGCACGGTCTCGGGGGACATCCCACCCGCATCGATCACGGGGGACGCCTCATTCGCATCGGTCACGGTGGTCCTGCCGTCCTCGCTCACAGCCGCCCCAGCTGACGCTCGGCCACGGAACTGATGTCCTTCCGGCTGATCTTCTTCGTGTCGGCCATGAAGATCTCCACGGCGATGTCCCCGCGGTGGAGATAGGCGCTGGCGGTGTAGACGTCCATATAGCCCGCCTTCTTGTCCACCTCGTGGACGTAGGCGCGTCCGTTGGTGGAGCCCTTGAGCTCGAAGCCCCCGTCGCTGTTCTCGTCCTCGTAGTCCTGCTGGTCCTCCACGCGGTCCCGCGCCCCGAGGACACTGGTGGGGCGGTACTGGACCAGCCGGATCTCCGTCGTCCGGTGCTCTCCCGTCCGCCACGACGTGGTCGCGACCCGGCGGATCCCCTGCTCCAGCTGGTATCCGAACGCCAGCCCGGGATCATCGAAGCCGTCGACGTACTCGCTCACGTCCATCCAGCCGTCCTCGCTCCCGTAGTCCGTCTCCTTCGCGCCCGCGGGCTTGGGGAGCAGCAGCTTGCGCAGGTCGCCCTGCGCCTTGGCGCTCCGGTCCTCCGCGGCGGCCAGCGGCTTCGGCTCCTGGCCCTTCTGCAGAGGCTTCGACGGGTAGACGAGATCGAGCTGGTTCAGGGCCGGCAGCGGTGTCGGCTCGCGTTCGGCCTGGATGCCGTATCCCACCGCCGTGCCGCCGACGAGGCCGAGGACGGCCGCGACGGCGATCAGCCCGGCTGTCCGGGCGGCCCGCCGCCGCGGAGCCGCGGCGGGCTCCGGGGCGGTCTCCGTTGTCGCCTCCGGCGGAGGCGACAACGGATCCGGGGTGTGTGCTTCGACGCTCAAAAAGTCCCCCCACGAGACTTGAAGCGCAGATTCCGTAACCTGCGCACCCAACTGACACGTGGGTCATGCATGAAGTTGCACGACTTCGCATTACAGTTCGGCATATGGCGAAGAAGCTCGTGATCAAGGTGACCGCCGGGGCCGACGCCCCCGAACGCTGCTCGCAGGCCTTCACCGTGGCCGCCGTCGCCGTGGCCAGCGGGGTCGAGGTCTCGCTCTGGCTGACGGGCGAGTCGTCGTGGTTCGCGCTCCCCGGACGGGCGGCCCAGTTCGAACTACCGCACGCCGCACCGCTTCCCGACCTGATCGACTCGATCCTCGCGGCCGGTCGCATCACGCTGTGCACGCAGTGCGCGGCGCGCCGCGAGATCACGGAGAAGGACGTGCTGGAGGGCGTACGCATCGCCGGCGCCCAGGTCTTCGTCCAGGAGGCGATGACGGACGGCACCCAGGCGCTCGTCTACTGACCTCCACCGGCCGGCGGAGCTTCGTGCCGGCTTCCGGTCACGGCTCCCGGCGCTTCCTGCCGTCGAGTTCGTCCCACCACTCGTCGGACTTCGGGTCGCCCGACGGATCGTCCCACCACTTGTCCTCGGGGCCCCGCCGGTTGGCGACCATCGCGGCGACCGGCGGAATGACCATGGCGATCACGCACATGCCGATGGCGACGGGCATCGAGAACAGCCGCACCACGGCCCAGGCGCCCACGAAGAGGGCCAGGCAGATGCCCATCATCCAGAAGTAGACATGCCGCCGGCGTGCGTACATACCTCCAGCGTACGACCGCCCCCCGCCCCCCGGGCAGACCGAAGGGCCGTGCCTCAAGTCCTGGAATGGCGTCCAACCCCCCAGGAGGCACGGCCCTTCGGCCGGTTCTGCGGTGCGGTGTCAGACCGCGATCGCGACCTCGGCGAGGCCGCCCTGCTGCGCCACGACCTGGCGGTCGGCGGTGCCGCCGGGGACCAGGGCGCGGACGGTCCAGGTGCCCTCGGCCGCGTAGAAACGGAACTGGCCGGTGGCGGAGGTCGGGACCTCGGCCGTGAACTCGCCGGTCGAGTCCAGGAGACGGACGTAACCGGTGACGGGCTCGCCGTCCTTGGTCACGAAGCCCTGGATGGTGGTCTCACCGGGCTTGATCGTCGAGGCGTCGGGGCCGCCGGGCTGCGCTCCACACATGTCTGTTCTGTCCTTACGGTCGAGGGGTCCGGAGGGGAGGAGTCCGGGACTTACTTGTTGGCGCCGAGCTCGATCGGCACGCCGACGAGGGAGCCGTACTCGGTCCACGAGCCGTCGTAGTTCTTGACGTTCTCGACGCCGAGGAGCTCGTGCAGCACGAACCAGGTCAGCGCGGAGCGCTCGCCGATGCGGCAGTAGGCGATGGTGTCCTTCGCCAGGTCGACCTGCTCGTCCTCGTAGAGGGCCTTGAGCTCGTCGTCCGACTTGAAGGTGCCGTCGTCGTTGGCGTTCTTCGACCACGGGATGTTGCGGGCGCTCGGCACGTGGCCGGGGCGCTGCGACTGCTCCTGCGGGAGGTGCGCCGGGGCGAGCAGCTTGCCGGAGAACTCGTCGGGCGAGCGGACGTCGACCAGGTTCTGGGCGCCGATCGCGGCCACGACGTCGTCGCGGAAGGCGCGGATCGAGCTGTCCTGGGCCTTGGCCTTGTACTCGGTGGCCGGGCGGGTCGGGACCTCGGCGACGAGGTCGCGGGAGTCGAGCTCCCACTTCTTGCGGCCGCCGTCGAGGAGCTTCACGTCCTGGTGGCCGTAGAGCTTGAAGTACCAGTAGGCGTAGGAGGCGAACCAGTTGTTGTTGCCGCCGTAGAGGACGACCGTGGTGTCGTTCGCGATGCCCTTGGCCGAGAGGAGCTTCTCGAAGCCCTCCTGGTCGATGAAGTCGCGGCGGACCGGGTCCTGCAGGTCCTGGGTCCAGTCGATCCGGATCGCGTTGCGGATGTGGTTCTTCTCGTAGGCCGAGGTGTCCTCGTCGACCTCGACGATCGCGACCTGGGGGTTGTCGAGGTTCGCCTCGACCCAGTCGGCGTCTACCAGGACGTCGCTGCGGCTCATGCTTTTCTCCTCCGGGGCAGTGTTCGGCGGTGTGGCGCAAGTGGTGCGGGTACGCGGCATGGCGTGCGTACGGCTACACGGGGCGGCGCCGACCGTGCCGGTCGGCGGGCCCGGGGAACGCGGGGCTCGGTGGCTCCGCTCAGACGGAGCGACAGAGCATGGCGGCGACGCGGCACAGGTCTACTGCCCGCCGCTTCGTGAGATCCGCCTGTCGCTTCATGCCACGATCGTAGGGACGGACGGGTGGCCGTGTCACCGGCGTGTCGCATTTTGAGACACGATCGTCCGAGATGTGGGACGCGATCACTGCGCACGGCATCGCCCGACCCCTCCGCGCGGAGGTGCCGGGGCTTTCCATCTACGACTCGGACTGCGCCGTCTCACCATGTGGCCCAAGGGCCCCGGGAGGTGCGGCGTCAGCTCGCGAGGGCCACGTCCTTGCCGGTCACGGCGATGGCCACGCCGTCCTCGCGGGCCTCGACCTTCTCCAGCTTCATGCCGGCCGGCAGGCCGCCGATCCGGCGGTCGAAGTCGGTGCGCTTGCGGACCAGGCCCTCGACTCCGGGGATGCCCTCGCCGGGCACCTCGTCCGCACGGACCCGGATCGTGTCGCCTCCGGTCACGGTCACGGTGGAGATCACGCTGCGGGTGACCGTGCGGCCCAGGATCTCGATGCCGCCGGTGACCTTGACCTTGCCGTTGCCGCCGTAGGCGACGGTCACGTCGCGGTCGGAGGCGGCGGTGAGGTCGGCGTAGGAGATCAGGGCGGTGCCGGTGGCGGATCCCGCGCGGGCGCCGGAGTAGTCGCCGTTCACCGTCACGTCGTGGAGCGTGGCGGTCATCTCGCCGATCCGTATCCTGCGGCTGCCCGCCGTCGCCTCGACGCCGGTCAGCTTCACGTCGACCTCGTCGAGGCGCTTGTCCATGAGCTGCGTCAGGAAGGGGAAGCCCTTGATGTCGACCTCGGTGGAGCCGGCCCGGCCGGGCCCGAGCCGCACCCGGTCGGCGGCCTCCGACTCGGCGTAGTTGACGGCGAGCCGGTCCAGGCCGACGAAGAGGCCGCCCAGCACGACGGCCACGATCAGCAATACGCGTAGTGCTCGCATGGCCCGTGCATCCCCCAAAGTCTCCGGCCCCCCGACACGTTGATCGACGTGTCGGGGGGCCGGTTGGTTCCCGGGGGCGCTGCGACGGGTGTCACGCCAGCGCGCGGCCCAGCAGGTAGACGGCGGGTGCGGCGGCGGCCAGCGGCAGGGCGACACCGGCCGTCATGTGGACGAAGCGGGAGGGGTAGTCGTAGGCGGCGGCCCGTAGGCCCACGAGGGCGCAGACGCCGGCGCCCAGGCCGAGGAGGGCCCCGGAGGAGCCCAGGTCGGTGAAGCCCCCCGCCGCGATGCCGGCGCCCGCGGCGGCGAGCAGCGCCACGACGACGGAGACCGGTCCGGGCAGCGGCAGGGCCCGGGCGAGGACGGCGGCGGCGACGGCGGTCCCGCCGACGACCACGGCGTCGGGGGCGGCGCCGAGGTGTCCGGTGGCCACGACGGTCAGGGCGGCGGAGGCGACGGTCGCCATCAGGCCGTACATCCGCTCGTCCGCGTCGGCGCGGCTGCGCAGCTGGAGGACGAGGGTGAGGAGCACCCACACGCCGAGGGTGCCGATGATCGCGGCGGGGGCGTGCTCGCGGCCGGTGGCGAGGAGCGCGATGTCGGCGGTGAGGCCGCCGAGGAAGGCGAGGGCGATGCCCTGGCGGGCGGGCCACATGCCGTTGAGCCGGAACCAGCCGGCGGCGGTGACGGCCTGGATCAGGACGAGCGGCACGACCAGGGCGTACGGGCCGACGGCCGCGCCCGCGGCGAGCAGGACGCCGAGGACGGCGGTGAGCGCGGCGGGCTGGATGCCGGGGTCGATGATGGGCGACCGGCCCTCGGCGCGGGCGCGCTGGGCGTCGGTGACGCGGGTGTTGCCGCCGGTGGTGGGCGTGGAGTAGTGCGGGGCGCGTTCCGAGGGGGCGGGGCTCTGGGGCACGGGGGTCGCCTGCGGCGCCGGGGGCCGTGCGTCGTGGCCGGACGCGCCCTGCGGGGGCAGATAGGCGGTGTCGTCCGCGGCGGGCCGGGGGGCCGGGGGCGGGGCGGCCTCCGGCCGGACGGTCGGCTGGTACTGGGTGTCCCAGGTCTGGCCCTCCCACGTCTGGGTGACGTCGGGGTCCTGCTGTCCGTACGGCTGCCGGCCGTACGCGTGATCGCCGTGGGCGTGGTGGCCGGGCTCCTGCGCGGAGGCCTGCCCGTACAGCTGCTGGTCGGACTGCGGGTGCCCGTAGGACTGCTGTCCTCCCGGCTGTGGGTGCCCGTACGCCTGCTGTCCGGGTGGCTGCTGCCCGTATGCCTGCTGCTGTCCGTACGGCTCCCCGGTGGCGGCCGGCTGGTCGTACGCCTGCGGGGCGTGGCCGTGCGGATGCCCGCCGTACGGCCCGGTGGCCTGCTGCTGCGGGGCGTACGGGTCGTACGAGGGATCGTACGGATGTTGCTGATCGCTGCTCATGCTGTGCGGTTCACCCTCCTGCGAACGGCGGGAGCACCTCGACCGTGCCGCCCTCGGCAAGCCGTACGGTCTCATGCGCGCGGGTTCCGACGGGGTCGCCGTCGATGAGGAACGAACACCGCTGGAGAACGCGGACGAGCTCGCCCGGGTGCTTCTCGCGGGCCGCGTCGAGGGCCTCCGCCAGGTTCTCCGCGGTGTACGGCTCCTCGGCGACTCCGGCGGCGGCCTTGGCCGCGGCCCAGTAGCGGATGGTTCCCGCTGCCATAGCGGCGCTCCCTTCGTTCGTGTGCGCGCCGCTCCCCATGATGGGCTATGCGCGCGTCAGCCAGTCCCCCAGACGGCGGAGCAGCTCGTCGTCGGCCGCGTTCTCGGCGTGGCCCATGCCCCGCTCCAGCCACAGCTCGCCGGGACCGGCGGCGGCCAGGGTCCGCGGGTGGTCGACGGGGAAGTACGGGTCGCGGTCGCCGTGCACGATCAGCAGGGGCGTCGGCGCGATCAGGGGGACAGCCTCCACGGGGGACAGCGGGACGGGGTCCCAGTCCTGGTGGTGGATGCGGGTGCCGAGACCGTACCGGCCGACCAGGCGCCCCGCCCGCCGGGTGATCACCCAGTGGACCCGGCGCATCGACGGCGTCCCGCGGTAGTACCACCGGGCCGGGGCGCTCACGGCGGCGACCGCGTCGGTGTACGCCCCCGCGCGCTTCCGCGCGCTCCCCGACTGCTCCCCGGCCTTCGACCCGCCCGCGGCGGACGTGTGGTTCGGCCCGCCCGTGCCGGACGGGTCCATGGGCACGCCCGCGCCGGGCGCGTCCTCGCCGTCCTTCTTCTCCAGGGCGGCGTGCCGCAGCACCACGGACCCGCCCATGGAGAAGCCGACGGTCACGACGCGCGTGTGGCCGAGTGCGCGCGCCCAGCGGACGGCCGCCGAGAGGTCGAGGACCTCACGGTCGCCGACGGTCGAGCGGCCCCCTGACCTGCCGTGGCCCCGGAAGGAGAAGGTGACGACCGCCGCCCGCTCGGCGAGGACCCGGGAGGCCCGCCGGACGGCGGGCCGGTCCACCGAACCGGTGAACCCGTGGGCCACGACGACAGCCGTTGCGGTACCGCTCGTTTCGGTGACACTTGCCGTACACGGTTCGTAAACCGCCTCGATACGGACACCGTCCTCCGTGAGGAGGGTGGCGCGCCGAGGGCCGTACGTGATCGAGGAAACATCCACCATGTGAAATCGGCCCTCTGCCTCGGAACTCATGTGGGCTATTGTGCTTGGCAGAGGATCCGGGCGACGCAGCCCCCGGGTCCTTTTGTCTTTCCCGGCCGTTGTTACGGCCGGGTGAACAAAAGCTCTCAGGGCGCGAGAGCCTCGTGTGACCAGCAGTGAGTATGTGCCGCAGAACGTCCTCGCAGGGACCGAGGAGGAACCGACGTTATGGGCGAGCGAACGAAGCACGACCGACCGACGACCCGGTGGGGGTCACCCCTGCTCGAGCGCAGCGACGAGCTGGGGGGCGGGAAGCGATGAGCTCACTGTTGCTTCTGACCAACGCCCTGCAGCCGTCGACCGAGGTGCTTCCCGCACTCGGCCTGCTGCTGCACAACGTGCGCGTGGCGCCCGCCGAGGGCCCCGCGCTCGTCGACACCCCCGGTGCCGACGTGATCCTGATCGACGGCCGCCGCGACCTCCCGCAGGTGCGCAGCCTCTGTCAGCTGCTCCGTTCCACCGGCCCCGGCTGTCCGCTGATCCTCGTCGTCACGGAGGGCGGCCTCGCGGCCGTCACCGCCGACTGGGGCATCGACGACGTACTGCTCGACACCGCGGGTCCGGCCGAGGTCGAGGCCCGGCTGCGTCTCGCGATGGGCCGCCAGCAGATCGTGGCCGACGACTCCCCCATGGAGATCCGCAACGGCGATCTCTCGGTGGACGAGGCGACGTACAGCGCCAAGCTCAAGGGCCGGGTCCTCGACCTTACCTTCAAGGAGTTCGAGCTCCTGAAGTACCTCGCCCAGCACCCGGGCCGGGTCTTCACCCGCGCCCAGCTCCTCCAGGAGGTCTGGGGGTACGACTACTTCGGTGGCACCCGTACCGTCGACGTCCACGTCCGGAGGCTGCGGGCGAAGCTCGGGCCCGAGCACGAATCGCTCATCGGCACCGTCCGGAACGTCGGATACCGCTTCGTGACGCCGGAGAAGGTGGAGCGCGCGGCCGAGGAGGCACGGGTGAAGGAGGAGGCCCGGGTCAAGGGCGCCGCCCGCACCGTCACTCCGACGGACGAACCGGCCGACGTGGCGCATGCCACAGCACGCCCTGCCAATGGGTAGGTCACCCCGCGTAGACTGCCGCGCGTGGCCAAGGTGACGCGTGATGACGTAGCTCGACTGGCGGGTACTTCGACCGCGGTCGTGAGTTACGTCATCAACAACGGACCCCGGCCGGTCGCCCCGGCCACGCGCGAGCGTGTCCTCGCCGCCATCAAGGAACTGGGCTACCGCCCCGACCGGGTGGCCCAGGCGATGGCGTCCCGCCGCACGGACCTCATAGGCATGATCGTCCCGGACGCGCGGCAGCCGTTCTTCGCGGAGATGGCGCACGCGGTCGAACAGGCCGCCGCCGAGCGCGGGAAGATGGTCCTCGTCGGCAACTCGGACTACCGCGACGAGCGTGAGGTCCACTATCTCCGGGCCTTCCTCGGCATGCGGGTCTCCGGGCTGATCCTGGTCAGCCAGGGCATGAGCGAGCGGGCCGCGAGCGAGATCGAGGCGTGGGACGCGCGTGTGGTACTGCTGCACGAGCGGCCCGAGGCGCTCGACGACGTCGCCGTCGTCACGGACGACATCGGCGGGGCCCAGCTCGCCACCCGGCACCTCCTGGAGCACGGGCACCCGTACGTGGCCTGCCTCGGCGGCGTCCCCAACACCCCGGCGGTCGGCGACCCGGTCGCGGACCACGAGGAGGGCTGGCGCCGCGCGATGCTGGAGGCCGGCCGCTCGATCGAGGGCCGGCTCTTCCAGGCCCCGTACAACCGCTACGACGCCTACCAGATCGCGCTGAAGATCCTCGGCGGCCCCGACCGGCCGCCGGCCATCTTCTGCTCCACCGACGACCAGGCGTTCGGCGTGCTGCGCGCGGCGCGCGAGCTGCGCATCGACGTCCCCGGCGAGCTGGCCGTGGCGGGCTTCGACGACGTGAAGGAGGCGGCGCTCACCGATCCGCCGCTCACGACCGTGCACTCCGACCGCCCGGCGATGGCCCGGGCGGCGGTGGACCTGGTGCTCGACGACTCGCTGCGGGTGGCGGGGTCGAAGCGCGAGCGGGTGAAGCAGTTCCCCTCGGCGCTGGTGGTCCGCCGCTCCTGCGGCTGCGGCTGACCGGCGGGCACACCGGCCGGCGACGCCCGGCACGGGCCGGAACCCCCCGGCACCGCTCGCACGGACCAGGCCCTCCCGGCCGCACACCGCCCATGCCGACCCGGGGCCCCCGCCCAGGCCCGGCCCCCGCCGGGACCCGGCCCGCGACCGGTCCCACCAAACCCGCCTCGTCACCCGCCCCTCCCGGGCCTGTCTTTATATCGGGCATACGCGCTTCTGTCGGGCTTCTCAGCCCTTCCTCAGAGACCTCTCATCTCCCGATCCGAGAGTCGTTCCCATGACGGACCACTCCCAGCAGCCGCAGCAGCACCCGTACTACCCGCCGCAGCCCGCGCACCCGCCGTACGACCCGGCGGCGCCGGTCATGACCGAGCCGGGAACGACGATCTGGCCCGGCGCCGGGCACGTGCCCCCGCCTGCCGCCCCTCCCGTGGCCACCGCCTCGGCCGCGCCCGCCCCGGCTCCGGTGCCGCAGCACCGCCGCGCCAGGCGGAGTGTCGGCCTGATGGCCGCCGTGGCGATCGCAGCGGCCGCGATCGGCGGCGGCGCGGCGACGCTGACGCAGCAGCTCACCGCGGACGGCGCCCCGACGGCCGGGTCCGCGGTCAGCGGCACGAACGTCTCGGCCGACAGCAAGGGCACCGTCGCCGGAGTCGCCCAGGCCGTCTCCCCGTCCATCGTGGAGATCTCCGCGACCTCGGCCTCCGGCAAGTCCACCGGCTCCGGCGTGATCATCACCGGCGACGGCGAGATCGTCACCAACAACCACGTCATCTCCGGCGCCACCGCGATGACGGTGCGGCTGTCCGACGGCAGGACCTACGACGCCGAGGTCGTCGGCACGGACCCCGGCAAGGACCTGGCACTCCTCAAGCTGAAGGGCGCGTCCGGGCTGAAGGCCGCCACGCTGGGCGACTCCGACGACGTCAAGGTCGGCGACCAGGTCGTCGCGATCGGCTCGCCCGAGGGCCTGACCGGCACGGTCACCAGCGGCATCGTCTCGGCTCTCGGCCGCGACGTGACCGTCGCCAAGGGCGACGACGGCCAAGGCCAGGGACAGCAGCCGCAGTACGACCCCCGGCAGGGCTGGCCCTTCGAGTTCGGCGGGCAGCAGTTCAACGGCGACACCGGCTCGTCGAAGACGACGTACAAGGCGATCCAGACCGACGCCTCGCTCAACCCCGGGAACTCCGGCGGCGCGCTGATCGACATGAACGGCGCGATCATCGGCATCAACTCGGCGATGTACTCCCCCAGCGCCTCGAACGGCTCCTCGGCCGGAAGCGTCGGCCTCGGGTTCGCGATCCCGGTCAACACCCTGAAGGCCGATCTGGACAGCCTGCGCTCCGGCGGCGGCAACTGAACGGGGGCCCGGGCGAGCCGTGCGACGCTGGGGTCATGACAGGTCCGGTGAATGAAGGCGGCCGCATCCTCATCGTCGACGACGAGCCCGCCGTACGGGAGGCCCTGCGGCGCAGCCTCGCCTTCGAGGGGTACGGCACCGAGGAGGCCGTCGACGGGTTCGACGCCCTCGCGAAGGTGGGGACGTACGCCCCCGATCTGGTCGTCCTCGACATCCAGATGCCCCGGATGGACGGCCTGACGGCGGCCCGCCGTATCCGCTCGTCCGGCTCCACCGTGCCGATCCTCATGCTGACGGCCCGCGACACGGTCGGCGACCGGGTCACCGGCCTCGACGCGGGCGCGGACGACTATCTGGTGAAGCCCTTCGAGCTGGACGAGCTGTTCGCCCGGATCCGGGCCCTGCTGCGCCGCAGCTCGTACGCGGCGACGGCGGCCGGGGCCGAGGAACCCGTAGGCGACGTCCTGGTCTTCGGGGACCTGCGGATGGACCTGGCGACCCGCGAGGTGACGCGGGCCGGCCGGCCGGTGGAGCTGACGCGGACGGAGTTCACGCTCCTGGAGATGTTCCTCGCGCATCCGCGGCAGGTGCTGACCCGGGAGCAGATCCTGAAGGCCGTCTGGGGCTTCGACTTCGAGCCGAGCTCGAACTCGCTGGACGTGTACGTGATGTACCTGCGGCGCAAGACGGAGGCGGACGGCGAACCGCGCCTGGTGCACACCGTGCGGGGCGTCGGATACGTGCTGCGCGGCGGGGGCCCGGAGTGAGGAACCCGGTCGCGTGGTTCCGGTCGCGGCCGCTGCGGTCGCGGCTGGCGCTGCTCACGGCGGTGGCCGTGGCGCTCGCGGTGGCGGCGGCGTCGGCTGCGTGCTGGTTCGTGACGCGGGCGCAGCTGGAGGCCGAGCTGGACTCGTCGCTGCGCGACAGCCGGATGAACGACCGCGCGGTGGCCAGTCTGGCGCTGGCCTGCGCGGGAAACCTGGAGACGCCCGTACCGGCGGCCGGTGCGGCGTTCACCTGGCAGATCGTGCTGACGGACGGCAAGGTCTGCACGTCCGGCTCCTCGCCGATCCCCGTCCAGCCGGCCGATCTGGCCGTCGCGCGCGGCCAGGCTCCGTACGCCCTGCACACGACGAAGGCCGAGAACGGCGCGGAGATGCGGGTCTACACCTATCCGCAGGTGTTCCAGAACGTGGCCGTCGTCAGCATCGCCCGGCCCCTGTCGGAGATCGACAACTCGATGTCCACCCTGGCCTGGGTGCTGCTCCTGGTCTCCGGGGTCGGCGTGGTGGGCGCGGGGGCGGCCGGGCTGTGGGTCGCCCGGGCCGGTCTGAAGCCGGTGGACCGGCTGACGGAGACGGTCGAGCACATGGCGCGGACGGAGGACCTGACGGTCCGTATCCCCGTCGAGGGCGAGGACGAGGTCGCGCGGCTGTCGCGCTCCTTCAACGCGATGACGGCGGCGCTCGCCAGCTCGCGCGACCGGCAGGCGCAGCTGATCGCGGACGCCGGCCACGAGCTGCGGACCCCGCTGACCTCGCTGCGGACCAATGTCGAACTCCTCGCCCGCAGCGAGCAGACGGGCCGCGCGCTGCCGCCCGCGGACCGGGTGGCGCTGATGGCCTCGGTGAAGGCGCAGATGACGGAGCTGGCCGCGCTGATCGGCGACCTCCAGGAACTGGCCCGTCCGGACGCGGTCGAGCGGGGGCCGCTGGGGGTGGTGCCGCTGCACGGCATCTTGCGCTCGGCGCTCGACCGGGCACGGCTGCGGGGGCCGGAGCTGGCCTTCCGTACCGACCTGGCGCCCTGGTACGTACGGGCAGAGCCGGCGGGGCTCGAGCGCGCCCTGGTGAACGTGCTGGACAACGCGGTGAAGTTCTCGCCGCCGCGGGGCGAGGTGGAGGTGACCTTGATGCGGGGCGAGCTGACGGTCCGGGACCACGGTCCGGGGATTCCGCCCGAGGAGCTGCCCCATGTCTTCGAACGCTTCTGGCGTTCGCCGTCGGCCCGGAGCCTGCCCGGTTCGGGCCTGGGGCTCTCGATCGTGGCCCGTACGGTCCAGCAGGCGGGCGGCACGGTGGCGCTGACGCCGGCGGAGGGCGGCGGCACGGCGGCGGTGATCCGCCTGCCGGGGGCGCCGACTCCTCCGCCGGACGGGTCAGTTGTGGCGGATGAGGGACTCGACGAGTCCTGAGCGCGTGGCGGGGAAGTCCAGGGGGACGATGCCGAGCCCCTTCCAGCCGGCGGCCTCCGCGCCGTCGAGGAAGGTGTGGACCCGGGGGTTGAGCCGGTCGGAGTTCCAGCGCGGCGGGAGGTAGGCCGAGGTGGAGACGTAGTTGACGTAGAGCTTTCCGGGCTGTGCGGCGGCCTTGCGCAGGTGGGACTCGATCAGGGGGTACTTGGCTCCGGGCTCGGTCATGTAGGCGTCCTGGATGTCGAAGAGCGCGCCGTCGCCGTAGCGGACGCCGGGCAGTCCGGCGTTGTCGGCGAGCAGGACGACCTTGCCGCGGGCCTCGCCGAGGGCGGGCAGGCCGTCGCCGATGCGGAAGAGGGAGCGCCAGCCGCGCACGTCGAGGTAGTCGTCGAAGATCTGCCGGAAGACGGTGTCGGAGTCCGTGGAGTACTCCTGTCTGACGCGCATGAGGACGGTCTCGGAGGGGTGGGCGGCGAGGAAGGCGGCGCATGCGACGAGGACGTCGCCGAACATCATGTTCTGGTAGGCGGCGCCGTGGTGGATGGCGAAGGAGCCTCCGGTGACCCGGCAGCGGATGTCCAGGAAGCGGATGCCGCTGTCCAGCTGCTGGGCGATGGTGGTGTTCTGGCAGGCGGCCCAGAGGCCGCCGAACCGGGCTCCGGAGTCGTGGGTGCCGGGGATGGTGAGCTTCTGGAGCGGGGTGGGGTCGCCGTGGCCGGCCATCCAGTCCTGTGTCCCGAGGCCCCGGGTGCGGGCCCGTGCGGGCGGGGTTCCGATGAGGACGGTGGCGGTGGTCGCCGCGGCTCCCGCGAGAAAGCTTCGTCGGTCCATGGCACGGGAGTATGACGGGTACGCGTCAAGCAGCACCAGAGAGAGGAGGCGGCCCGTCGAAACGGGCTGCCTCCTCTCCGCGTGGGCTCCGACGTCAGTCGGCGTAGTAGCCGAAGACGTCGACGATGGCGTCGACCGACCCCGCGTGGTTCTCGATGTAGATCTGCCCGTTCACCACGGGGACGACCACCAGGTTCGGCACCGTCTGACCGGGGCCCACGTTCACGTGCGACGCGTCGGGAACCGTCCCCGACGGCGGGTACACCGTCAGGAACGTCGGAGCCGTCGCGTTCGTCGCCGTCAGGTTCAGCACGACCGCCGACACACCCTCGGCGGGCACGCCGCCGAGTCCGGCGATCTCCAGGACCGTCGTGCTCCGGGGCGCCAGCTTCAGCGCCATCCAGTTCTCCCGGGTGTCCATCACCCGCTTCGGCGGCAGCGGCTCGAACAGCGAACCGTCGCCCCCCGTCGTGAAGTAGCCCGAGACGTCGGCGATCAGATCGACCGAGCCCGCGTGGTTGTAGAGGCTCACCCTGCCGTTCACGACCGGCACGACCACGAGGTTGGCGACCGTCTGCCCCGCGACCACGTTCAGGTTCGACGCGCTGGTGCGGGTCGTCCCGTCCGGGTACGCCGACACGAAGCTCGACGCCGTCGGGTTCGTCGCCGTCACGTTCATCACCACGGCCGACACACCGCTCACGGGCACCCCGCCCCGGCCGGTCACCTGCACGTTCACCGTACGGCCGGCGCCGACCTTGGCCTTCGGCGCGCCGAGACCGCCGCGGGTGTCCAGGAGCCGGGCCGGCTTCACCGGCGCGAACCGGGACCCGTCACCGGCGAGCGAGTAGTAGCCGGCGACATCGGCGAGCAGGTCGACCGAGCCCGCGCGGTTGTAGAACGTCGCCTTTCCGTCCACCACCGGAACGGTGACCAGGTTGGACACGTTCCGCCCCGCCGTCACGTTCAGGTTCGACGCGCTCGTCCGCACCGTCCCGGCCGGGTACACCGACACGAAGGTGGAGGAGGTCGCGTTCGTCGCCGTCACGTTCATCACCACGGCCGACACACCGCTCGCGGGGACCCCGCCCCGGCCGCCGACCTGGAGCGTCACAGTGCCCCCGGGGCCGACCTTGGCCTTCGGCGCGCCCAGACCGCCCCGCGTGTCCATCACCCGCGTGGGCGTCACGGGCCGGTACGTCCCGGAGGCGAGCGACCGCGCGCGCGTCAGCGCGACGTCGCCGGTCAGGGTGAGCGCGGGCCCGACGCCGTCGGCCGGGACCACCGTCAGCGTCCAGCTGTACAGGCCGTCCGCGAGCGTCCCGCCGTCCGCCGCCTTCCCGTCCCACACCGCGTCGATCCGCCCGCGCGTCTCGCCGCCCGCCAGGGTGCGGACGACCTCGCCGGCCTTGTTCCTGAACTCGGCCCGCCAGGACGCGGCGGGCTTCGACAGCCACCACTTCCCGGACCACGCCTGCGGAGCCACGGCCTTGCGGTCGATGACCTCGGCCGGGCGCACGGAGTCGAGGACGGAGAGCGCCGAGGCGGGCACACCGGCCGGGACGACGTGCACGCGGTCCTGGTCGTCGGCGTACGAGACGTGCCCGCCGAAACGGTCCACTGTCCAGCGGTGGTCCACGCCGGTGGCGAGGACCCGGGTCGGTGCCGACCCCTTGAGCGGAGTGACCAGCAGGTCGTCGTCCCTCCGGCTGACGGCGTATCCGTCGCCCAGCCGCGCGTGGGTGCCGGGCACGGCGATGTTCGCCCCGGTGGCCAGATCGCGGACACCGGAGGTGGTGTCGCACCGCCAGTGGGCGAAGGTGCTCCACACCTCGACGCCCTTGACCTCGCAGTCCGCGACCTTCGCCGTACGCGTCACGGTCCCGGACCGCACGTCCACGGCGCTCACGGTGCCGCCGCCGGCCGGGAACCAGAGCGCTCCGCCGACCAGCGAGGCACCCCGGCCGTCGTGCACGCGGCGGTACACGATCGCGCCGGTGTCCAGGTCGACCACCCGCCACTCGTCGGTGGAGCCGTGGAGGACGTGCCGGCCCGAGGCGCCGATGTCCCCACGGACGTCGTCGACGCCGGCCACCCGGGTCGCCGGCAGTGTCCCGCCCGGCTGGAGCACGTACATCCCGGAGCCGTAGCCCGCCTCCCGGAACACCAGCCGCCCGTCGCCCGTGGGGACGGCGTTCTCGCAGTCGCCGCTGACCCGGCACGCTCCGTGGTGGAGCGCGTTGTCCGATCCCCGGTCGACCCGCGGACCGGCCGACGGCTCCGAGCCGACGCCGAGCTCGACCGCACGCACCCGGGCCCGGTCCCAGGGGACCTGGTCGAGCGTGTGCATGACGCCTTGGGCGACGGCGACCTGCTTGACGCGGGTACGGGCGAGGGGCGCTTCCGCCACCCGTGTGGCCACGGGGGCCCCGCCGGACTCGGGGACGCTCACCGAGTGGTACGTGTGCCCGCTCCCGCCCCCGGTGCTCGTGGCGACGACACGGCCGCCGGGGCCCACCGCTACGTCACCGACGACATGGTCCAGGACGACCCGGTCCGGGCCGCCGTCGAGCGGCCGGGCGACCAGACGCTCCGTTCCCGCCTCGCCGGGAACACGTGCCAGGACGTGGCCGCCCAGCAGGGCGACCGGGACGCCGTCGGCCCAGTCGAGCGCGGCCGACGGCGCGGAGAAGTCTCCCGCCAGGTCCCAGACCTGCATGCGGCCCGCGACAGGGCCGCGGAACATCTGGGCGCCCGCGATGCGCGTCACGACCCCGGTCGTGCCGAAGCGGAGCGGACGGGGCGTCATGGTCGCGTCCACCCAGATGCTTTCGGCGACCCCGTCGAGCTTGTACGCGAGCATGAAGCCGTACGAGCTCCGGAAGTTGCCGAGCCGCACCTCGACGGCCCCCGCCGGCAGTTCCAGCGTCCGGTCGGTGACCTTGTCCGCCTCCTGGGTGAGCAGGTGCCACCTGCGCGGGGCGTTCGGCTCGAACGTGACGACGGACGTACCCAGCACGGTCCTGAACTGCTGCCCGACAGGAACAGTGAGGTGGGTGACCGCCCCAGAGACCGGATCACGCAGGCCGATGGACGCGCCGAAGACCTCGGCGATCACGTCCGAGCCGGTGCCGAAGCGCGTCGAAACCGTGTCCGGCAAGGGGACGCGAGCGCCGTCCGCGTACGAGATCCAGGTCTGGCCGCCGCCGGACGCGCCCTGGAGGAACCCGGTCGCCCCGGCCAGGGGCAGCTTCGCCGCGTCGGGATCCACCGAGAACTCGGCGGGGACGGTGACCGACCCGGAAGCGGTGCCCGCCGGCTCGGCCGCCGCCGTTCCCGTCCCCAGCGGGACGAGCGAGATGAGTGCCGCCGCCGTCGCGACGGCGGCCGCCGTGGCGCGGCCACGGCGGTGTTTCGAGATGGCGTGCAAGAAGGTCCCTCCCCAGGAACCTGCGCAGGTTCCTCACCTGCCACAAGTGGCTTGAGGCTACCAGCAGTTCGAACCCGTTCAAATGGAAGGAGGGGCGGCGCCCGTCGAAACGGACGCCGCCCCTCCCCCCGTCTTCTACTTGACGACCGTGATCCGGTCCGCCGCCGGCACCGGCAGCGGCGCCGAGGCCGTCGAGTGCGCCGCCAGGTACGCGTTGAAGAGGTCCAGGTCCGACGCGCCGACCAGCTTGTTCGTGCCCGCCGCCAGCGCCGGGAAGCCGTCGCCGCCGCCCGCGAGGAACTCGTTCATCGCGACCCGGTAGGTCTTCGCCGGGTCGATCGGCTCACCGTTCAGCTTGACCGAGCCGTCCACGACACGGTCGGCGCCGCTCTTGGTCATGTCCAGCGTGTAGGTCAGGCCCCTGGAGACCTGAAGGATCTTGACCGAGGTCGCGTTCGCGCCGCTGACCTGCTGCTTCAGCGCGGCGAGCAGGTTCGCGCCGGAGAGGTCGACCACGTTCATCATGTTGGTGAACGGCTGCACGGTGAAGGCCTCCCCGTACGTCACCACCCCGTCGCCCTCGGCGCCGGACGCCTTGTGGACCAGGTCCGCGCGGATGCCGCCCGGGTTCATCAGGGCCAGCTGCGCGCCCCCCTTGTCCGGCGCGGCGAGACCTTCGAGCTGGGCGTCGGCGATCAGGTCGCCGAGCGGCTTCTCGTACGCCGTCGAACCGCGGCCGTTGATGTCCGCGGCGATCCAGCCCTGCGGGCGGTTCGCGATCGGGGCGGCCAGCGCGTTCCAGCGGCCGATCAGGTCGCTCATGTCCTGGGCCTTGGGCACGTCACGGGTGACGACGTGGTTGGCCGACTCCACCGACGTACGGACGATGTCCTTGGTACGGCGGTCGTAGGTGAGCGTGGTGTCCGTGTAGAGCTTGCCGTACGAGGACGCCGACGTGACCAGGCGCGGCTTGCCGGCCGGGTCGGGGACGGTGCACACGTACGCCTGGTGCGTGTGGCCGGTGACCAGCGCGTCGACCTGCGGGGTGACGTTCTTGGCGATCTCGGTGATCGGACCGGAGATGCCGTCGCCCGGGCCGGGGCTGTCGCAGTCGTAGTTGTACGCGGTGGAGGCCGGCGCGCCGCCCTCGTGGACCAGGGCGACGATGGACTTGACGCCCTTGCGCTCCAGGATCTTGGCGTACTTGTTGATCGTCTCGACCTCGTCGCCGAACTTCAGGCCCTTGACGCCCTCGGCGGTGACGATGTTCGGGGTGCCCTCCAGGGTCACGCCGATGAAGCCGATTTTGACGCCGTCGCGCTCCCAGACGAAGTAGGGGTCGAGCAGCGGCTTGCCGGTCGTCTCCTTCGTCACGTTGGCGGCGAGGTACGGGAAGTCGGCGCCCTGGAACTTCTCGCCGGGAACCGCGCAGCCGGCGGTGGGGTGGCAGCCGCCGTCCTGCATACGGGCCAGCTCGCGCGCACCCTCGTCGAACTCGTGGTTGCCGACCGAGGTGACGTCGAGGTCCAGCTTGTTCAGCGCCTCGATGGTCGGCTCGTCGTGGAAGAGCCCGGACAGCAGCGGCGACGCGCCGATCAGGTCACCGGCCGCGGCCGTGACGGAGTAACGATTCCCCTCACGCGCCCCGCGCAGGTGCGTGGCCAGGTACTCGACACCGCCCGCGTCGATCTTCTCCGTGGTGCCGTCCTCGTGCAGACGGGTGACCTGTCCGGAGGAACCGGTCGGCGGCTCGAGGTTGCCGTGCAGGTCGTTGAAGGAGAGCAGCTGGACGTCGACGGTCCGGCCCCATCCGTGACCATATGTCTGGCCCCGGTCCTGGGCCGCGCCGGCCGGCATCGCGGCCACGAGGGCGCCGACGGTGGCAAGTCCCGCACCGGCGGCGAGGATCCGCCGCCTCGCCCTGTTCTTCTTCGGTGTCGCTGACATCGCTCCCCTTGTTTCCTGTGAGTCAGTCCGCGCCGCAGCCTAGAGTCAACGCGCGTAGCGCAACAGGGGGTAGCGGGTTACAAGTGAGTTGCTCGTAGGCTCGTACCCATGACTTCTGACGTGGCGCCGGCCCTCGAACCCGGCCGGCAGATCCATACCCTCGACGAGCTCTCGCCCGAGCAGGTCCAGGACGTGTTCGCCCTGCTGGAAGCCGCCGAGCGCTCGGACGGCATGCACGCGGTGTCCGAACAGGGGCGGCTGTACCTGCGTCGCGGCAGCCGTGAGGGCGTACGGCACTTCCTCCTCACGGTCGGCCCCCACCTCTACGGCTACGCCCAGCTGGAGGACACCGACCCGGTGGAGGCCCCGGCCGCCGAACTGGTCGTGCACCCCTCGCACCGCGGCCGGGGGCACGGCCGGGCGCTCGGCACGGCGCTGCTGGCCGCCTCCGGGAAGCGGCTGCGGGTCTGGGCGCACGGCGGGAAGTCGGCCGCCCGGCACCTGGCCCAGGTGCTCGGCCTGACCCTGTTCCGGGAACTGCGCCAGCTGCGCCGGCCCTTGGTGCCGCTCGACATCCCCGAGCCGGTACTGCCCGAGGGCGTCACCGTCCGCACGTTCGTCCCCGGCCAGGACGACGCGGCCTGGCTGGCCGTCAACGCGGCGGCCTTCGCCCACCACCCCGAGCAGGGATCCCTCACCCAGCGGGACCTGGACGACCGGACGGCCGAGCCGTGGTTCGACCCGAAGGGCTTCTTCCTCGCGGAGAAGGAGGGGCGCCTGATCGGCTTCCACTGGACGAAGGTGCACGCCGAGGAGCAGCTCGGCGAGGTGTACGTGATCGGCATCCTGCCGGACGCCCAGGGCGGCGGGCTCGGCAAGGCCCTCACGGCGATCGGCCTGCGGCACCTCGCGGCGCAGACGCTGCCGACGGCGATGCTGTACGTGGACGCCGACAACACGGCGGCGGTGTCGGTGTACGAGCGGATCGGCTTCGTCACCCACGAGGTGGACCTGATGTACCGCACGGAGTCCTGACCCGCGCAAGCGCCGCGAAGCGGGGGGCGGTTGACACCGCGACCGGTATGCGGCCGGTACCGCTCCCTGCCTCCGGACCGTCCGGCGGCCCCAGCCCGGCGCCGGGGGCGCCGGGCGCGACGAGACCCCCCGTGGCCCGGCGTCCGCGACCGCGGCACCTGGCTGACCGGGGCCGCGCCTGCGCCCACCCCGCGGCTCGGCACCTGGCCGACCGGGGCCGCGCCTGCGCCCACCCCGCGGCTCGGCACCTGGCCGACCGAGGCCGCGCCTGCGCCCACCCGCGGCTCGGCACCTGCCCGGCCGAAGCCCTTCGCCGTCGCCGCCCTCGCCCTCCTGGCCGCCTTCCGCGTCCTGCGCGCCCGGCACCCGCGGAACCGCCGGTTCGGATCGGTGGCCGGGCCCCTCGCCGGACCCGCCACCGATCCGCCACCGATCCCCGTACGACACGTCGTCGTTACCAGCCATTCAGACGCGCTTGCGAGGCTCGCTCAATGAAGCCCGCCGTGCACGCGCCCCGCCAGGCGCTCCCGAAAGGGAGACTTCCCTCCACCACGGCCCGCTCCGACGCGCTTGACCACCCCTTCGCGCGGAAGAATGGGGCCATGAGCCAGCAGCCCGCCGAGGTCCCGGTCCAGTCCTCCGTACAGCCGTCCGCGACGCCGACACCGCACGGCCAGAACGGTCAGAGCGGCCAGAACGGCCAGCCGACCGTCGGTTCCATAGCCGCGCACCGCCCCCACGCCGTCCACGCGGGCCCGGTGTCGGATCTCGCGCCCGACCTGGACGCCGATCCGGACGCCTACGAGGACGACGGCGCCGCCGGGGAGCTCCCCCAGGGCCGCTTCCTCGACCGTGAGCGCAGCTGGCTCGCGTTCAACGAGCGGGTCCTCGAACTGGCCGAGGATCCCGCCACACCGCTCCTCGAACGGGCTAACTTCCTCGCCATCTTCGCGTCGAACCTCGACGAGTTCTTCATGGTCCGCGTCGCCGGCCTCAAGCGCCGCATCGCCACCGGGGTCGCCACCCGCTCCGCCTCCGGACTCCAGCCGCGCGAGGTCCTCGAACTCATCTGGAACCGGTCCCGCGAGCTCATGGCCCGGCACGCCGCCTGCTTCCAGCAGGACGTGGCCCCGGCCCTGGCCGACGAGGGCATCCACCTCATCCGCTGGCCCGAACTGACCGAGAAGGAGCAGGCCCGCCTCTTCACCCTGTTCCGGCAGCAGATCTTCCCGGTCCTCACGCCGCTGGCCGTCGACCCCGCGCACCCCTTCCCGTACATCTCCGGCCTCTCCCTGAACCTCGCCGTGGTCGTGCGCAACCCGGTCAGCGGCCACCGCCACTTCGCGCGCGTCAAGGTGCCGCCGCTGCTCTCCCGCTTCCTGGAGGCCTCCCCGCAGCGTTACGTCCCCCTGGAGGACGTCATCGCGGCCCACCTGGAGGAGCTGTTCCCCGGCATGGAGGTGCTGGCGCACCACATGTTCCGAGTGACCCGGAACGAGGACCTGGAGGTCGAGGAGGACGACACCGAGAACCTCCTCCAGGCGCTGGAGAAGGAGCTCATGCGCCGCCGGTTCGGGCCCCCGGTCCGCCTGGAGGTCGAGGAGTCCATCGACCCGTACGTCCTCGACCTGCTCGTACGCGAGCTGAAGGTCTCCGACGCCGAGGTCTACCCGCTGCCCGGGCCGCTCGACCTCACCGGTCTCTTCGGGATCGCCTCCCTGGACCGGTCCGAGCTGAAGTTCCCGAAGTTCGTCGCCGGCACCCACCGGGACCTCTCCGAGGTCGAGTCGGCCTCCGCGCCCGACATCTTCGCCGCGCTGCGCGAGCGGGACGTCCTGCTGCACCACCCGTACGACTCGTTCTCCACCTCCGTCCAGGCGTTCCTGGAGCAGGCGGCCGGCGACCCGGACGTGCTGGCCATCAAGCAGACGCTGTACCGGACCTCCGGCGACTCGCCGATAGTCGACGCCCTGATCGACGCCGCCGAGTCCGGTAAGCAGGTCCTCGTCCTCGTCGAGATCAAGGCCCGCTTCGACGAGCAGGCCAACATCAAGTGGGCGCGCAAGCTGGAGGAGTCGGGCTGCCACGTCGTCTACGGCCTCGTCGGCCTCAAGACGCACTGCAAGCTCTCCCTCGTCGTCCGGCAGGAGGGCGAGCTGCTGCGCCGCTACTCCCACGTCGGCACCGGCAACTACCACCCCAAGACGGCCCGGCTCTACGAGGACCTCGGGCTGCTCACCGCCGACCCGCAGGTCGGCGCCGACCTCTCGGACCTCTTCAACCGGCTCTCCGGCTACTCGCGCCGCGAGACCTACCGCCGGCTGCTCACCGCCCCCAAGTCCCTGCGCGACGGGCTGGTCTCCCGGATCCACAAGGAGATCGTCCACCACCGGGCCGGGCGGCCCGCCTACGTCCGCATCAAGGTCAACTCGCTGGTCGACGAGGCCGTCATCGACGCCTGCTACCGGGCGGCGCAGGCGGGCGTACCGGTCGACATCTGGGTCCGGGGCATCTGCGCGGTACGGCCCGGGGTCGCCGGCCTGTCCGAGAACATCCGGGTCCGCTCGATCCTCGGCCGCTTCCTGGAGCACTCCCGGATCTTCGCCTTCGGCAACGGCGGCGACCCCGAGGTCTGGTTCGGCAGCGCCGACATGATGCACCGGAACCTCGACCGGCGCATAGAAGCCCTGGTGCGGGTCGCCGACCCGGCCCACCGGGCCGCCCTCACCCGGCTCCTGGAGACCGGGATGTCCGACACGACCTCCTCCTGGCACCTCGGTCCGGACGGGAACTGGACGCGGCACGCGACCGACCCCGACGGCCAGCCACTGCGGCACGTCCAGGAGATGCTCATCGACGCGCGGAGGCGCCGGCGTGCACAAACCTGACCACGACGTCACCACGGAAGGCCCCGCGGGAGCCCCGACGGACGTCCGCGCCACGACCCCCGTCCGCGCCACGCCGGGCACCGGAGCCCCGGCGGCCCTCCGTCCGGGGCTCGGCGCGGGAGTCACCGCCGGTGAGGTCCTCTCCCCCTACCTCCACGCCCGGGCCGGCGACTTCCTGCGCGCCCTGCGGCTGCACGCCGAGCGGGGAGCGGGCACGGCGGACGCGGAGGAGGCGGCCCGGTCCCTGCGGGCCGCCGCCCGCAGGATCGGTGGAACCCTGCACACCTTCCGGCCGCTCCTCGACCCCGTGTGGGCCGACCAGCTCCGCACCGAGCTGGGCTGGCTCTCCGGCACGCTGGCCCTGGAGCACGCCTGCACCTCGCGCCTCGTCCGGCTGGTGGACGCCCTGTCCCGTCTGTCGAACGGAAGCGGCCCCGTCCCGGCCGCCCGGGGCGCGGAGGCGGCGGGCCTCACGGTGGGCGCCGCCCGCGCGGGAGCCCTGCTCGAACGCCAGCTCACCCTCGCCCGTACACGAGCCCACTCGGCCGCCCTCCAGGCGCTCGGCTCCTCCCGCTTCCACGCGGTCGCGGACGCGGTCGCCCTCCTGGCGTCCGAGGTGCCCCTGGGGCCGGCGGCGGCCGCTCCGGCGTTCGACGTCCTCGACCCGCAGGCCGAGACCGTCGAACGCCGCCTCCTGGACGCCGTCGCCGGGCTCCCGCTGACCCGCGCGGCCCACCCGTACAACGCCGACGCGCTCGCCCTCGCCGCGGGCGAGTCGCAGGACGCGCCCTGGCACCAGACCCGGCTCCTGCTGCGCCTGCACCGGTACGCCTGCGAGGTGCTGCACGCCGGCACGGACCCTGACCCGGTCCTGTACGAGGCCGGCCGCGCCCTGGACCGCCACCGCGACGCCTCCGAGGCGGCCACGGCAGCGGCCACGGCGGCCCGCACCCCCCGCATCGCCCCGGCCACGGCGTACGCCCTCGGCGTGCTGCACGCGGATCAGCGCCACGAGGTCGAGGCGGCCCGGTTCGCCTTCCAGCGGACCTGGCGGAGAGCGACGGCGGCGGTGTCGTGATCAGGGCGGCCGGAGGGGTCCTCTGGCGCCCGGACCCGTCGGGCCGGGGCGTCGAGATCGCCCTGGTCCACCGGCCGAAATACGACGACTGGTCGCACCCGAAGGGCAAGCTGAAGCCGGGCGAGACGGCCCTGGAGTGCGCGGTCCGCGAGATCCTGGAGGAGACCGGCCAGACGTGCGAACTGGGCCGTCGGCTGCCCACGGCCCGCTATCTGGCCAACGGCCGCCCGAAGGAGGTCACGTACTGGTCCGCGCGCGCCCTCGGCGGCACGTTCACGCCAAGCCGCGAGGTCGACCGGCTCCTCTGGCTCGCCCCGCCCTCGGCCCGGCCCCACCTCACCCAGCCGAGGGACCGCGAACTCCTCGACGCCCTCCTGGCCACGACGGCCCGATAGGCCCGTCGGCCCGGTGCGCACGGCGACTCGGCCGGCCGGCCGGCCCCCTCCCCGCCGCCCCGCACCCCCGGCGCGCCGCCCCGCACCCGGGCTTCCGGCACGGTTCACTTCCCGTTCACTCTCCTCGGTCGGCCGATTCACCTGTTCTGCCTAATTTCGGCCGTACAAGGTGCACGGCCACAGCGCCGCATCCCACGACCCCGACACACGCCGCCGTACAACGTTCAGGACACCCGGTCCCCGTAGGCGGCTTCTGGAAGGAACACCCGAAAGTGAAGCTTTCGCGCAACAACGGGCTTCGCGCCTCCGCGATCGGTGCCCTCGTCGTCTCCGGCGCCCTTGTCCTCTCGGCGTGTGGTTCGGACGACAACACCGGCGCGACCCCGAACGGCGACAAGACGTCCACCGCGGCGTCGAACATCAAGTGCGACGGCGCCAAGGGCCAGCTCCTGGCCGCCGGGTCCAGCGCGCAGAAGAACGCCATGGACCTGTGGGTCAAGAACTTCCAGGCCGCCTGTTCCGGCGTCGAGGTCAACTACCAGGCCATCGGCTCCGGCGGCGGCATCACCAAGTTCAACCAGGGCCAGGTCGCCTTCGCCGGCTCCGACTCCGCGCTCAAGGAGGAGGAGGTCGCCGAGTCGCAGAAGATCTGCAAGGGCGGCAAGGGCGTGAACCTCCCGATGGTCGGCGGCCCCATCGCCATCGGCTACAAGCTGGACGGCGTGGACAACCTGGTCCTGGACGCCCCCACCATCGCCAAGATCTTCGACACGAAGATCAAGAAGTGGAACGACCCGGCGATCGCCAAGCTCAACCCGGGCGCCAAGCTGCCGGACTCCTCCATCCAGGCCTTCCACCGCTCCGACGAGTCGGGCACCACCCAGAACCTCGGCAAGTACCTCTCCCAGGCCGCCCCGGCCGACTGGAAGCACGACCCGAAGTCGAAGTCGTGGCCCGCCCCCGGTGGCCAGGCCGCCAACGGCTCCTCCGGCGTCGCCACCGCGGTCAAGGACGCCGAGGGCTCCATCGGCTACTTCGAGCTCTCCTACGCCGCGGCCAACAAGATCTCCACGGTCGACCTGAACACCGGCGCCTCCGCCCCGGTCGAGGCCACCTCCGCCAACGCCTCCAAGGCCATCGCCGCCGCCAAGGTCAAGGGCACCGGCAGCGACATGGCCCTCTCCCTCGACTACGCCACCAAGGCCGAGGGCGCCTACCCGCTCATCCTCGTCACCTACGAGATCGCCTGCGACAAGGGCAACAAGGCGGAGACCCTGCCGACCCTGAAGGCGTTCCTGAACTACACCGTCAGCGAGGAGGGCCAGAAGGTCCTCACCGACGCCGGCTACGCCCCGCTCCCCGCCGAGATCGCGGCCAAGGTCCGCGAGATCGTCCCCACCCTGTCCTGATCCCGGCCGGGTCCGGCCCGTCGGCCACACCCGACGGGCCGGACCCGGCATCCGGTGCACCGCCGCCAGGAACCCGTACACCCGTACCGGCTCCGCAGACCGGAGAGACACGATGGTTACGACAACCCCACCACCCATACGCGAAAGCGATCGCCCCAAGGGCGCGACCCGCCCCGGAGACAAGATCTTCCTCGGCCTGTCCCGGGGCTCCGGCATCACCCTGCTGGTGATCATGGCCGCGATCGCGGTCTTCCTCGGCTACCGCGCCGTCCTCGCCATCTCGCAGGACTCCACGAACTTCCTCACCACCTCCGAGTGGAACCCGGCCGGCCAGCCGCCGGTCTTCGGCATCGCCGTCCTGGCCTTCGGCACGGTCGTCTCGTCGGTCATCGCGATGGTCATCGCCGTGCCGGTCGCCATCGGCATCGCGCTGTTCATCTCGCACTACGCGCCGCGCAGGCTCGCCAAGCCGCTCGCGTACGTCGTCGACCTGCTCGCCGCCGTCCCCAGCATCATCTACGGCCTGTGGGGCGCGATCTTCCTGGTCCCCTACCTGGCCGGCCTGAACGAGTGGCTCGACCACTACATGGGCTGGACGTACATTTTCGACAAGTCCAGCGACGGCGTCGCCCGCTCGCTGTTCACCGTCGGCATCCTGCTGGCGATCATGATCCTGCCGATCATCACCAACGTCACCCGTGAGGTCTTCCTCCAGGTCCCGAAGATGCACGAGGAGGCCGCGCTCGCCCTCGGCGCCACGCGCTGGGAGGTCATCCGCATGTCGGTCCTCCCCTTCGGCCGCTCCGGCATCATCTCCGCCTCCATGCTGGGCCTCGGCCGGGCACTCGGTGAGACCATGGCGGTAGCAGTCGTCCTGTCTCCCAGCTTCGTCATCTCGGGGCACGTCCTCGACCCCGGTGGCGGCACCTTCGCCCAGAACATCGCGGCGAAGTTCAACGAGGCCAACGAGTTCGGCCGTGACGCGCTGATCGCCTCCGGCCTCGTCCTCTTCGCCATCACCCTGCTGGTCAACGGCGCGGCCCGGTGGATCATCGGCCGCCGCAAGGAGTACTCGGGGGCCGCCGCGTGAGCGACGCACTCGCGGCCTCCGGGCCGCAGACGACAGCGAGGACCGCACCTCCGCGCCGCGCCGGCGGAGAAGCCACGGTAGGGGGCACAGCATGAGCAACGCCATACAGGACCGGCCGCCGGTGACGACCGCCCCCGTGCGGCACGACCCGCTGCGCCACGCCCGCCTCCCGCGCTGGACCCCGGCCGCCATCGCCGTCGGGTCCATCGCCGCCGCCGTCGGCCTCGGGCTCGCCGCCGGCTGGCACAGCCGGATCCAGTGGGGCCTGATCGCCGCGCTCTTCTTCGTCCTCGCCACCTACGCGATCACCTCCAAGGTGGAGGGCAGCCGGCAGGCCAAGGACCGCGTCGCGACCAGCCTCGTCTGGGTCTGCTTCGTCCTCGCCGTGATCCCGCTGCTCTCCCTCGCCTGGGTCACGATCAGCAAGGGCCTGGCGGTCCTCGACCCGTACTTCCTCGGCCACTCGATGAACGGCGTCCTCGACGCCGAGGCCGGCGGCGGTGTCTACCACGCGCTGGTCGGCACGATCGAGCAGGTCGGCATCGCCACCCTGATCGCCGCGCCGATCGGCCTGCTGACCGCCGTCTACCTCGTCGAGTACGGCGGCGGGAAGCTGGCCCAGGCCGTCACCTTCTTCGTCGACGTCATGACGGGCATCCCGTCGATCGTCGCGGGCCTCTTCATCCTCGCCACCTGGAACCTGATGCTGGGCTTCGGCCCCTCGGGCTTCGCCGGCGCGATGGCGCTCGCCATCCTGATGATGCCGGTCGTGGTCCGCTCCACCGAGGAGATGCTCAAGCTCGTCCCCAACGAGCTGCGCGAGGCCTCCCTCGCCCTCGGCATCCCCAAGTGGCGCACCATCCTGAAGGTGGTCCTGCCCACCGCGATCGGCGGCATCACGACCGGCGTCATGCTCGCGGTCGCCCGCATCACCGGCGAGACGGCCCCGGTGCTGCTCCTCGTGTTCGGTACGAAGCTGATCAACCCGAACCCCTTCGAAGGCGCCCAGTCCTCGCTGCCGCTCTACGTGTACGAGCAGTACGCGGTCGGCACCGACGCCGCCGTGGCCCGCGCCTGGGCCGCCGCGCTCGTCCTGATCGCCTTCGTCATGATCCTCAACCTGGTGGCCCGCGGCATCGCCCGCTGGAAGGCCCCGAAGACCGGCCGCTGACCGCGGCCACCTTGGATGTGAACTGATATGGCCAAGCGAATCGACGTCAGTGGCCTCTCCGCCTACTACGGCGCCCACAAGGCGATCGACGACATCTCCATGACCGTGGAGCCCCGCTCGGTGACGGCCTTCATCGGCCCCTCCGGCTGCGGCAAGTCCACGTTCCTGCGGACCCTGAACCGTATGCACGAGGTCACCCCCGGTGGCCGCGTCGACGGCAAGGTGATGCTGGACGACGAGAACCTGTACGGCTCCCACGTCGACCCGGTCGCCGTGCGCCGCACGGTCGGCATGGTCTTCCAGCGCCCGAACCCCTTCCCCACCATGTCGATCTTCGACAACGTGGCGGCGGGCCTGCGCCTCAACGGCTCGTACAAGAAGTCCCAGCTCAGCGAGATCGTCGAGCGCTCCCTCAAGGGCGCGAACCTCTGGAACGAGGTCAAGGACCGTCTGAACAAGCCGGGCTCCGGCCTCTCCGGCGGTCAGCAGCAGCGTCTGTGCATCGCCCGCGCGATCGCGGTCGAGCCGGAGGTCCTGCTGATGGACGAGCCCTGCTCGGCCCTCGACCCGATCTCCACCCTCGCGATCGAGGACCTGATCGGCGAGCTGAAGGAGCGCTTCACGATCGTCATCGTGACGCACAACATGCAGCAGGCGGCGCGCGTCTCCGACCGTACGGCCTTCTTCAACCTGGCGGCGGTCGGCCAGCCCGGCAAGCTGATCGAGCTTGACGACACCGAGCGCATCTTCTCCAACCCCAGCGTCCAGGCGACCGAGGACTACATCTCGGGCCGCTTCGGATAGCCGACAGACCAGCGGCCTCGCCGCTCGGCGTCCTGCGGTGCTGCATGGCGGTGCCACCGCAAGGCGAAGGGCCCGGCTCCCCCACAGGGGAGCCGGGCCCACATCCTTTTGCCCGCCCGAACCGGCCGCGCTCGGTGCCGGCGGTTCGGTGCCGGCCGTTCGGTGCCTGCCGTCAGCCGAAGAACAGCTGGACGACGTAGAAGCTGACCGCGGCGACCAGGGCGGCGGCCGGCATCGTGATGAACCATCCGAGGATGATGTTCTTCGCGACGCCCCACCGCACGGCGTTCACGCGCTTCGTCGCACCCACGCCCATGATCGCCGAGGTGATCACGTGCGTCGTCGAGATCGGCGCGTGGAAGAGGAACGCCGAGCCGAACATGATCGACGCGCCCGTCGTCTCCGCCGCGAAGCCCTGCGGAGGATCGAGCTCGATGATCTTGCGGCCCAGCGTGCGCATGATCCGCCAGCCGCCCGCGTACGTACCCAGCGAGAGCATCACGGCGCACGCGATCTTCACCCACACCGGGATGTCGTCGCCGGACTGCTGCACATCGGCGATGACCAGCGCCATCACCACGATGCCCATCGTCTTCTGGGCGTCCTGCAGACCGTGACCGAGCGCCATGCCGGCCGCCGACACCGTCTGGGCGATACGGAAGCCACGCTTCGCCTTGTGCGGGTTGGCCTTGCGGAAGATCCACATGATCAGGCACATGACCAGGTAACCGGCGATCAGACCGACGACCGGGGAGATGAACATGGGGATGACGACCTTGTCGAGGACGCCGCCCCAGATGACCTCCGTGCCACCCGCGAGCGCCGCGCCCACCATGCCGCCGAACAGCGCGTGCGAGGAGGACGACGGCAGGCCGAAGTACCAGGTGACCAGGTTCCAGATGATCGCGCCGACGAGCGCGGCGAAGAGGATGCCCATCCCCTTGTCGCCGTGCGGCGTCTCGATCAGGCCCTCACTGACGGTCTTGGCGACCCCGCTGCCGAGGAACGCACCGGCGAGGTTCATCACCGCCGCCATCGCCAGCGCCGCCCGCGGGGTCAGCGCCCGGGTCGAGACGGAGGTGGCGATGGCGTTGGCGGAGTCGTGGAAGCCGTTCGTATACGTGAAGCCGAGCGCGACACCGATGGTCACGATCAGAGCGAAGGTGTCCACGAAGCCTCAGGACTCCTTGACCGCGATGGTCTCCACCGTGTTCGCCACGTGCTCGAAGGCGTCGGCCGCCTCTTCCAGCACATCCACGATCTGCTTGAGCTTGAGGACCTCGATGGCGTCGTACTTGCCGTTGAAGAGGTGGGCGAGCAGCTTGCGGTGGATCTGGTCGGCCTGGTTCTCGAGACGGTTGATCTCGATCCAGTACTCGGTGAGGTTGTCCATGGTCCGCAGGTGCGGCATGGCCTCGGCGGTCAGCTCGGCCGCCCGCGACAGGACCTCGATCTGCTGCTCGACGCCCTTGGGCAGCTCCTCGACGTTGTAGAGGACGACCAGGTCGACGGCCTCCTCCATGAAGTCCATGATGTCGTCGAGGGAGGACGCGAGGTTGTAGATGTCCTCGCGGTCGAAGGGGGTGATGAAAGAGGAGTTCAGCTGGTGGAAGATCGCGTGCGTGGCGTCGTCACCGGCGTGTTCCGCTGCCCGCATCCGCTCCGCGATCTCGGCCCGGGCGGAGGAGTCCGCTCCGAGCAGTTCCATCAGGAGCTTCGAGCCCGTGACGATGTTGTCCGCGGACGCGGCGAACATGTCGTAGAAGCTCGTCTCCCTGGGGGTCAGACGAAATCGCACGTGGGGTCCTCGGGGTGCTGGGTTTCGGTCAGGCTGATGCTAGGCGCATCATCCGGCCACGGCTAACCGGCGTCCCTTCAGTGTCGCCCATCAGGCACAGTGATCTGCACGGGCCCCCGCCGGGATCGGCGGGGCTCGGTACCATATACCCACGAGGGGTATCCACACCCTTTTGGACAACGGGAGGACGCGATGACGACCACCGAGGCGGGCCAGGTCACCCCCGAAGCCGTCGAGCCGACCGTCACGCCGGCCGACCACGACCACGGCGTGCACGGCTACCACAAGCAGAAGGACGAGCACCTCAAGCGGCTCCGCCGGATCGAGGGGCAGATCCGCGGTCTGCAACGGATGGTCGACGAGGACGTCTACTGCATCGACATACTCACCCAGGTCTCGGCCTCCACGAAGGCCCTGCAGTCCTTCGCGCTCCAGCTGCTCGAGGAGCACCTGCGCCACTGCGTCGCCGACGCGGCCCTGAAGGGCGGCGACGAGATCGAGGCGAAGGTCGAGGAGGCCACGAAGGCCATCGCCCGAATGATGCGTACCTGACGGGCGCGGGGCGGAGTCCCGGCGGCCGGGCTGGAACCGCGCACCGGACCGGGGCGGAGTCCCGGCGGCCGGGGCGGGAACCGGACCGCGGCCGGACCCGCGGCCCGGTCAAAGGCTGAGGCCCGGCGGCCAGGGCTGATAACCGGACCCGCGGCCCGAGCCGTGCCCCGGACAGAGGCGGGCTGAGCCGCACCCCCGCGCATCCGCCGCCGGAGCCGTGCCCCGGCCGGTCAGCGGTCCCGCTCGCCCCGGCCGACGGGCCGCCGGGCGCGGGCGTCCGCCCGCCCGACGGGTCCGGTCGCCTCGGCCCGCTCGCCGGCCACCCGCAGCACCTCGTCGATCCGGTCGGCGCTGAGGCGCTCCCCGTCGGCGGCCGAGGCCGCGATGATCAGCTCACCGCACAGCTCGATCTCGGCGAGAGCGACGCGTTCCTGCTCGGTGGGCAATGTCGCGGTACGGGACGGAGCCACGCGCTTTCACCTCTTCCTGCCGGCGTCGGTCTCCCAGCGTAGGGAGCGCGCCACGCACCGCGCATGACACGTCCGGACCATTTGAGGGTGGCCTGGTGGCCTACGGCCGTCCCGTCACGCCTTGATCTTCCCGGCGTAGATGTCCTTCCGGGCCGGCAGGCGTACGTCGACGGGGGTGCCGAAGGCGTACAGCAGGGTGGTCGAGGCGACCGCGACCGTACGCCCCTGGTTGGTGAAGCTGAACTGGTGCCGGACCTTGCGCAGCCGCCCGTCGCGGTCCAGGTACGCGTCGAAGGGCACGGCGTCCTTGGCGAACCCCTTCGCCGCCGCGGCGAGCGCCCCGCGCACCTGAGGGGAGGCCGCCCGGGCGGCCTCCGCGATGTCGGCGGTGCCCCGGTAGTGGCTGACTTTCACCCCTGCCAGGTCGACCTCGCCGACGTAGCTGACCCCGTGCGCGCCGCGCAGCAGTTCGGCGGCGGCCGCCGGATCGGTGGCCCCGCCCGTGACGAGGTTGCCGTCGTCGAGGGTGGTGGTGTCGACGCGGACCCACTTGTCGGCGGGCACTCCGGCCCCGCGGTTCTTCATGTACAGGGCGCCGGGGCTGAGGAGTTCGGTGATGGGCCGGTGCTCGTCGGCCCCGGCGGCGTCCTTGGGCAGCACGACCTCCAGCCGGCCGGTACGCCTGCGGAAGTCGTAGCCGCCCTCGCCCCGGATGGTGACGCGGGTTCCGCCGGCCGCCATCTCCATGGAGGTGGTCGCCTTGGACGTCCCGGCCCGGGCCAGCACGTCGGCCGCCTTCCGCACGGCCGCCGTCGGATCACCGCCGGGCTTGGCGTCGGCGGGGCCGGAACACCCGCTGGTGGCCGCCGCTCCGACCAGAGCGGCGGCGACGGCGATCGCCCCGGTCCCGCGTCCGTACCTCCGCACCACCATCGCCTGCCAACCCCCAACGCCGTGCCGCTGCTTGCCGGGACCGCCCGACCGGATAACGACGGTCCCGGCGCCCCGTCACGCGCAGTACGGTGGTGGTGTGCACGAGCAGGCCCCGCATCACACGACCACGACGGAACGCGGCTCCTTCGCGATAGCCAGGTGCAGCTGCGGATGGTCGGGCCCGGCCCGGCGCTCGCGCGAGCGGGCCCGTACGGACGCCGAGGCGCACACGGCGGCGCCGCCGGAGGAAGAGCTGTAGGCCGTGCGGCCCGGACGGGGCTTGCGGAACAGGACCTAGGCCGCGAGGTCGCTCTCGCCGGAGCCGGAGCCGACCCGGGGGTCGGTGATGCCGAGCGTCTCGGGGACCGGGCAGCGCTCGGCGGCGCGCCGGGACCGGACGAGCCGGGCGCCGTAGGACGAGCGGGCGACGGCGGAGACGACCGGGGTCAGCAGGGCGTGGGCGAGCGGCGCGAGGAGCAGGGCCACCGCCGTGCCGAGCGCGAAGCCGCCGATGACGTCGGTGGGGTAGTGCACGCCCATGTAGACGCGGCAGAAGCCCTCGGCGAAGGCGAGAGCGATGGCGGCGAGGCCGAATCTGCGGTGAGCGACGAAGAGTCCGACGCCGATGGCCATCGCCATGGTGGCGTGGTCGCTGACGAAGGAGTAGTCGGTCTTGCCGCCGATGAGGACCTCGAGCCCCTGATGGTCATTGAAGGGCCGCGGCCGCTCGACGAAGCCCCGGATGGGGATGTTGACGAGGAGCGCGACTCCGGCCGCGAGCGGGGCCCAGACGAGGCCCACGACACCGGCGACGGACTCGGCGAGGGTGCCGCGCCGGCGGACGCTCGCCCAGCACCAGAGCGCGACGAGGACGAGGCCGAGCATGATGCCGTACTCGCCGACGAACTCCATGACGCGGTCGAACCACGGCGGCGCGTCCTTGGCCAGTCCGTTGATGTCGTAGAGCAGGCCGACATCGGGGTTCGAACCGTCCGATGCGAGTCCAGCCATCTGCCGCGGCCCCTTGCCTTGTCCTGTGAGTCGACCGTGGGCGGTCGGATCAGGGAACGAACCGCCTGAGGCGAGCGTTCCGCTCTTCCCCGAGAATCAGCGCGACGTTACCGAAGAGTGACACGTCGTCGCAGCTCAGGGCCATCGTTTAACGGAGAGTTCCGGCCACTCGGCCGGTATGACCGGACACAGCGTCAGGCTTGCGGCAGCCCGGTAGGCAGCGCCGCCGCACCGTCCGCGGTGACCCGGGTGGCACCGAAGTAGTCCGGCGTGTCGATCTTGTCGAACCGGATCACCGCCCCCGTTCGAGGCGCGTCGATCATATAGCCGCCGCCGACGTAGATGCCGACGTGCCTGATGGCACGGGAGTTGGTGAGGTCGTCCGAGAAGAAGACCAGGTCGCCGGGGAGCAGCTCGTCACGCGACGGATGGGGTCCCGCGTTGTACTGGTCGTTGGCCACGCGCGGCAGCCGGATCCCGACGCTCTCGTACGCGGCCTGGGTGAGACCGGAGCAATCGAATCGGCCATTCTGCGCGGCCGTTCCCGTACCGCCCCAGAGATAGGGCGTGCCGAGTTTCTGCTGGGCGTAGTAGATCGCCCCGGCCGCCTGGCGGGACGGCTCCACCCTGCCGACGGGCCGGGCGAAGCTCTTCTCCAGCGAGCGGATGATCCGTACGTAGTTCTGGGTCTCGCTGATCCGGGGCACCCCGCCGGACTTGATGACGCGGTACGCCCCCGCGTTGTACGCGGCGAGCATGTTGTTCGTCGGATCGCCCGGCACGTCCTTCACATAGCCGGCGAGCTCGCAGTCGTACGAGGCCGCGGACGGGATCGCGTCGTTCGGGTCCCAGACGTCCCGGTCCCCGTCGTTGTCCCCGTCGATGCCGTGCCCGGCCCAGGTGCCGGGGATGAACTGCGCGATGCCCATGGCGTTGGCGGGGGAGACGACCTTCGGGTTCCAGCCGCTCTCCTGGTACAACTGCGCCGCCAGCAGCGCCGGATTGATGGCCGGGCAGAGGTTCCCCCACTTCTGCACCAGACCCTGGTACGCGGCCGGCACGGCTCCCCTGGCCAGGCCCACGGTCCCGTTCTTGGCGTCCCCCGCGCCCCCGAAGAGACCCGCGGCGGCGGAGTAGGTACCGACGACGAGCAGCGCGACGAAGCCGAGGCACACCCCGACGGCCCCGCCACCCACGAGCCACGCCTTACGCACCGTCAAACACCCCCGAGGTCCCGGCAGTCCGCCACCCGTCGAGTCTAGGCGGCGGGGGGCCGCCCGGGGCGTGGACGAAAAGGACGGACCGGATGTGTCAGAAACCCTCCAGCCCCGCGCGGCGCGGCCGTCCCGCTCCTTCCCGCGGTCGCCACACCCCCAAGAGTGCAACAACGACAATCATTGCCCGGAGTCACACCCCGTGATACACAGAGTGACCATACGCTTCTTCGTAGAGAAACCGGCCACACCGCCGCAGGTCAAGGCGGCCAGATCGGTCAAGTGTGCGGGGATCGGGTAAAGAGAGCCGCCAAGCCGTCACACGCGAGCGGTTTCATCAGCGAAGATAGGACGATGACCCATGCCATCCGGCAGGGGCGACGAACTACCCAACAGGGGCGGTGAGTTACATGTACCTGGCGGCGCCAAAGGGCGACATCACCACCATCATCGGTGGAATCGCCCCGAACTGGGGGCCTTTCGGAAGCCTGGGCAACGAGGCCAAGGTGATGATCGAGGTCGTGATGGCCGTGGCCATCCTGCTCTGCCTCGGCATCGCCATCTGGGGTGCGGCCAAGCAGCGCATCGGCGCGACCGCCCTCCGGGACACGTTCAGCGCCGAGCAGGGCAAGGGCCTGATCGTGGCCGGCCTCACCGGCGTCTTCATCATCGGATCGCTGGGGACGCTCTTCACCATCGTGTACGGGATGGCCGTCTAACCACCGAAGGTCACGATCCCTGATGTCCAGTCACCACACCGCGCCCGCGCGGCGAACAGCACGGCTTCTGTCGTACCCGCGAACGGTTGAGGGGGCGTACCCGTCATGAGCCTCGGCGACGAGAACGACGGCTTCGGCGGCGGTGTCGGCGGCTCGGGCCAGACCCGTACCCGTCTCCCCGAGGGCGGCAGCGGCGACGTCTACGGCGGCGGCACCCGACGCCCCCCGATGCGCAGCTCCCGCTCGCTGATCGCGGTCGTGGGCGTGGTGGTCCTGCTGATCGCCGCGATCGCCTTCGCCAACCGCGGCGACGGCGACCCCACGGCCGGCCCGTCCACCTCGACGGACAAGGCCCCGGCGGGCGCGGGAGCACCGACGACGGCGACGGGAGTCCGCCCGGTGACGGGCAGGACGGGCCAGATCCCCACGGGCTTCGCCCACGACGAACAGGGCGCGCAGAGCGCGGCGGTGAATTTCTCGGTGCCTCTCGGGTCCGCCGACATGTTTGTCGCCTCCCGCCGCCAGGAGATCGTCGCGGCGGTCTACTCCCCCGCCGTCGCCGCCGCCCGCGGCGACGATCTCGACAAGGTGTACGCGGACAAGGGCTTCCTCACCCGCATCGGTCTGCAGGAGGACGGGTCGGCCCCGAGCGGGCTGACGTTCATCTCCCGGGTCATCCCGGTGGGCTCGAAGCTCGTCGACTACAGCCACGAGCGGGCGACGGTCTCCGTCTGGTTCTCCTCACTGTTCGGCCTCGCGGGCGAGGGGTCCCAGAATCCCGTGTCGGAGAGCTGGTACACGACCACGTACCAGCTGGAATGGGTCAATGGTGACTGGAAGGTGACCGACTTCGATCAGAAGGACGGTCCGGTCCCGGTCGGCCGCGATCAGACCGCCTCCGGCGCGGAGGAGATGGCCGACGCCGTGGACCAGTTCGGAGGTTTCACCTATGCCCGGTAAGCGTCCGCCTCGCGCCTTCACGCTCGCTGCGGCGGCCGTCGCCGTGCAGACCTCGGTCGTACTGATGGCAGGCCGTGCCTTCGCGGCACCCACGCCGACCCCCTCGCCGGGCCGGAGCGACAACCCCTGTGACCTGATCCGCGGCCCCGCACGCGAATACTGCGAGGACGGCGAAGGCGCCGCCCGCTCCCCCCGCGTCGACGACCCCACCTCCGCCCTCGATCCCCTCTCCTCCCTCGCCCGCGGATGCGCCGACGCCGCCGTCTCCATCGTCGACGCCCTCTCCAAGGCCGTGAAGGAGACCGCCGAGGTCGACTTCACCAACTCCGCCTTCCTCGCCCGCTACGCCGTCGTCTTCGCCGCCGCCACCGTTCTCACCCTCCTCCTCTGGCTCCTCGCCGTCGCCAAGCGGGCCATGCGCGGCGTCCCCCTCACCACTGCCATCTCCGAGGCCATCGGCTTCCTCTGGCTGACCGTCCTCGCTTCCGCCTTCACGCCGCTGATCCTCTACACCGTCGTCTCCGCGACCGACGCCGTCACCGAGGTCATCGCCTCCGGGACCGGGCAGCAGACCGACGTCTTCTTCGGGAGCTTCAAGGAAGCGCTCCAGAAGGGCGACGACATCGGCGGCGGGCCCATCATGCTGATCATCGTCTCGCTCGTGACCGTGCTCGCCGCCGGCGTGCTCTACCTGGAGCTGTTCCTGCGCGCCGTGCTGCTCTACGTCGGCGCCCTCCTCGGCGTCGTCGTCTACTCCGGTCTCGTCGACAAGAACATGTGGGGCCACGTCCGCCGCTGGGCCGGGATCATGATCGCGGTCATCCTCGTCAAGCCCGTGATCGTCATCGTCCTCGGGCTCGCCGGCGCGCTCTCCTCCGGTACCGGCCCCGACTCGTTCTCCGCCGTCGTGTCCGGACTCGCGATCATCCTGCTGGCCATCTTCGCGTCCGGCATGATCTACCGCTTCGTCCCCGGCTTCGGCGACGAGATCGTCGCCTCCCGCAACAACCGGCTCCACCGCTCCGGCGAGAACGCGGCCGCCGCCGTCATCTCCTCCCCCGCCTCCCTCGTCTCGCAGGGCATCAAGACCCACAGCACCCGCGGCGACGGCGGAGGCGGCCAGTCCGGCGCCAACAGCGGCGGCGCCCGCCCAGCCAACCCCCTCGCCGGTGGCGTCGCGGCCCACAGCAGCCGCGGGGGCTCGGGCGGGGGCGGCGGCGGAACTGTCCCCTCCGCCGCACCCCCGCCGCGTAGCAGCAGCCCCACGTCAGGCACACCGCACAGCAACCGAAAGAACTCTGGAGGTGGAGGGCGTTGACGACCCAGTCCCATCCGGTCACGCCCCGCCGCACGTATCTCATCGGCCGGGCCCGGCCGAACGCGATCGTCGGCAAGAACCGCGAGACGGGCGAGATCGCACTGATCATCGCCGGCGCGTTCCTCGGCATGATGAGCGGTCTGATCGTCCCCGTCCTGTCCCTGCGCATCGTGCTGCTCATGGGCTTCCCCATGCTCGCGCTCGCCGCGGTCTACGTCCCGTACAAGCACCGCACGTTCTACAAATGGTTCGAGATCAACCGTAGTTACAAACGCTCCCTCAAGCGCGGCACGGCCTACCGCTCGGCCACCGCCGAGGCCGGCACCCGCCTCGACGGCCGCGAGGTCGAGGTCGGCCCGCCCCCCGGCATCGGCAGGATCAACTGGATGTCCGCGCCCTTCGGCCCGGACGAGATCGCCGTCCTCCTCCACGCCGACCGGCGGACGGTCACGGCGGCCATCGAGATCGAGGGCCCCGGCGTCGGCCTGCGCGACAGCGAGGACCAGGAAGCCCTGGTCGACCGCTTCGGCACGCTCCTCAAGCACGTCGCCAACGGAGACGGCTTCGTCACGCGCCTCCAGATGCTCGCCCGCACCCTCCCCGCGGACCCCGACGCCCACGCCAAGGACGTCGGCCAGCGCGGCGACCCGAACGCCCCCGGCTGGCTCCAGGAGTCGTACGAGCAGCTCCAGTCGATGGTCTCCACCTCCAGCGAGCAGCACCGCGCCTACCTCGTCGCCTGCATGCACTACACCCGCGAGCTCGCCGCCGAGGCGAACGCCATGGCCCGGGCCGCCCGCCACGCCTCCGGCGTCCGCAAGCTCGACCGCGACGCCGGCCTCGCCGTCGTCATGGCCCGCGAGCTCACCGACATCTGCGCCCGCCTCGCCGAGGCCGACATCCGGGTCCGCCAGCCCCTCGGACAGTCCCGGCTCTCCTCCCTCGTGCACTCCATGTACGACCCGGACCACCCCATCGACCACATCCAGGCCATGACGAAGCGGAACGCCTGGCCCGCCGAGCTGGACGCCATGGAGCCGACGTACCTCCAGGCGAAGACCCGCGAGTCCTCCACCCGCGCCCCCTGGTGCCACGCCACGGCCTGGGTGAAGGAGTGGCCGATGACCCCCGTCGGCGTCAACTTCCTCGCCCCGCTCCTCGTCCACACCCCGGACGTCATCCGCACCGTCGCCGTCACGATGGACCTCGAACCCACCGAGGTCGCCATCGAGCGCATGCTCACCGAGAAGACCAACGACGAGGCCGAGGCCTCCCGCCAGGCCAAGATGAACCGCACCGTCGACCCCCGCGACATCGCCGCACACGGCCGGCTCGACCAGCGGGGTGAAGATCTCGCGAGCGGCGCGGCGGGCGTCAACCTCGTCGGGTACATCACTGTGTCGTCGCGTTCGCCCGAGGCCCTGGCCAGGGACAAGCGCACGATCAGGGCCTCCGCCGGCAAGTCGTACCTCAAGCTGGAGTGGTGCGACCGCGAGCACCACCGGGCCTTTGTGAACACCTTGCCGTTCGCGACCGGCATCCGCCGCTAGCCGCTAAGGGGCCCGTGCCATGCGAGATCCGCTCTCCGCCCTCACCGAGGCGTTCACCTCCTTCCTCTTCGGGAAGGTCGAGACGACACGGCTGCCCGTACGCACCTCGACCGGACAGGCCCAGGCCGTCTACCTGCCCACGGCCGCCCCCGGCCTCGGCGACTCGGGCGTCATCATCGGCCGCGAGGTGTACAGCGGCAAGGGATACATCTACGACCCGTTCCAGCTGTACGGACAGCAGCTCCCGGCCCCCCACTGGCTCGTCCTCGGGGAGTCCGGCAACGGCAAGTCCGCCCTGGAGAAGACGTACGTCCTGCGCCAGCTCCGCTTCCGCGACCGGCAGGTCGTCGTCCTCGACGCCCAGGGCGAGGACGGCGTCGGCGAATGGAACCTCATCGCGCAGGAGCTGGGAATAACCCCCATCCGCCTGGACCCCATGGTCGCCGTCGACTCCGGCATCCGCCTCAACCCGCTCGACCCGTCGATCACCACGACCGGGCAGCTCGCCCTGCTCCGTACGATCATCGAAGTCGCCATGGGCCACGGCCTGGACGAGCGGTCCGGCTTCGCCCTCAAGGTCGCCCACGCCTACGTCACCGACCACATCACCGACCGCCAGCCGATCCTCACCGACATCGTCGAGCAGCTGCGTCACCCGAAGGCGGAGTCGGCCGAGGCGATGAACGTCGACATAGACGATGTACGGGCCTGGGGCCTGGACGTCGCGCTCGTCCTGGACCGGCTGGTCGACGGCGACCTGCGCGGCATGTTCGACGGTCCGACGACCGTCGGCATCGACCTCGACGCCCCGCTGATCGTCTTCGACCTCTCCCACATCGACCGCAACTCCATCGCCATGCCGATCCTCATGGCGATCGTCGGCGTCTGGCTGGAGCACACCTGGATCCGCCCCGACCGGAAGAAGCGCATCTTCCTGGTCGAGGAGGCCTGGCACATCATCAACAGCCCCTTCGTCGCCCAGCTCTTCCAGCGGCTGCTGAAGTTCGGGCGACGGCTCGGCCTGTCCTTCGTGGCGGTGGTGCACCACCTCTCCGACGTGGTCGACGGAGCGGCGGCCCGGGAGGCCGCGGCCATCCTCAAGATGGCCTCGACCCGCACGATCTACGCGCAGAAGGCCGACGAGGCCCGGGCCACCGGCAAGGTCCTCGGACTCCCCCGCTGGGCCGTCGAGATCATCCCGACCCTCACACCCGGCATCGCGGTGTGGGACGTCAACGGCAACGTCCAGGTGGTCAAGCACCTCATCACCGAGAGGGAACGCCCGCTCGTCTACACCGACCGCGCCATGACCGAGTCCTCCCGGCCGGACGACCTCCCCGAGGACCTGCGCGCCGCGGAGTGGGAAGCCGAACAACGGGCCGCCCTCATCGAGCAGCAGGTGAACGGCCCCTCCGAGTCAACGGTGGCATGACATGGCGCAGGACCAGCGGACAGGCGGGGTCTCCGACGGGCTTCTCGTGGGGCTCCTGGGGTTCCTGTTCGGCCTGAGCGTGCTGGCGTGGACGGCCACCGGCCTGGCCGGTCTGCTCGCGAAAGGCGCGTGGCCGAGCGGGGTCACCTTCACCAGGACCCCGCTCGCCCTCCGGTCCCTGATCGGCAGCCCGCAGGACCTGGCGGGCGCGTGGCCGAACACCCCGGCGGGCGAGCTGTCGGGGTACGGGCTGTTCTGGGGCCTGTTCATCGGCGAGCTGATGGTGCTGGCGGTCCTCCTGGTGTTCGCGGTGGGAACGCTGGCGCGATGGCGAGGGGTACGGGCGGCCCGACGCGCCCACGCCGGGGGCGCCGCGGTCGACGCGCGGGAGGAGCACCCGCGCGAGGAGCACCCGCGCCCCCCGGCCCGAGTCGCGGCCCATGCCCCCGCCCCGGCCGCCTCCACGGAGCCCGTCGTCAGCGAGCCATCCCGCATCGCGGCCACCGAAGCCACCGCCCCCGCCGAGCCCGCTGTCCTCAAGCCCGTCGTCCCGGCGGAGCCCCTCCGCACCGAAACCACCGAGGCCGCCGGAGGCGTCGCAGCCACGGAAGCCGCCGAGCCCGTCTCTGCCGAGTTCGCGCTCGCCCACGCCGCCCCCACGGGTCCCGTCCTCATCGACCCGGCTCGCGTCGACCCGGTCCTCCCCTCCCCTCGCGCCCCCCGCCTCCTCTACGGCTCCCCCGCCACCCGCCGGCCCTCCGCCCTCCAGGCCGTCCAGGACGCGGAGGGCCCCGCGCTCGTCGTGACCTCCGACCCCACCGTCTGGGCCGAGACCAAGGACGCCCGCGGCAAGCTCGGCCCGGTCCTCGTCTACGACCCCGGCCACCTCTGCGACACCCCGGCCCGGCTCCACTGGTCCCCGGCCGCCCGGTGCGAGGACCCGGCCACGGCCCAGGAACGGTCGATCGCGCTCCTCGCCCCCGTACGCCCGCCGTCCCGGCTGGACGCCGCCGTCGCCGAGACCGCCGAAACGCTCCTGCGCTGCTGGCTGCACGCCGCCGCGGTGGACGACCGCCCGTTCAAGCAGATCCACCGCTGGGCGCAGGGCACGGGCGCCCACGAGCCCGTACGCATCCTCCGCACCCACCCCAAGGCGGCCGGCGGCCATGCCGGTCTCCTGGAGTCGGCGCTGACCGCGTACCCGGAACGGCGCCAGATGGCACAGGAGCTGACGGCGCGTGCGCTGTCGTCGCTCTCCTCGGTCCACATCCGCGAGGCGTGCACGCCGAATCGAACGGATTCGTTGACGCTGGAATCATTCATCGCGGAAGGGGGCACCCTTTACGTGGTGGGTGAACCGGTAGAGGACCCCCGCACCCGTCCCGGTGCGATGCCTCTGCTGACCGCCCTCACCGCGAGCGTGGTCGAGCACGGCCGCCGCATGGCCGCACGGTCATCCGACGGTCGGCTCGACCCACCACTCACACTTGTCCTCGACGACGTGGCCGCCGTGGCCCCGATCCCCCGCCTCCCCGACCTGCTGGCGCACGGCGAGGACGAGGGGCTCCCCACCACGGTCCTCCTCCGCTCGCGCGAACAGGCCAGGGCCCGCTGGCAGCAGCCGCTCCCTCAGAGCTGAGCCACCCGGAGCCGGGCACGCCGCGCAGGGCGGGGGCGGCGCGCAGGGCGGGGGCGGCGGGCCCCCTCCACTGGACAGCCCTCAGCGGCCCTCCGGCCGCCGGATCTCGTACTCCGCCTCGTACGCCGACTCGTTCCCCGGCATCGGCACCCGCTCCCCGCTCGCGACGAACCCGAAGCGCCGGTAGAACGCGGACGCCCGCGCGTTCTCCTCGTGGACGTACAGCCGCACCCGCCGCACCGACGGCTCGGCCAGCGACCAGGACCACTCCACGCCCTCGCGGAACAGCCGCTCGATCAGCCCCGTGCCCCGCGCCTCGGGCCGGACGTACACGCCCACGATGTGCGTCTGGTCGACCTTCGCCGCCGTACCGAAGCGAGTGTCGCCCGCGGGACGCTCCACCAGCACCGTGATCGTGCCCGCCCAGCTCCCGTCCGGCGCCTCCGCGACGAACTGCCGGGCATGCGTGCTGCCTTCGGCCGCCCCCTCCGCACGGTCCCGCCAGAATGACTCGGGCCGCTCGACGGCGGCCTCGTAGGTGTCCAGGAAGGCGATGCCCGCGGCCGGGTCCCTCAGGGCGGCCAACCGGATCTCGCGGGTCTTCTCCCACTCGTCGGCACGGACGGCTCGGATCACATAGTCCATACGGTGATCATCGCCGCCCCACCCCGACGTGACAACGCCATTTGCGGGCAGGCGGGCAAGCCCCCGTCGTACCCCGGTACTACCCCGCGTGCCGCGCTTCCCACCCACGGTCGGACGATCCCCCGGCCCCCGCTGCCTAGCGTCATGAGCATGATCCGAGCAGACGAACTCACCAAGCGGTACGGGGACAGGACCGTCGTCCAGGACCTCAGCTTCACCGTCCGCCCCGGCACGGTCACCGGCTTCCTCGGCCCCAACGGCGCGGGCAAGTCCACCACCCTGCGGATGCTCCTCGGCCTGGACGCCCCCACCCGCGGCCGCTCCACGATCGGCGGCCGCGCCTACGCCACCCACCCGGCCCCGCTCACCCAGGTCGGCGCCCTCCTCGAAGCCCGCTCGCTGCACCCCGGCCGTACCGCCTTCCACCACCTCATGGCCCTCGCCCACACCCACGGCATCCCGCGCTCCCGGGTCACGCACGTCCTCGGCCTCACCGGCCTCACCGCGGTGGCCCACCAGCGCGTGAAGGGCTTCTCGCTCGGCATGGGCCAGCGGCTCGGCATCGCGGCCGCCCTCCTCGGCGACCCGGCCGCGATCGTCCTGGACGAGCCGGTCAACGGCCTCGACCCCGAAGGCGTCCTCTGGATCCGCACCCTGCTCCGGTCACTCGCCGCCGAGGGCCGCACGGTCCTCGTCTCCTCCCACCTCATGAGCGAGATGGCGCTGACGGCGGACCACCTGGTCGTCATCGGCAAGGGGCGGCTCCTCGCCGACACCACCGTCGCCGCACTCGTCCGCGCGTCGGGCGGCGCCTCGGTCAAGGTCGTCACCCCGGAGCCGCACCGCCTGCGCACGCTCCTGCCCGCCGCCGCCCGGATCACCGACGAGGACCCCGGCACGCTCCTCGTCACCGGCGTGGAAGCGGCCGACATCGGCCGTGCCGCGTCCGCCCACGGCGTACCGCTGTACGAACTCACCCCACGGGAACCGTCCCTGGAGCAGGCGTTCATGGACCTCACCCGCGACTCGGTCGAATACCAGGGAGCAGCAGCATGACCACGACCACCGAGCCGTCCGCCGCGCCGGCCACGGAGGCCCCCGCCGCGACGTACCGCGTCACCCCCGCCCGCGTCCTGCGCTCGGAATGGCACAAGCTGTGGACGGTCCGCTCCACCTGGATCACCCTCCTCACCTCCGTCTCCTTCCTCCTCGGTGTCGGCATCCTCATGGGCGCCACCTACACCTCCGACGGCGGCGACTCCGACGTCGACCCGGTCGTCCTCACCCTCTACGGCTCCCAGCTCGGCGCGATCTGCCTCGCCGTCCTCGGCATCCTGGTCACGGCGGGCGAGTACGCCACCGGTCTGATCAGGGCCTCGCTCACCGCCGTGCCGCACCGGACGCCCGTCCTCCGGGCGAAGGCCACCGTCTTCACGGCCGTCGTCCTCACCGTCTCCCTCGTGACCGCCCTGATCACCTTCCTCACCGCCCAGCTCTTCCTCTCCGACACCGACCAGGCCGCCTCCCTCACCGACGACGGCGTCCTCGCCGCCATCGCGGGCAACGCCGCGGGCGTGACCCTGCTCGGCGTCATCGCGCTCGGTCTCGGCGCCGCACTGCGCTCGGTGCCGGGTGCCATCGGGGCCTTCATCGGCGGCGTCATGGTGGTGCCCGAGGTCCTCGGCATGCTCCCGTACGACGCGATGGAGACGGCCGTCAGGTACTTCCCCACCCAGGCCGCCGGTGCCCTCGGCTCCGCCGCCCCGATGCCTCACGCGGCGTCTCCGGGGGGCGCGTTGCTCGCCCTGTGTCTGTGGGCGGCCGCGGCTCTGACCGTCCCGGCCCTGTTGCTGAAGCACCGGGACGTCTAGCCCCCGAGGTACGAGGATGAACGCGTGATCACGGAGAAGCAGCCCGAGACGGGACCCGCCACGGAGTCCGGCACGGCAGAGGAACCCCTCAGCCGGCACATCCAGAACCTGTCCCGACGCGTACGAGCCTTCGACACGCGCCGACCCGGAACCTGGGACGGGCTGCTCACCGCCTTCTGGACGACGGCGGCTCTGATCGACGCCATGGGCGGCTGGCGGAACACCGCCCCCGACCCGACCGTCCCCGCCTGGCTGGTCGTGGCCATGAGCCTGGCCTTCGCGCTCCCGCTGCTGTGGCGGCGCCGCCGGCCGATGGCCGTTCTCGCGGTGATGGCGTGCGTGTCCCTCGTCAGCAACGGGACAGGCGCCTTCCTCCAGGCCGGCCTCCTCCAGCTCGTCGTCGTCTTCCACGTCGCGCTCCGGCTCCCCCTGCGCACCCTCCCGTGGACGCTCGCCCTGCTCGCCCCGCCCCTGATCCTGGGGGCGGTCCGCCACCCTCAGGGCAGCTGGGACCAGCAGGTCGTCCCCGCCCTGTGGGCGTACGCGATGGTCGCCCTGCTCGGCATCGCGGTCCGCTCCCGCAAGGACCACACGGCCGCCCTCGTCGACCGGGCCCGCCGCCTCGAGGTCGAGCGCGACCAGCAGGCCCAACTGGCGGCAGCGGCCGAACGCACCCGGATCGCCCGCGAGATGCACGACATCATCGGCCACAACCTCTCCGTCATCACGGGCCTCGCCGACGGCGGCAGATACGCGGCTGCCAAGAGCCCCGAACGCGCCGCCGAGGCCCTCGACGCCATCGGCACGACGAGCCGTCAGGCCCTCGCCGAACTCCGCCGTCTGCTGCGGGGCGAGGCGGTACGCGACCCCCAGCCCACCCTGGACGACCTGGACGCCCTGCTGGCCGGCGTACGGACGGCGGGCCTCCCGGTGCGCCTGGAGACCCGGGGCGACACCCCGCCCCTGGCGACGGGCGCGCAGCTGACCGTCTACCGGATCGTCCAGGAAGCTCTGACGAACAGCCTCAAGCACGCGGGCCCGGGCGCCGAGGCAACGGTCCTCCTCGCGTACACGCCGGAGGAGTCGACGGTGGAGATCAGGGACACCGGCGGAGCGCGCGGGAACGGAACCACGGGGACGGGCCAGGGAGTTACGGGTATGCGCGAGCGCGCCGCGCTCTATGACGGCACACTCGAGGCCGGCCCGCTGCCGACCGGCGGCTGGCGGGTACGGCTCCGACTCCCCCTGGAGGGCTCCCTCTCGTGACGACCGTGCTGATCGCGGACGACCAGGCGATGCAACGCTTCGGCTTCCGCATGCTGCTGGAGAGCCAGGACGACATGACGGTCGTCGGTGAGGCGCCGAACGGCGCCGAGGCGGTCCGCCTGGTCGACCGGTACCGCCCGGACGTGGTCCTGATGGACATCCGCATGCCGGGCCTCGACGGCATCGAGGCCACGCGCCGCATCGTCGCCACGGGCGCCCGCACCCGCGTCCTGATCGTCACGACGTTCGACCTCGACGAGTACGCCTACGAGGGCCTGCGTGCCGGCGCCAGCGGGTTCCTGGTCAAGGACGCCCAGCCGGAGGAGCTCCTCTCCGGCATCCGCGCCGTCGCGAGTGGGGACGCGGTGGTGGCCCCCAGCCTGACGCGCCGCCTCCTGGACGCGTACATCCACCACCTCCCGCCCACCCCGGGCCCGCCCCGAGCGGACCCCCGCCTCACGGCCCTCACGGACCGCGAACGAGAGGTCCTCACGGTCATCGCCCAGGGCTGGACGAACACGGAGATCGCCGCCCGCCTCCACCTGGCGGAATCGACGGTGAAGACCCACGTGAGCCGCATCCTCGCGAAAACGGGAGCGAGGGACCGCGTCCAGGCGGTCATCCTGGCCTACGACACCGGCCTGGTCTCCCCGTCCCAGCGGTGACGGCAGGGTGGGGACGGGAAACAGGGCTGAACGCAGAAAAGCCCCGCACCATAAGGTGCGGGGCTTTCCCACAATGATTGTTCGGCGGCGTCCTACTCTCCCACAGGGTCCCCCCTGCAGTACCATCGGCGCTGAAAGGCTTAGCTTCCGGGTTCGGAATGTAACCGGGCGTTTCCCTAACGCTATGACCACCGAAACACTATGAAGTTAACCAACCGGAAATCGGCACAGTTCGTTACTTCAGAACTAACACAGTGGACGCGAGCAACTGAGGACAAGCCCTCGGCCTATTAGTACCGGTCAGCTCCACCCATTACTGGGCTTCCACATCCGGCCTATCAACCCAGTCGTCTACTGGGAGCCT
>NZ_JBVJPY010000007.1:0-129374 GCF_055609145.1 Streptomyces sp. NPDC036822
GCCCGGTTACATTCCGAACCCGGAAGCTAAGCCTTTCAGCGCCGATGGTACTGCAGGGGGGACCCTGTGGGAGAGTAGGACGCCGCCGAACAATCTTTCAGGACCCTTGGTCCCAGCGTTCACGCTGGGACCAAGGGTCCTTTTTGTTTGTCCAGTATCTTTCCGAAGCGCGTCCGGGTGCCGGCTGCGCGAGAATGACTGCAGTACCCGAAGACAGGAGTCACGTCGATGTCCACCAACTCTCCCGACGACCGTCCGGAGCGCGAGCCGCGTAGCAGGGACGGCGGCGAGCGGGGCGGCTTCCGTGGCCCGCGTCGAGAAGACAACCGTGGTGGGGACACCCGAGGTGGCGGCGGTTTCCGCCGTGACGACAACCGTGGCGGTGACAGCCGTGGTGGGGACACTCGCGGTGGCGGTGGCTTCCGGCGTGACGACAACCGTGGCGGCGACAACCGTGGCGGTGGCGGTGGCTTCCGCCGTGACGACAACCGTGGCGGGGACCGTCCGGCGTTCCGTCGCGATGACCGTGGCGGTGACAACCGTGGCGGTGGCGGTGGCTTCCGCCGTGACGACAACCGTGGCGGAGACCGTCCGGCGTTCCGTCGTGATGACCGCGGCGGTGACAACCGTGGCGGTGGCGGCGGTTTCCGTCGCGATGACAACCGCGGTGGCGGCGGTGGCTTCCGCCGTGACGACCGTGGCGGTGACAACCGTGGCGGTGGCGGCGGTTTCCGTCGTGACGACCGGCGTGATGACAACCGTGGTGGCGAGCGTCCCCCCTTCCGGCGTGATGACCGTGGTGGCGACAACCGTGGTGGCGAGCGTCCCCCGTTCCGCCGTGATGACCGTGGTGGCGACAACCGTGGCGGTGGCGGTGGCTTCCGCCGGGACGACCGTGGTGGGGAGCGTCCGCCGTTCCGTCGCGACGACCGTGGCGGGGACAACCGAGGCGGCGGCGGTTTCGGGCGCGACGAGCGCCGTGACGACCGTCCTTCCTTCCGTCGGGACGACCGTGGTGGCGAGCGCCCGCCGTTCCGTCGTGACGACCGTGGTGGGGACAACCGTGGCAGCGGCGGTTTCCGTCGCGATGACAGCCGTGGTGGCGACAACCGTGGCGGTGGCTTCCGCCGGGACGACCGTGGTGGGGAGCGTCCGCCGTTCCGTCGTGACGATCGGCGTGATGACAACCGTGGTGGCGAGCGGCCGCCGTTCCGCCGCGATGACCGTCGGGACGACCGTGGTGGCGAGCGTCCGCCGTTCCGTCGTGACGATCGGCGTGATGACAACCGTGGTGGCGAGCGTCCGCCGTTCCGTCGTGACGATCGGCGTGATGACAACCGTGGTGGCGAGCGTCCCCCGTTCCGTCGCGATGACCGTCGGGACGAGCGCCGTGACGACCGTCCCTCCTTCCGTCGTGACGACCGCGGTGGGGAACGCCCGCCGTTCCGTCGTGACGACCGGCGTGATGACAACCGTGGTGGCGAGCGGCCGCCGTTCCGCCGTGACGACAACCGCGGTGGCGGTGGCTTCCGGCGCGACGATCGCGGGGGCGACAACCGGGGCGGTGGCGGTTTCCGTCGGGACGACCGTCGGGACGACAACCGTGGTGGGTATCGCGGCCGTGACGACCGTGGTGGCTACGGCCGTCGGGAGGACCGTGACCGGGACCGTCCGGACCGGGCGCCGATCAAGCGGCTGCCGATTCCCGCGGAGGTCACCGGTGACGAGATCGACCAGGACGTGCGGCAGGAGCTGATGAGCCTGCCCAAGGGTCTGGCCGAGGACGTCGCCCGCAACCTCGTCATGGTCGCCAACCTGATCGACGAGGACCCGGAGCAGGCGTACGAGTACTCCCGTATCGCCCTGCGCCTCGCGTCCCGCGTCGCCGCCGTGCGTGAGGCCGCCGGCTTCGCCGCGTACGCGACGCAGAAGTACTCCGAGGCGCTGGCCGAGTTCCGGGCCGCCCGCCGGATGAACGGTGGCGTCGAGCTGTGGCCCGTCATGGCCGACTGCGAGCGCGGAATGGGGCGTCCCGAGCGGGCGCTGGCGATGGCCGGCGAGCCGGAGACGCAGAAGCTGGACAAGGCCGGACAGGTCGAGATGCGGCTCGTCGCCGCGGGTGCCCGCCGGGACATGGGGCAGCTCGACGCGGCCATCGTGACCCTGCAGAGCTCCGAGCTGGCCTCCACCGCCGTGCACCCCTGGACCGCGCGGCTGCGGTACGCCTACGCGGACGCCCTGCTGGCAGCCGGCCGCGAGGACCAGGCCCGTGAGTGGTTCGCCAAGGCGCTCGAAGCCGACAAGGACGGGGCGACGGACGCCTCCGACCGTCTCGCCGAGCTGGACGGAGTCGAGTTCGTGGACGTCATCGACGAGACCGTCGCCGGTGCCGATGCCGATGCCGATGCCGGTGTCGAAGCCGTCGTCGATGTCGCCCCCGAGGCGGAGACCCTCGTCGAGGCGGACGACGTCGACGACGAGCTTGACGACGACCTTGACGACGACGAGGACGACGAGGACGAAGGCGATGAGGGCCTCAAGGCCTGACCTCGCGTGACGAAGGGCGGCACCCCCACGGGGGCGCCGCCCTTCGTCGTACGCTCAGTCCAGTGCCAGGCTTCTGAGGACCAGGCCCGTCGCCGGCTTCGGGCCGAAGGACGTCGACTTGCGGGGCATGGTGACGCCCTGCCGTGCCAGGTCCCGTACGACCTCCTCGCGTACCGGATGCATCAGCACCGCCGTGCCGTTCCGGCGCTCGGCCTGCTCGACGGCGGCCTCGGTGTCGTGGATGTAGGCGATGTCCTCGGCGGCGTCCGGGATGCGCCAGACGTGGTCGAGGAGGGTGGCGTGCAGGACCGTGGCGTCCAGGGTGCGCCAGGCGTCGGGGCGGTCCGTGCGGACCGTGCGGGCGAGCAGGTCCGGGGCCGGCCGGTCGACGAGGTGGAACGCCCCGTCGCCGGCCAGGAGGAAGGCGTTGCCTTCGGAGGCGGCGGCCGCCAGGGCCTCCAGGGCGGTGGGCAGCGGCCCTTCCACGCGGCGGACGCGGAAGTCGTCGCCGAGAGCCGCGAGCGCGTCCGCGACCGGGAGGCGGTTCAGCAGGCGGTGAATGGCGCGCACCCGCAGGGGATAGCGGGCGGTGTCGATGAGGAGCACCAGGCCGTAGTTCCACGGGCCGGGGGAGGCGTGTTCGTCCCGCAGTCTGAGGTAGGTCGCCCAGCGGTGATGGCCGTCGGCGATGAGGGCCTGGTGCTCGGCGAGGCCGGCGCTGACCGCGGCCACGTCGGCCGGGTCGGTGACGGACCACAGGCGGTGGCAGAAGCCGTCCTCCGTGGTCGTGGACAGCAGCGGCTCGCCCTGGGCGGTGCGCTCGATGACGTCGGCGGCGCCGTCGCCGTTCCCCCGGTACGTGAGCAGGAGCGGCTCCAGGTTGGCGGCCGTCGTCCGCATCAGCGCCGCACGGTCCTCCACGATGTGCGGCATCACGTCCTCGTGCGGGAGCACGACGCCCTCGGCCGGGGCGGACAGCTCCAGCGCCCCGATCACGCCGCGCTGCAGGATGCCGTCGCCGTGCTGTTCGTACACGTACAGCGCGGGTTCCGGGTCGGGGGCGAGGACGCCGTCGGCGATCCAGCGGTCCAGGGTGACCGCGGCCTTGCGGTGGCGGGTGCCGGCGGTGATGGCCTGCGGGAGGATCAACCGGACGATGTTGTGGGGGTCGGCGGACTCGAGGTGGAGCAGCCCGTCGGGCCGGACGACGACGTCGTACGGCGGTGAGGTCACGGCGGCCAGGCTGCCGACCCGTTCGGGGACGTAGCGGAGTCCCCGGAAGGGGAACAGGCGCAGACCGTCGGCGCGGACGTCATCGGCCGCGGGACCTGAGGTGTTCATTACGCAATCGTAAGTGGGTGGTGGCTATGAGCGATGATCGGGGGCAGCGGGGAGTACGCGACACGACGTGAGGAGTACGAGGTCATGGGTGACGGCGAGGGTGGCGGCGGTCGGGGCCGACAGGGCAGGAACCGGCCCGGCGGCAGCGAGCGTCCGCTGAGCGAGGTGTACGACACGGCGCTGCTGGATCTGGACGGCGTGGTGTACGCGGGCGGGGAGGCGATCCCGTACGCGGTGGAGGCGCTGGGCGAGGCGCGGGACGGTGGCATGCACCTCGCGTACGTCACCAACAACGCGCTGCGGACGCCGGACGCCGTGGCGGAGCACCTGACCGAGCTGGGGGTGCCGGCCGAGGCGGGGGACGTGATCACCTCCGCGCAGGCCGTGGCCCGGCTGATCGCCGACGAAGTGCCCGAGGGCGCCCGGGTGTTGGTCATCGGGGGCGAAGGGCTGCGGGTGGCGCTGCGCGAGCGGGGCCTGGTGCCGGTGGAGTCGGCGGACGAGGAGGGCCTTGCGGCGGTGGCGCAGGGGTACGGAGGGCCGGACATGCCCTGGGGGCGGTTCGCGGAGGCGAGTTACGCCGTGGCCCGGGGCGTGCCGTGGTACGCGTCGAACACGGACCTGACCATTCCCGGCGCGCGGGGGATCGGGCCCGGGAACGGGGCGGCGGTGGAGGTCGTACGGATCGCCACGGGCGGGGAGCCGAAGGTGGCGGGGAAGCCGCTGCCTCCGATGCACCGGGAGACCGTGCTGCGGACCGGGGCGAAGCGGCCGCTGGTCGTGGGGGACCGCCTGGACACCGACATCGAGGGGGCCTTCAACGGCGGTGTGGACTCGCTGCTGGTGCTCACCGGTGTGACGGACGTGGCGCAGCTCCTCGCGGCGGTGCCGGAACACCGGCCGACGTATGTGGACGCGGATCTGCGGGGACTGCTCGCGGGGCAGCCGGAGGTCGTGGACGCGGAGGACGGCGGGTTCGCCTGCGGCGGATGGACGGCTTCGGTGAACGGGGGAGCGCTGGTGCTCGACGGGGAGGGGGACGACATCCTGGACGGGGTGCGGGCGCTGTGCGCGGCGGCCTGGTCGGAGGCGGGCGCCGGAGCGTGCGGCCTGGACGCGGGCAAGGCGCTGGAACGGCTCGGGCGCTGAGGGACCGAGGGCGACCGGCCGGGGGGCGTGGGACGTCGGGCCGGGGGGTGCGTGGGCCGGCTGGGGCGCGGGGCGTCGGCGGTGCGTGGCCGGGTGGTGCGCGGGACGTCGGGCCCGGTGGTGCGTGGCCGGCCGGGGCGCGGGGGGTCGATGGTGCGCGGGCGTTCGGCGTGCGTCGGGGCTGCGGGCGGGCGTAGGGCGGGCAGGCCGGTTCGGCGTACCGGGCGACTGGTCGAGATGGCAGGGTAGGCTAACCTAACTCCGTGTTGGTCGAGAGTCGTTCCCCCGCGAGCGCGGAGCCGACGAGTCCCGCCCAGCCGCCGACGCGCCGGAACTCCGCGCGCGCCGTCGGGCTGGTGGCGGCCGTCGGAGTCCTGCTGCTGGTCTGTGTCCTGAGCATCATGATCGGCGCCAAACCGGTGCCGCTCGGCGATGTCTGGCACGGGCTGTTCCAGAACAGCGGCATCGGAAACGACGTCATCATCCATGACGTCCGGGTGCCACGGACCCTCCTCGGTCTGCTCGTCGGCGTCGCGCTCGGCCTGTCCGGGGCCGTCATGCAGGGCCTCACCCGCAACCCGCTCGCCGAGCCCGGTCTCCTCGGTGTCAACGCCGGCGCCGCGGCCGCCGTCGTCTCCGCGATTGCGTTCCTCGGGATCACCGACGTCTCCGACTACGTCTGGTTCGCGTTCCTCGGCGCCGCGGTCGTCTCCGTCGTCGTGTACGTCCTCGGCGGGAGCCGCAGCGCCACCCCCGTGCGCCTGGCGCTCGCCGGGACCGCCGCCACCGCCGCGCTCTACGGCTACGTCAACGCCGTCCAGTTGCTGAACTCCGCCGCCCTCGACCGGCTCCGCTTCTGGACCGTCGGATCGCTCGCCTCCGCCGACATGGAGACCGTGCGCCGGGTCGCCCCCTTCATCCTCGTCGGCGTCGTCCTCGCCCTGCTCATCGCCCGGCCCCTCAACGCGATGGAGATGGGCGACGACACGGCCCGCGCCCTCGGCGCCCACCTCAACCGCACCCGGATCATCGCGATGGTGTCCGTCACGCTGCTGTGCGGCGCGGCGACCGCGGCCTGCGGCCCCATCGTGTTCATCGGGCTGATGGTCCCGTACCTCGTGCGCGCCCTCACCGGCCCCGACATGCGCTGGATCCTCCCGTACGCCGCCGTGCTCTCACCGGTCCTCCTCCTCGGCTCGGACGTGGTCGGACGGCTCGTCGCCCGTCCCTCCGAGCTCCAGGTCGGCATCGTCACCGCGCTCGTCGGCGGCCCCGTCTTCATTCGACTCGTACGCCGCAAGAGGATGGCCCAGCTGTGACCACCAAGTCGATACGGATCGGCGGCGGGCTCTCCGTACGCTACGAACCCCGCGTCGCCGTCTCCGTGCTCGGGCTGCTCGTCCTCACCCTCGCCGCCGCCGTCGTCGTCCTCGGCACCGGCGAGTTCCCCATCGCGCCCGGCGACATCGTCACCACCCTGCTCGGAGACGGCACCGCCGTGCAGGAGTTCGCCGTCATGCAGCTGCGGCTGCCGCGGATCCTCGTCGCCGTCTTCGTCGGCGCCGCCCTCGGCATCGGCGGCGCGGTCTTCCAGTCCGTCTCCCGCAACCCGCTGGGCAGCCCCGACGTCATCGGCTTCGGCCAGGGCGCCACCGTCGGCGCGCTCACCGTCATCGTGCTCTTCCAGGGCGACGCGCTCGCCGCCGCCGGAGGAGCCGTCGTCGGCGGTCTGGTCACCGGTGCCGCGATCTACCTCCTCGCGTGGAAGCGCGGGGTGCACGGCTACCGTCTCGTCCTCGTCGGCATCGGCGCCGCCGCCATGCTCACCGCCGTCATCCACTACCTCATCACCAAGGCCGACCTGGTCGACGCCACCCGCGCGGTGGTCTGGATGACCGGATCGCTCGACGGCCGCGACTGGACGCAGTTCTGGCCGCTGTTCGGCGTCTGCTGCCTGCTGCTGCCGCTGATCCTCGCCCACGGACGGCCGCTGCGCATGCTGGAGATGGGCGACGACGCGGCGTTCGCGCTGGGCGTGCGGGTCGAGCGGACCCGCATCGTGCTGATGGGCTCCGCCGTGACGCTCGTCGCCGTCGCCACGGCCGCCGCCGGACCCATCGTCTTCGTCTCCCTCAGCGCCCCCCAGCTGGCCCGCCGGCTGACGCGCTCCCCCGGCCCCAACCTCGGCGCCTCCGCCCTCATGGGCTCGGCGCTGCTCCTGGTCGCCGACTGGACCGCGACCAACGCCTTCGGCGAGCGCCAGCTGCCGGTCGGTGTCGTCACCGGGATCCTCGGCGGCTGCTACCTGCTCTGGCTGCTCGTCACCGAACGCAAGGCGGGCCGGGTATGAGCGCCGACACGAACCTCGACAAGAACAACAGGAGTACGGGCATGGACGGTCAGAGTCAGACGCAGCGGCTCAGCGCCGAGTCGGTCACCCTCGCCTACGATCAGCGGATCATCGCCCGTGACCTGTCCGTCGCGATCCCCGACAACTCCTTCACCGTCATCGTCGGGCCCAACGCCTGCGGCAAGTCGACCCTGCTGCGCGCCCTGTCGCGGATGCTCAAGCCCAGCGAGGGCCGGGTCCTGCTCGACGGGCAGACCATCCACACGATGCCCGCCAAGAAGGTCGCCAGGACCCTCGGCCTGCTGCCCCAGTCCTCCATCGCGCCCGACGGCATCACGGTCGCCGACCTGGTGGCCCGCGGCCGGTACCCTCATCAGGGGCTGCTGCGCCAGTGGTCGCCGGAGGACGAGCGGATCGTCCAGGAGTCGATGGCCGCGACCGGTGTCGGGGAGCTGGGGGAGCGGTACGTCGACGAGCTGTCCGGCGGTCAGCGCCAGCGGGTGTGGATCGCGATGGCGCTCGCTCAGCAGACGCCGCTGCTGCTGCTCGACGAGCCGACGACCTTCCTCGACATCCAGCACCAGATCGACATCCTCGACCTGTGCGCCGAGCTGCACGAGACCCAGGGCCGGACGCTCGTCGCCGTGCTGCACGACCTGAACCACGCCGCCCGGTACGCCACCCACCTCATCGCCGTGCGAGACGGCGAGGTCGTCGCGGAGGGACCGCCGTCCGAGGTCGTGACCGCCGAGCTCGTCGAGCGGGTCTTCGGGCTGCGCTGCCAGGTCATCGACGACCCGGAGACGGGGACACCGCTGGTGGTCCCGGCGGGGCGCAAGGCCCGGGGCCGGGCGCCTGGGCAGGTCTTTGGCGGACAGGCGAACGGCGGGGCGGACGCCGGGGGCCGAGAGGCAGGCGGCCGGGCGTCCGGGAGCCGGGCGTCCGTCCTACAGAAGTGACCGCAGCCGCAGCAGGTCGCGGAAGCCGGCCTCCAGCCTGACCCGGCCCGAGGCCCAGGCCTTGGCGAAGTTCAGCTCGCCAGCCACCATCGCCACGAGGTCGTCGCCGGTCATCGCCAGGCGGATCTGCGCCTTGCCGGGCGGGGGGCCCGCCACCGTGTCCTCCACCTCGATCCGGCCGCCCTCCAGGCGGCCGGTGAAGGTCGTGTCGAGGTCCGTGATGTGGCAGCTCAGGGTGCGGTCGAGCGCGGCGGCGCCGCGGACCTCCCCGTCCGCCCGTGCGAGGTTGTCCGAAAGTCTGTCGAGCGCGCTGCGGCACTCCATGATCGTGGCCATCGTGATCGACGTTACCCCAGGGCTTCGCGATAGCGTCGGGGGATGAACGACGCGATGCCGCAGCCGCAGCCGCAGCCGGCGCCCCCGCCGCGGCCGGCGCCGCCCGCGCCCCGGTCGCTCAGCCGGCCCCGGCCGGCGACGGCCGAGGACCGGCGAGGCGGGGCGGAGACGGGCCCGGCCGGTGGCGGCCCCGGCTCCACCGGCCCCACCGGCCCGGACGGCACCGGCCTCGGCCGGGGCGCCGGGTCTGACGACACCGGCACCGAGGCCGCCGATGCGGGTGCCGCCGGTCGCGAGGCTGCCGACCGGGGCGCCCTTGCCCACGGGGCCGCCGGCACGGGCGCTGACGGCGTGGGGCCTGGCAGGACCGTGCCCGAGGGCACTGGGCCTGACGGCACGGGCACTGGGCCTGACGGCACCGGCGTCGTCGGCCGCAGTTCCGCCCGCCCCGGCCCGGACGGCACCGGCCTCGGCTCCGCCGGCCCCGACGCCACGGGTACCGCCGGCCCCGACGCCGTCGGTCGCCTCGCGGACGCCGACTTCGCGCCCGCTGGGCCCGCGCCCCTCGGTGTCGAGCGCGCCGACACCGGTCACCCCGGCGTGGACGCTCTTCTCGGCCGTCTCGCCGACGCCGACCACCTCCCGGCGGACGGACACCTGGAGGTGTACGAGGATGTACACCGGGGGTTGCGCGACGAGCTGACCTCGCTCGACGCCGTACGCCCCGGACCGAACCCCTCGTCCGACCCGAACGACCACAGGAGCTGAACCGAACGTGGCAGGAGTGGCACGCCGCCGACTCGACGCCGAGCTGGTACGCCGTAAGCTCGCGCGCTCGCGCGAGCACGCCGGCCAGCTGATCGCCGCGGGGCGGGTGACCGTCGGCAAGACCGTCGCGACCAAGTCCGCCACGCAGGTCGAGACGGCCGCGGCCATCGTCGTGGCCCAGGACGACGACGATCCCGACTACGTCTCCCGCGGCGGCCACAAGCTGGCCGGAGCCTTCGCCGCCTTCGTCCCCCAGGGGCTGAAGGTCGAGGGACGGCGGGCCCTCGACGCCGGAGCGTCCACCGGCGGCTTCACCGACGTCCTGCTGCGGGCCGGCGCCGCGCACGTCGTCGCGGTCGACGTCGGCTACGGCCAGCTCGCCTGGTCGCTGCAGAGCGACGAGCGGGTCACCGTCAAGGACCGTACCAACGTCCGGGAGCTGACCCTCGACGCGATCGACGGACAGCCGGTCGACCTCGTCGTCGGAGACCTCTCGTTCATCCCGCTCGGCCTCGTCCTGCCCGCGCTGGCTGCCTGCACCGCCCCCGACGCGGACCTCGTGCTCATGGTCAAGCCGCAGTTCGAGGTGGGCAAGGAGCGGCTCGGCACCGGCGGTGTGGTCCGCAGTCCCGAACTGCGGGCCGACGCCGTACGGAACGTGGCGCGGCGGGCCGCCGAGCTCGGGCTCGGCGTCCTCGGCGTCACGGCCAGCCCCCTGCCGGGCCCCTCGGGCAACGTCGAGTACTTTCTGTGGCTGCGGGCCGGGGCGCCCGCGCTCGATCCGGCGGATGTCGACCGCGCCGTGGCGGAGGGACCTCGTTGAACACAGGTACGCGTACCGTCTTCCTGCTCGCGCACACCGGCCGTCCGGCCGCCGTGCGCAGTGCCGAACTCGTCGTCCTGGGACTGCTGCGCAGCGGGATCGGCGTGCGCGTACTCCAGGCGGAGGCGGCCGACCTGACGCTGCCGCCGTCGGTCGAGATGGTGCCGGAGGCGCGTCCCGACGCGCTCGACGGCTGTGAGCTGCTCGTCGTCCTCGGCGGCGACGGGACACTGCTGCGCGGAGCCGAGTTCTCCCGCGCCTCCGGCGTGCCCATGCTCGGCGTGAACCTGGGCCGGGTCGGCTTCCTCGCCGAGGCCGAGCGCGACGACCTGGACAAGGTCGTGGACCGGGTGGTCACGCGGGCGTACGAGGTCGAGGAGCGGATGACCCTCGACGTCGTCGTGTACGAGAACGGCGACGTGCTGCACCGGGACTGGGCGCTGAACGAGGCGGCCGTCCAGAAGGTGTCCCCGGAACGCATGATGGAGGTCGTGGTCGCCATCGACGGGCGCCCGGTGACCGGCTTCGGCTGCGACGGAGTGATCTGCGCGACTCCCACGGGCTCCACGGCGTACGCCTTCTCGGCGGGCGGACCGGTGATCTGGCCGGAGGTCGAGGCGCTCCTGATGGTGCCGATCGGGGCGCACGCGCTGTTCGCGAAGCCCCTGGTGACCACGCCGGAGTCGGTGCTCGCGGTGGAGGTCGAGCCGCACACCCCGAACGGCGTGCTGTGGTGCGACGGGCGCCGGACCGTCGAACTCCCGGCCGGTGCGCGGGTGGAGGTGCGGCGCGGTGCCGTGCCCGTGCGCCTTGCCCGGCTGCACCACGCGTCGTTCACCGACCGTCTCGTGGCGAAGTTCGCCCTCCCCGTCTCGGGCTGGCGCGGCGCGCCGCACTGAGGTCCGGCGCCCGGCGCGCCGGCCGGGCGCCCGCCCCGGGCGGCCCACTCCCACGGGTGACAGACGCCGCGGCGACCTGCGGGTTCGGGCTGTTGCGGCAGGGGTCGTCGCACAGCGGGGGCCGGACCTCGTAAGGTCTTCCCCGTGTTGGAGGAGATGCGGATACGGTCGCTCGGGGTCATCGACGACGCGGTGGTCGAGCTGTCACCCGGTTTCACCGCGGTGACCGGCGAGACCGGCGCGGGCAAGACGATGGTCGTGACCAGCCTGGGGCTGCTGCTCGGCGGGCGCGCCGACCCGGCCCTCGTGCGGATCGGCGCGGCGTCGGCCGTCGTCGAGGGGCGGATCAGTGTGCCTCCGGGCGCCACCGCCGCCGTACGGGCCGAGGAGGCGGGCGCCGAGCTGGACGACGGCGTGCTGCTCGTCAGCCGGACGATCTCGGCCGAGGGGCGCTCACGGGCCCACCTGGGCGGGCGCTCGGTGCCCGTCGGACTGCTCGCCGAGCTCGCCGACGAACTCGTCGCGGTGCACGGCCAGACCGACCAGCAGGGCCTGCTCAAGCCCGCCCGGCAGCGCGGGGCCCTCGACCGGTACGCGGGTGACGCCGTCGCCGTGCCCCTGGCCGCGTACGGGGAGGCGTACCGGCGCCTGCGGGCCGTCGTCACCGAGCTGGACGAGATCACCACGCGGGCCCGGGAGCGGGCCCAGGAGGCCGATCTGCTGCGCTTCGGGCTCGGTGAGATCGAGGCCGTCGAGCCGCTGCCCGGCGAGGACGTCGAACTCGCCGCCGAGGCGGAACGGCTCGGCCACGCCGAGGCCCTCGCCTCCGCCGCCGCGCTGGCGCACGGAGCGCTGGTCGGGGACCCGGAGGACCCGGAGGCCGTCGACGCGACCACCCTGGTCGCCGGGGCCGGGCGCGCGCTCGACGGCGTACGGTCGCACGACCCGGCGCTCGCGGCGCTGGCCGACCGGATCGGGGAGATCTCCATCCTGCTCGCCGACGTCGCCGGGGAGCTCGCCGGGTACGCCGACGACCTGGACGCCGATCCGCGGCGGCTCGCCGTCGTGGAGGAGCGGCGCGCGGCGCTGACCCAGCTCACCCGGAAGTACGGCGAGGACGTCTCCGCCGTTCTCGCCTGGGCGCAGGAGAACGCGGCGCGGCTCACCGAGCTGGAGAGCGACGACGACCGGATCGGCGAGCTGGAGGCCGAACGGGACGCGCTGCGGGCCGAGCTGTCGGTCCTCGCGCAGGCGCTCACCGACGCCCGTACGGAGGCGGCCGCCCGGTTCGCCGACGCCGTCACCGCCGAACTGTCCTCCCTCGCCATGCCTCACGCCCGTGTGTCCTTCGACATCCGTCAGACGGAGTCCGCCGACGAGGCTTCGGGTGTCGAGGTCGGCGGCCGGAGCGTGGCGTACGGGCCCTCCGGCGCCGACGAGGTCGAGCTGCTGCTCGCCCCGCACCCGGGAGCCCCGCCGCGGCCGATCGCCAAGGGCGCGTCAGGCGGTGAGCTGTCGCGGGTGATGCTCGCCGTCGAGGTGGTCTTCGCCGGTACGGACCCGGTGCCGACCTACCTCTTCGACGAGGTCGACGCGGGCGTCGGCGGCAAGGCGGCCGTGGAGATCGGCCGGCGGCTCGCCAAGCTCGCCAAGTCGGCGCAGGTGGTGGTCGTCACGCACCTCCCCCAGGTCGCGGCCTTCGCGGACCGTCAGCTCCTGGTCGAGAAGACCAGCGACGGGTCCGTGACCCGGTCCGGCGTCACCGTCCTGGAGGGCGAGGACCGCGTCCGTGAACTGTCGCGGATGCTGGCCGGCCAGGAGGACTCCGAGACGGCCCGCGCCCACGCGGAGGAACTCCTGGCCACGGCCCGCGCGGACGGCTGAGACGGCGCCTCGGGCCCGCCGGGCCCCTCGGCCCGGCGGGCGGATCCGGTCATCGGCGCGGCCTTCAATCACCCGGCGATCTCCGGGCCGACCGGTTCGTCCGGCGGGCTCTCCGCCCCCTTGGCCGGGCCACCGGCCGTCGCGGAAGGGCAGCGGCCCGTTCACCTCACGGCAGCCTTCGTGGCGTCCGCTGTCAGCCCGGTGCGCTGTCAGCCCGGCGCGGGGGCGTGCTCACCCGTGTGGGTGATCCGGCTCGGCGTGTTGCGGCGCCGGACACCGGAACGACACGACAACGAAGCGTCTTCGGTGCCGGAACGTGCGTACGGACTGGCATCCTTGGGCGCGTGACACAGCTCCGTACGGTCCAAGTGCTGGGCGGCGGCAGCGCGGGCAGCAGCGCTCACGTCAGATCACTTGCCTCGGGGCTGGTGGCGAGGGGCGTGCGGGTGACCGTCTGCGCCCCGGCCGAACTCGATCGCGTCTACGACTTCATCGGCGCCGGCGCGCGCTTCGTCCCCGTGCCGCGCCGTAACGACCCCGCCACGGTCGCGGTCCTCCGGAACGCCTGCGTCGGCGCGGACGTCGTGCACGCCCACGGACTGCACGCCTCGGTCCGGGCGGTGCTGGCCCTGACGGGTGGCGCCGGCCGGGCGGCGCCGTCGCTCGTGACGACCTGGCACACCCGCAACCACGTGGAGGGCGCGCGGGGCGGGCTGCTGCGGCTCCTGGAGCGAAGGACCGCGCGGACGGCGGACGTCGTGCTCGGGACGTCCTCGGAGCTGGTCGACCGGGCGCGGCGGCGAGGCGCGCGGGACGCGCGGCTGGCACCGGTGACCGTGCCCGCCTCGCGGGCGCCGGTCTGCCTGCACGACGGGAAGGCGCGGGCGGAGCTGGGCGCGGTGGACCGGCCCCTGCTGATGGCGGTGGGCGCGCTGGAGCCCGAGCGGGGGTACGGGATGCTGCTCGACGCGGCCCGCCGCTGGCGCGATCTGGACCCGCAGCCGTTGCTCGTGATCGCGGGGGAGGGACGCGAACGGGCGGCGCTGCAACGGCGGATCGAGGCCGAGCGCCTCGCGGTCCGGCTGATCGGCCGCCGGGACGACGTGGCGGAGCTGCTGGCCGCCGCCGACGTCGCCGTCCTGCCGTCGCGGTGGGAGGCCCGCTCCCCGCTGGCGCAGGAGGCCCTGCGGCTCGGGGTGCCGCTGGTGGCGACGGCGGTCGGCGGTGTCCCGGAACTGGTCGGGGGCGCGGCCGAGTTGGTGCCGTGGGGGGACGCGGCGGCGCTCGCGGACGCGGTGCGGGGGCTGCTGGAGGACACCGACCGCCGGATGGACCTCGCGGCGGCGGGCCGGGTGCAGGCGCGGACATGGCCGACGGAGGACGAGACGATCGCGCACGTTCTGAGCGTGTACGACGAACTGGCGGGGCGACGCTAGCCGCCACTCCGGCACCCCACCAGGCATGAGCACGGGACGGGGCGGCCCCTGCCGCGGCCCGCCGCCTACGCCGTGTGCCGCCGTGCCCGGAGGGCCAGCGACAGGGCCAGGACCGTCTGAGGGTCGTCCAGGTCCGTGCCGAGGAGTTCGGAGATGCGGGCCAGGCGGTTGTAGAGCGTCTGACGGTTCAGATGCAGCTCCCGTGCCGTCTCCGCCTTGCGGCCCGCGTGGGCCAGGTACGTCTCCAGCGTCGGCAGCAGGGGCGGCCGGGACGTGCGGTCGTGGTCGCGCAGCGGACCGATCGCGCGGTCCACGAAGGCCGCCAGATCCGGGTGGTCCCGCAGGCGCCACAACAGCAGGTCGATGTCCAGGCGCCGGGCGTCGTACCACGGGCGGTCGCCGAGGCCCTGCGCCGCCGTCGCCGTCTCCGCCGCGTGGCGCAGGCTCGCCGAGGCCGCCGCCCAGCTGCCCGCGATGCCGACCACGATCACCGGCGCGGGCGTCCCGGCCCGTCCCCACGCTCCGCCCGGTGCCGCTCCCGCGAGTCCCGCCCGCTCCACGCCCGCCCGCAGCGCCGCCGCGACCCGGTCCGCCACCGCCGTACGCTCCGACTCCGACCGCAGGCCCAGCAGCAGCGGCACCCGGCCCTCGACGGGACGCACGCCCAGCAGCACCGGAACGCCCACCGACGCCAGCTCCTCCAGCACCGCCCGGGCGAGCAGCGCCCAGTTCCCGGACGGGGAGAGCTCGGGAGCCAGGCGCATCACCACCGGCAGCAGCGGCCCGTCCCCCGGCTTGAAGCCGAGCACCCGCGCCTGTGCCGGCGCGTCCTCCGGCGTGATCCGGCCCTCCGCCAGGTCCGTCAGGAAGTCGCCCCGGCCCCGTGCGGCCAGCTCCTCCTCCTGGCGCGCCTGCATGAGGACGACCGCCAGCAGGCCCGCCGCCCGCTCCGCCGCCATCCGGTGGACGAGGGACAGGGGGCCGGAGACGGCGAGCAGGGCGAGCCGCGCGCGGACCGCGCCGGTGCCCGGGCCGCCGCCCGGCACGTCCACCAGGACCGCCCCGGCCGGCGGGCCCGACTCCCGGGCCGCCCGCTGGCCGCGCAGCCCGTCCCAGACCTGGAGCGGGTCCGCGGGCGCCGACTCGGCCCCCGCCGCGTACAGCAGCTGGCCGTCCGCCGTCTCCAGGAAGACCGGGTTGGCCGTGAAGTCGGCCAGGATCCCCAGCACCTGCGGCACACCGCCTCCGCCGAGCAGCGCCTCCGTGCACCGCCGGTGCACCTCCTCCGCCTGCCGCAGGAGGGCGTAGTGCCCGTTGACGATCTCGGTGTGGATCTCCTCCGTGACCGCCACGAACGGCACCTCGCGGTGCAGCTGCACCAGGGGCAGGCCCGCCGCCCGGGCCGCCTCCACGATCGTGGCAGGCAGCCGCGAGAAGCGCGGGCCCAGCTCCACGACGAGCGCGGCGATGCCCCGGTCCGCGAGGCGGCGCACGAAGGCGCGTTGCTCCGCCGGACGCGTACCGAGTCCGAGGCCCGTGGTGAGCAGCAGCTCACCGCCCTTGAGCAGCGACGCGATGTTCGGCACCTCGCCGGCGTGCACCCAGCGCACCGTGCGGTGCAGCCGGTCCCCGCCGGCGACGACCTCCGGGAGCCCGCCGCGCAGCCCGGGCAGTTCCAGCGCCCGCTGCACGGTGATCCCGCCCTGACTGTCCATGGGCCCGGACGCTACCCGCGTCCCCGTTCGCGGGACATCACCCGGCGGACACCGGGCCCGACAGTTCGTCCGGGAGGGCGACAACTCGTCGCCCCCGGGAGCCATTTGCACGACCCCCTGTCGATTGTGGCGTACGTCACCCCGGAGGATGCTCTCCCGCCATGGCAGAGAACTCCCCTCCAGGTCCCCCCGCTGTCCACCGGCTCAAGGCGAACTCGGTCGGGCTCGTCGGCGTCGTCTTCATGGCCGTCGCCACCGCCGCCCCGATCACCGCGATGACCGGCAACCTCCCCATCGCCGTCGGCTTCGGCAACGGCACCGGAGCCCCCGCCGGCTACCTCTTCGCGACGCTCGTCCTGACCGTCTTCTCGGTCGGCTACGTCGCCATGGCCAAGCGGATCACCGCCGCGGGCGCCTTCTACGGTTACATCTCCCACGGCCTCGGCCGGATCGCCGGCATGGCCTCCGGCATGCTCGCCGTCCTCGCCTACATCGTCTTCGAGGCGTCGATCGTCGGCGTCTTCGCCTACTTCACCAAGACCACCGTCGCCGATCAGCTCGGCGTGGACCTGCCGTGGATCGTCTACGCGGCGGCGATGCTCGCCGTCACCGCCGTCCTCGCGCACTTCGACATCAACCTCACCGCCAAGGCGCTCGGCGTGATGCTCGTCGCCGAGATCGCGGTCCTGTTCGCCGTCGCCACCGCCGTGCTGATCTCCGGCGGCGGCCCCGACGGCATACCCGTCGAGCCCGTCAACCCCAAGAACGCCTTCACCGGCGCCTCCGCGGGACTCGGACTCTTCTTCGCCTTCTGGTCCTGGGTCGGCTTCGAGTCCACCGCCATGTACGGGGAGGAGTCCCGCGACCCCAAGAAGGTCATCCCGCGCGCCACCCTCGTCTCCGTCATCGGCGTCGGCCTCTTCTACATCTACGTCTCCTGGATGGCGATCGCCGGCAACGGCCTTGCCGGCTCGGTGACGCTGTCGTCCTCCGCCACGCCCCTGGAGCTCTTCTTCGCCCCCACCCGGACCTTCATCGGGGCCTGGGCCGTCGACGCCTTCCAGTGGCTGCTGCTCACCGGCTCCTTCGCCTGCGGCATGGCGTTCCACCAGTGCGCCTCGCGCTATCTCTACGCCATCGGCCGGGAGGGCTTCCTCCACCCCGCCCTCGGCCGTACGCACGCCCGGCACGGGTCGCCGTACATCGCCTCGTACGTCCAGAGCGCCATCGCCGTCGTCCTCGTCGGCGCCTTCTGGCTCACCGGCCAGGACCCGTACATCCACCTCTACACACTGCTCGCGATCCTCGGCACGATGGCGATCCTCATCGTCCAGACCCTCTGCTCCTTCGCCGTCATCGGCTACTTCCGCAAGAACCACCCCGAGGACCGGCACTGGTTCAGGACCTTCACCGCGCCGCTGCTCGGCGGCGTCGGGATGATCGCCGTCGTCGTGCTGCTGATCATGAACATGGAGACGGCCGCGGGACTGGCCGCCGACTCCCTCTTCTTCGCGGCGATCCCGTGGATCGTCGGAGCGGTCTTCCTCGGCGGCCTCGGCCTCGGTCTCCACCTCAAGGCCAGGCGGCCCGAGCGCTACGAGGTCATCGGCCGGATCGTCCTGGAGGACGCCACCGAACGCTCCGAGGAGCCCGAGCGGCCTGCCCCCGCCGCCGCGTCCACGAGCTGATCCCTTCCACCCACCAGCCCAGGAGAGCCCCATGGCACGCACCCACCTGATGCACCTCCTGAAGAACCTGGCCGCCGAGCACGCCGACGCCCGACGGCTGGGGATCCCCGTGGCCGAGCTGCGCGGCGCACGACGCGAGATGGGCGACCCCTCGGCCGGCGGCCGGGGAGGCTCCGACGCCGTCGGCAGGAGATCCCTCCTGAAGTACGCCGCCGCGGTCGGCCTCGCGGCCGGTTCCGGCGTCCCCACGGCCGCCCACGCCGCCACCCGGACCGCCGCCCCCGCCCCCACGCTCGCGAGCGGCGCCCGGATCGCCGTCGTCGGCGCCGGGATCTCCGGCCTCACCGCCGCCCTGACCCTCCAGGACGCCGGCCTGGCCCCCACGCTCTACGAGGCGGACCCTTCCAGGGTCGGCGGCCGCATATGGACCCAGCGCGGCCACTGGGCGTACGGACAGACCTCGGAGATCGGCGGGGAGCTGATCGACACCAGCCACAAGAAGATGCTGGCGCTCTGCCGCCGCTTCGGCCTTCCCGTCGAGGACTTTCTGGGCGGCGGGCCCACCGGCGCCGAGGAGGTCCTCTGGTTCGACGGCGCCTACTACCCCCGTCACCAGGCGGACGAGGACTTCAAGGCCGTCTACCAGTCCCTGCGCCGAGACCTCTCCGAGGCGGGGGAGGTCACGTGGAACCGGACCACCCCCACCGGCACGGCGCTCGACAACATGTCGATATACCAATGGATCGAGTCCCGGGTCCCCGGCGGGCACTCCTCGCCGCTCGGCCGGTTCATCGACGTCGCCTACAACGTCGAGTACGGCGCCGACACCACCGAACAGTCCTCGCTCGCCCTGGTGCTGCTCATGGGCTACCAGACCAATCCCGGCCACTTCAACATCTGGGGGCTGTCCAACGAGCGCTACCACATCACCGGCGGAAACGACCGGCTGCCGAACGCCGTCGCCGCCGCCCTCGCCCCCGGCACCCTGCGCCACGGCTGGGCCCTCACCGCCGTACGGGCCAACGCGGACGGCACCCAGACGCTGACCTTCACCGAGGCCGGCGCCGTCCGGACCGTCACCGCCGACCACACGGTCCTCTGCCTCCCGCTGCCGATCCTCAAGGGACTCGACCTCACCCGGGCCGGCTTCGACCCCCTGATGACGAACCTGCTGCGCGACGCGCGGATGGGGCACTGCACCAAGCTCAACATGCAGTTCGCCACCCGGCCCTGGCGCGGCCAGGGAGCCTGGCCGGGCGTCTCGGCCGGCGACTGCTTCACCGACACGGCCGTGCAGCAGACCTGGGACACCACCAAGATCCAGGGCGGTACGGGCGGCATCCTCATCCAGTACGGCGGCGGCGGCCTCGCCCGGGCGCTCACCCCGGCGGGGCCGTTCTCCACCGAGTCCGACCCGTACGTACGCGACCTGGTGACCCGTCACCTCGCGGGCGTCGACGCCTTCTTCCCCGGCACCTCCGCGGCGTACACGGGCCGCGCCCAGCTCTCCGCATGGCATCGCGACCCCCACACGCTGGGCGCGTACTCCTGCTGGCCGGTCGGTTATCTGCACCGCTACGCCGGCTACGAGGGCACCGCCCAGGGGAACGTCCACATCGGCGGCGAGCACTGCAGCTACGACTTCCAGGGCTTCATGGAAGGCGGCGCCACCGAGGGGGAGCGGGCCGCCCGGGAGGTGATCGACGCCCTGAGGTGAGCGTCAGGCGGCCGCGGCCGGCGTGATGTTGTGGTTGAAGCGGAAGACGTTGTCGGGGTCGTACGCGGCCTTGACGGCGGCGAGTCGGCGGTAGTTCTCGGCGCCGAAGCCGGAGACGACCCGCTGCTCGCCCTCGGCGCCGATGAAGTTGAGGTACACCGCGTCGATCGACCACGGCCTCGCGTCGGCCCGTACGTCCCGCACCCAGGCCACGACCCGGTCGTCGTCCTCCGGCCTCTCCCAGGTCGCGAAGGGGTGGACCGCCCAGGGCGCGGTCCGCCACGGCAGCGGGTAGCCGGTGGGGCCGGCCGCCACCGCGCCGCCCATCGGGAACAGCACGTGCTGGGTGGCGGTGGGCATCGGGATCCTCGCCGCGCGGGAGCAGAAGGCGTCGACCGCCTCGTCGGGGAACTCGCCGAGGTACTCCGCCGACCAGTAGTTCCGCAGCCCCGGCGGGTCGTCGATCATGCACTGGAGATCCGCGTAGGGGATGTCCGTGACGACCTCGACCTCGGGCCGCAGCGCGAGCAGGGGCGCGGCCAGTTCGTGGACCTCGTCGACCGGGCCCGCGTACGTGATCAGCGCGGCGCAGACGAGCGTGCCCACCAGGCGCTCGGGGATGAAGGGTTCGGGAGGGGCGGGGAAGTAGATCATGCCGCCGCCGGCCTCGGCGGGAGCGGTCGCGAACACGTCACGGAAGGCGCGGCCCACCTCGGGCGCGGCCTCCGGGCGGTAGAACAGCATGGCCATGCTCATGGCCGGAAGCGCGTGCAGCCGCAGCGTGAGGGAGGTGGCGACCCCGAAGTTCCCGCCGCCGCCGTGCAGGGCCCAGAACAGCTCCGGGTTCTCCCGCTCGCTCGCCACGACGTACTTGCCCTCCGCCGTCACCAGCTCGGCTGACACCAGGTTGTCGCAGGCCAGGCCGAACTTCCGTTCCAGCCAGCCCGATCCGCCGCCCAGCGTGAACCCGCCGACGCCCGTGGTGGACGCCCGCCCGCCGGTGGTGGCGAGGCCGAACGGCTGGGCCGCCCGGTCCAGATGGCTCATGGTCGCGCCGCCGCCGACCCGTACGGTCATCTCCTCGCGGTCCACGGCCGCCGCGTGCATCCGGCGCAGGTCGACGACGAGGCCGTCGTCGGCGACGGACGCCCCGGCCACGCTGTGCCCTCCGCCGCGTACCGCGATCGGCAGCTCCGTCGCGCGGCCGAAGAGGACGGCGTGGGAGACGTCCGACGGGTTCGCGCACTGGGCGATGACCGCCGGACGGCGGTCGATCATGGCGTTGTGGACCGTCCGGGCCTCGTCGTAGCCCGGATCGCCGGGGACGAGGACCTCACCGGCCAGATCTGCGCGGAGGGCGGTGAGGGCGGCTTCGGGAACGGTGTGCGGGGGAGCCATGGGAAGCCCCCCTTTCCGAGGGGGGACAGGACCATCTCATCGTAGGGCGGCGGGCGGCGGTCCGCCGCCCGGCCGCCCCCGGCCCGCGGCTCAGCCGCCGTACGCCCCGCTCGCCGTCAGCCGCAGCGCCGTGTCGATCAGCGGGACATGGCTGAACGCCTGCGGGAAGTTCCCCACCTGGCGCTGGAGCCGCGGGTCCCACTCCTCCGCGAGCAGTCCCAGGTCGTTGCGGAGCGAGAGCAGCTTCTCGAACAGCCTGCGGGCCTCGTCCACCCGGCCGATCATCGCCAGGTCGTCGGCGAGCCAGAACGAGCAGGCGAGGAACGCGCCCTCGTCGCCCTCCAGGCCGTCGACGCCCGCCTCCTCGCCGGCGGTGGGATAGCGCAGCACGAAACCGTCCTCCGTGGACAGCTCCCGCTGGATCGCCTCGATGGTGCCGATGACGCGCTTGTCGTCGGGCGGCAGGAAGCCCATCTGCGGAATCAGCAGCAGGGAGGCGTCCAGCTCCTTGGAGCCGTACGACTGCGTGAACGTGTTGCGGTCCTTGTCGTAGCCCTTCTCGCAGACGTCCCGGTGGATGTCGTCGCGCAGGTCCCGCCAGCGCTCCAGCGGGCCGTCGGCGTCCCCGGACTCGATCAGCTTGATGGTGCGGTCGACCGCCACCCAGGCCATCACCTTGGAGTGCACGAAGTGGCGGCGCGGCCCGCGCACCTCCCAGATGCCCTCGTCCGGCTGGTCCCAGTGGGTCTCCAGGTAGCGGATCAGCTTCAGCTGGAGCAGGGAGGCGTAGTCGTTGCGCGAGAGTCCCGTCATGTGGGCCAGGTGCAGGGCCTCTGTGACCTCGCCGTACACGTCGAGCTGGAGCTGGTTGGCCGCGCCGTTGCCCACCCGGACTGGGCCCGAGTTCTCGTACCCGGGCAGCCAGTCCAGCTCGGCCTCACCCAGCTCGCGCTCGCCCGCGATGCCGTACATGATCTGCAGGTTCTCCGGGTCGCCGGCGACCGCGCGCAGCAGCCAGTCCCGCCAGGCACGCGCCTCCTCGCGGTAGCCGGTGCGCAGCATCGACGACAGGGTGATCGCGGCGTCGCGGAGCCAGGTGTAGCGGTAGTCCCAGTTGCGGACCCCGCCGATCTCCTCCGGCAGGGAGGTGGTCGGCGCGGCGACGATCCCGCCGGTGGGCGCGTACGTCAGCGCCTTCAGCGTGATCAGCGAGCGGACCACCGCCTCGCGGTACGGGCCGTGGTACGTGCAGTGCGCGACCCAGTCGCGCCAGAAGTCGGCCGTCGCCTCCAGCGAACCCTCCGGGTCCGGCAGGGCGGGCGGCTCCTTGTGCGAGGGCTGCCAGCTGATGGTGAACGTGATCCGGTCACCGGGCGTGACGGTGAAGTCGGAGTAGGTGGTGAGGTCCTTGCCGTGGGTCTCGATCTCGGTGTCCAGCCACACGGAGTCGGGCCCGGCGACGGCGACCGTACGGTCTCCGACCTTGTGCACCCACGGCACCACCCGGCCGTAGCTGAACCGCATCCGCAGCGCCGAGTGCATGGGCACCCGTCCGGAGACGCCCTCGACGATCCGGATCAGCTGGGGCGCGCCGTCACGCGGGGGCATGAAATCGGTCACCCGGACCGTGCCGCGCGGCGTGTCCCACTCCGATTCCAGGATCAGCGAGTCGCCGACGTAGCGGCGCCGGTCGGCCGGCGGCGGTGTGGCGCCGTCCGGTACGGCGGGTGCCACCCGCCAGAAACCGTGCTCCTCCGTACCGAGAAGCCCGGCGAAGACGGCATGCGAGTCGAAGCGTGGAAGGCAGAGCCAGTCGACGCTGCCGTCCCGGCAGACCAGTGCGGCGGTCTGCATGTCTCCGATGAGTGCGTAATCCTCGATGCGCCCGGCCACGTGCTATCTCCAGTCGAACGGCCACGTCCGCCCCGCGGGGCGCTTGCTACAGATGGTGCCAGCAGTCAAGGGATGGTTGACGAGCTCCACGCTTCCGGTTGACTGGCGGGGTACTGCCGATGGCCGGTTCGGCTCGGCAGGGAGTGTCCGAGCAGGATACGTCGCACCCTAAGCAGGCGCGGCAACGCCCTTGTAACGGCGTTGCGCCGAACGGGTGAGGCTGTCGTGACCTGTGGTGTAGCCGTCCGTAGGCACCCGACTGCCCCGTGTGGCCGGAAGCGGTCTCCCTTCGTCGCTGATACCCTGGTACCCCGTGGACCGGTGGGAAACGGCGAAAGCCGAGGCCCCCGAAACCGCAGCGACGGCACCCCCCGATTCTTCCGGAGGGGCAGCCGGTACGCACCTCCAGAACGCGACCACGGGAGCCCCCTCTTGGCGATGCCGCCCAAAACCACGACGACCAAGCACATCTTCGTCACCGGGGGTGTCGCCTCCTCCCTCGGCAAGGGCCTGACCGCCTCCAGCCTGGGTGCGCTCCTCAAGGCGCGGGGCCTGCGGGTCACGATGCAGAAGCTCGACCCGTACCTGAACGTCGACCCCGGCACGATGAACCCGTTCCAGCACGGCGAGGTGTTCGTCACCAACGACGGCGCCGAGACCGACCTGGACATCGGCCACTACGAGCGCTTCCTCGACGTCGACCTCGACGGCTCCGCCAACGTCACCACCGGGCAGGTCTACTCCCAGGTCATCGCCAAGGAGCGGCGCGGCGAGTACCTCGGCGACACCGTCCAGGTCATCCCGCACATCACCAACGAGATCAAGTCCCGGATCCGCCGCATGGCGACCGACGACGTGGACGTCGTCATCACCGAGGTCGGCGGCACCGTCGGCGACATCGAGTCGCTGCCGTTCCTGGAGACCGTCCGTCAGGTCCGCCACGAGGTCGGCCGCGACAACGTCTTCGTCGTGCACATCTCGCTGCTGCCCTACATCGGCCCCTCGGGCGAGCTGAAGACCAAGCCGACCCAGCACTCGGTCGCCGCCCTGCGCAACATCGGTATCCAGCCGGACGCGATCGTGCTGCGCGCCGACCGCGACGTCCCCACCGCCATCAAGCGCAAGATCTCGCTGATGTGCGACGTGGACGAGGCCGCCGTCGTCGCCGCCATCGACGCCAAGTCGATCTACGACATCCCCAAGGTGCTCCACACCGAGGGCCTGGACGCCTACGTCGTCCGCAAGCTCGACCTGCCGTTCCGCGACGTGGACTGGACCACCTGGGACGACCTGCTCGACCGCGTCCACAACCCCGACCACGAGGTCACGGTCGCGCTCGTCGGCAAGTACATCGACCTGCCCGACGCGTACCTCTCGGTCACCGAGGCCATGCGGGCCGGCGGCTTCGCCAACAAGGCCCGCGTCAAGGTCAAGTGGGTCACCTCCGACGACTGCAAGACGCCCGCCGACGCGCAGAAGCAGCTCGGCGACGTCGACGCCATCCTCATCCCCGGCGGCTTCGGCGACCGCGGCGTGAGCGGCAAGGTCGGCGCGATCCGCTACGCCCGAGAGAACAAGGTGCCGCTGCTCGGCATCTGCCTCGGCCTGCAGTGCATCGTGATCGAGGCCGCCCGGAACCTCGCCGACATCCCCGAGGCGAACTCGACCGAGTTCGACCCCGCGACCGCGCACCCCGTCGTCTCGACGATGGAGGAGCAGCTCGCGTACGTCGAGGGCGCGGGCGACCTGGGCGGAACGATGCGCCTGGGCCTCTACCCGGCGAAGCTGGCCGAGGGTTCCCTCGTGCGCGAGGTCTACGCCGACCAGCCGTACGTCGAGGAGCGCCACCGCCACCGCTACGAGGTGAACAACGCCTACCGCGCGGAGCTGGAGAAGAAGGCCGGCCTGGTCTTCTCGGGCACCTCGCCGGACAACAAGCTGGTCGAGTACGTCGAGTACCCGCGTGAGGTCCACCCCTACCTGGTCGCCACCCAGGCCCACCCGGAGCTGCGCTCGCGCCCGACGCGTCCGCACCCGCTCTTCGCCGGCCTGGTCAAGGCCGCCGTGGAGCGCAAGACGGGCAAGTAGGCGCCAGCGGCTAACGTTGCCGGGGTACGGGTCCTCAGGGATCCCGTACCCCGGTTTTTCGTGTGTGGGAGGACGCAGATGGAGTTGCAGGACACCCCGGAGGAGTGGCAGGTCGTCGCCACGACGACCCCCTTCCAGGGCAACAAGACGAGTGTCCGCACGGACGACGTGGTCATGCCCGGCGGCACGGTCGCGCGCCGCGACTACCAGGTCCACCCCGGTTCGGTGGCGGTCGTGGCCCTCGACGAGCGGGACCGGGTGCTGGTGCTGAAGCAGTACCGGCACCCCGTGCGGATGAAGCTGTGGGAGATCCCCGCCGGGCTCCTGGACGTCCCGGGCGAGAACCCGCTGCACGCGGCGGAGCGCGAGCTGTACGAGGAGGCGCACGTCAAGGCCGAGGACTGGCGGGTCCTGACCGACGTCTACACGACGCCGGGCGGCTGCGACGAAGCGGTACGGATCTTCCTGGCCCGGGACCTCTCGGCGGCCGAGGGCGAGCGCTTCGAGGTCGCCGAGGAGGAGGCCGACATGGAGCTGGCCCGCGTCCCCCTGGACGACCTGGTCCGCGGCGCCCTCGCGGGGGAGCTGCACAACAACTGCCTCGTGGTGGGCGTCCTCTCGCTGGCGGCCGCGCGCGCGGTGGAGGGCGGCCTCGACACACTGCGCCCGGCGACCTCGCCGTGGCCGGCCCGTCCGTTCGAGGCGTAGGGCGTAGCCCTCGGGCCGACCGGGGCGCCGGGCCGACTCGGCACCCCGGCCGGTCCGGCGCCGTCGGCCTGGCGGTCCAAGCCCTCGGTCCGGCGGTCCAAGCCCTCGGTCCGGCGGTCCGGTCCGGCGCCTTCGGCCCGGTGGTTACGGTCCGAGGCCTGGCGGTCCGGCGCCTTCCGCCCGGCGGTTGCGGTCCGACGATCTGCTGATCCGATCGGGGGACGTGTCCGCCGCGCTCCGCCGGGTAGGGACCATGCCCTGAACTACGCTCGGCATCGCCCGCGCGGAGATCCCCGCGGGATCGGCTCGTGCGCAGGTGGACGGGAGCGTGGCCCGTGACGGATCAGGCGGTGACAGCGGGCGGGGTGCGGCGATTCTTCGGGCGGCAGCGGGAGTTGAAGGCCCTGCGCGCCGACATCGAACGGACCGGGCTGGACACCCTCACCGGCCGCAAGGCCCCTCGCGCGCGCGTCCTGCTGATCGCCGGGCGGCCGGGCTCCGGGCGCACCGCCCTCGCGGAGGAGCTGGTGGCCGCACTGGGCGAGCGGTACCCCGACGGGGTGTACCGCGCCCGGCTCACCGAACCCGGCGGCGACCCCGTCCCCACCGCCCGGGCGGCCCGGGGCCTGCTCCAGGATCTCGGTGTCGACGAACCCCCCGGCGCCGCCGAGGACGAGCTGACCGGACTGGTCCGCGACGCCCTCGCGGACCGGCGGACCGTCCTGGTCCTCGACGACGCGGTCGACGCCGAACAGGTCGACCCGCTGATCCCCGACAACCCCGACGCCCTGGTCGTCGCCGTCGCCCGGGGCCCCCTCACCGGCATCCCGGACGTCCGCCCCTGCACGCTCGGCGGCATCGACCCCAAGTCGGCCATCGAGATGCTCACCACCTACACCGGTTCGGTGCGCGTCACCGTCGACCCGCAGGCCGCCGAGACCCTCGCCGAGGAGTGCGGAGGCCAGCCCGCCGCCCTGGTCCTCGCCGGCGGCTGGCTCGCCGCCCGCCCCAAGGCGTCCGTCGCCGATCTCGCCAAGCGGCTGCGCGCGCTCCCGGGCGACCCGCTGACCCGCGCCTTCCGCCTCGTCCACGAGTCCCTGCCCGCGCCGGCCGCGCGGACCCTGCGGCTCCTCTGCCTCGCCCCGCTCGGCCGCGCCGACGCCCACACCGCCTCCGCCCTGGCCGGCTGCTCCGTCTCCGCGGCCGCCACCACGCTCACCGACTTCGTCGCCCTCGGGCTGGTCAGGGAGGGCGACGGGGGACAATACGAGGTCCCCGCGCACCTCGTGCCCCTGCTCCGCGCCGAGCTGGAGGAGCGGGACAGGACCGCCGAGGTGCAGCTCGCCCGGGCCCGGATGCTGGAGCGGACCGTACGGCTCCTCCAGTCCTGCCGCGCCGTCACCGAACCCGAGGGGTCCGCCGCCCGCAGGAACCTGGCCGGCCTGCCGCGAGCCCTGCGCTTCCCGAACGTGCCCGCCGCGGCCGAGTGGCTGGAGAGCCGCAGGCCCGTCCTGCTCGCCTCCGCCCGGCTCGCGGTCGCCGACGGGGAGCTCGACACCCTGGCCCGCCGTCTGGTCGCCGCCCTGGTCCGGGCGCTCGCCGCCCACCGGGGGGCCGAGGCGGCGGCCCCGGACCTCTACGGGCTGCACCGGCTGGTCCTCGACGTGGCCGAGCGCCGGGGACTGCACCGGGAGCGGGCCGCCGCCCTGCTGAATCTGGCCGATCTGGACGCCAGGACCGGCCGGACCCGGGACGCGCTCGACCGCTACCGGGCCGCGCTGGACGCCGGGCGGGCCGCGAACGACCCGTACGCCGTCGGCCGCGCGATGGAATCCGTAGGCGGCTCCTACCAGGAGCTGGGGGACTGGCAGCGCGCCGGCGACTGGTACGGCCGCGCGCTCGCCCAGCGCCTCGCCCGGGACGAGCGGGCCGACCAGGCCCGGCTCTACGCACGGCTCGGCGCGGTGCACACCTACGCGGGCCGTTACGGCGAGGCCCTGCGGAACTGGCGCGCCGCCGCCGCGGGCTACCGCCGCCAGGCCGATCTCCCCGGATACGCGCGGGCGTTGAGCGAGGCGGCGCGGGTCCAGGAGTACGCCGGGCGTCCGCAGGATTCGCTGCGGACGTGCGAGGAGGCCGTGGAGTGGGCCCGCCGCGCCCAGGACGTACGGCTCCAGGCGGCCCTGCAGCTGCGGCTGGCCGACACCCTGGACCGGCTCGGTGATCCCGCCGCCGCCCGCCTGCACCGCTCAGCTGCCGAAAGACTCCTTGGAACCGGTACCTCCGCCTACGAAATCCGCAGTGCTCCTCTCGAAGATTAATGCTTTGCAAGGCTAGACAGCGGGAACTCCTTCATTAGACTGGGTGCGCCGCGTTCGATCGCGGTCTGTCCCGGTGCGCCATGGTGCATCCGGGTATGTATCGCAGTGCCCCCAGTTATCCCCTCCCCTGATTCAAGGACCGTGATCGACGATGAAGGTCGGCATCCCCCGCGAGGTCAAGAACAACGAGTTCCGCGTGGCCATCACCCCTGCCGGTGTCCACGAGCTCGTCCGCAACGGCCACCAGGTCTTCGTCGAGCAGAACGCCGGAGTCGGCTCCTCGATCACGGACGAGGAGTACATCTCGGCCGGCGCGCAGATCCTGCCCACCGCCGACGAGGTCTGGGAGACCGCCGACCTCCTGCTGAAGGTCAAGGAGCCCATCGCGGAGGAGTACCACCGCCTCCGCAAGGACCAGACCCTCTTCACCTACCTGCACCTCGCCGCGTCCCGCGAGTGCACGGACGCCCTGCTGGAGTCCGGCACCACCGCCATCGCGTACGAGACCGTCGAGACCGCGAACCGCGCGCTGCCGCTGCTCGCCCCGATGTCCGAGGTCGCGGGCCGCCTGGCCCCGCAGGTCGGCGCCTACCACCTGATGCGCTCGGTCGGCGGCCGCGGCGTGCTCCCCGGCGGCGTCCCCGGCACCCACGCCGGCGAGGCCGTCGTCATCGGCGGCGGCGTCTCCGGCTGGAACGCCACCCAGATCGCCGTCGGCATGGGCTTCCACGTGACCCTGCTCGACCGTGACATCAACAAGCTCCGCGAGGCCGACAAGATCTTCGGCACCAAGGTGAAGACGATCGTCTCCAACGCCTTCGAGCTGGAGAAGGCCGTCGTCGAGGCCGACCTCGTCATCGGCGCCGTCCTCATCCCCGGCGCCAAGGCCCCGAAGCTGGTCACCAACGAGCTCGTCGCCAAGATGAAGCCCGGAAGTGTCCTTGTCGACATCGCGATCGACCAGGGCGGCTGCTTCGAGGACTCCCGTCCGACCACCCACGCGGAGCCGACCTTCCAGGTCCACGACTCGGTCTTCTACTGCGTCGCCAACATGCCCGGAGCGGTCCCGAACACCTCCACGTACGCGCTCACCAACGCCACGCTTCCCTACATCGTGTCGCTCGCGAACAACGGCTGGGTCGAGGCGCTGCGCCGCGACGCCGCGCTGGGTCTGGGCCTCAACACCCATGACGGCAAGGTCGTTTACAAGGAGGTCGCCGAGGCGCACGGCCTCCCGCACGTCGAGCTGAGCAGCCTCCTCGGCTGACGCTCACCGGCTTCCTGTCAAGGGTCGCCGTCAACCTCATGCATCCGGCCGGACCTTGTGCACCAAGGTCCGGCCGGATGTGTGTCCGGCCACGCCGAAGGGCCGGTTCAACTCGCCTCGAACGTAACCCTTTAACCGTTTCGCACACCCCCGAAACGTGTGGATGCGTGGCTGCGCGCCCTTGACAGAGGGGTGTTCGGTTGCCGACACATCGGGCCGGGTCCGGCGGATTGTGTTGCTGCGGAGCGGTGACACGCCATAGAGTCGCCAACCGTCGGCATGGTGCCACGCTGACCTATCGATAAATGTTCCTGGTCACTTCCAAGGAGGTAAGACGACTTGTGAATGAGTCGACATTTACTCCCGGGGGTGGGCAGCCAGGAAACCCTGTCGGCTCCGTCGCTGTGCGAACCTTCGCGACACATCAGCCCATGACGACAGCCCACACGATGAAGATGATGGACGGCCTACACGTGAACGCCACGGCCGGCAACGAGAGTGGCCGAGAGTCCACCCACTTCGCCGCCTACGACGAGGTGCCCGAGGGGCACTTCTACGACCCTGACGCCGAGTACGAGCCCGACCCGGAGTACGCGGCCACCCTCGCACCCGACGCTGCCCGGCAGCGCCGCGAGCGGATCGGCCCCACCGGACGGCCCCTGCCGTACTTCCCGATCCCGGGCCCCCTGACCGATCACGGGCCCGCGAAGATCATCGCGATGTGCAACCAGAAGGGCGGCGTCGGCAAGACCACGTCGACCATCAACCTGGGTGCCGCGCTCGCGGAGTACGGGCGACGGGTGCTGCTCGTCGACTTCGACCCGCAGGGAGCCCTGTCGGTCGGTCTCGGCGTGAACCCGATGGAGCTCGACCTCACCGTCTACAACCTGCTCATGGAGCGGGGCATGTCGGCGGACGAGGTGCTGCTCAAGACCGCCGTTCCCAACATGGACCTGCTGCCGAGCAACATCGACCTCTCGGCCGCCGAGGTGCAGTTGGTCAGTGAGGTCGCGCGCGAGTCCACGCTCCAGCGCGCCCTGAAGCCGCTGCTGAACGACTACGACTACATCGTGATCGACTGTCAGCCCTCGCTCGGTCTGCTGACCGTGAACGCGCTGACGGCGGCTCACAAGGTCATCGTGCCGCTGGAATGCGAGTTCTTCGCCCTGCGCGGCGTGGCCCTGCTGACCGAGACGATCGAGAAGGTCCAGGAGCGGCTCAACCCCGAGCTGGAGCTCGACGGGATCCTCGCCACGATGTACGACTCCCGGACCGTGCACAGCCGTGAGGTCCTCGCGCGCGTCGTCGAGGCCTTCGACGACCACGTGTACCACACGGTGATCGGCCGGACCGTGCGCTTCCCGGAGACCACGGTCGCCGGTGAGCCGATCACGACGTACGCCTCGAACTCCGTGGGCGCCGCCGCCTACCGACAGCTCGCCAGGGAGGTGCTCGCCCGGTGTCACGCCGAGTGAGTCTGCCCGGCGCCGACGAACTGTTCCGTACGACCGGGGGGATGGCGCTCCAGGCGTCGTCGCCGCGCAGGGGCGAGGCCCGCGTGCCGGCTCCGGCGGGCGAGAGCGGCCCGGAGGCGGCCGAGGGCTCCGCATCGGCGGAGCACTCGGCGGCGGGGTCGGAGACGGCGGAGCCGCGGGCCCGGACGGCCGAGCCCGCGGAGTCCGGGCCGCAGGCGAAGCCGGTCGCCCCGGCGGCCCGCCGACGGGGCCGGTCCCCGAACCGGCGGCCCAGCGGGCGTGAGCGGCACGACGAGAAGATCACGGTCTACGTCTCCGCAGAGGAGCTGATGGACCTGGAGCACGCCCGCCTCGTCCTGCGCGGCGAGCACGGACTCGCCGTGGACCGGGGCCGGATCGTCCGTGAGGCGGTCGCGGTGGTCCTGGCGGACCTGGAGTCCCGGGGCGACGCGAGCATCCTCGTGCGCCGCCTGCGCGGCCGCTGAGGGGTACCCTGCGGGCCTGCCGCACCCCTGCTCCTCCCTGGACCCCGATGCCCCCGCCCCCCGCCGAAACGTCCCGCCCGCCCCGCCGCACCCTCGGCCGGGGGCCCGGAGCGGCCCCCAGCGGCTCGGAACCGCCCCTCCCCGCCGACCCTCCCTCCGGCGGGCGCGCCCCGGGGGAGGAGGCGCCGGACCCGGGCGGGTCCGGCGGGGAGACCACCCCCGGCGTCGGCCAGGCGGCCACGCCCGCCCCCGCGGGGCCCGCGGAGGCTCCGGCCCCGGAGACCGCCCCACCGGCGGACCCGGGCCCCGCCCAGGGCCCCGAACCGTCCGCTGACGCACCCGGGCCCGCCCCCGAGGCCCGTCCGGGCGAGACGCCCGTGGCCGAGGGGGGCCGCGCGTCCTTCCCTGAGGTGTCCCGAGGGGCCCCCGCGGTCTCCGCGCCCGAGGGGGTTTCCGCCTCCGCGCCCGAGGGGGCGGGTGGCGCCGTGACCGAGGGGCCCCGCGCGCCCTCGCCCGAAGTGTTCCGCGTCACCTCGCCCGAAGGGCCTGGTGTCGGCTTGCCCGCACGGTCCCGCGCGTCCTCGCCCGGGGAAGCGGGTGTCGACGAGCCCGAGGTGTCCCGCGTCCCCTCGCCCGAGGGGCCCGGTGGCGCCCTGCCCGGGGACGGGCGGTTCACCGTGCGGCTCGAGAACTTCGAGGGGCCGTTCGACCTTCTCCTCCAGCTCATCTCGAAGCACAAGCTCGACGTCACCGAGGTCGCCCTCTCCAAGGTCACCGACGAGTTCATGGCGCACATCCGGGCCATGGGCGCCGACTGGGATCTCGACCAGACCACCGAGTTCCTCGTCGTCGCCGCCACCCTCCTCGACCTCAAGGCCGCCCGCCTGCTGCCCGCCGCCGAGGTGGAGGACGAGGCCGACCTCGCCCTCCTGGAGGCGCGGGACCTGCTCTTCGCCCGCCTCCTCCAGTACCGCGCGTACAAGCGCATCGCCGAGATCCTCGCCGAGCGGTGGGAGACCGAGGGCCGCCGGTACCCCCGCACCGTCGGCCTGGAGCCCCACCACGCCGCCCTGCTCCCCGAGGTCGTCATCAGCATCGGCGCCGAGGGCTTCGCCAGGCTCGCCGTCAAGGCCATGCAGCCCAAGGCCAAGCCGCAGGTCTACGTCGACCACATCCACGCCCCGCTCGTCAGCGTCCGCGACCAGGCCCGGATCGTCGTCGCGCTCCTCAGGGAGCGGGGCACCGTCAGCTTCCGGGAGCTCGCCGCCGGGGCCCCCGACACCCTCACCGTCGTGGCCCGCTTCCTCGCGCTCCTGGAGCTCTACCGGGACCGCTCCGTCGGCCTCGACCAGGACGACGCCCTCGGCGAGCTCACCGTGTCCTGGACCGGCGGCGACGGGGAGACCCGCGTCACCGACGAGTTCGACCAGGAATCCGATCACGAAACGGAGGCCCGCGCGTGAGCGACCTCAAGCCCTCCCTCGAAGCCGTCCTCATGGTCGTCGACGAGCCCGCCACCGAGGACCACCTCGCCAAGGTCCTCGACGTGTCCCGCCGGGAGGTCGGCGACGCCCTGCGCGAACTCGCCGACGAATACACCGCCCAGGGCCGCGGCTTCGAGCTGCGTCCGGTCGCCGGCGGCTGGCGTTTCTACACCCGTGCGGAGTACGCCCACGCCGTCGAGGCGTTCGTCCTGGACGGCCAGCAGACCCGGCTCACCCAGGCGGCCCTGGAGACCCTCGCCGTCGTCGCGTACCGCCAGCCGGTCAGCCGCTCGCGGGTCTCCGCGGTCCGCGGAGTGAACTGTGACGGGGTCATGCGGACCCTCCTCCAGCGGGGTCTGGTGGAGGAGGCGGGCGCGGAACCCGAAACAGGTGCGATCCTGTACAGGACGACGAACCACTTCCTGGAGCGGATGGGCCTGCGCGGCCTGGACGAACTGCCGGAGCTCGCGCCCTTCCTCCCCGAGGCGGACGCGATCGAGGCGGAGACGCTGGAGGGGGTTGTGTCGTTCGACCCGGACGCAGACGACAAGACGACGGAAGATTGATGCGAAGCAGCAGCGGCAGGAACAGCAGCGGAAACAACGGCGGGAGCCGTGGTGGCAACAGCGGCGGCCGCGGCGGCAGCAGCAGTGGCGGCCGCGGCGGCGCGGGCGGTGGCGGCGGCTACCGAGGCGCCGGTGGCGGCAGCGGCAGTGGTGGCGGCTACCGGGGTGCCGGTGGCGGTGGTGGCCGCGACGACCGGCAGGGCGGCAGCGGCGGCTACCGAGGCGCCGGTGGCGGCAGCAGCAGTGGTGGCGGCTACCGGGGCGCCGGTGGCGGTGGTGGCCGCGACGACCGGCAGGGCGGCAGCGACCGGCCGCGCAACCCGCGCCCGGAGGAGCGCCGCTACGACGTGGGCGGCACGCCCGAGGGCCCCAAGAAGGGCCGCGGCGCCGCGGCCCGCGGTGGCGCCAAGGGCGGCCCGAAGGCCCCGCAGGGCGGCACCCCGCCCCGTCGTGGCCCGCACGGACAGCGGCAGGCCCCGGCCCGCTCGCGCGAGCTCGACGCCAAGATCGAGCAGCGCAACCGCGACCGGTACGCCGACCGGCCGGAGATCAAGACGCCCAAGACCTTCCCCGGCGCCGAGCAGGAGGGCGAGCGGCTCCAGAAGGTGCTCGCCCGGGCCGGCATGGGCTCGCGCCGCGCGTGCGAGGAGCTGATCGAGCAGGCCCGCGTCGAGGTCAACGGCGAGATCGTCCTGGAGCAGGGCAAGCGCGTCGACCCGGAGAGGGACGAGATCAAGGTCGACGGTCTGACCGTCGCCACCCAGTCGTACCTCTTCTTCGCGCTGAACAAGCCCGCCGGGGTCGTCTCCACCATGGAGGACCCCGACGGCCGCCAGTGCCTCGGCGACTACGTCACCAACCGCGAGACCCGGCTCTTCCACGTCGGACGGCTCGACACCGAGACCGAGGGCATCATCCTGCTCACCAACCACGGCGAGCTGGCCCACCGCCTCACGCACCCGAAGTACGGCGTGAAGAAGACCTACCTGGCCGCCATCACCGGCCCGCTGCCCCGCGAGGTCGGCAAGCGGCTCAAGGACGGCATCCAGCTGGAGGACGGCTACGCCCGCGCCGACCACTTCCGCGTGGTCGAGCAGACCGGCAAGAACTACCTGGTCGAGGTCACCCTCCACGAGGGCCGCAAGCACATCGTGCGCCGCATGCTCGCCGAGGCCGGTTTCCCGGTCGAGAAGCTGGTCCGCACCGCCTTCGGCCCGATCGGACTCGGGGACCAGAAGTCCGGCTGGCTGCGCCGGCTGACCAACACCGAGGTCGGCATGCTGATGAAGGAAGTCGGCATGTAGGACCCGTCGCCCCGACGACGCGCACAGAAGCCCGTGACCGCCCGGCGGTCACGGGCTTCTCGCATGCGCCGTTCGCACTTGTGGCCGAAGCCTCCCGCGCTTTATAGTCAAGGTGACTCTTAAAGGAGGCGGGCGTGAGCCTCGCAAGCATCGTCGAACCCCTGCAGCAGCCGCTCTTCACCGTCCTGGACACCCCGGTCAGCTGGACCGAGGTCCTCGGATTCGGCAGCGGAGCCCTCTGCGTCTGGCTGGTCGCCCGTCAGCACCTCGCCAACTGGCCCATCGGCATCGCCAACAACCTCTTCTTCGTCCTCCTCTTCACGCAGGCCGGTCTCTACGCCGACGCCGGCCTCCAGATCGTCTTCATCACCCTCGCCGTGTACGGCTGGTGGACCTGGACCCACGGGGGTGGACCAGGCTCCGACGCCCTCCCGGTGCGCCGCACCACACGCACCGAGTGGACGTGGCTGATCACGGCGGGGGTGGTGGGGACCCTCGCCCTCACCCTGCTGCTCGACCGGGCCACCGACTCGACCGTCCCCTTCTGGGACGCCCTGACCACCGCGCTCTCCCTGCCGGCGACCTACGGCCAGTGCCGGAAGCGGCTGGAGTCCTGGTGGCTCTGGATCGCCGCCGACGTGATCTACGTACCGCTGTACGCGTACAAGGAGCTGTACCTGACCTCCCTGCTCTACGCCGGCTTCCTGGCGCTCTGCGTCCTCGGCCTGCGCCGCTGGAGCCGCGCCCTCGCCGCCCGGCACCCGCTCCCCGTGGGGGCCGCCGCATGAAGCGCTACGGCCACGGCCTGGTCCTCGGCAAGTTCTATCCGCCGCACGCCGGCCACCACCACCTGGTCCGCACCGCGCGCGACCGCTGCGAGCGCCTCACCGTCCTCGTCTGCGCCTCCTCGGTCGAGACCCTGACGCTGGAGGACCGGGTCGACTGGATGCGCGAGATCCACCCCGACGTCCTCGTGGTCGGCGCCGTCGACGACATCCCCGTCGACCTCCGCGACCCCGACGTGTGGGCCGCCCACATGGCCGTCTTCCGCGCGGCCGTGCCCGAGCCCGTCGACGCCGTCTTCACCTCCGAGCCCTACGGGGAGGAGCTGGGCCGCCGCTTCGGCGCCGACGCCGTGTGCGTCGACCCCGACCGCACGCTCTTCCCGGTGTCCGGCACCGCCGTCCGCAAGGACCCCGCCGGCTGCTGGGACTTCCTGGAGGCGCCCGTCCGGGCCGCGCTCACCCGGCGGGTCGTCGTCCTCGGCGCGGAGTCCACCGGCACCACCACCATGGCCCTCGCCCTCGCCGACCACTACCGGCGCCGCGGCGGGGTCTGGTCCCGCACCCGCTACGTACCGGAGTACGGCCGCGAGTACAGCGAACTCAAGCTCGCCGAACTGCGCGCCGAGCGCCCCGACGCCGCATGGCCGGACGTCACCTTCCGGTCCAGCGACTTCCCCGTCATCGCCCAGCGCCAGGCCGAGCTGGAGGAGGAGGCCGCGCGGGCCGGGTCCCCCGTGCTCATCTGCGACACCGACGCCTTCGCCACCACCATCTGGCACGAGCGGTACATGGGCACCACCAGCTCCGACACGGGTGAGATCGCCGCCCACGGCCGCCAGCACCTCTGGCTCCTCACCGACCACCACGGCGTCGACTTCGAGGACGACGGGCTGCGCGACGGGGAGCACCTGCGGCCCTGGATGACCGCCCGCTTCGTCACCCAGCTCGCCCACAGCGGCCGCCGCACCGCCGTCCTCACCGGCCCGCACGAGGAGCGGCTCGCGACAGCCGTCGCCGCCGTGGACGCCCTGCTCGCCGAAGGCTGGCACCTCGCCGACCCCCTCCCGGAGCGCCGATGAACCGCGCCCAGGCCCCCGACGGCTACGACCCGCACGGCTTCGAGCCGTTCGCCGTCACCGCCGACCTCGCCGTCCTCACCCTCCGCGAGGAGCGCCTCCACGTCCTGCTCGTGGAACGCGGCCAGGAGCCGTACGCCGGAGCCTGGGCCCTGCCCGGCGGCTTCGTCCTGCCCCGCGAGTCCTCCGAACAGGCCGCGCGCCGGGAACTCGCCGAGGAGACCGGTCTCGCCGCCGACACCGTCGCCGGGCTGCACCTCGAACAGCTGCGCACCTACAGCGATCCCGACCGCGACCCCAGGATGCGGGTCGTGTCGGTCGCGTACACCGCGCTCGTCCCCGATCCGCCGGAGCCGCGCGGCGGCGGCGACGCGGCGCGGGCGCGCTGGACGCCCTACGGGACGCACGGGCCCCTCGCCTTCGACCACGACCGCATCCTCGCCGACGCCCGCGAGCGGATCGGCGCCAAGCTGGAGTACACCTGCCTCGCCACCGCCTTCTGCCCGCCCGAGTTCACCCTCGGCGAGCTGCGGCAGGTGTACGAGACGGTCTGGGGGGTCGAACTCGACCGCCCCAACTTCCGGCGCAAGGTCCTCGCCACCCCCGGCTTCGTCCGGGCCGTGGAAGGGCCACCGCGCCTCACCGGCGGACGGGGGAAACCGGCCGCTCTCTACCGGGCGGGGGAGGCCACGGCCCTCCACCCGCCGCTGCTGCGACCGGAAGGACGATCCACATGACGACGTACAGGACGAAGCAGGCGGCCACCGGGGCACTGATCGGGCTGGCGCTCGGCGACGCGCTCGGATTCCCGACGGAGTTCAACGACGTGCCGTCGATCCTGGCGAAATCCGGCCCCTGGCGGGACATGGAACTGCCGGTCAGCGGAGGCACGGCCTACATCACGGACGACACGCAAATGACGCTCGCCCTCGCGCGGGGCATCCGCACGGCCATGGACCGGGGGGTGCTCTCCCCACCGCACATGACCGGGCCGGTCCGGGAGGAGTTCGTCGCCTGGTACCACTCCCCGGAGAACAACCGGGCCCCCGGCCGCACCTGTCTGGTCGCCTGCGCGCTCCTCGACGGCGACCGGCCGTGGCAGGACGCCAGCCAGATCCACTCCAAGGGCTGCGGTGCCAACATGCGGGTCGCCCCGCTGGGGCTCGTGCCCGGGCTGAGCGAGGAGCAGCGGGCCGGCGCCGCCCAGCTCCAGTCGGCCCTCACCCACGGCCACCCCACGGCCCTCGCCGCCGCCGACCTGACCGCCCGCGCCGTGTACCTGCTGGCCCAGGGCGTCGACCCGACGGGCCTGGTGGGGCACCTGCGCTCGTACGCGTACGAGAACCGTTCCGTGTACCGCGAAGCCTGGCTCGGTGACCTGTGGACCCGCTCCCAGGACCCCTCGGCCCGGCACTTCATCGAGCGCGGCTGGGACGAGTGCCTGGCGGCCCTGGAGAGGCTGGACGCCGTCCAGCGCACGGCGGATCCGGAGCTCGACCCCTGCACGTACACCGGTGACGGCTGGATCGCCGAGGAGGCGCTGGCCACCGGGCTGCTGTGCTTCCTCCTCTTCCCCGGCGACCCGCTCACCGCCCTGCGCCGGGCCGCCTGCACCCGGGGGGACTCCGACTCCCTCGCCTGCCTGGCGGGTGCCTTCGCGGGCGCCCACCTGGGCGCCGGGGCCTGGCCGGACGCCTGGGCGGACCGGGTCGAGCACCGCTCCGAACTCCTGGCCCTCGGCGCCCTCTGGGACGCTTGATCCATGACCGCCCCTCCGACCTCCGCCGCCCTCGACCCCACCGACGTCCGCAACCCCACCGCCGTCCTCGACCCCGCCGTCGACCTCTCCGCCGTCGTGGCGGAGCAGCCCGACCCCCTGATCTTCGCCACCGTCTCCGGCGCCCATCTCTACGGCTTTCCCTCCCGCGACTCGGACGTCGACCTGCGCGGAGCGCACCTGCTGCCGGTGGCCGGGCTCATCGGGCTGCGCGATCCGGAGGAGACCCGCAGCCGGATGTGGGACCGCGACGGGGTCGAGATGGACCTCGTCACGCACGACCTGCGGAAGTTCGCCCGGCTGATGCTGCGGCGCAACGGCTACGTCCTGGAGCAGCTCCTCTCGCCGTTGGTCGCCCACACCACCGACGTCCACGCCGAGCTGAGCGCGCTCGTACCGCAGGTGCTCACCACCCACCACGCGCACCACTACCGCGGCTTCGCGGGCACGCAGTGGCGGCTGTTCGAGAAGACGGGGGAGCTGAAGCCGCTCCTCTACACCGTCCGGGCGCTGCTCACCGGCATCCACCTGATGCGGGCGGGGGAGGTGCAGGCCCACCTGCCCACGCTCCTGGGAGAGGTGCCCGAGGCCCCCGGCTACGTACCGGACCTGATCGCGGCGAAGGCGGCGGCCGAGCACGGGCCGGCCGAGGTGGACGCGGAGCGTGTGCGCGGAGACGTCGAGGCGCTCCACGGCGTCCTGGACGAGGCGCAGGACGCGTCAGGCCTCCCGGACGCCACCGCCGGGCACGACGCCCTGCACGACCTCGTGGTCCGGGTCCGGATCGAGCACGGAGAGGGCTGAGGACCGGCGCGCGCGCGTCAGGAAGTCCTCCACGCGCGCGTGGTCCGGGGCCGCGGGAAGGGGGCTCGTGGTGGAGGCGCGGTCGGCCTCCTCCGTCAGGCGCGCCATCCAGGACTCCACCTCGGACCAGGACACCTCGCCGCGCTTCACCGCGAGCAGCCGCTCCCGCTCGTCGCCCACGTGGATCGTCAGTTCACCGGTGCGCAGCAGGTCCCGGCAGCTCATCAGCAGCCGCAGCAGGTGCATGGCGTGCTTCCAGCGCGGCGCCCCGTACCGGCGGACGTCGGCGTCGAGCTTCCTGCGCTGGCCGCCCGCGTACCGGACGAAGGTCTGGTGCGCCTGACGGGACAGGAACGCCTCCCGCAGCGACACCAGTTCGCGGCCGGTGGCGTCGATGTGCTCGACCACGGGGGAGTGCAGGCACTCCAGGACGTTGGGGTTGGCGCGCAACGCCAGCTCGCAGAAGCGTTCCAGCTCCCAGCTGAACTGCTCCTCGCCCGGCCCCTCCACGTGCGCCGGGGGCTTCTCGAAGCGCCAGAAGAGCGGGGTCGGAGCGAGGAAGACCCCCCGACGGTCGGTGTCGCTCCCCTCGGTGGCCAGACCGAAGGCGCGCGACCCCATGACACAGGAGTAGATCGTGTGGTCGCGCACCAGTTCTACCGGAGTCATGCGCGACAGGCTACGCCAGCGTGATCTCGTCCCCGGACACCGTGATCCGCTCGGCCGGGAGCGGTCGCGTCGCCGGTCCGCGGGCCACCGAGCCGTCGGCGATCCGGAACTTCGAGCCGTGGCACGGACAGTCGATCGTGCCGCCCTCGACCTTGCTCACCAGGCAGCTCTGGTGGGTGCAGATCGCCGAGAAGGCCTTGAACTCGCCCGCCACCGGCTGGGTGACGACAACCTTCCGCTCCTTGAGGACGGTGCCGCCCCCGACCGGGATGTCGGAGGTGCGCGCGAGCGCGTCGCCGGCCGGCGCGGACGTGTCCGGCGCGGACGGCGCCGTGTCCGTCGCCGTGTCCGTCGGGCTCGCCGTCGCGGCGCCGCCCTTGTCGCCGTCCGAGCCGCAGCCGGTGGCCAGGGCGGCGACCGAACCGGCGCCGGCGAGGAGCACCGTACGGCGGGGCGTGACGTCTGGAGCTTCTGGATTCATGCCGTCCAGCTTGGTCACGGCCCCGCCCGGCACCCGGCAACACGCCTGTACCCGCCCGTCCGGCTCCCCCGCACGGCCGCCCCGGCACCCGGCCCCCCGCCTCCGCCGAGTGGCGACGGGCCCGGCGTGGAGCGACAGTGACCCTGTCTCGGAGGACGGTCGGCCCCGCCCGGCCCCCGGGCGGATCACTAGGCTGATCGGAGCACTGATCGCATTTCGAAGGAGCACGACGTGGCGGTACGAGCGGTCCGAGGCGCCGTCCAGCTGGAACGGGACGACGCCGGGCACATGCACGAGCAGGTCGAGGAGCTGCTCACCGCCGTCCTGGAGCGCAACGGGCTCACCGCCGACGACCTGATCAGCATCTGGTTCACGGCCACCCCCGATCTGCACAGTGACTTCCCGGCCGCCGCGGCGCGTCGCGTCGGCATCGTCGACGTCCCGTTGATCTGCGCGCAGGAGCTGGACGTCGAGGGCGCCATGCCGAGGGTCGTACGGCTCCTCGCGCACGTCGAGTCCGACCGTCCCAAGCCGGACATCGCCCACGTCTACCTCGGCGCCGCCGCCGCCCTGCGCAAGGACATCGCCCAGTGAGGACCGCGCTCGTCATCGGAACCGGCCTGATCGGCACCTCGGCCGCCCTCGCCCTGGCGGGGCGGGGCGTCGCCGTCCACCTCCGCGACCACGACCCGGCACGCGCCCGCACGGCCGCCGCCCTCGGCGCCGGTACGGACGAGGAGCCCGAGGGTCCCGTCGACCTCGCGATCATCGCCGTACCGCCCGCGCACGTGGCGGCCACCCTCGCCTTCGCCATCGGGGACGGCCTCGCCCGCGGCTACCTCGACGTGGCGAGCGTCAAGGGCGGCCCGAAGCGGGAGCTGGCGGAGCTGGGCGTCGACCTCACCGCCTACATCGGCACCCATCCGATGTCCGGCAAGGAGCGCTCCGGACCCCTGGCCGCGACGGCCGACCTCTTCGAGGGGCGCCCCTGGGTGCTCACCCCCACCCGGGACACCGACACCGAGGTCCTGAACCTGGCCCTGGAACTGGTCGCGCTGTGCCGCGCGGTCCCGGTGGTCATGGACGCCGACGCGCACGACCGGGCCGTCGCGCTCGTCTCCCACACCCCGCAGCTGGTGTCGTCGATGGTCGCGGCGCGGCTGGAGGAGGCGGACGAGACGGCGGTACGCCTGTGCGGCCAGGGCATCCGCGACGTCACCCGGATCGCCGCCTCCGACCCGCGCATGTGGGTCGAGATCCTCTCCGCGAACCCCGGACCCGTCGCCGACGTCCTCGCGGGCGTCGCGGCGGACCTGGACGAGACCGTCCAGGCGCTCCGCTCGCTGCAGTCCGCGGACGAGGCCGAGCGCCGCGGCGGCGCCTCGGGCGTCGAGGACGTCCTGCGCCGCGGCAACGCGGGCCGCGCCCGTGTCCCGGGCAAGCACGGCGCCGCCCCGGCCCAGTACGACACCGTCGCCGTCCTCATCAGCGACCAGCCGGGGGAGCTCGCCCGCATCTTCGCCGACGCGGGCCGCGCGGGCGTCAACATCGAGGACGTCCGCATCGAGCACGCCACGGGGCAGCAGGCGGGCCTGGTCCAGCTGATGGTGGAGCCCTCCGCCGCACCGGTCCTGGGGGCCGCGCTGCGGGAGCGGGGCTGGGCGTTGCGGGCGGGCTGACGCCGGTCGTCCCCCCGGCCCGGCGGGCGAGTCGACGGGGGCCGTCCCCCGGCCGGGCGGGCGGGGTGACGCGGTCGTCCCGCCCGCTGGGCCGAATGGGTGCGCGGGAATCGGTAACCTTGGGGTGGCCCCCCGCATCTGATGGGCCTCACCGCGTACCCAGGAAGGTGTTCCCCACCGTGGAAACCGTGATCGTCGCCATCGACGGGCCCTCCGGCACGGGCAAGTCGAGCACCTCGAAGGCGGTTGCCGCCAAGCTGGGGCTGAGCTACCTGGACACCGGCGCCCAGTACCGCGCCATCACCTGGTGGATGATCAGCAACGGCGTGGACGTCAACGACGCCGACGCCGTCGCCAACGCCGCCGCCAAGCCCGTCATCGTCTCCGGTACGGACCCGGCCCGACCGACGATCACCGTCGACGGAGCCGACGCCGCAGGGCCCATCCGCACCGAGGAGGTCACCTCCAAGGTCAGCGCGGTCAGCGCCGTCCCCGAGGTGCGGTCCCTGATCACCGAGCTGCAGCGGTCCATCGCCAAGAGCGCGGACGGCGGCATCGTCGTCGAGGGACGGGACATCGGCACGACCGTCCTCCCCGACGCCGACCTCAAGATCTTCCTCACCGCGTCCCCCGAGGCACGCGCCGCGCGCCGTTCCGGCGAGCTCAAGGGAGCCGACGTGGCCGCCACCCGGCAGGCCCTGATCAAGCGGGACGCGGCCGACTCCAGCCGCAAGACCTCCCCGCTGGCCAAGGCCGACGACGCCGTCGAGGTCGACACCACGGAACTCACCCTCGACCAGGTCATCGAATGCGTCGTCACCCTCGTCGAGGAGAAGAGGGCGGCCGCGAAGTGACCCTGCCCTCCGAGAGGGGCGCCGCTGTCGGGCGCGGCATCGGCATCGGGCTGATGTACGGCCTGTGGAGACCGCGCGTCCTGGGCGCCTGGCGGGTACCGGCCTCCGGACCCGTCATCTTCGCCGTCAACCACGCCCACAACATCGACGGGCCCATGCTCATGGGCACCGCCCCCCGGCCGGTGCACTTCCTCATCAAGCAGGAGGCCTTCGTCGGCCCCCTCGGCCCCTTCCTGGAAGGGATCGGGCAGGTCAAGGTGGACCGGACCAGTGCCGACCGGAACGCCATAGCCAACGCCCTCGCGGTCCTGGAGCAGGGCGGCGTCCTCGGGATCTTCCCCGAGGGCACGAGGGGCGAGGGCGACTTCGCCTCGCTGCGCGCCGGCCTGGCCTACTTCGCCGTCCGCAGCGGCGCGCCGATCGTGCCCGTGGCCGTCCTGGGAAGTTCCGACCGCCCCGGACGGTTGATCAAGGCACTGCCGCCGCTGCGCAGCCGCGTCGACGTCGTCTTCGGCGACGCCTTCGCGGCGGGCGAACCCGGCGGCCGTCGAACCCGCAAGGCGCTCGACGACGCCACCCTCCGTATTCAGGAGCGGCTCACCGCCCACCTGAAAAACGCCAGGCGCCTCACCGGGCGCTGAGCGAGACTCTGAGTAGTGGGCCCCGAGGCTCGGGCACCCCACCGACCACGAATGATCAAGGAACGGACTTCATGAACGACCAGCACGACCACGGGGCACTTGGCGACGCCGAGTACGCGGAGTTCATGGAGCTCGCCTCGGAAGAGGGATTCGACGTCGAAGAGGTCGAAGGCGCGATCGAGGAGGCCGGGCACGGCCCGCTCCCCGTACTCGCCGTCGTCGGCCGCCCCAACGTCGGCAAGTCGACCCTGGTGAACCGGATCATCGGCCGCCGCGAGGCCGTCGTCGAGGACAAGCCCGGCGTCACCCGCGACCGCGTCACCTACGAGGCCGAATGGGCCGGCCGCCGCTTCAAGGTCGTCGACACCGGCGGCTGGGAGCAGGACGTCCTCGGCATCGACGCCTCCGTCGCCGCCCAGGCCGAGTACGCCATCGAGGCCGCCGACGCCTGCGTCTTCGTCGTGGACGCCACCGTCGGCGCCACCGACACCGACGAGGCCGTCGTCAAGCTGCTGCGCCGCGCCGGCAAGCCCGTCGTGCTCTGCGCCAACAAGGTCGACGGCCCGTCCGGCGAGGCCGACGCCACCGCCCTGTGGTCGCTCGGCCTCGGCGAGCCCCACCCCGTCTCCTCCCTGCACGGCCGCGGCACCGGCGACATGCTCGACGCCGTCCTGGAGGCGCTGCCCGAGGCCCCCGAGCAGACCTTCGGCAACGCCGTCGGCGGCCCGCGCCGCATCGCGCTCATCGGCCGTCCGAACGTCGGCAAGTCCTCGCTGCTCAACAAGGTCGCCGGCGAGGACCGCGTCGTCGTCAACGAGCTGGCCGGCACCACCCGCGACCCGGTCGACGAGCTGATCGAGCTCGGCGGCATCACGTGGAAGTTCGTGGACACCGCCGGTATCCGCAAGAAGGTCCACCTCCAGGAGGGCGCCGACTACTACGCCTCCCTGCGGACCGCGGCCGCGATCGAGAAGGCCGAGGTCGCCGTCGTCCTGATCGACACCACGGACAACATCTCCGTCCAGGACCAGCGCATCATCACCATGGCGGTCGAGTCCGGCCGCGCGCTCGTCATCGCCTACAACAAGTGGGACGAGCTGGACGAGGAGCGGCGCTACTACCTCGAGCGCGAGATCGAGACCGAGATGCAGCAGGTCTCCTGGGCGCCCCGGGTCAACGTCTCCGCCAAGACCGGCCGCCACATGGACAGGCTGGTCCCGGCGATCGAGACCGCGCTCGCCGGCTGGGAGACCCGCGTCCCCACCGGCCGCCTGAACGCCTTCCTCGGCGAGCTGGTCGCCGCCCACCCGCACCCGATCCGCGGCGGCAAGCAGCCCCGCATCCTCTTCGGTACGCAGGCGGGCACCAAGCCGCCCCGGTTCGTGCTCTTCGCCTCCGGCTTCCTGGAGCACGGCTACCGCCGCTTCGTCGAGCGCCGCCTCCGCGAGGAGTTCGGCTTCGAGGGCACCCCGATCCACATCTCGGTGCGCGTGCGCGAGAAGCGCGGCCGCAAGAAGTAGGCGTACGCGGGAGTAGTCGTACGGACGACATGGCTGAGGGCCGGGGCGCGTGCCCCGGCCCTCAGCCGTACCGCCCGGGTCCTACAGACCCCTGCGGGGACCCGGCGGGAGAGCCGCCGGGAGGTGGTGGTGCTGCGCCGACCACGCCGCCGGCTGCGTCGCGTGCCGGTGGCCGTAGTGCCCGTGCAGTCCCGTGCCCACCTGCGTGCCGAAGGCCCGGAAGCCCAGATCCTCCTCGCCGCTGCGGTCACCCGGCAGGGCGCGGAACGACCGGCGGTACTCCGAGTACAGGGCGTCGTAGATCGGCGTCGCCGACTCGCCCGACATCACGTCCTGCGCGGGACGCATCGAGGGGATCTGACTCGGAAAGGGATGACGGAGTGGGTCGTATGTGTGCACGTACGTGCCAACGACACCGTCGTCCGTCGGATGCGGGCGGCCCTCGGAAAGAGGGGCCCGCCGGGGGCGGGGAACCGTAGGGATCCCGGGACCGTGCCCCGCCGGTCCTAAACCGGCACGCCCGTGGTCCCTCACGTGCCGGCCAGCGGCATCGCGGCGGCGACCAGGCGGCCGTTGGCGGCGGCCTTCTCCAGCGCGTCGCGCAGCAGGTCCTCGCGCGGCTGCTGGCCGATCGAGCCCACCGGCGCCGCGAAGACCAGGACCGTGTGCGACTTGTTCGCCGCCGCGCGCCAGCCTTCCGTGACCTGCAGCGGCTGGTGGGCCTGCCACCAGGCCGCCTGGCCGCCGCCGCCCGTACCGGGCTGGAGCACGGAGTGCAGCTGCCCCATGGCCACCAGCACCGACCAGCCCGGCAGCGTGCCCGGCTTGCGGTTCACGTCGGACACCGGGGCGAAGCCCTGCTCGATCAGGAGCGGCAGGAACTCGTCGCTCAGCCCGTCCGAGCCCGGACGCGCGACGGGCGCGGTCGGCTCGACGACCAGCGCCGGGTGCAGCTCGCCCTCGATCAGCACGAGACCGCTGGTCACCCCGAGAACGGCCTGCTCCGGGTGGGCGGCGGTGAGCGCGTCCGCCGCGTCCGTCGCGGCGATGGAACGTACGGCGCCCTGCAGCTGCTCCTCGGCGACCTGGACGACCTGGGACGGGATGCAGCTGGCGTGGGCGAACGCCAGGACGGCGGTCTCCTCGCCGACGAACAGCACGGTGCTCGTGCGCTCCTGCTCGGAGTCGCCCGGCGTGCGGCAGGAGGTGCAGTCGTAGCTGCCCGGGGCATTGTCGCCGGCGAGCAGCCGGTCGGCTTCTTCGTCGCCGATCTCGGCGCGTACGTCCTCGCTGACGTCGAGCATGCGCGGCACGGGGGGCTCCCTGGACTCGGTACGTGCGACACCGGGCGGTTCCCGGCTCGTCTCATGACGAGTTCAACGGGAGAGGCTCGGCCGGGGTCACGCGTCGCGGCGCGCCAAGTTGCGCGACGGCCGGTGCCTCCGACCGGGTGGGGGGTGCGCTTCGTACCGCGCGGCACGGCCACCGGAGGGGGTCGAGCTGCCTAGCCTGCACCGATGTCGAAGATCGTATGGTGGACAGCGGGTGTGTGCTCCGCCGCCCTGCTGGCGCTGGTTCCGGCGCCGGCCCGGGCGGACGATCCTCCGCCGGGCCCCTGGGCGCCTCCGGGGGCTTCCGGGGCGCCGGGCGCGCCGGGTGTGCCAGGGGCGCCGGGGCTCCCGGGTGTCCCGCCGGTGCCATGGGCCCCTGGCTTCCCGTGGGCCCCTGACACCTCATGGGCCCCGGGCGTTCCGTGGAACGACGGCCCGTGGGACGCCGGCGACCCGTGGGACCCCGAGGGCCCCGGGGACTCCGACGGCCCCTGGACGCCCGGCGACCCCGGGCCCCCGGACGCGCCCGGGGAACCCGGTGGGACGGAGCAGCCCGACACACCACCGGGATCCGGTGCCCCGCCGGCGTCGGGGCCGCCGCCGGGATCGGGCGCTCCGCCCGGACAGACCGCCGCGTGCGCCAAGGACCAGTGGCCCTGGGGCTGCGTCGCCGAGTGCGAGAGCGGCGGCCGCTGGAACACCAACACGGGCAACGGCTTCTACGGCGGCCTCCAGTTCCGGCAGTCGACCTGGGTGGAGTTCGGCGGCCTGCGCCACGCCCCGCGCGCCGACCTGGCGACCCGTCAGCAGCAGATCGCGGTGGCGGAGGAGGTCCTGCGGACCCAGGGGTGGGGCGCCTGGCCGGTCTGCTCGAAGCGGTACGGACTGAGCGGGCGGGCTCACGTCGTCAAGCCGGGGGACACCCTCAGCTCGATCGCCCGGCGCTACGGGATCCGGGGCGGCTGGCAGGCGCTCTACGAGGCGAACCGCGCCCTGATCGGCACGGACCCGAACCGGATCGTCACCGGGACGATGCTGAGGATCTCCCCGCTGTAGGACGGCGAACGGCCGCCGATGCCGGGAGCGGCGGCGCCACCCGGCGCGGTGGGGGCGATGGCGTCGACCGTGAGGCCACGGGGGAGGTCGCCCACCCTCCCGCCGAGGCACGCGACGACCACCCGTCACGCGCCGGGGTCCGGTGGGCCGTTGGCCGCGGGGGGTCGGCCGTGGCTCGGCGGCTGCCGGTCCTGCGCCGGGCTGGGTGGCCCGTCGGCCGGGTCCGCCCGCCGTGGCTCGGCGGCCTCCGGTCGTACGCCCCAGGCGGCCTTCGCGGAGAACGCGACCGCTCCGCGCCGTAGTCCAGGGACGAGGGCGCCCGGCCGCCACGTGATCTCCGCGTGGACGTCGAGGTCACGCGGAGCGCCGCCCGCCTCCCACCCGCCACGCCGCACGTCCCGACGGCCGGTCAGGTTCCCGACAGCTGCCCTCCCGCATCCCGTTGGCAGCACGGGGCCGGCCGGGCGGCCTCCCGCCCCTACGGCCGTCGGTCGCGTCACCGCCCCCTGGCCCCTGGCCACCGACCGTGAACGGCGGGGCGGCCACGCAGTACAGTCGCCCCGACCGACCATCTGACCGGGGGGAACCGGCAGCGCGATGCGTATCTCCTTTCTGCTCCACAACGGCTACCACATCGGCGGCACGATCCGGACGACGTTCACCCTCGCCCAGGTGCTGGCCGAACGTCACGAGGTGGAGATCGTCTCCGTGTTCCGCCACCGCGACGAGCCGATCCTCGGCGTCCCCGCCGGCGTGACCCTGCGTCACCTGGTCGACCTGCGCAAGAACAGCCCCGGCTACGACGGCGGGAACCCCGACTTCTCCCGGCCCGCCCGCGTCTTCCCGCGCGGCGACGGCCGGTGGAAGCAGTACAGCGCGCTCACCGACGCCCGGATCGGCGAGCACCTGCGTACCGTCGAGGCCGACGTCGTGGTCGCCACGCGCCCGGGGCTCAACGTCCAGCTCGCCCGCCAGGCCCGGCGCGGCCCCGTCCTGGTCGGCCAGGAGCACCTGATCCTGGACGGTCACAGCTACCGGCTGCGCCGGGACATCGGCCATCACTACGCCCTCCTGGACGCCGTCACCACCGTCACCGAGGCCGACGCCCGCTCGTACCGCGCGCTCGCGCTGCCGGACGTACGGATCGACGCGGTGCCCAACAGCGTCCCCGCGCCGAGCGTGCCGCCGGCCGACCCCGCCGCGAAGATCGTCGTCGCGGCGGGCCGGCTGACGCCGGTCAAGCGGTACGACGTGCTCATCGACGCCTTCGCCGAGGTGGCCGCGGCCCGCCCCGACTGGAAGCTGCGGATCTACGGCACCGGGGACGCCTCCGACAACCTGAGGAAGACGCTCGCCGGCCGGATCGAACGGCGCGGCCTCGGCGAGAACGTCTTCCTCATGGGAACGGCCCACCCGATGGAGCCGGAGTGGGCCAAGGGTTCGCTCGCCGCCGTCACCTCCCGGCGGGAGTCCTTCGGGATGACCATCGTCGAGGCGATGCGGTGCGGACTGCCGGTCGTCTCCACCGACTGCCCGCACGGCCCCCGGGAGATCATCGAGGACGGGGTCGACGGCCGTCTCGTACCGGTCGACGACGTCTCCGCGATCGCCCGGGCCCTGCTCGAACTCATCGAGGACGACGAACTGCGCGCGAAGACCGCGCGGGCCGCCCTGGCGGCGTCCGAGCGCTTCGACCCGGTCCGTATCGCCGCCCGGCACGAGGAGATCTGGTCCGCGCTCCTCGCCCGGGGCGCGCGTGCCCACACTCATGGACGAGGCGGGGACGCCCTGCACCGCGCGGTCGGTACGGCGGTCGACGCCGTCTACACGGCGAAGGCGAAGGCCGGAGCACTGGTCCGCCGGTTCCGCTGAGCCCGTTCCGTTGAGCCCGTTCGAGCCGGAGGCGCCGCCCCGTCGGCGGAGAAAGCCTTCCGCCGACGGCGCTCTCCACCGGGTCTTACGGGCGAGAGGAGTTCCAGCCGGGGAGCGAGACCCTTGCGGACCGTACCTGTCCGCGACGGCTGGCAGACTCGGCCGCATGTTGGAGACCTCCGCACGACTGCTGCGTCTGCTCTCACTGCTGCAGGCCCACCGTGAATGGTCCGGTGCCGATCTCGCCGACCGGCTCGGCGTCACCCCGCGGACCGTGCGGCGGGACGTCGACCGGCTGCGCGAGCTCGGCTATCCCGTCAACGCCAGCCCGGGTACGGGGGGCGGGTACCAGCTCGGCGCGGGCGCCGAGCTGCCCCCGCTGCTCCTCGACGACGAGGAGGCCGTCGCCGTCGCCGTCGGACTGCGCACGGCCGCCGGCCAGGGCATCGAGGGCATCGGCGAGAGCTCCGTACGCGCCCTCGCCAAGCTGGAGCAGGTCCTGCCCGGCCGGCTGCGGCGCCGGGTGAGCGCGCTGAACGCCTTCACCGTGCCGATGCTCCGCACCCCGCCGACCCAGGTCGACCCGGCGGTCCTCACCGAGCTCGTGGCCGCCTGCCGGGACGGCGAACGGCTCCGCTTCGAGTACCGCGACCACGGCGGCGCCCCGACCCGTCGCACCGTCGAGCCGCACCGCCTGGTGTGCACCGAGCGCCGCTGGTACCTGGTCGCCTGGGACGTGGACCGGGCCGGCTGGCGTACGTTCCGGGCCGACCGGATCGACCCCAGGCCGCCCCACGGCCCGCGGTTCCCTCCCCGCGAACCGCCGGCCGAGGATCTCGCCGCCTATGTCTCGAAGGGCGTGTCCACCGCCGCCTACGCCCTCGAGGCCACGTTCCGCCTCCACGTTCCGCTCGCGGAGGCGGCCACGGTCGTCGGGCCCATGGACGGCGTCCTGGAGGCGGACGGGGAGCATGCGTGCCTGCTGCGCACCGGCGCCCCGAACATGGACTATCTGCTGATGCACGTGGCCCTGATGGGTCTGGAGTTCGAGGTGCTCGAGCCGCCCGGCCTCGATCACCGGATGCGGACGATCAGGGACCGGATCGACCGCGCCCTGGAGCGGTCCACCGCCCCCGGCGAGGGCTGATCAGGGCACCGGAGAGAGGGCGAATGGGGCCCGGACCGCGGGTAATGCGGCCGGAGGGTGTGGCGCCCCGTCAATTCCGCCTGGGCGTGCGCGGAACGGAATTGCCTTACCTCTGTGCGACCTTCCATATGAGTCGCGGAATTGCTGGAGAAACGGCCGGAAACCGCCGGATCGAGTGATGATCCTGTGTCCAAACATATGTCGAGAACCTGTGACACAAGCGTGACCGGTGAGGTACATGGGGTTGTTCGGGCTTCTCGAACGCTCTGCGCTTCCGTCACCGTCCGGCGCCGCCTAACGTGAGCACATGACACCGAAGCCGACCTCTCCCGTACCTTCCGAAGACGGCTCCGCGGAGTCCTATGTGGGGCTCGACGCGGAGCGCGCCGAGCAGCTCGCCAGAGCCCGCGGCTGGGGCGTGGTGCGCTCCCTTCCGCCCGGTTCGATCATCACGATGGAGTACCTCGAGGGGCGCATCAACTTCGAGGTGGACCACGGCACCGTCATCCGCTGCTGGCTCGGCTGACATCCGCCGGGCCGTACCGGCCGCCGTGTGACACCCGTCCACCGACGGAGAGAGGGAAGGGCCCCGGCTTCGGCCGGGGCCCTTCCCTCTCTCCGTCGTGCGGGGTCGCGGTCGTGCGGGGTTCTCAGCCGCCCGTGAGCGGCCGCGAGTGCCCCGGCCGACGGCTGCCGGCAGGGGTGACCGGCGTGCGCTCCGAGCGCACGGCGTGCGGCCGGGCGGCGGCCAGCGGCGGGGCGAGCCGCCCCTCCCCGCGCCCGGACGTAGCCCGGCCGGTCCGCGAACCGATGACCTCCCGCACCGGCTCCTCGGCCGCCGCGGGACGCCGCGGATACGGCGCCGGACGCGGCCCTCCGGTCGCGACGGGCAGCGAGGGCACCAGGCGGCGACGGGCCCGCAGCTGCTCGCGCACCCGGTCCCGCAGGCCGAGGACGAACGCCTCGGCCCGGCCGATCAACGGCTCGCACCAGGGCAGCGCGAGCAGGATCAGCAGGCCGGCGGCCCAGCCGAGCAGCACGTCGCTGAGCCAGTGCGTACCGAGGTAGACGGTGGTGAGGCCCACGCCCAGGGCGACCACGGCCGAGAGGGCCGAGAGATAGCGCCTGGCCCGGGGGGTCGTCGCAAGATAGGCGAGGATTCCCCAGGTCACGACCGCGTTGGCGGTGTGTCCGGACGGAAATATATCGCCGCCCGCGAAGAGCTCGGCCGAGCCGATCTGCGTCGCGTAGTGGGGACCGAGACGGCCGAGTCCGAGCTTGACCGCCCCGACCGTGACGTTCAGGAGCAGCAGTGCCGCGCCGAGGGTGAGCAGCGGCCGCAGCGTGTGCTGGCGCCATGAGCGCCAGCCCAGCCAGGCCGCCACCATCACGGCCGTGGGGCCGCGCTGACCGAGGACCACGTAGTAGTCGAGGAAGGCGTGCAGCTCCGGCCATTGCTGGTAGGGACGGAAGAGCATGATCTTCCAGTCGAGGGTCACCAGCCCGGTCGACAGCAGTACGGCCACCACGATGGCGAGATAGAACGCCGACGTCCCGCCGAAGAGGGCGAGACGCGTGCGGGTCATCCGCGGGACCTCTATCTTCGGCGGTTCCGGCTCCCGGTCCAGCCGGGCAAAGATGTCGGTACGCACCCAATCGACGTTACAGGGAGTGAGTAGCGAGCCTGGTCGATCCGGTCTCTTCGTGATGACGATGTGATGTGGAGTTGGTCTCAACCGGGGGTTTTTCCCCGGCCCCGGTCTGAGAATCCGATGACCTTCGGCCCTAATGCGCGAGGCGACTTTCCGGAAGTCTGTTTGTACGCCGGGATAATGCCTCGCAGGCTTGTCCGTGCGGAATTCCATGCGACACGCGGCGCGGGCGGAGTGGCGTACGCCACACCTCCCGGCCCGACGGGGTGAGAGCTGCACCACGCGCTCGGGCCGCGAACTCGCGTACGCTGACGGCTCACTCGCCCGTCGATGCCGGGCCGCCCCGAGGCCACGCGCCCCGGTCGGCGACCGCCGAGCGCGAGAGATTCCATGGGAGGTACGGACATGCAGCGGACGATCACGGCCGGAGCACGGCTCCGGGCCGCGGGCGGCGGTGCCAACCGCTGGGTCGTCCTCCTCGTCCTCTGCGTCAGCCTGCTGCTGGTCGCCCTGGACGCCACCGTGCTCCACGTCGCCGTCCCCTCCCTCACGGAGGACCTGCGACCCAGCTCCACCGCGCTCCTCTGGATCGTCGACGCCTACCCCCTGATCTGCGCCTCGCTGCTGATCCTCTTCGGCACGCTCGGTGACCGGGTGGGGCGGCGCCGGGTGCTCCTGCTCGGTTACGCGCTGTTCGGGGTCGCCTCCGCGGTGGCCGCCCTGGCCACCGCCCCCGAGGTGCTCATCGGGGCCCGCGCCCTCCTCGGGGTCGGCGGCGCCATGATCATGCCGGCCACCCTGTCGATCCTCCGGGCGGTCTTCCCCGACCGGCGGGAGCGCGCCACCGCCATCGGCATCTGGACGGCGGTCGCCGCGGTCGGCGCCGCCACCGGTCCGGTGCTCGGCGGCTTCCTGGTCGAGCACTTCTGGTGGGGCTCGGTCTTCCTGATCAACATCCCGCTCATGGCGCTGATCCTCCCGGCGGGACGCTGGCTGCTCCCCGAGTCCAAGGGCAGCGGCGACGGTCCCTGGGACGTCCTCGGCGCGCTGATGGCGGCGGCCGGAGTCCTCGGCGCGGTCCTCGGGGTCAAGCGGATCGGCGCGGGGGAGCCCCTGCTCTCCTTCGCCACGGCGGGGCCGCTGCTCCTCGGGGCGGCGCTCCTGGTCCTCTTCGTACGACGGCAGCGGCGGCGCACGCACCCGCTGATCGACATGCGGCTGTTCTCCCGCGCCGCGTTCACCACCTCCGTGGGCTGCATCGTGCTCGCCATGCTGGCCCTGGTCGGCCTGGAGCTGATCGCCGTCCAGTACCTCCAGCTGGTCCTCGGCCTGAGCCCGCTGGAGACCGGGCTGCGGCTGCTGCCCCTCACCTTCGCCGCCATGGCGGCCGGTGCCACCGGCTCGTACACGCTGCGCCGGATCGGGCCGCGCCACATGGTCGGCTGGGGCTTCGTGCTCACCGCCGCGGCCGTCCTGCTGCTGGTCCTGATGGGCCAGAACGACCGGCCGCTCCTGCTCACCGTGGGTTTCGTGCTGCTCGGCTTCGGGCTGCAGACGACGCTCTTCTCGGCCTACGAGTCGATGCTCAGCGAGGCCCCGCCGGAGAGCGCGGGCGGGGCGGCGGCCATCGGGGAGACCTCGTACCAGCTCGGTGCGGGCATGGGCATCGCGCTGCTCGGCAGCGTGATGAACGCGTCGTACGCCCCCGGTCTCGCCTCCGTGCCGGGGGTCCCGGAGGCCGCGAGCCGGGCCGCGGCGAACTCGCTCGGCGAGGCCTACCAGACCGCCGACCAGCTCGGCGGCGCGGCTGGATCGGCGCTGTACCACGCGGCTCGGCACGCCTTCGTGAACGGGCTGCACGTGACGCTCTTCGTCAGCGCGGGGCTGCTGCTGCTCGGCGCCCTGATGGCCCTGCGGCTGCCCCGGGTCATGGAGTGCCCGGCCGACGCGGAGGAGACGGCGGCCGCCTTCCCGGTGCTCGCCGACGCCTGCGACGCCGTACGGGTGCCGGCCACGCGCGAGCCCCTGCCCAGCGAGCCCGTCGGGCGGGGACAACACCCTGCCGGGGAGGCCGCGGGTCGCGAGCGGGTCGTCCGTGAACACGCCGAGCGGGCCGCATCCGGACACACCGCGCGCTGACCGGAGCGGACGTACCGGGCGCGGACATGCCGACCGCGGACCGAGGCCGACCCGGGCGAGGGACGTACCGGGCGCGCATGTGCCGGGCGCGGACCGAGGCCGACCCGGGCGAGGCGCTCACCGGGCGAGGTGTCATCGGTCGGACCGGATCGGGCCGGCCGGGAGCACCTCGCTCAGCTCTGGTTGAAGAAACCGTCCTGCGCACGCCCGGCGGAGTCCCCGCTGACGATCTGCGTGTCGGCGGGGGTCAGCAGGAAGACCCGGGTCGCCACGCGCTCGATGGATCCGCGCAGGCCGAAGGCGAGACCCGCGGCGAAGTCCACCACCCGCTTGGCGTCGGAGGGCTCCATGGCGGTGAGGTTCACGATGACCGGGACCCCGTCCCGGAACAGCTCGCCGATGCCCCGGGCGTCCCGGAAGCCGTCCGGGGAGACGGTCGCGATCCGGCGGCCCTGCTCATGCGCCGAGTCGGACGCCACCCGCACCCGCGGGTCCGTCACCCAGGCGTCGCCGTTCTCGGCACCCTCGGCGTACTCGTCGTCGTAGTAACGCTCGTCGTTGTCCTCGACGAGTCCCAGCCAGGCACTCGCCTTGCGCACCGATCCCATGGACGCCTCCTTTCAGCGCGGTCACTTGTGGTTCCGCATTCCCTATCGTGGTCCATCATGCGGATCGCGCGCCAAGTGGATAGTCGCCGCGCAGGGGATTCGTGACGGTACTGGTGCAGAACGTGAGGCCCGGTTGCTGGCGAATCGTCAGGAAACTTGCGGTATGCGGGGCCTGACGGAGGATTGCACGGGCTGCGCAACTTAAAATATGAAAGTCGGGCCGGAAGGGTGACGTGGCGGGCGTACGGGTGAACGGCCCGGCTCGATACGATGCCTGGCGCACGCGCGCACGTCACCTGCGCACGACTCACGGGGGAGTCTCTTGTTCGGAATCGTCAGGCCCTGCACGCACCGTCTCACCGACGGTCTCAAGACGGAGTGGATGGCCCATCTCTGCGGCCTCTGCCTGGCCCTTCGGGCCGATCATGGCCAGTTCGCGCGGGTGGTGACCAACTACGACGGCCTCATCGTCTCGGTCCTGACGGAGGCTCAGACGGGTACGCGCACCGGCGCGGTCCCCGGCGGCCGGCGCACGGCGGGGCCCTGCCCCCTGCGCCAGATGAAGAGGGCCCCCGTCGCCCACGGCGAGGGGGCCCGGCTCGCCGCCACGGTGTCCCTGGTGCTCGCCTCGGCCAAGGTCCGCGACCACGTCGCGGACCGGGACGGGCTGTTGGCCCGCAGCCCGGTCGCCGCCGCGGCCCGCCGCGTCGCGAGGTCCTGGGACCTCGCGGGTGCCCGCACCGGCCGTGAACTCGGCTTCGACACGGACGTCCTGGTGGACGCGGTGGACCGGCAGGGCGGCATCGAGTCCCTGGCCGGCCCCGGCACGTCGCTCCTGGTCGTGACCGAACCGACCGAGACGGCCACCGCGGCCGCCTTCGCCCACACCGCCGCCCTGGCCGGCCGGCCGGGGAACGCGGCGCCGCTGGCCGAGGCCGGTCGGCTCTTCGGACGCCTCGCCCACCTCCTGGACGCCGTGGAGGACCAGGAGGCCGACGCCGCGTCGGGTGCCTGGAACCCGCTCACCGCCACGGGCACCTCCCTGGCGGAGGCCCGGCGCCTCGCGGACGACGCGCTGCACGGGATACGCCTGGCGCTGCGGGACACGGAGTTCGTCGACGGCACGCTGGCGCACATGCTCCTGGCGCACGAACTGCGCAACTCGGTGGACCGCGCGTTCGGGACGACGACCTGCGCGCACGGCACTCCGGGCCCGGGGCAGGGCAATCCGTACGGGAACGGCGGCGCGCAGGGCGGCGGGAACCCGTACGGGAACGGAGGCGGGAACCCGTATGGCGGGAATCCTTACGGAGGCGGGGCCGGGGGCCCGGGCGGCCCGGGGGGATACGGCGGGCCGCCGCCGCAGTTCGGCGGGGGCGGCGGGCCGCAGCGCCCGAAGCCGCGCGGCTTCCTCGCCGGCTGCGCCGCCTTCACCTGGCTGTTCTGCACCTGCCAGCTCTGCTGCGCGAAGGAGTACGAGGGCCCGTGGTCCCGGAAGAAGCGCAAGGGCTGCTGCCGCAACGAGGACGGCTGCGACTGCGCCTGCGAGTGCTGTGACTGCTGCGGGTGCGACTGCTGACGTCCCGTCGTCGTCCGCGCCGCAGAGCCGAGCCGAGACGGGTCGAGTCCCGGCCGAGCCGAGCCGGCTGATCCGGATCCGCTCGGGCCCGGCCCGGCCGTGGTCTTCCGTACGGGGTACTCCGGCGCGACGTCACGGCCGGCTCGCGGGGTTCCCCGGCCCGTGTGGAAGGGTGGAACCCATGAGCACGGACCCCCAAGCGGACTGGCGGCACTGGCACGAGCAGCGCGTCGCCGCGGTCGCCTCGTCGTACGGACCGCTCTCCCTCGCCGGCACGTACTGGCTCTCCGACTATCCGGACGGGCGAATTCCGGCCGTTCCCGGGCTGTGGCGGGTGGACGGCGACGAGGTGACCCTCACGGCGGGTGTCGAGGACGCCGTCACCGTCGACGGCAAGCCGCTGATCGGCACCGTCCGGCTCACCGCGGACCATTCCCCGGTCCACGAGTCCCGCGCCGAGTCCGCGGGGCGGCGGCTGGTCCTTCTGCGCCGCGAAGGGGACTGGGCGGTACGGGACTTCGACCCGGAGTCGCACACCCGCCGGTCCTTCCGGGGCATCGAGGCGACACCCTACGACGAGCGCTGGGTGGTACCCGGCACGTTCCGCGCGTACGAGCGGGCCCGCAGCGTCCGGGTGGAGAACGCGGACGGCAGGGAGCGCGGGCTCCACCTCGCCGGCGACCTCGCCTTCGAGCTCCACGGCGCCGAGCACGTCCTCCAGGTCGCGGTCGAGGACGACGGCACGCTCTGGGCGGTCTTCGCGGACGCCACCAGCGGCCGGGACAGCTACCGCTTCCGTTTCCTGCGCCCCGCCGCCCCGGCCGAGGACGGCTCGGTGACGGTGGACTTCAACCGGGCGCTGCTGCCGCCGTGCGCCTTCGTCGACCACTTCATCTGCCCCTTCCCGCCGCCGGGCAACACCCTCGACACGGCGGTCCCGGCGGGGGAGAGGCGCGTGAGCGGGGCCTGAGGGGGACAGCTTCGGCCGGGCGGGCGGGAAGTCCCGTTCGGTGTGCGGTCTTGTGCGTCCGTCATGCGGGGGTCACTATCGCAGCGGTGCATGTCAGGAACACGCCATACAACCGCACCGCGCCCGTCACCCACGGGCCGCTCCGCCTTACCGGAAGGAGCTCAGTGAAGAGACCGACGAGACTCAAGCACGCCGGCCGCGTACTCGCCGTCGCGGCGGCCTTCGTGGCCACCACCGCCCTCGCTCTGCCGGGCGCCCAGGCATCGCCCGCCCCCGAGCCCGCCGGCGCCGCCCAGCTCGCCCGCGCCGACGCCGCCGTCCTCAAGGCCGACGTCGGAGGCACCGCCTGGTACGTGGACCGGGCCTCCGGCCGCGTCGTCGTCACCGCCGACTCCACGGTCTCCGACGCCGGCATCGCCAGGATCCGGCAGGCCGCCGGAGCCGACGCGGGCGCTCTCTCCATCCAGCGCACCCCGGGCGTGTTCACGCCCCTGCTCGGAGCGGGTGACGCGATCTACGGCAACGGCTACCGCTGCTCGCTCGGCTTCAACGTCCGCAGCGGCGCGACGTACTACTTCCTCACCGCCGGCCACTGCGGCAACGTCGTGAAGACCTGGTACGCCGACTCCGCCCAGTCGACGCTGATCGGGGCCACCACCGGCTCCAGTTTCCCCGGCAACGACTACGCCCTGGTCCGCTACGACAACACCTCCCTCGCCCACCCCGGCGGGTTCACCGCGGCCGACGCCTACGTCGGAGAGTCCGTCAAGCGCTCCGGCTCCACCACCGGCACCCGCAGCGGCACCGTCACCGGCCTGAACGCCACCGTGCGCTACTCCGGAGGCGGCACCGTGCGCGGCATGATCCAGACCAACGTCTGCGCCGAACCGGGAGACTCCGGGGGCGCCCTGTACGACGGCACCAAGGCGCTCGGCATCACCTCGGGCGGCAGCGGCAACTGCTCCAGCGGCGGCACGACCTTCTACCAGCCGGTGCCCGAAGCCCTCGCCAAGTACAAGGTCAGCCTGTACTGACGCACCGCACCGAAGACGGTCTCTCCCGAACGGTAGTTGAGCGTCGTACGGCCGAAAGGCGCCCTTGCGGCGCGGGCCCGGACGGGCCGAGACTCCCCCACAGCGCCGGCCCCCCGGGGCCGCGCCTCACGGGTCCGACACCCCACTGCGGGCCCCCGATTCCCCTCTGGAGGAACGAGAAGTGAGGATCAAGCGCACCAACCCCCTCAAGGCCACCGCGAGACGAACCCGCCTCCTCGCCGTCACCACCGGGCTCGTCGCCGCGGCGGCACTCGCCGTCCCCACCGCGAACGCCGACACCGCCCGGACGTTCAGCGCCACCCAGCTCTCCGCCGCGGGCGACGCCGTCCTGGCCGCCGACGTCCCGGGCACCGCCTGGCACGTCGACCAGGCCACCAAGACGCTCGTCGTCACCGCCGACTCCACGGTGTCCCCGGCCGAGATAGCCAAGATCAAGCGCCAGGCGGGGGCCAACGCCGGCGCGATACGCGTCGAACGCACCCCGGGCACGTTCAACAAGCTGATCTCCGGCGGCGACGCGATCTACGCCACCAGCTGGCGCTGCTCACTCGGCTTCAACGTCCGCGACAGCGCGGGCAACTACTACTTCCTGACCGCCGGTCACTGCACCGACGGCGCCGGAACCTGGTACTCCAACTCCGGACGCACCACCGTCCTCGGCTCCACCTCGGGCTCCAGCTTCCCGAACAACGACTACGGCATCGTCCGCTACACCAACAGCTCCGTCACGAAGTCCGGCACGGTCGGCAACGTGGACATCACCAGCGCCGCCAACGCCACCGTCGGCATGTCCGTGACCCGCCGCGGCTCCACCACCGGCACCCACAGCGGCTCGGTCACCGGCCTCAACGCCACCGTCAACTACGGCGGCGGGGACATCGTCTACGGCATGATCCGCACCAACGTGTGCGCCGAGCCGGGCGACTCCGGCGGCCCGCTCTACTCCGGCGGCCGCGCGATCGGCCTCACTTCCGGCGGCAGCGGCAACTGCTCCTCGGGCGGCACGACGTTCTTCCAGCCGGTCACCGAGGCGCTGAACGCGTACGGGGTCAGCGTCTACTAGGCGAAGGCCGCACCTCGGCACGACCATGGCCCGACACACCGGGTGAACGGTACGGGAGCATGAGGAAGCCCCGCCAGGCGACGCCTGGCGGGGCTTCTTTCCATGAGGCCCGGCGGGCCCCACCGGAAACAGATCCGGTGGGGCCGCCGGTCTTCACGCGGAACCCGTGACGGGGCCCTCTCCGGGGGAGAGGCCGACCCCGACGCATCCGATCACCCTGAGCGGGTGCGGATCGAGGTAGAGCTGAAACCAGTATCCCGCTCGTTCGCGGTCGTCCACGAAGCCCACGAGAAGGCCCCGCTCGCCCGTTTCGACGAGGCTCGCCAGGCATTCCGCGGCCCCGACGACCGGCCTGCCGCGCCGTTGCGTGGCTGTCACCCTGCGGCGCAGGATGCCCCGGAGTCTCGGCGCCGGAACGGGGTCGAGCCAGACGTCGAAACGCGCTCCGGAGAGCAGGGCATCCTTGGCCTGCATACTGACCTCGGATCCCGACTCCCACGCGGCGAGCAGTTCACTCGCGGATACTTCGTTCATCTCACCTCCGCCTGACGGGCGACCAGGTCTCCCCGAGATCGCCGGCGCCGTCTCAGTACCGACGCTTCCTCTCCGCGCAGACTCGCCGTCGAGGTGGAAGCCTCGCTGACCATCGCTCTGGACGAGGACCGGGAAGGGGTCACCTTCGCGGGCCGCCCTGCGGCCTGACACCCCTGAGCGGCGGGCGCCCTTCCCGCGACTCCGTGAGGCCGGTCACCGCAGTACAGTCGGCGCCGGGCCCCGCCTTCCCCAGGGCCGCTACCGTCAACCGATCCCCACATGCGTTTCCCTATCACCACTACCCACCCGTACGCCGGCCGCCGGTAGTACGTGTGGAAGTCCGAGACGGTCAGGTCGTGCACCGTCTCGTCCGCACGGGTCCACTTCCTGACCGCCGTGACCCGAGGATATCTTCGGAGCGGTCTTGGCCTGTCCCTTCTTGAGAACCGGGTTGCCGGTCCTCTTTTTCACGGCCCCGGAAAAGGCTGTGGCTGGAGGCTCGGGATCCGTGAGGTGTGGGCATCACGTCAAAAGCCCAGCGGCCCCACCGGAAACAGATCCGGTGGGGCCGCTGGGACTCTGTGAGGCTTCCCCTATCGGCGGTGTTTACTCGGGACCGGTGGTGGGGTCACCTTCGGGGGAGGAGCCGAACCCCATACATCCGACCACTTTGAGCGGTTGCGGATCAAGGTAGAGCCGAAAGAGGTATCCGCCTCGTTCGCGATCGTCCACGTTGGCCACAAGAACGCCCTGCTCGCCCTTTTCGGCAAGACCCGCAAGGCATTCCGTGATCCCGACAACCGGCTTACCGCGCCGCTGCAGACTTCCCACCCTCCCGCGAAGGATGCCTCGAAGCATCGACGCTGGAAGAGGTTTGAGCCAGATCTCGAAAGGTGCTCCGGAAAGCAATGCATTCTTGGCCTGAATGCTGGCATCGGAGTCGGACTCGAATGCAGCGAGCAGTTCACTCGCGGATACCTCGTTCACCTCATCGCCGCCTGACTGGTGTCCAGGTTTCCCCGAAGTCGAAGCTGATGTCGTCGGCGAGGATTTCACCGACGATGAGATGCTCGTCTTCAAAGAACCTTTCATATGGACCGCCGTGGATCTGAATGTTTCTCGACGGCCCTATGGCGGGATCGACGCTTGCCACCCTGATGCGCAGCATCACACCTCTCCCAATAAACTTGTCTCCCCGATTCTGGGCAAAGAACTCGGCGGTTTCGAAGTCGTCCGACCACGACGTGAAAATGGTATCCGTGCCATCTCCACCCGAGTGGTCGTTCATGTCCGCGCGGGTTCCGCGGGGCACCGCACGGCCTTGCGCAGCGGTGTCATAGCTATGGTGCCCCTCGACGACACCGCGGTAGTAATACCCATCGACGTTCGCTCCACAGTTGTGGACCAGGACCGGGGCGCTACCCGCCGCAACATAGTACGTGTGGACGTCCGAGACCGTCAGGTTGTGGACCCTGGCGTCCTGGCCGGTCCACCGCTGGACCGCGGCGACCTGCACGTAGGTACCCGTGCTGGTCTGCAGCCACTCGCCCGACTTCAGGTCGGCTGCGTCGATCCACTTGCCGAGCTCGGGCACCCAGAAGGGGTGGCCGTCTGTCGCGGTGACCTGGGCCGTCTTCGAGCCGGCTGCACCGTCGACGTCGATGGTGACGGTGACGAGGCGCTTGAGGCCCTGACCCTTGATCTCCGCGGTGACCGTCTCGATCCGGGTCTCCCCGGTCCTCGGGTCGGTCGCCCTGATCTTGTCGCCGGTCCTGACCTTCTCGATCGGCTTGGTGGAACCATCGGCCATCAACACCTGCGTGCCGGGCACGAAGCTGTTGTCGGCCGTGCTGCAGGAACCGCCGCTGCCGCCGCCGCTGCTACCGCCGCTGGCCTTGCCCGAACCTCCACCACCGCTGGAGCCACCCTTGCTGCGGGAGGAGGCGCCCGACTTGCCGCCGCCTCCGCCGCCGGAGCCCTTGCTTCCGCCGCCCTTGCTCGCCTGCGAGGAGGACTTGGGCGCGGCCTTGGACTGGGACCGCTTCTGGACGGGGTTACCCGTCTTCCGCTTCGCGGCGGCCGCTTCGTCGGCCTTTCTCTTGGCGGCTTCCGCGGCCTTCTTCTTCGCTCTCTGGGCGGCCTCCTTCTTGGCCTTCTCGATGGCGGCTTTCTTGGCCTTCAGTGCGGCTGCCTCGGCTGCCTTGGCCGCCTTCAGCACGGCCTCGGCCGCCTTCTTGGCCGCCTTGAAGGCCTTGATGGCATCGATGGTGCGGTTGACCGCCTTGATGAGGGACGGGATCTTCCCGAGCTTCATCCACGGGACGGCGTCGACCACGATGCTGACGCACGACCACATGTCACCGCCGAAGCAGGCCATGGCGTCGTTGATGCCGATGAAGTCCTTCAGCGTCTCCCACGCGACGGCGAGAATGACCGAGGTGAGGGACTTGCCCTGCATCGCCTCGGCCTGCGCGACCTGGGCCGCGGACAGACCGGCTCCGGCGAGGGCCGCTGCCCTCTCCGATGCGGTCAGGCTGATCGCGAGGCCGGTCGGGTCGGAGTACGTGACCGGGTTGTTCTGCGCGTAGCCGTACCCGTTCGACTGCAGCGGGTCGTTCAGATCGAGCAGCGGGTCGACGGACAGGAAGCGTCCGACCACCGGGTCGTACAGGCGGACGCCCAGCGGCTGGTAGCCGGAGGCGTCGTCGCGGGTCTTGCCCAGGAAGCCCTTGTGGTTCTGGAGGTTGGCACCGGTGGTGCCGCGCTCGTTGCCGAAGGGGTCCTGCTTGCGGATGCGCACCGACTGACCGCCGTTGAGGGCGACCTCCGTGTACGCGCTGCCCTGGTGGTCCGTGGTCTGGGCGACCAGGGTGTCCCCGCCGGTGCCGTAGGCGTAGCGCATGACCGCGCCGCCGGGAGCCGGGTAGGTGCGCTGGGTGTTGACCAGGACGCCGCCCTGCTGGACGGTCACCTCGGCCTCGCCCAGGTGGAGCGTGGCCTGCTTGCCCTTGATGGTGAGCAGGCGCGAGCCGTCGGGGCCGTAGATGTGACGGGTGTCGTTCTGCGGCAGCCACTGCTGGGCCGCGGAAGCGGCGTCGCAGGTGGCGAGCACGATCGGCGTCGCGTTCACGTTCGCCGCGCCCTGCACCGCGAGGCACAGACCGGAGGCGAGGTGGGTGAGCTGCCCGGAAGCGTTGCGCCTCAGCTCCTGCGCGATCTGCTGCGCGGCCGTGGTGCCGCACTGCTGGACCTGGACCGCCGACCCGGCCGTGTTGGCGGCGGGCTGGAGGCACCAGGAGCCGTTCACCGAGAGCGAGCCCCGGTTGGGGTCGGCCTGCGGCGACGCCGCCGTGCCCGGGGTGGGCGTGAACTTGAGGTTCTGCGCCATCGAGGTATTGCAGGCGTAGAGCTGGATCGGCTGGCCGGTCGCGCCCAGACCCGACTTCAGGTCCAGGCACTTCTGGCCGAGACCCACGTACGGGGTCTTGCCGCCGGTGCCCGCACCGGTGATCCGGTCGACCAGACCGTCGTACGTCCAGGCGAAGTCCTGCTTGTCGCCGTTCTCGACCGAGGTGATCGTCTTGGTCTCACCGGTGAGCTCGTACAGCCGGGTCGCCTCGGCGGTCACGTCGGCGCCGGCCGGCGTCTTGTACTTCTTCGACACCTTGGTCAGCGTGTGCGGCTGGTCCTTGGCGGCGTTCTTGCCGTACGCGTACGTGGTGACCGCGTTCTTGGTGGTGTCGCCCGTGAGGTCGTTCTCGGTCAGCTTGGTGCGGTTGCCGAGCAGGTCGTACTCGTACTCCTGCCAGTAGCCGGAGCTGTCCGCACCGGCAGCGACCCGGAGCGTGCCGTCCGCGTTCTTGTTGAGCGAGCCGTCCGCGTTCCTCGGGTTGACGCAGCTCGTCTGGTCCTTGGAGGTCCAGGCGGACTTCAGCTCCCCGATCGGGTCGTAGACGAAGCACTGGCGCTCCGCGATCCCGGTGGACTTCTCCTGGATCGAGGTGACGTTGCCGGAGGGGTCGTAGCCGTAGGCCCGGTTCGAGACCAGGTTGCCCCCGACGACGCTCCTGTCGGCCGTGGTGTCGCTGGGGCCGCCCTTCTCGCGGTAGACCGACTGCTCGGCCAGCTCACCGCTGGACTCGTCGTAGGAGTTCTGCGTCCAGACCCGGTACGGCTGGGCACCGAGGGTGGAGCGCAAGACGTGACCGTACGGAGAGTAGACCGTCTCCGAGCCGTACCAGTCCTTGCCGGAGAGGGAGAGGGGCTTGCCGTCCTTGTTGTAGCGGAAGACCAGCTTCTCCGCGCCGAACTTGCCCACCTCGGGAAGGGTGGTCTCGTCCAGCATGCCGCGGTCGTTGTAGGTGTAGTCGTACCTGTAGTCCTTCTTCAGACCCCAGGTGTCGACGATCGACTGAGGCAGGGACAGCGTCGTCGCTGTCGGCTCGTACTCCTTCGTGTAGCCGTTGACCGTCTGTGTGTAGGCCGCGCCGTCGGTGTAGCGGGTGGCGGTGGCGGGCATGCCCTTGCCGCCCGGCACGGTGTCGTAGGTGAACGAGGAGAGCAGCTTGCCGGCGGGCCCGGCCTCGCGTACCTCCTTGGGACGCGACAGCTCGTCGTAGCTGTTCCAGACCTTGACGCCTCGGTCGTTCTCGGTCATCTGGATCCGGCCGAAGGCGTCGTACGTGTTGCGGTTCGTACCCGAGTCCGGGTCCGTCGACGTCTCGATCTGGCCTATGTGGTTGTACGTCCACGACCACGGGTGAGTCGGATCCGCCGACGCAATGGCCTTGACGACCTGGCCGCGCCCGTCGATCTGGTAGCGCGTGGACGTGAACCCCCCGGGGGCCGCCGGGTTGAAGGTGTCCGTGCGGACGGTGCGGCCGACCGCGTCCGACCAGACACGGTAGGACGAGTCGCCCTGCGGCTGGATGACCTTCGACCAGTCCTGGCCGTACTCGTAACGGACGGCCCGCTCCGGGACCTCCTGCGAGATGGCCTCGGTCGTGCCCGGGAGCTTGACCTTGAGGACCGGCATCTCCTCCAGCACGCGGCCGAGGCCGTCGTACTTGTAGCGGGTGATGTTCGGAACCGCGGTGTCCGCCAGAGGGGTGAACAGCTCGCCGCTCGGGTCCTCCTCGTTCAGGTAGGCGTTGTTGGTCTGGTAGACCTCACCGGCGCTGTTGTACAGCGTGTCGGTGATCAGACGGCCGCCGCCGTCCGCCGCCTCCTGCGACTGCCGCTCGCGGCCCAGACCGTCGTAGAGCGTGACGGACTTCTCGATCCGGTCCTCGTAACCACGCGCGTACGTGGTGACGTACGGAGGCCTGCGGATCTCGCGTTCCGAGTCCTCCGGGTCGACCTCCGGCGGGGGGATCGTGTACACGGCCTTGAAGTCCGGCACGCCCGAACCCGGGGTACGGCCCGGTGCCCAGGCCTCGGCCATCCGGCCCATCGGGTCGTACACGGCCTCGCTGACGTGGTTGTTGGCGTCAGTCGTCTTGACGGTGACCGAGCGGCCCGGCTCCAGCTCCTGGATCTCGGTGTGGCCGAGCACGTTGGTCGAGGTGATCTTGAAGACCTGGCCGGTGGCCGGCCCGATCGAGTCGTACGTGATCGTGGAGGACTTGGGCGACGGCTGGCCCAGCTGCTCCGCCGGGGTCTGCTTGACCACGCGGCCGATGGCGTCGAACTCCTTGGTGCCACTGGACTGGAAGCCGGTGCCGTTGGCGTTGAGCGCCCACGACTGGGTGGCCAGACCGCGGGTCGTGGAGCCGAGTGCGGTGCCGTACGTGGTGCCGTCGTAGGTCGTACGGTTGGCCCCCGTCAGCGAGCCGAGGTCGGACCAGTTGGCGCTGGTGCAGGTGGTCGGCGAGATCAGGACCTGCTTGCTCAGGCCGATCAGGTTCATCGCCGTCTGGTGGATGTACTCCGACTTGGTGCAGAACTCGTCACCGGTCTTGCCGGTGTCGCCCAGCGATTCCACCATCGTCGGGAGGCCGTAGGTCGGTTCGTACGTCGTCGTCGTCTTCACCGAGCGCAGCGTGCGCGGGTCGTCCGTGTTCGTGCCCGACGACTTGGTGTACGCGATCTCCTCGGGCTCCGTGACCCGCCACGCCTTCAGCGGCTTGAGCCCGTCGCCGAGGTCGCGGCTCGCCAGCTCCGTCGCCTCCGGGATCGTGACGCTGCGGGTCAGCCAGTTGGTGTCCGCGTCGGTGGCGTTGGTGTAGGAGAGCTCTTCGGCGATGCGGCCGGCGAACGCCTCGTGGTCGTAGACGGTGGAGCCGTCGGACGCCTTGATGACGTTGCCGTGGACGTCCTTGACCGGGACGGTGTCGCCCATGCCGCGGAAGAAGCGGCTCACGGCCTTGGTCTGCGGGGAGTCGACACCAGGGGTGTTCTCGCCCGTGGAGCCTTCACCGCTGTCCACATCGGACGGCTTGGGGCCGGTCAGGACCGTGGTCTGCTCGAAGCCCGCGAACTGCGAGTACGTGCGCGTGGACTTCTTGGTGAACTCGGCCTCGGCGAGCTTCCAGCCGGCGTTCTTGTACTCGTAGAACGTCTTCGTGCCATACGAGCCGGCCACGTTCGGGAGTTCCTCGATGGAGTCCACGACGTACTTGTGGAACCAGTCGATGTCCTCGACCTCGGGGTCGGGGTTCCAGTACGTGGGGTAGCACAGGCGGTTGTTGGCCTTGAGAGCGGCCGTGTCGGTCTTGATCGGCAGGCCGATGCCGGTGGCGCACTGGCCCTCGGCCGGCTTGTAGGTGACGACGGTCTCGCCGCCGTACTCGTTGATCACACGGTCGATGCGCAGACGGGAGAAGCCCGGGCGCGGGTCTGCCGCGCCGCGCATGACGCGGTTGGGCATGTCCTCGGCGTTGGACTCGAAACGCACCGAGTTCAGCGTGACGCTCGCGTCGGTGGAGCCGTTTCGGGCGTAACCGGTGCGGGAGATCGACTCCAGCCACAGGGCGGTGTTCACGCCGGTCTTCAGAGCCGCGAAGTTCTGGTTGAGCTTGTACTCGTCGACGACCTGGCGGGCCGTGGTGTCGGTGCGGCGCTGGGCCGAGGTGGTGATCTTGTCCAGGCGCTTGCGGGACCAGAACGTCGGGCCGGCGTTCCAGCACTTCTGCTTGTAGGTCGTGGTGACCGGCGCGCAGCGAAGGTCGGCCGGGGTGTCGTACCAGATGCGGTACTTGCCCATGTCCTTCGAGGTGAAGTTCTCCTCGGCGCAGGTCAGGGTGCCCTCGGTGAAGCAGCGCTCCTCGACGGAGAAGTTCACGCGCGCCGGGGCGGGGGCGGAGAAGATGCTGTCCTTGCGCTGGCCGTAGTCGATGCGCGAGAGGTAGCCGTCGCGGTGGTACTCGACCGGGGCCTTGAAGTTGAAGTTGCGCGCGTAGTAGTTGAGGTCGCGCTTCCACCACAGCGACATGGCGTTGCCGTGGATGTCCTCGACGTAGTCGAGGTTCCAGCGCCAGGCCTGGTTGCAGAAGGAGTTCTTCCAGTCACCGGCCTTGTAGCACGGCTCACCGGCGTGGTTGCCGTACACCGGGACGGCCAGGACCGAGTCGGTGTAGGGGTCGTCAGCGGCGGTGCCGTTGTCCGACCAGCCCGGGAGCTTGTTCAGACCGAAGTGGTACTTCGTACCGTCCTTCGTGGTGACGACCCAGTACTCACCGTCGGCGTCCTTCATGCCCGAGCGGGGATCCTTGGACGTGTCCTTGATCCGCTCGATCTTCGAACCGTCACCGTTGGCCGTGAACCACTGCTGCTTGGCCGCGTCCCACACCAGCTCGGTCGTCATGCCACCGAGGCTCAGGGTGGCGTTCTCCGAGCCGTAGCACTGGTCCGCCGTCTTGTGGGTGGCGTTGTTCGACCCGGCCCGCTTGGAGTCCTGACGGCAGTTGGCATACGTACGGGTGATGGAACCCGCGTTGTAGTCCCAGCCGTCACCGATCCACGAAGCCTGGTTGTTCGACGCCGAGGTGCGGCCGTCGACCGACTGGGACGAATAGCCCAGGCCGATCTTCGGCATCAGGCCACCGGCGGTCTCCGGCACCTGCACCTGGTAGTTGTAGGTGAACGCACCGGAGGAGGAACCGGCCGACCAGGAGCCGGACGACAGCAGCGGCGAGGCCGTGAAGTCACCCTTCGCCGAGGAACCGGTGTCCAGCATGCCGACCGCGCCCCCGCCGGTCGACGTCCCGGCCGCCGAGAAGGACGCCTTGCGGGCCGTGGGACCGGTGCTTGCCTCGTCGTCGAGGAGCTGGGCGACCGGGATCGTGCCGGTCAGGACCGTGCGGGTCTTGGCGCCCTTGGCCGCAGTGCTCTTGGTGGGAGCCTCCTTGGCGGGCACCACCTCCACCGACGTCTTCAGGCGCTCGAAACCGACGCCCTCGTCCTTGCCGCCCGCCATCGTGGTGGTGCCGTCGTCGGCGCACTCACCCGCGTTCGGGTCGGAGTAGACGCACTCCGGCAGCAGCGTCAGACCGAAACGCTCAGCCGCCTGCGGCCCATAGAGGTCGGCGAAACCGGTCGTATCGACGCTCAGCGCGACCTGCGCGGCGGGGTCGACGTCGGCCGGCGGCGTGACCTTCATGATCATGCCGGACACGCCGGCGTCCTGCGACGCCTCGACCGGTTTCAGGTCGACACTCCACTGACCGTCCACCGCGGCCGGGTCCCCGCCCTCGGGAACACCGATCGCGACCGGCAGATTCGCCGAGAGCGGGACCGTGGTGCCCGGCGCGCTCGTCTCCGTCAGCGTCGCGGTACCGAGATCGGCCACCCAGGGGGTGACGTTCTTCGGCACGTACGGAGTGACCGGCACTTCCTGCGCCGTCGTCAGCGCCTTCTGCGCCGTCTCATCACCCTCGAGCTCCGTGCTCTGGGGAATGTCCGGCAGATCGACCTGCGAGGTCTGCTCCTCGCGGCTCATCCCGTCGCCCGGAATCGCCAACGCCTGCGAACTGAGGCTCGTCACCGTCAGCATCGAGGACAACAAGAGGACGGTCGCCGTGCGGCTCAGCCGCCGGCGCCGTCGTTGTGACTCCGTCACGGCTAGGCGTCCCCGCCCCAGCCATGACGGTGGACCTGAAGAACGCATCGCGTCGACTCCCACCCAGGTAATACAGACAACGGAGAAGGTGCGGAAACACCAAAAGCACGCGCCTGCGGCAGGCACGTGCGTGCGAACTTTCCGTCATCGAGGCCCTACGCTCAAGATCGGGAAAGCGCATACTCTTTCAGCCAAGTGACCTGCCTCACGCCGCAGTTCAGCCCTCTACCGCCCAAGGGCGACCATTCAGATAGATCGCATTTTCGGGGTCATCCGGTCGGTACGAGGCGCACGAAAGCCGCATTGGTACCGGTACTGACGACTGATCAGATCGTTTCCTCCCTCGCGTAACGGATTCATAAATTTCAAAGGTGTGGACGCCCTGTGGTCCACGTGTGATCGTGTGCGCGCCTTGTGCCCCGTGGCATGCCGTACGGGGCTGTCCGTGCTGCCCATGTCCGTCTTGTTTCCACGGGAGTTGACCGCCTTGTCCGCGCCGCCACCTCGACTACTCAGCCCTTTCGTGCGCACGCGCACGCGGCTGTCCCTGACTCTCGGCCTCGTCCTGGCCGCCCTCACCGCCGCGCTCCTTCCCTGGTGGCAACCTCAGGCCCCACCTGTCGCCCAGGGGAAGAAGGCGACGGACGCCAAGCCGGCGGCCACCGGTCCGCGTGACGAGGCCGCTGCCGTGGCCGAGGCCAAGCGGATCCGGAAGCAGGTGCTCGTCGACACGGCGACCACCGCCACCGAGCAGACGTGGGCCCTGCCGGACGGGCAGATGCGTACCCGGATGCATGCCTCACCGCAGCGGGCGAAGAACGCCGACGGCGAGTGGGCGCCGATCGACAACACGCTCACGCGGACCGAGAACGCCGCCGGTGGATTGGGTGTACGACCCGTCAACGCCGCTGTTCCGGTCCGTTTTTCGAGCGGCAGCAAGGACGCCGCTCGTGCGGACCGTTCGTTCGCCCGTGCCCCGCGGCCCGGCGAGACCGTGCTGGCCGAGATGGACGTCGCCGGTCACACCGTCGCCTACACCTGGCCCGGCACCCTGCCCGAGCCGGTCCTCGACGGCCCGCGCGCCCTCTACTCCGAGGTCCTGCCCGGCGTCGACCTGCTCCTCGTCGCGCGCGAGGAAGGCGGCGTCGCCCAGCTCCTCATCGTCAAGACCCCGGAAGCGGCCAAGCAAGAGGCGCTGAAGTCGGTCGCGTACGGCCTGAGCTCCAAGACGGCCACCTTCCACCTCGACGCCCCCAAGGGCCGCGTGCTCGTCCTCGACAAGAAGGGCACGGAGGTCGCCTCGATCCCCACCCCCTTCGCGTGGGACTCCAGCGGCCGTGACCCCGAGCTGCCCGCCGCCCAGGCCACGCCCCGTACCGCCACCGGCACCCCCGCCGACGTGCTCAAGCTCTCGGGCCTGACCGGCATCGAGCCCGGCGCCCGGTCCGCGCAGCTGCCCGTCACGCTCGACGGCGACAAGACGAGCACCGCGCTTCTCGCCCTGAACGTGGCGGCGACGGGCCTGTTCACCAAGGCGGGTGTGAAGTTCCCGGTCTTCGTCGACCCGACGATGAACTCGCCCTACGAGGCGTGGACGACGGCCTACCGGAAGTACCCGAACAGCAGCTTCTGGAACGGCACCAACTTCTCCTCCGGCACCTCCGACGCCCGCGTGGGCTACGAGAGCGACACCGGCGGCCTGGGCCGTTCCTTCTGGCGGATGAAGTTCGACCCGAAGATCAAGGGCGCCACGGTCACCCGGGCCTCCTACAAGGTGCTGAACAACCACTCCTGGTCCTGCACGGACCGCGAGTTCAAGTTCTACCTGACCGGCGGAATCTCCACCGGCACCACCTGGAACGCCCAGCCCTCCTGGACGACCCACCTGCAGTCGAAGTCCTTCGCCCACGGCTGGTCCACCTCCTGCGCGGACGCGTACGAGGCGTTCGACAGCACCGGGGTGAAGGCCGCCGCGCAGAAGGCCGCCGACAACGGCTGGTCGAACATCACCTTCGGTATGCGCGCCACGACCGAGACGGACACGCAGACCTGGCGCAAGTTCCGCGCCACCTCCGCCACCTTCGAGGTCGACTACAACCGTCCGCCGAGCGAGCCCACCGCCGGCACCAGCGCCCCCGGTGGGCCCTGTGTGCCCGGTCCCGGCGTGGGTGTGACGATCGGCAAGACCAACATCACCCTGTCGGCCAACGCCAAGGACGGCGACGGCAACCTGTCCAAGCTGCGCTTCCGGTTCTGGAAGACCGGCACCACGGCTCCGGCCCCGGTCGACGCGACGCCGAACTCCAGCGGCACCGCGCAGCGGATCATCTCCGCCACCGACCCGCTGATCAAGGACATCACGGCCTCCACGTCCTACTCGTGGGACGTCCACGCCATCGACCAGGTCGGTGCCGTGTCCACGTACTTCCCGCCGAACACCACCGAGCCGTGCCGCCTCACGATCGACCCGACCGCGCCGCCGCAGCCCACCGTCGACGAGGAGACCACCCCGTTCAAGCGGGCCACCTCGGACGGTGCCACCTGGGCCTCGGTGAAGTTCGGCGGCACGGGGTCGATCACCTTCCGGTCCGAGGGCGCGGCCAAGTTCCGCTACGGCTTCGAGGGCATCTACTACCCGGACGTCCCCGCGGTCGACGGCGCCTTCACCGACCCCGCGCTCAAGCCCCCGCACGCCGGCCCCAACTGGCTGCACATCTTCGCCCTCGACTCGCTCGGCAACGTCAGCGCGCGGACCGACTACGCGTTCTACGTGCCGCCGCGCGACGCGGCCGACGGTCCCGGTGACGTGGGCGGCGACAACATCGCCGACCTCCTCGTCATCGACGCCAACGGCAACCTCTTCTCCTACCCGGGCAGCCCGGGCGGCGAGCTGTACGCCGGTCTGACCGGCTCGTACAGCAAGGGCGCGGACGGCAACGTGGTCATGCACCCCAAGGGCCACTGGTTCGACGCGGCCACCGGCAAGGCGGCCCTGATCGCCCACCACAGCGACGCCTACCCCGGTGACGGCTCCACCGACCTGTTCGCCCGTACGCCCGACGGCGGCTTCTGGCTCTACCCCGGCGACGGCTACGGCACGTTCGACGTCGACGACCGCCTCAAGATCAGGCTGCCGTCGAACGCGCCGGCCCCGTCGACCTGGACGCAGCTCAAGGCCGTCGGCGACATCACCGGCGACAAGCGGGCCGACCTGGTCCTGCGGGCCGGCGTGTCCTTCTGGGTCCTGTCCGGCTACACCGGCGCCACCTTCCAGACCGCCACGCTGATGAACGCCGACGCGTGGGAGCGCCGTGACATCGTCAACGTCGCGGACATCAACATCGACGGCACGCCCGACCTGCTGTGGCGCAACCTCGACAACGGCAACATGTACGTCCGCCACGGCAAGCCCGGCGCCGCCGGAGCCGGCAGCGTCGACCTCAACTCGCTGATGCTGGCCGCCAACTCGCTCAACGGCGACGTGGCCTACGGCACCGGCTGGACCGAGGCCAACGTCAACACCGCCGTCGGCATCCCGGACGTCAGCGGGGACGGGATCCCGGACATCTGGACCCGGACCACCGCCGACGGAACGATCAAGATCTACCACCCGTCCAAGACCAACACCAACGCGCCCGTCAAGACGGTGCTGTCGGTCAACTGGAACGGGATCAAGGCCTTCGGCTGATGCCCGGCCGGAGGTAGGAACACCGAGAACAGGACCGGGCCCCGGCCCCCTCCCAGGGGGCCGGGGCCCGGCCGTGTCCGTGACCTGGTCAGTTCACCTCGTCCGCGAGGGGCTCGGCCACGGGCGTGCGCTTCAGTGAGGACGTCACCAGCGTGATCGCGCTGCCCACGACGGCCCAGGCCGAGAGGACCAGGAGCGAACCGGTGACGTCGTTGCCCTTGAAGTACGCGATCGAGCGCGCCGCCCAGGTCCCCGCGCCCGGTGGCAGGGCGGGGCCGATCGCACTCCAGAACGGGGGCAGCATCGGCAGCGGGAAGGCGCCGCCCGCGCTCGGGTTGCCCGCGATCACGATCAGCAGGATCGCCAGGCCGATGCCCACGATGCCGAAGAGGCACTGCAGGGCCAGGGTGGCGGCGCCGACCGCGAAGACGACCAGGGCCCCCAGCCCCCACAGGGCGGCGACGCTGCCCGGCAGGGCGCCGAGGATCGGGCCGACGATGACCGCGCCGCCCAGGCCGCCGAGGACCGAGTAGAGCGCCAGCACCCCGAGCCGGATGATCGCGCGTTCGCGGTTCGCGGGGCGGGAGCCCGCGCTGATGGCGAGGATCGCGGCGCAGATGTAGCCGCCGACGCACCAGCCGACGACCAGATAGAAGGCCGAGAGGCCGTCGAAGTCCTGCTCCGAGGCCGGAGCGATGTCGACGGTCCTGAGCGTGCGCCGGTCGGCTGCCTCGACCCGGGTGAAGAGCGCGTCCAGGGCGGAGGACAGCACCGTGCCGCCGCCGGAGGCGACGAGCAGGGTGTCGGTGGTGCCGGCGGGGTTCACCACCAGGGCCCCGTCGATGTCCCGGTTCATGATCTGCTTCCGGGCCTCGGTCGCGTCCGTGACCGTCCGCGGGTCGAGCGGCCCGCCGGGGAGCCGCTCCAGGCGCCCCACCAGCTGGGCTGAGACCTGCTGCGGAGCGACCACCCCGAAGGGCACGTCCTTCGGTTTCGGGTTGTGCAGGGCCCCGACGTACGAGGCGATGAACAGCAGCTGGAGGGCGAACACGCCGACGACGAGCAGGGCTGCTCGCGGAGTGACGGCGCTCTTCAGTTCCTCGGCGAGACTCATGCCCCCACGCTCCGGGCCAGGTGGTGTTCCCGCAGGTGGGTCGGGTCCGAACGGATGACGGAGAGGGGCGCGCCCGGCGTATCGTACGCACGTTCGAAATGGTCTATGGTGAAGGAGAGGGGGGTGGGAACGTACGTACGAATCGATGCGGGAGGTGCACATGCCGGGGTTCACGCATCTGCACACCGCGTCGGGTTTCTCCCTGCGCTACGGCGGCTCGCACCCCGAGCGGCTGGCCGAGCGTGCCGCCGAGCGCGGCATGGACGCCCTCGCCCTCACCGACCGTGACACCGTCGCGGGCGTGGTCCGCTTCGCGAAGGCCTGCGCGGCGGCGGGCGTGCGTCCGCTGTTCGGTGCCGACCTCGCCCTCGACGGGCCCGCCCCGACCGGAGGCGCCGCTTCCGGCCTCCGCGGCCCCGGCCCCCAGGGCCACGGCTCGACCACCCCGGGCCCGGACGGCCCCGGCGCCGGCGGCCCCGGTCCGGAGGGCGCCGGCCGGGACGGCCGTCGGGTCGCCCGCGCCGGCGGTGTCGGGTCCGCGGCCACCCCCGCCGGGTGGCCGGTGCGCGGTGACGGGACCTCCGCGCGGCGCGTCCCCGTGCGCGGGGGCGCCTTCGTGGACGAGTCCGCGCCCCGCGCCGTCTTCCTCGCCCGCTCCCGCGAGGGCTGGGCCGCGCTCTGCCGGATGATCACCGCCGCCCACGCGGCCGGCGGTGCCCGGCCCCAGCCCCTGCTGCCCTGGGACGCCAACCACGGCGACGGTCTGACCGTGCTCCTCGGCCCCGCCTCCGACGTCGGCCGCGCCCTCGCCGCAGGCCGCCCCGACCGGGCCGCCCGGCTGCTCGCCCCCTGGCGCGAGCGGTACGGCGACGCCCTGCGCCTGGAGGCGGTCCACCACGGCCGCTCCGGGACGGGCCCCGGCTCGCTGCGGCTCGCCGCCCGCACCGTCGGCTTCGCCGCCGAGCAGGGCGTCCGACCGGTCCTCACCAACGACGTCCGGTACGCCGACTCCGGCCAGGGGCCCGTCGCCGACGTCCTCGACTCCGCCCGCCGGCTCGTCCCCGTCGACCCCCGCAGGGAACTCGACAGCGGCGAGGCCTGGCTCAAGGGCGGCGGCGACATGCTGGCCGGCGCCGAGCGGATCGTCGAGGCCGCGGGCTTCCGCCGGGACACCGCCCACCGGCTGCTCGAACAGACCCGGGCCGTCGCCGCCGACTGCCTGCTCGATCCCGAGGACGACCTCGGGATCGGCTCCGCCCACTTCCCGGAGCCGTACCTCGTCGGCGCCGAGCACCGCACCGCCCAGCGCGTCCTGGCCTCCCGTGCCGCCGCCGGAATGGTGCTGCGCGGCTACGAGGGGCGCCGCGCCTACTGGGACCGGATGCACCGCGAGCTGGACATCATCGCCCACCACGGTTTCGCCACCTACTTCCTGACGGTCGCGCAGGTGGTGGACGACATCAAGAGGATGGGGATCAGGGTCGCCGCCCGGGGCTCCGGTGCCGGCTCCCTCGTCAACCACCTCCTCGGCATCGCCCACGCCGACCCGGTCGAACACGGGCTGCTGATGGAGCGCTTCCTGTCCAAGAACCGCACCGCCCTGCCCGACATCGACATCGACGTGGAGTCCGCGCGCCGCCTGGAGGTATACCGCGCGATCATCGACCGCTTCGGCACCGAGCGGGTCGCCACCGTCGCCATGCCCGAGACCTACCGGGTCCGCCACGCGATACGGGACGTGGGCGCGGCCCTGTCCATGGACCCCGCGGAGATCGACCGGATCGCCAAGGCGTTCCCGCACATCCGGGCCCGGGACGCGCTCGCCGCCCTCGACGAACTGCCGGAGCTGCGTGCCCTCGCGGGCGAGAAGGGGGAGTACGGCAGGCTCTGGGAGCTGGTCGAGGCCCTCGACAAGCTGCCGCGCGGCATCGCGATGCACCCGTGCGGGGTCCTGCTCTCGGACGCCTCGCTGCTCACCCGTACCCCCGTCGTGCCCACCAGCGGCGAGGGCTTCCCCATGTCCCAGTTCGACAAGGAGGACGTCGAGGACCTCGGACTGCTGAAGCTCGACGTCCTCGGGGTGCGGATGCAGTCCGCCATGGCCCATGCCGTCGCCGAGATCGAGCGGGCGTCGGGCGAGCGGGTGGACCTCGACGACCCGGAGCAGGTCGAGCCGGGCGACCCGAAGACGTACCGGCTCATCCAGTCCACCGAGACCCTCGGCTGCTTCCAGATCGAGTCGCCCGGCCAGCGGGACCTGGTCGGCCGGCTCCAGCCCGCCACCTTCCACGACCTCGTCGTCGACATCTCGCTCTTCCGGCCGGGGCCCGTCGCCGCCGACATGGTCCGCCCGTTCATCGAGGCCCGTCACGGCCGGGCCCCCGCCCGCTACCCGCACCCGGACCTGGAGGACGCGCTGAAGGAGACGTACGGCGTCGTCGTCTTCCACGAGCAGATCATCGAGATCGTGCGGATCATGACCGACTGCGGCCGGGGTGAGGCGGACCAGGTGCGGCGCGGGCTCTCGCATCCCGAGTCGGCGGGCCGGATCAAGATCTGGTTCGCCCAGCGGGCGGAGCGGCGGGGGTACGACTACGAGACGATCGCCCGTGCCTGGGAGATCGTGGAGGCCTTCGGCTCGTACGGTTTCTGCAAGGCGCACGCGGTGGCCTTCGCCGTGCCGACGTACCAGTCGGCCTGGCTCAAGGCGCACCACCCGGCGGCCTTCTACGCCGGGCTGCTCACCCACGACCCGGGGATGTATCCGAAGCGGCTGCTGCTCGCGGACGCGCGGCGGCGCGGGGTGCCGGTGCTGCCGTTGGACGTGAACAGGTCCGCCGCCACTCACCGTATCGAACTGGTGTCCGAGACGCCGAAGGTGTGGGGGCTCCGCCTGGCCCTCGCCGACGTCCACGGCATCAGCGAGGCGGAGAGCGCGCGGATCGAGGCCGGGCAGCCCTACACCTCGCTGCTCGACTTCTGGGAGCGCGCCCGACCGCGCAAACCGGTGGCCGAACGGCTCGCGCAGGTGGGCGCGTTGGATGCCTTCGGCGCCAATCGCCGCGATCTGCTGCTGCACCTGACCGAACTGCACCGCACCCAGCGAGGCGCGGCCTCCTACGGCGGCCAGCTCCCTCTCGCCCAGGGCATGAAGACCGCACCCATCGGCCTGCCCGACCTGGACGAGTCGGAGCGGCTCAGCGCCGAGCTGGGCGTCCTCGGCATGGACGCCTCCCGTCACCTCATGGGCGACCACCACGCCTTCCTGCGCGAACTCGGCGTGGTCTCCGCCAAGCGGCTGCGCGAGGCCCGGCACGGGGAGACCGTCCTGGTCGCGGGCGCCAAGGCGGCCACCCAGACCCCGCCGATCCGCTCCGGCAGGCGGGTCGTCTTCACCACGCTCGACGACGGGACGGGCCTGGTCGACGTCGCCTTCTTCGACGACTCCCACGAAGCCTGCGCGCACACCGTCTTCCACTCCTGGCTGCTGCTCGTCCGGGGTGTGGTGCAGCGGCGCGGCCCGCGCAGCCTCAGCGTGGTGGGGTCCGCGACCTGGAACCTCGCCGAGCTGGTGGAGCTGCGGGCGGCCGGCGGTCTGGAGGCGGTGGGGGAGCGGCTCGCCGAGCCCCTGCCCTCCGGCGACGGCGGTGACAGCGGTCGCCGGATCAGGATGTCGACCGGGTTCCAGATGAATCCCTGGGCGGACCTCCGGCCGGCCGGTGACGGCGCGGTGACCCCGCCGCGGAAGCTGTGGCACAGCAGTCCGGGGAGCGCGGGATGATCCTCTGTGTACGGTTCCGGCTGGAGCCCCTGTACGAGGCGATGCTGCCGCGGCTGCTGTCCCTGGTGGGCGAGTTCACCCCGGTCGTCGAGGCCGCCCCGCCCGATACCCTGCTCGCGGACGTGCGCGGCGCGCTGCGCTATTTCGGCTGGAGCCCGGCGGAGCTGGCCTCGGTGATACGGGTCAGGGCGCTTGCCCTGTACGGCATCGACTGTGTCGTCGGCGCCGGGCCCAACCCGATGCTGGCCCGGATGGCGGCCCGTGAGGCCCGGCCCGGCGCCACCCTGGTCGTCGAGGACCCCGAGCGCTTCCTGCGGGACCGCCCGGTCGCCGCGCTCGACGGGGTCGGCCGCGCCACCGCCCGTACCCTCTGCGCGTACGGACTCGACTCCATCGGCCGGGTCGCGGACGCGCCGCTCGCCGTGCTCCAGCGGCTGCTCGGGGCGAAGACGGGGCGCGAACTGGCCGAGCGGGCGCGGGGCGTCGACCGCACCCCGGTCGTGCCGAACGCGGCCTCCCGCTCCCTGGCGGCCGAACGCTCCTTCGCCCACGACGAGTTGGACCCCTCGGCCCAGCGCAGGGCGCTGCTCTCGCTCGCCGGTGAACTGGGCGCCCGGATGCGGGCGGAGGGCCAGGTGTGCCGCTCCCTGACGGTCACCGTGCGGTACGCGGACCGCTCCACCAGCAGCCGTACCCGGACGCTGCGCGAACCGACCGCCCACACGGCTGCGCTCACCGACCTCGTGTACACGGTCCACGAGTCGTTCGGGCTGCAGCGCGCACGGGTGCGGGGGATCGCGCTGCGCGCGGAAGGGCTCGCGCCCGCCGAGGGGGCCGCGCGACAGCTGACCTTCGACCCGGCGGACGACAAGGCCCGACGGCTGGAGGCGGTGGCCGACCGGGCGCGAGCCAAGTTCGGTCCACGGGCGGTCCTGCCGGGCTCGCTGGCGGCCTGACGTGCGGCCGTTGCTCGCTCGTGACGAACGGTCAGTTTTTACCGACGCGTAACTTCCCAGCAAAGGCTACCCGTGCGTAGCTTGGCATGAGCAGAGCATCCCCACTTGTGGTCCGGACCGCAGGGCTCGCTGTCATCGTTCGCCCAGATTTCCCTTGAGCCGCAAGGAGATCGCACGATGCTGCCCTGGAAACACGCGCTGAGAGCCGTGTCCGTCCTGCTGCTGACCGCCGCCGCCACCCTCGCACCCACCGCCTCGGCCCAGGCCGACACCTCCACCACGGCCGACACGTCCACGGCGTCCCTCACGGCCGACACCTCCACCGCGGCCGCCGGCCGGGGCTGGAACGACTTCTCCTGCAAGCCCTCCGCCGCCCACCCCCGCCCCGTCGTCCTCGTCCACGGCACCTTCGGGAACTCCGTCGACAACTGGCTGGTGCTCGCGCCCTACCTGGTCAACCGCGGGTACTGCGTCTTCTCGCTCGACTACGGGCAGCTGCCGAACGTGCCCTTCTTCCACGGCCTCGGACCGATCGACAAGTCCGCCGAACAGCTCGACGCCTACGTCGACAGGGTGCTCGCGGCGACCGGCGCCGCCGAGGCCGACCTCGTCGGCCACTCGCAGGGCGGCATGATGCCCCGCTACTACCTCAAGTTCCTCGGCGGGGCCGAGAAGGTCCGCGCGCTCGTCGGCATCGCCCCCGACAACCACGGCACGACACTGCTCGGCCTCACCCGGCTGCTGCCGTACTTCCCCGGCGTCGCCGACCTGATCGACGAGAAGACCCCCGGCCTCGCCGACCAGGTGGCCGGCTCGCCGTTCCTCACCAAGCTCAACGCGGGCGGGGACACCGTCCCGGGCGTGACGTACACGGTCATCGCGACCCGGTACGACGAGGTCGTCACCCCCTACCGCTCACAGTTCCTCGACGGCGCCCACGTCACCAACGTCCTCATCCAGGACAGGTGCGCCCTCGACCTGTCGGAGCACGTCGCGATCGGGACGGTGGACCGGGTCACGTTCCACGAGGTGGCCAACGCCCTCGACCCGGCCCACGCGACCCCGACCACCTGCCTCTCGGTGATCGGCTGATCCACCCGATCCGGCCGGTCCCGACGGGGTCAGCGGCTGTGGCGGCCCGTCGACGGCGACGAGCGGCGGACCGTGGCGAAGAGCACGGCCGCTCCCATCGCCAGCACGGCGGCGCCGCCGACCGCGATGTACGGGGTCGAGCTGTCGCCACCGGTCTCGGCGAGGTTCTCGCCCGAGCCGGCGGCGGCGGGCGCGTTCGGCGCGGACGCGCCGGGCGCGGTCTCGGCCGGCCGCGACCCGGCGGCCTCGGCCGGCGCCGGGGCCGGCCCGGCCGCTTCTGAGGCCGATGCCGCGGGCGCCGCCGCGGTCTCCTTCGCCCCCGTCCCCGCGTCGTCGTCCCCGTGCCCGCCGTGCTCGACCGAGGACTGGTCCTTCCCGTCCTCGATCTGCTCCTCGCTCGGCGCGCTCGCCGTCGGGGCCGGGGCACCGCCCGCGCCGCCGTTGTCCTGGCCGAAGACGACGTCGGAGCAGGTGTAGAACGCCTCGGGGGAGTCCGAGCGCTGCCAGACCGAGTAGATCAGGTGCCGCCCGGACCTCTCCGGGACGGTCCCGCCGAAGACGTAGTCCCCGTTCTCGAGCTTCGGGTCGGTCACCGTCGCGAACGGCTTCTCCTCCAGGTCCGACCACTTCAGCGGCCTCGACGGGTCGTAGCCGTCCTTGGTGACGTAGAGCGCGATGGAGCCCCGGTGCGGCGCGGTCGCCTTGTAGCGGAAGGTGTGCGCCCCGGAGTCCAGCTTGCTCGCCGGCCAGTCGCCGCGCGCCAGGTCGAGGCCGCGGTACTTGTCGTTGCCCGCGCTGCACAGCTTGCCGTCCGGGATCAGCTCACGGTGCTTGCCGGCGGCGTTGGCGATGTTCACCGCGTTCCAGTCGTAGAACGCCTGCGCCCCGCTCGCCGCCACCGCGGCCTTGCACGCCGCCGACCGCGGGCTCTCGGGCCCCTCCGCGTAACAGGCCGAGACCCGGCTCACCGGGTCCGTCATCGACCCGTGCGCGACGGCAGGGGTGGCGGCGAGACCGGCCAGCGCGAGCGGCGCGATGCCGAGGACGAGAGCGGTGGCGGCCGTACGGCGAGCGGTCATGAGGAGCGACTCCTTCGAGAGGGGAACGTGGGGGGTCGCTGAGCAAGCTAGCCGCCGGAATCCGTGAAAAGGGCTGCTGGGAACGGGTGATGGCGATCCTTATGGTCGCTTTAAGGAGCCGCTAAGAGTGGGCTCAGGGATTGCCTGCCTTCGCGCCCCAAGCGCGGGACGGACGCCCTCTGTTGGTTCGTGTGCGTCCGCTCGTGTCCGCCAGATGTCGTGTGCGGTGGCTCCCTGGGTGGCTCTCGCGGGGAGCCACGAGGAACGCGGCCATGTTGCTCGGGGACGCCCTGTGGGCGGCTTCAGGTTGCGGGACGGACGGAAGACCGCGCGAAGTCGTCTGCCGACTCGATCCAGGACAGGGCACGTGAACCCTCGTCTCGGCGGGATTAACAGGGGCCAGTTGTGGGTCCCGGTCGTTCTCAGACTGACCGCATGCTCGGCAGCTTTCGAGGTGCAGAGGCTCTCGCTGCCTTCGCTCCCGAGGAGTTGCCGTGGTACGCGTCGGACTCACTCCTGTCATGTTTCACTGAAGCATGGGGACTACCAGGCAGCATGCCGCAGTGATCGGCGACAGCGTCGGATACTTCACCTTCACCATGGGTGGGGACCGACGGATGGACATCCATGCGGTGGCTGATCGTCTGCTTGGTAAGGCAGTTGCTGAGACTGTTGGTACGCCAGCCCACCCCGAGGTCCGAATGGGGCACCGCTACTCCGACCTGTATGACTTGATTCGCGCGTCTCACACGTGGCGCGAGTTTGCACGGGCCGTAGATGAGGGCGGTATCCGCCGGTGGATACTGCGCCACCCGCTAAGGGCTTCGCGAATCTTCGCAATGTTGTATAACCCTTTTCGCGGGAATAGGGGGTATTCCTCGCCGGCGGAACTAGCTGATCTGGTTCGCTCGTTCGATGAGAGCATCGAAACAATCGAGCTTTCGGTAGCCGAGGAGCAAGCTATCAACGCCGTGCAGCATGCAGTTGAATGTGAAGTCTATAGGCCTGCTTATCGAATCGAGGAGCCCTACCTTCGCCTGCATCTGCGGGATATTGTTGTTTGGCTCACGCACAAGGATGGAGGTATAGTTCGCGAGCGTTCAGATTTCAGTGATGGGATGTACGCGAACGCCACGGCTCTGCTTCACCGATCCGGAGTTGTTCAAGTAACTATAGCCATCCGATTCCCCCGTGATATTGAAGCAAGTCGGTTGAGTGAGATGCAATTCGGTGGGAGTCCTATAGTTCTAGCTGCGGAGTATCCGGAGGACTTGATTAAAGCGTCTCTCGACGGGCGTCGAAGCGACAGCATGCCCGGTGAGTGGGTCGCTGAGGTTAGGTCAGGAACTCGGTGGCGTCGAATAGCGTACCAAAATGCGATCTCACTCTCCGAAATGTTTCAAATTTACTTTGATGCCATATTTGCAGCATCCGATTCGAAACCCAGTGGAGACTTTCTCTGCCATCCTTCAATCTTCGTTGAGAAGATCTCGTGCTGCCCTTCGGAGTTGGGCTTTCGTGAATGCCACCCAGAGGAACTTACTGAGCTGGTAACGCGATACAAGAGCCGACACGGGCAGAGGGGATCCTCGGTTGCGGATCTGATGCCGGAGGATAGTTCTCTAAACATTGACTATTCGGTATACATGAACCCGTCCCATACTATGTACTTTCGCTGGCCGGGGTTCAGTGGACACGAAGAGTATGCGGGGCATTTGCAGCATGTGATGATTTCGGAATGCGCACTACTGCAGTACTGGCAGATCCGCATGATCGACTGGAGGGTATCTAGGAGTCGTGGGCGCCTGAAAAGTATTCGAAGCCTTCAGGAGGATGCGATATATGGGCTTCGAGAGTATCGAGATACACCTCTCGTTCATGGAACCGCGCGAGACCTTGCAGACACTCTGCTTAAGGGGTGGCATGCTGACCGGTTGCGCACACAATCGAAAGCTTGAATCAAGTGCAGCAGTTGGTGGCCACCATAGAATCTCAGCGATCTGCGCGTAGGGCTAACGCCTTGGCGGCCACCGCTGCACTTGCGACTGTGCTGCTTGGGCTTCCAGCCATGGATGAGACCCTCGATGTGGCTCGCAAGATTCCGGATAGCGGCCTAATTGGCAATGCGGCAACACCTCTCCGAGTGCTTGCAGAAAAGGGTGAAATGGGTGCATGGGTGGGATATCTTTCCCTACTGATGGTCGTGGCTGTAATCGTTCTTGTCTGGAGCAGGCTGCAAAGGTGGAGAAACCCGGAGAGGCGTTTTAGGCGGTCTTCCGGAAAGGCTTGGCCTCTCGGGACAGTGCTAATTGAAAGAAGGGAACCAGGGGAGTGACGGTCGCGGCTCATCGCTTGTTGGGCTCATCTTCAGCATGGGGATATGTGAGACGTTGTCGCTACCGCTGATGAGCAAAGATATCCTTACCGGCACCTGCAAACGACTAAGGAGTGTGCTCTGCGGATGGGACCAAAGACGCAGAGGGTCTACGAAACGATCCGGTCCCGGATCGAGTCAGGCCACTATGGCCCCGGTAGCAAGCTGCCGTCCGAGCGGGCGCTGAGCGCAGAGCTTGAGATCGGCCGGACCGCGCTGCGCCAAGTGCTCGCTCGCCTGTCACACGAGCACTTCATTAAGGCCTACGATCGCAGCTCCTATCGAGTTCTCGGGGGCGAGAGTGTCCCGACGCCAGCGGAGATGGAGCCTTGGCGGATCCACGGCTCTCGTCACGTATACGAGAACCGGTGGGTGACCTTGGATCTGGTTGACGTGGAGCCCCCCGGCGTCGCCCGCTTCGAGCACCACGTCGTCCGACTCTTTCGCGTAGCCGTGAACGCCGTGATCGATGACCAAGACCGCGTCCTAATGCTGTGGCGATACCGCTTCGTCCCGCAACAGTGGGGTTGGGAGCTACCCGGCGGGATCGTTGATTTTGGCGAGGAGGCCGCCACAACGGCCGCACGTGAGACGGAGGAAGAGACGGGCTGGCGTCCGGGTCCCCTTGAGCACGTCGTGAGCTACCAGCCGATGATCGGCATGGTCGACTCGCCCCATGAGATCTTCGTGGCCCGCGGGGCTGAGAAGGTCGGTGAACCTACGGATGCGGAGGAGGCCGGCGAGGTCGCCTGGATCCCTCTTGACGACATCCCTCGGCTGATGGCGGAGAATAAGCTCATGGGGTCTGGCACGCTCGTGGCCCTACTGCACATCTTGGCCTCCCGTTCTAGAGGCGACCGGTAAGCAGGTCCACCCGACGGCGATACCGCACGGATCCCGTGCGGTTCGCCAGCAGTCGGGCCTTATGAAGGTGTGACTGCGCGTCTTCCAACTCCCCCCGGGCCATATGAGCCTGGGTGAGGTCGCAGTGCAGCCCGGACCTCGCGCGCACGAAGGATGCGTCCACGCCGTCCAAGGAGGCGTACAACTCATCCATCGCAGAAGCATCTCCGAGCTTGGCGAGGACGTTCCCGCGCCACCTCGCCAGGTGATCAGTGTTGAGGAAGATGCTCAGCATGTCGGCGTCACGCACCTCCCCGTCGTCCGGTAGCAGGGAAGTCGCTCGCTCAAGCGCCGCGAGGGCCTCTGGCTCCCTCCCGACCCCGGCCGCTGCGCAGAGTTCGGCCTCTGCTGCGGCTAGCCAGGCCCGTAGTCGGGGCGACTGAAGCTTGGGCTGGGTGCGTTGGGCGTCCCGCACCAACTCGATCGCAAGCTGAGGCCGACCGGCGTCCGCGAGTACGTACGCTTGCTCCCCCATGGCGTGCGCGAGGTAGAGCGGGGAGTCGGCCTCCTGGGCGGCCTTCTTAGCTAGCTCGTACCTCCGCCACGCCCTTTCCACTGCACCGGCGTCCAGCGCCTGCCAAGCGGCAAGGGTGGACGCTCCCGCGAGCGCGGTGGCGATGGGCTTGCGCATCCCTGGCAGCACGGCAAAGGTGAGCGCCTCTTCCATGGCCGCAAGGTGGCCGTTCATCTGGTCGACCAGACCGGCCGCGCCCATCTGCCGGTCCATGGTGCGCAGTAGTTCGGTCTGGGCCAGGAACGACGGAACCATGGACTCACTTAGGCTGCCTGCCGCATCGATCCGGCTCAGCAAGTCCGCGTAGCCGTCTGCTTGTGGCTCCTGAGCGTCGGCCGCGCCTCGTAGTTCGTCGTCGGTGATACCCAGGAGTGGGCGGAGGATTGCGGCATACCGGTCAGTGATGGCACGCCGACCGTTCTCCCACTCCGAGATGTAGGTCTTAAGGCTCGCCGCCGAGGCGATATCGAGCAGCCGCTGCTCCGCGAATCGCCGCATCTCATAGATCAATCGCTCCTGGGACCATCCGTGCGCGGTCCTTACTGCCCTTAACCCCGTAGCCACGCTGCCTCCCGTAAAGCCCCAGGTGAAAGCTGGTTAACCCCCCTGAGGTTAACCCCAGTTGGCTACCGAGACACCCGGGTTGAGTCGTTCTCTGGAGATGTGCACCGACACGCAACCCACGACAGGGGTTGCGTCTGGTGCGCACCAGATGTCAATCTGTTGGTGCGCACCAGATGGGCTTCAAGTGGCCTAAGTCCGGTGTGCGCCAACTCAACAGCGTGATCCACCACAGCAGGACGCCGTGATGAGGCCGGCGAGTGAGTGGAGACCAGCCGATCGAGACCGGGCCCGCGTCACAACCGGGCCTCACACCCCGCAGGGGGACACGCCATCGGCTCTAAAGAACCGCGTGGGCAAACAAGACCCCCACGAACCCCGAGAACCAGGACCTCCTCGGGGCGAGGGGCACCACGCGCATTGGAGGCCTGAAGCAGCACGGCCCACCGCAGCTCAAACTGCGGCCGGTTGCCTCCTCCGCCCGTCTGGCTTCGGTCGTACGGGCGGGGTCGAGGGGAGCCGGGTGGTTCCAACGGCGTGAGGCCCCGGAGCGGTAACTCCGGGGCCTCGGTTCGGGCCGTTCCTCATGGAAGGGAGCACGACCCTATGAAGTCCATCGCTGCACTTCAAAAGCTCGTTACAGCTACCCCGTTCGACGGTGAGCCGTCGGATGCGGAGCTGGACGCGATCGAGGCCGAGATGCCGCTGATCCTGGCGGAGGTCGAGCTGCTCGACGCGCGGCTGCCGCTGCTGGACCGGCCGGCCACCGCGCTGGACACCCGGCGCATCCGCCGAGCCCGTAACCGGGTCCTGACCGTCCGCCGCGACCTGAGCAACCGCGTCACGGCGGCGCAGTCGGGCGGTGCCGCGTGAGCACGCAGACGCTCGCCGCGTTGAACGCGCCGCTGCTTGTTCTGCGGCTGTTCAGCGTGGAGTACCCGCACCTTCCGGCCCCGTGTGTGTCGGTGTCCACGGTCTACCCGGACCTGCTGACGCTGGCGTTCCACAACGACTGCGCCGGGTTCGAGGCCTGGCGTGAGGCGCTGGGGATCGACCCGGTAAACGTCACCCACCACGTTCAGGGCGACGGCCGCACCCGGGTCCTGGAGGCCGAGGCCGACTACGCCGGCGCGCGGCTGAGTCTGGTCGCCTTCGCCAGGATCCCCACCCCGGCGGCGGGGCGTTCACGGGCGGAGGTCGGGCCGTGAACAGTGTTCAGATCCGTTCAGCGGAGCGGGCTCTGTCGGTCGGCACGTGGCTGATCGTGTCCGGCGCGATGCTCTACTCCGTCCTCACGGTGACCCCGCTCATGGCGGCCCACACCGCCAACGAGTGGGACTGGACCGCGCCGATCCTGCCACTCGTGGTCGACGCGGCGGTCGTGATCGTCGTCCGCCTGGACTCCGTCCTGGCCCGCCTGGGCGGGCACGGCGGCCGGTGGCCGGTGGTGCTGCGGTGGATGACCGGCTGCATGACCCTGGCCCTGAACGTCGCCGACTCCGCACTGCGGAAAGACCTGGTCGGCGTGGCCGTGCACGCGGTCGCACCGCTGCTGCTGATCGTCACGGCGGAGACCGGCCTGGCGTACCGCCGGGCGATTACCGCCGCTCTGACGGCCCTGGAGGCCGAGAGGAAGGCCGAGCAGGCAGCCCGCGAGCAAGCCGCCCGCGAGGCACGTGAGGCGGGGGAGCGGCGGGCCCGGGAGGAGCGTGAGCACGCCGAGAGGCTGGCTCGTGAACAGCGTGACCACGAAGCCCGGTTGGCCCGTGAACAGGCCGAGCGGGAGGAGCGCGCACGCCGGGAGCAACGCGAGCAGGCCGAGGCCTCCGAGCGTGCTCGGCAGGCAGAGCGTGAACGCCTTGAGCGCGAGCGTGAACACCAGCAGCAGGCGCGTGAACGGGCTGAGCGGGAGCGTGAACAGCAGCGCCAGGCCCGTGAACGTGAGGCCGCTCAGCGGGCCGAGCAGGCGCGGCGAGAGCGGGAGGAAGCCGCCGCCCGTGAACAGGCCGAGCGCCGCGAGCGGGCCGAGCGTGAACGCGCTGAACTTCTCGCGGCCGGTCCGGCGACGGAGAAGTTCCCCGAGGACCGGGCCCGCCAGGCAGTGACCGCGGCCTTCCACGCCGGGCTTCCGGTCCGGCAGGCCGCGGAGCTGTGCGGCTGGTCGGTCGGCTGGGTCTCCACCCGCTACCAGGAACTCCGCGACCACCAAAACACCGCGCCCACGGCTCGCGCTCTTGAAGGGGCCGCGTCGTGAGCACCCTCCCCGTCTACCGGTGGCGCCTGGCCCCCGACGGGCTCGCCACGTTCCGGCAGCTGCGTGCCCGGGGCTTGCGGCCGGGCGGTCAGCCGGTCGTGGCGCAGCTCGAACGCCCTCGCCGGCGGCGGGGGCCGCTGGTCGCCAACCTCTACCGCATCGACCAGGCCAAGCCCGTCCGCCCCATGACCCCGGCCCGGTGGGCGGCCCTGGAACGGGCGAACGCGGCCCGCCGCATCTGCCCCGAGTGCGGCCGGGACGCGGGATACCGCATCCCGCCCTCGCTCGGCTTGTGCGTCCCGTGCGCGGACGCACCCCACACCACCGTCTGACCTCACCCGAGGAGACCTCATGACGCACGCCACCACGATGAACACCGTCCTGCGCCGCACCGACGAGACCACCCCCGTGGCCCTGGCCACTCGGACCCCGCGCACCGATCTGGCGCTGCGCTGGATCGTCATCGACCGCAAGGACGCGCAGTGGGTCGGCCAGTACGAGACCACCGACCGCGCCGGGAACCCGGTGTCCGTCATCGCGCTGCACTTCGGGCCCGAGCGCTGGGCCCACGCGGACTTCGTCACCGACATCTACGTCATCCCTGGGCACAACGTCGCGCAGCTCTAGCCCTGCACGAAGCCAAAGGGCCCGGCCGCTTCCTCCACAGTCCCGGCCGGGCCCTCTCGTCTCCCAAAGGGAGGTTCACAGCATGACCGATGTCCGCATCGAGCCGGTAGTAGCCCCCGAGGCCACACCCGCTCCCGAACCGGCACCCGTTCAGTCCCCGCCGGCCGCGTCCGAGACCGCGAGGACGGCAGAGCTGGACCACACGCCGGGCGGGTGGCCGGTCGTTCCGCTCGCCCTGACTGGGGCGAACGCGACTGCGTCCCTGCTCGGGGCCGCCGCTCTGGCCGGCGGGCCGATCGCCGCGGCGATCGCGGCGACCGGGGCCGTCGTCCTCGGCGCCACCGCCGCCCACCGCAAGAACACCAAGCCGGGCAAGTCCACCGAGAAGGCCAGAAAGGCCCGACTGTCCGCCCGTGGTGCTGGTCGCGGGGCCCGACACGGTGCTGTCGGCCGGGTGCCGCAGCAGTCGAACCGAGCTGCCGCTGCGGGTAAGCGCGCGGGCGGTTCGACCGCCCGGGGAAGCGGCGCCGGCAGCAAGTCCGCACGAAAGGCCGCCCGCCCGGTCGCTCCCGGCGCCGCCACGGCGGCACGAGGCGGCCGCAAGGCGGCGGCGGGTACGTCCGGCTCCACCCGGCCCGGCACCTCTGCGGGGAAGCCGCTGGGGCGGGTCGGTCAGGTCAAGGCGCTGCGCGAGCAGTCCCGGACGGCCAACCCGTCGAAAGCCGCGCAGCGGGCGGGAACGACGGCCGCCCGCCGTCAGGTCGCCGACGCCCGGCGTGCCGCGAAGACCCAGGCCCGTGCCGCATCGGTCGCGTGGAAGGGGCCGGTGGGGCGGGCGGTCGCTCGGGGCACGAACGCGGCCGGGAAAGCACGCAGCGCTGCGGTTGGCAGGCTCCGCAAGGCCGCCGACACCAAGGCGGCCGGTCAGGTAGCGGCGCAGCGTTCCGCCGTCCGCAAAGCCCCCGCGCGGCAGAAGGCGCGGAAGGCGCTGCGCCGGTCGGCGGCCCGGTTCCAGGGCCGTCGCCTGCTCGCGGCACTCCTGGCCGGGGCGCTCGGGCTGGTCGGGGTGCTGACCACCCCGCTGGGGCGCAAGCTCGGCTGGGCCTGGCTGCAGCAGCCCGGCCGCCGCCTGTTCGCCCGCCTCATGAAGCAGGCCCGCGAGGAGCGCGAAGGTCGTGACCAGGAGATCCGGGACCAGCAGGAAACGGAGGAGGCCGCCGCCGACGCGGAAGCCACCGAGCACGACAACGAGCAGGTCGGGGACCAGGCCGAGCGTCCGGCCGGCCCCGGTACGTCCACCGATTCGAGTGAGGAAGTTCTGATGTCTGGGTTCAACTTCGAAGAGCAGGCCGCCGAGATGGAGTCCGCCGCGCAGTCCTACGAGCCGGACAGCGCGATGGAGATCCTCGCCATGGTCGAGAGCCTTCCGGCCGCGCTCACGAGCGTGGCGAACGTGATGCGGATCCTGGCTGAGCGCGCCGACTCCGAGTTCCCGCTGGAGAAGGAGGTCGCGGACGGGTTCAGCGACATCTTCGGCGCCGTCATGTCGGCGGTCGCGGTCGCCGAGGACATGGGGCCGGTGTTCCGCCAGGCCCACGAGGCCGACATCGCCCGCCACGAGGACCCGCGCAACGGACCCGAGGCCGAGAAGGGATGGAACGTCTGACCATGGCAAACAACACCGCCACCCCGACGGGGCCGGTGTGGGACTGGGCGGCCGGTCACGGACCCGTGACCGGCGCCCTGTCCGCCACCACCGGAGCCCTCGCCCTGGCCACCACTGGCGCCGCCACCGGCATGCCCGCCGGATGGGCCCTCGCCGCCGGCGCCGCCGGCGCCATCGGCCACACCATCTCCAGCCTCCGCGAACGCCTCGCCGCCCGCACCATCGCGATGCGGGCCGCGTCCTGGCTGGTCGGAGCCGGATGGACCACCTGGGCCATCACCACCGGCCCCCTCACCTGGGCCGCCCTCGGCTCCCTGGCCACCATCGGCGTCGGGATGGGGGCCGCAGCCCGCTCCACCGGCCTCTACGAAGAAGCACGCGAACTCGAAGCGTTGGCAGCCGCTGAACGGCAGGTCGCCCGCGAACTCTCCGCCGAACGCCGGGCGATCGCCGCCGAGTGGGTCGACCGCGTCCAGCGGGTCTGCAACATCACCCTCAGGGTGCTGGCCGTCGAGCAGTGGCCGACGGGGACCGGGTTCACGATCGACGCCGAACTCCCGCCCGGCGGGGTGACCTACGACCGGATCGCCAAGGAGACGGCGCGGCTTTCGGCGGACGCCCGGCTGCCGCACGGCTGCACCGCGACCGCGTCGCGGGGCATCGACCAGGGCCGGGTCTTGATCGACGTCACCACCGTCAACGTCCTCGCTGGGGAGATCCCCTACCCCGAGGACTACACGCCCCTGTCCAGCCTCACCGGCCTGCCCTGGGGCGTCCGAACCGACGGCCGGGAGGTGAAGGCGTACCTGCGCGAGCAGTGCGCGCTGGTGGTCGGGCCGACCGGCTCGGGCAAGACCAACTTCCTCCACACCGTTCTCGCCGGGTTCGCCCGGGCCAAGGACATGTTGACCTGGGTGATCGACCTGAACGCCGGATCGGCCGGCCTGCCCTGGATCCGCCCCGCCCTGGACGCCAACAGCAACCCCGAGCAGGAGACCCGGCCCGGCATCGACTGGCTCGCCTCCTCCTACGAGGAAGCAATGCTGATGCTCGACGCGGCCCTGCGAGTGGGCAACCAGCGCAAGGTCGCCTACCAGGACCTCATGGCCCAGGCGAACACCGACCTGCTTCCCGTCTCGGCGAAGATCCCGCAGATCATGCTCGTGATCGATGAAGGCGCGGAGATCCTCGCCAGCAACGACCCCAAGATGCGCAAGCTCGCCGCAAAGATCCTCGAAGTCATCCGCATGCTCCGCGCCATGGCCGTGCGCACCGTCCTGACCGCCCTCGGGGCGACCGGGTCGGTGCTGGGAAACCTGATGATCCGCCGCGAGGCCAAAGCCCGGGTCTGTCTGACCGGCGGGGAAGTCGAGGGCATGGACCTGTCCAAGGTCTTCCCCAACGCCCGAGGGCTCAAGGTCGACCAGGCCCCCTACAAGGGCGCCGGATTCATGGGCACCCCCGAATCACCGGCCGCCCTGTTCAAATCCTGGCGAATCAAGCCCAGCCAGATCCGCGACATCGTCCACGCCACCACCACCCTCCACCCGAGGCTGGACGACGTCTCCGCCAAGGCCGCCGGGCCCGACTACGCGCGCAGGTGGGACACCACCCGCACCGCATGGATGCGCGCCCACCACCCCACCACCACCGGCGAGGACGACGGGCAGGCGTCGCCGGCCGGGAAGCCGAACGGGCTGAACCTGTCCGCCCACCGCAGCACGCAGCCGCCCACCGGCCAGTCCAAGGCGGATGAGGACGCACTCGCGCGGAAGTTCATGGCACAGATCGACGCCGAGTTCGGCACCATCGCCGACCCCGACGACGACCCCGAAGACCAGCCCCCGGCCGGGCTGAACCTGACCGCGCTCCGCAAGGACCGGGAAGCGGCCGGGGGTCCGGACTGGCTGCCGACGGCCATCGAGGCGATCCAGGCCGCCGGGCCGGAGGGCATGAAGCCCTCCGCCGTCGCCGACACGGTCGGCAGGGACCGCAAGACCGTGCGGGCGGGACTCAAAGCCGCAGCCGAGCGAGGCCAACTCACCTACCGGGACAACGGCCCGCACTCCGTCTACGTCCACCCCGACCACGCCTAGACGCGCTGGGGACACGCCCAGACGCCTCTACAGAGAGCTACCGAGTACCGGGTAGTGGGGCGCGCCCCACTACCCGGTAGGCGCCCCACTGAGGCGTACAGGCCGTCCCATCGGGCTCTTTTACTGGGGACCCCAGTAGCCACTACCCAGTAGCCGCACCCCACTACGACCACACAGCGTCACCGACCCCCGTGGGCGGTGCCTCACAACGAGGCACCGCCCACCGCGCTGAAAGGACCCGAGTCGTGGCCCATGAACCCACGTACGAGATCACCACCCCCACCCGCTACGGCGACCCGATCACCCTCCCCACCAACATGCGGCAGCCGGTGATCCAGCCCGCCGAGATCCCGCCCGGCGTCGACTGGGTCACGCTCCCCAACGGCGTCCGCACCCTCGCCTACACCCAACCGCCCGCCCCACCGGCCCCGGCCGCTGCGGTCGGGCAGCCGATCCCCGGCTGGGCCAAGACCACCGCTCTGCTCGCTCCCACGATCGGCGCCGGTGTGGCCGCCGCCGGAATCGGACTCTCCTACGCAGCCCCGGGACTCATCGCCATGAGCCGAGCCCTCTGGTCCGCCGCAGCCCTCATCGTCGCCGCTGTCATCGCCGTCCCCCTCCTCATCCGAGGCGCCCGCAGGGGCCGAGGGGGCGGAGCGACGCACATCACGCAGAACATCACCGCGACCGGTCTGTTCGGCCGCGCCCACGGAACCGTAGACCACCACTGATACCCATCTGCGCGTACTGAGTCCGTGGTCGGAGCGGTCAGCGTTCGTTGAAACGCCTGCGGTACTCACAGTTACGTGCGAAGTCCGGTGAGCGGAACTTCAGCCGTCCAGCAGCTTGAAGGCGACGGGCTGGTGGATCGCTTAGGTAGTTGTTCATGCGCTCCCAGTCCTTGCGGTCTGCAGGAAGGTCTTCGTACCAGGCGACCCCTCGGGAATTGCATCCGTTGCATAGCAAGCCCCGGACGCACCCTCCGCCTATGGACCATGCTGCGTCAGAAGGCGCACAGCATTCGTGATCATGATCGATGTGCCAAGGAGTGGAGGTTGCTTCCCCTTCAGGGCCGTTGCCGCACAGGGCACAAACGCCTCCCTGGAAATCCAGGATGGCTATCACGTCGCTCGCAGTTAGGTTGTACCGGCCACCTTGGCGAGCCCTCCGGCTACAGCTAAGGCAGTGCCCCTTGCGTCGTCCTTCGCCTAGGTACCGGACGGTTACGCCACACCCTTCACACGCGCACAAAGTTTCGCGCGTAAGGCGGATCCCGTAGCTGATCATCCCGCGACGGTAGCCGGAAGCTCTGACATCGCTCTGACCACCTGCGCCCGCCTCGCGGCTAATCGTCTTCGACCGCCACACCGACTGGCTGGGCCCGCGTGCCGCAATCCTGAACGACCTGCCCTCCTGGCACCAGCCCGAACTCGCTGCCTGACCAGCAAGACCGAGGGCGGCCCCCCATTCCGCCAAGAACCGGGGCCGCCCTCATCCAGCACCCTTGAGAGAACTGGAGACACCCAGCATGACCCATGACCCCCGTCCCGCGCTGCTCCGCGCAGCGCTGGACGCAGCCGAACGCGGCTGGCCCGTGTTCCCCCTGCGGCCCTGGGACAAGCGGCCCGCCGGCCACCCCGAAGCGAACTGCCCCGGCACCGGCCGGTGCGCGGACGGTCACCGCAAGCCCGAGGAGCGCGCCACCACCGACCCGGACCTGATCCGGGCCGCGTGGAGCGCGCGGCCGTACAACGTCGGGATCGCGACCGGCCCGGCCGGGCTGCTCGTGGTCGACCTCGACACGCTCAAGCCGAAAGACCCGAAGGGGACGCCTGACGGCGCCACTTCCTTGCAGGCGCTCTGCGAGCGCGCCGGGCAGGCCGTCCCCACCACCTACCGGGTCCGGACCGCGAGCGGCGGAGCACACCTGTACTTCACCGCCCCCACCGGAATCCGCCTGACCAACAGCGCGGGCAAGCTCGGCCGGCACATCGACACCCGCGCCTGGGGCGGATACGTCGTCGCCCCCGGCAGCACCACCCCCACCGGGCTGTACACCGTCCTGGACGACGCTCCCGTGGCCGAGCTGCCCCCGTGGTTGATGGAAACCCTCACGCGCCAGGAGAAGCCCACCCGGCCCGTCCGCCTCGCACTCCCGACGCGGGTGAGCCGCTACGCGGACGTGGTGCTGGAGCGCGAGACCGCCGCCGTCGCTGCCGCCCGGGAGGGTGGCAGGGAGGCGGAGTTGTTCCGGGCCGCGCGCGCCGTGGGCCGGTTCGTCGCGTGGGGCGACCTCGACCGGCACGTGGTTGAGGAGGCTTTTCAGGCGGCGGGGGAGGCGGCGGGTCTGCGGCCGGCCGAGTGCCGCTCGACCCTGCGCAGCGCCTTGAACTGGTCCATCCGTACCGCCCGGCCCCGGGAGACGGCATGAGCCCCCGCCCCACTCCCCGCCTGAAAAGCACTACCTCCGCGCCCTCCGGTCTCAGCGGCGCCGAACGGCTGCGGCACCTGCGGCTGGTAGGCGCCCCGAAGGGCGTCGCCGAAGGCGTCCCCTCCATCCCTATGCCGTACCCGGCCGCCGGGGCCCGGATCGTCGGCATGCTCCACATCACCGCACCCGGCCGCGGCGCCCTGCCCACCGCCACCTCACGGTGCGATTGCGGACGCGACCGCAGCGCCGTCGGCCACCGCCAGGTCCATGACCTGATCGCCGACCACACCGCCCACCGCAACCTCTGCCCCCTACTCGCCGCCAAGGAAGGAACTCCGCATGAGCACGCATGACCCTGAGCTGTGGGCGGGGTTCGAGGAGATGACCGCTGAGGACGTCGCCGGGCCCGTGTGGGACGAACCCGTACCCATCAACCCGCGCGGACAGCTCCCCGCCTTCCCCGTGGACGCGCTGCCCGACTGGCTCGGCGCGATGGCGGCGGAGGTCGCCGAGGAGACCCAGACACCCGTCGACCTCGCCGGGTGCCTCGCGCTTGCCGTCATCGGCACCGCCGCCGGCGGACGCCTCACCGTGACCGTGCGCGGGCAGTGGAGCGAGCCGGTCAACCTCTACACCGCCGTTGCCCTCCCGCCCGGCAACCGCAAGAGCGCCGTGTTCGGACTCATGACCAAGCCTCTCCTCGCCGCCGAGCAGGCCCTCATCGAACTCACCGCCCCCCAGCGGACGGAGGCCGCCGCAGCCGCGCGCATCGCGAAGGCCGCCGCGGAGAAGGCCGAGAAGCAGGCAGCCAACGCCGAGGCCGACAAGCTGGCCGAGCTGACCGCCCAGGCCGTCTCGCTCACCCAGGCCGCCGAGCGGGCGGCCGTCATCCCCGCCGAGCCGCAGCTCATCGCCGACGACGTCACCGCCGAAAGCCTGACCACCCTCCTCGCCCAGCAGGACGGACGGATCTCGATCCTGTCTCCCGAAGGCGAGATCTTCGAGATCATCGCCGGACGCTACTCCGGCGCCCCGAACATGGGGATCTTCCTCAAGGGCCACGCCGGCGACATGGCCCGCGTCAACCGCCAGGCCAGGGAGGCCCAGTACATCGAAAACCCCGCCATCACCATGGGCCTGGCCGTGCAGCCGGACGTCCTCGACTCCATCGGGCAGATCAAGGGCGCCGACGGACGCGGTCTGCTCGCCCGGTTCCTCTACTCCAAGCCCGCCTCTCTCGTCGGCTACCGCAATCTCACCCCGAGGCTCCTCAGCCCTGACACCGCCGCCACCTACGCCCACAATCTCGGCCGTCTCGCCCTGACCCTCGCGGCCTGGACCGAGACCGCCGCCCTGGCCCTCACCCCCGAGGCCGACGCCGTCCTGCTCGCCTACCAGCGCGTCACTGAATCCCGTCTGCGCAAGGACGGAACCCTCGCGCCGATCGTGAACTGGGCCAGCAAACGCGACGGAGCCGTCGCCCGCATCGCCGGGCTGCTCCACGTCGCCGCCCACCCCGAGGATGCCTGGACCCGGCCGATCGCCGCCGAGACGATGGCCGCCGCCACCCGCCTCGGGGACTACTTCACCGCCCACGCCTTGGACGTCTTCGACGCCATGAAGGCCGACCCGGCCCAGGAAGCCGCCCACACGGTTTTGACCCACCTGCGCGAGACCCGCACCGCCACCTTCGCCAAACGCGACCTCTTCCGCGCGATGCCCCGCAGTGATTTCCCCGCCATGAGCGACCTCGACCCCGCCCTGAATCTCCTTGAAGAACACGGCTGGGTGCGCCAGCAGCCCCCGCCGCCCCGCACCACACGCGGCGGCCGGCCGCCCTCCCCCCGCTACGAGACCCACCCCCGCATCACCTCCGCCACCTGAAAACCCCCGAAACCACTGACAGAACTGACAGAACCTCCCGACATGGCCGCTGACCTGCGAAAACAGCCGCATCCGGAGCTCTGACAAAACCTCCGGAAACTCCGACAGAACTCAAAAAACCTCCCGCCGGACAGGGCGGGGCCGCTGTGACAGAACCCAGGTTTCCGAGGTTCTGTCAGAGTTTTTTGAGGTTTTGTCACAGCGGCCGAAGCAGCCAAACCCCCAGGTCAGCGGCCATACGGCGAGGTTCTGTCAGTTCTGTCAGCACTTTCCGGGGTTCCGGCCCCCGGACCGAGCCGAAGGAGCCAGATGGCAACCGCCCAGAAGCCGCAGCCTGATCTCGAAGCCCCCGCCCGACACCTGCCGTACGACGCCATCCGGACCGTGCGGGTGCCCACCGGAGCTTCCGCCGCACCTCCCTCGGAGCGCCGCTTGCACCGAGTCGAGGACGCGGCCGTAGTCCTCAGCATCAAGAGGACGACGGCGTACGAGGAGATCCGCCTCGGCCGACTCCGCACCGTCCGAATCGGACGGAGGCGCCTCGTACCGACCGAGTACATCGACGACTACGTCGAACTCCTCAAGCGCGAGGCCGAAGCCGCTGCTTGACCTGTTCACCCGAGGGGCCGCACCGATCCAGGTGCGGCCCCGCTCCTATGGAAGGCGCAAATGCCCGAAGCATCCGGCCGGCCCCGCAAGGCTGGCAATGGAGAAGACTCGATCTACTGGGACAAGTCCAAGGGCCGCTTCGTCGGGGCCGTCTCTCTCGGCTACACCCCGGCCGGCAAGCGGCATCGACCCAAGGTGTCGGGCAAGACGAAGACCGAGGTACGACACAAGCTGAAGGAGCTCAAGAAGGAGTTGGAGGCGGGGGTCAAGACCTCGGCCACGTATACCGTTGAGCAGGCCGTTTCGGACTGGCTGAAGAACGGTCTCAAAGGTCGCGACACCGCAAGCATCGACACGTATCGCAGCCTCGCCAAGAACCACATCGTGGCCGACCTTGGAAGGGCGAAGCTGCGCGACCTGGAGGCCGACGCGCTCGACCACTGGTTGGAAGAGAAGTCCATGGTCTTGGCGACCAGCTCTCTTCAGATGGTGCTGTCCATCCTGAGGCGTTCGATCGCTCATGCGCAGCGGAGGGGCAAGGTTCTCCGCAACGTGGCCGAGCTGGTGGAGGCACCTGAAGGCCAGACGGGCCGGCCGAGTAAGTCCCTGACTTTGCCTCAGGCCAAGGCGGCCCTCTCCGCGATGCCAGGCACCTGGATCCACGCATACCTTGCCCTCTCGCTGTTGGTCGGCATTCGTACCGAGGAGGTGCGCCCGCTTACGTGGAGCCACGTGAAGCTGGACGTGCCCGAGGATTCGGTTCCGCACGTCGAGGTCTGGCGTTCCGTGAGACGCCAGGGAGAGACCAAGACGCGGAAGAGCCGCCGGACCTTGGCCATGCCGCACCAGCTGGTCGTCACCCTGCGCGCTCTGCGGCAAGCCCAGCAAGCACAGCGCACGTTGCTGGGACTCGAAGTCCGTGACGACGACTACGTCTTTGGCACGGACAGTGGCGCGGAACGTACTGCCCATGATGTTCGGCGCGCGTTCAGATCCTTGCTCAAGGAGGCCGGGTTCGAGGCTCCCGAAGCCTGGACGCCGAGAGAACTCCGGACCAGCTTCGTATCCGTTCTGTCGGATCACGGGATCCCCATCGAGGTGATTGCTCGCGTGGTGGGGCACAGCACCACGCAGACCACGGAACTGGTGTATCGCAAGCAGATCCGCCCGGTCATCACCCAGGGCGCGGAAGCCATGGACCAGATCTTCTCGGAGGCCGACGGCGGGAGCAGTTAGGCCGGCGGACTTCAGCGCCGTGGCTCCCAGTTTGGCTCCCCGATGGCGACCGCTGTGGGGAGTCAAACCGGCGAGCAGGGTCGTTGACCAGCAAGTTTCCGGTCCGCTCTCAGAGTGGAGCCGCTTAGGGAGCCGCTAAGCGGCACAATAGAAAGGTCGGCCCGGCCCCTCCAGGACAGCGCGTACGGGCCCCCTCGGGAGCCCGGATCCGGGCGGTGACGAGACGGTGGAGCCGGGCCGCTGAGCGACCGTGGGCCCGGGCCGTGGCGAGGCGGTACGGCCCGCGCACTTCCGAGAGGAGGGACCGGCCATGCCCGTACGCGTCGGAACCTCCGGGTGGCAGTACCGGGACTGGCGCGGGGTCCTCTACCCGCCCGCGGTCCCGCAGCGACGGTGGCTGGAGGAGTACGCCCGGTCCTTCGCCACCGTCGAGAACAACAACGCCTTCTACCGGCTGCCCACCTCCGAGACCTTCGCGTCCTGGCGGGAGCGGACGCCGGAGGGCTTCGTCATGGCGGTCAAGGCGAGCCGCTATCTGACCCATCTGAAACGGCTGCGCGACCCCGAGGAGCCGGTGGCGCGCCTGATGGACCGCGCGGCCGGGCTCGGCGACCGGCTCGGGCCCGTGCTGCTCCAGCTGCCGGCCCGGTTCCGGGAGGACGTCGGCGCCCTGGACGCCTGCCTGCGGTGCTTTCCCGACTCCGTCCGGGTCGCCGTGGAGCTCCGCCACCCCTCGTGGTGGGAGGCGGAAGGTCCGCTGCGGACGGTGCTCGAGCGTTACGGCAGCGCGCTGTGCTGGGCCGACCGCGGATCGCGCCCGGTGACCCCGCTGTGGCGGACCGCGCCCTGGGGGTACGTGCGGTTCCACGCCGGCCTCGCCCGCCCGGCGCCCCGCTACGGCCGCCAGGCGCTGGCCTCCTGGGCCGGGCGCCTCGCCGACGCCTGGCCGGACGAGGCCGAGGTGTACGCGTACTTCAACAACGACACCGGCGGCGCGGCCGTCGTCGACGCCTCCCGCTTCGCCCGGGCCGTGGCGGCGCGGGGGCGGACCGTGAGCCGCACTCCCGAGCGCCCGGCGGGCGGGGGACCGGCGGGGTGAGCCGCACCGCCTGAGGGGGGAGAGCGGCGCCCTTGAGCCGCGCCGCCCGGAGAGGGAGGCCGGCGCCCCTGACCGCACCGCCCGGACCCGGGGACCCGCAGACCCGCGCCCCTGAGCCGTGCCGCCCGGAGAGGAGGCCGGCACCCCTGAGGCGCGTCCGGGGCCGAGGGGTGGCCGTCAGCCGCCGAGGCGCCGGTAGCGCCGTTCCGGGCGGCCCGTCCCTCCGTACCGCAGGGTGATCTCCGCGCGGCCCGTCTCCGCGAAGTACTCCAGATAGCGCCGGGCGCTGACCCGGGACAGCGCCCCCGCCTCCGCGCACTCCGTCGCCGACAGACCCTCCGGATGAGCCCGCAGGATGCCGTCCACCAGCTCCGCCGTGGGCGCCGCCAGGCCCTTGGGCAGCTCCCGCGAACCGGGCGGACGGGTGCCGAAGATCTGGTCCACGTCCTCCTGGCGGGCCTCGTCCAGCTCCTCCAGGCGGCTGCGCAGCGAGGCCACGTGCCGCAGCTGCTCCTGCAGGGCGGCCTGGTTGAACGGCTTGATCAGATAGTGCAGCGCCCCCGCCCGCAGCGCCGAACGGATCATGCCCGCGTCCCGCGCCGCCGTGATGAACAGCGCGTCGACCCCGAGGCCCGCCCCGCGCAGCTCGCGCAGCACGCTGATCCCGTCCATGTCGGGCAGGAAGATGTCGAGCAGCACCAGATCGGGGCGCAGCAGGTCGGCGGCGCGCAGCGCCTCGGCGCCGCTGTGCGCGACACCGACGACGGAGAAACCGTCCACGGTCGACACATAGCGGCTGTGCAGCTTCGCGACCATGAAGTCGTCGTCCACCACCAGCACCTTCGTCACGCCGCCACGCTAGGTCGCGACCACAAGGACCACAACGTCCGTTGATTGCGGAAGAGAGACAGCTTCTTAACGCGCGGGCAACATGTGGGCCACTTCACTCACCTACCGAGAGGCGGCACACGTGCGTCTGCGCACTCCCCTCGCCCTGTTCGGGGCGGCGCTGCTGGTGCTCGTGGGGCCGCCGCTGCTCTCCACCGGCAGCGGCTCCGACACCGGCACGCAGATACCGGGCCTGCGGTTCATGGTCCCCAACACGCCCGGCGGCGGATACGACATCACGGCCCGCACCGCCGCCAAGAACGCCGAGGACGCCGGTCTCACCACCGGCATCGAGGTCTTCAACCTGCCCGGCGCGGGCGGCACCGTCGGCCTCACCCGGCTCGTCGGCGAGCACGGCAACGGCCGGCTCGCGATGTCCATGGGCCTCGGCGTCGTCGGAGCCGTCCACACGAACAAGACCCCGAAGACCCTCGCCGACACCACTCCGATCGCCCGGCTCACCGAGGAGCAGGACATCGTCGTGGTCGGCAAGGACTCTCCGTACCGCACCATCCAGGAGCTTCTCGCCGCCTGGAAGAAGGACCCCGGCAAGCTGCCCGTCGGCGGCGGGTCGTCGCCCGGCGGACCCGACCACCTCGCCCCGATGCTGATGGCTCAGGCCGCCGGCATCGCGCCGAAGACCGTGAACTACATCCCCTTCGACGGTGGCGGCGAACTCCTCGCCTCCATCCTCGGCGACAAGGTCGCCTTCGGCGTCTCGGGCGTCGGCGAGTACCTCGACCAGATCAAGTCCGGCGAACTGCGTCTCCTCGCCGTCACCGGCGCCAAGCGGGTCCCGGGGCTCGACGCCCCCACCCTGCGCGAGGCGGGGCTCGACACGGAGTTCACCAACTGGCGCGGCATCGTCGCCCCTCCCGGCCTCTCCGACGCCGAACGGGACAAGCTGGTCGGCCTGGTGAGCGAGCTGCACGCCTCCCCGCAGTGGCGGGAGTCGCTGAAGAAGAACGGCTGGAACGACGCCTTCCTGCCCGGCGAGCGGTTCGGGGACTTCCTCACCGAACAGGACCGGCGCGTCGGCTCCGTCCTGAAGGAGCTGGGACTGTGAACACCCCTGAGACCCCCCGGACCCCCGACCGGTCCGAGACCCCCCGGACCCCCGACCGGTCCGAGGGCACCGGGACGCCTGAGGCCCCCCGAACGGACAGGGCCGCCGACACGGCCACGGCTCCCACGGTGCCGGGGCAGCAGAAGTCTCCCGAGGCCGCCGGGGCCCCCGCGGCCCCGAAGCGTGGCTCCTGGCTGCGCGAGCACTCCGAGCTCGGCGTCGGCCTGCTGCTCCTCCTCATCGGCGTCCTCGTCCTCACCGACGCCCTCACCATGACCGTCGACATCACCCAGCGGGGCCCCGTCGGCCCCCGTACCGTGCCGATCGTCGTCGGCGTCGGCCTCCTCGTCGTCGCCGTCCTCCTCACGGTCGACGTCCTGCGCGGCGGCCGCGGCGAGGCCGAGGGCGGCGAGGACGTCGACCTGTCCGAGCCCGCCGACTGGCGCACGGTCCTGCTCCTCGCGGGTGTCTTCCTCGCCTTCGCCGTCCTCATCGGCCCGGTGGGCTTCCCCGTCGCCGGAGCCCTCCTCTTCTGGGGCGCGGCCTACGCGCTGGGCAGCCGCCACCCGCGACGCGATCCCCTCATCGCCGCCGGCCTCTCCCTCCTCACCTACATCGTCTTCGACCACCTGCTCGGAGTCCCGCTGCCCGGCGGCCCGTTGATGGGAGTGCTCTGACCATGGACTCACTGAACTCGCTCATCGACGGCTTCGGTACGGCCCTCACCCCGATGAACCTGCTGTGGGCCGCCATCGGCGTGCTCCTCGGGACCGCCATCGGCGTCCTGCCCGGCATCGGCCCCGCCATGGCGGTCGCCCTGCTGCTCCCGGTGACCTACGGACTCGAACCGACCGGCGCCTTCATCATGTTCGCCGGCATCTACTACGGAGCCATGTTCGGCGGCTCCACCACGTCCATCCTGCTCAACACCCCCGGCGAGAGCGCCGCCGTCGTCGCCGCCATCGAGGGCAATCCCATGGCCAAGGCCGGCCGGGGCGCGCAGGCGCTCGCGGCCGCCGCCATCGGCCACTTCGCCGGGGGCATGGTCGGTACGATCCTGCTCGTCGTCCTCGCCCCGACCGTCGCCGCCCTCGCCGTGGACATCGGCGCGCCCGACTACTTCGCGATCATGGTCCTCGCGTTCATCGCGGTGACCTCCGTCCTCGGCTCCTCCCGCGTCCGCGGCCTGGCCTCCCTCCTCATCGGTCTCACGATCGGCCTGATCGGCCTGGACCAGATGACCGGCCAGCAGCGCCTCACCTTCGGCTCGCTCCAGCTCGCCGACGGCGTCGACGTCGTCATCGTCGCGGTCGGTCTCTTCGCCATCGGCGAGGCCCTGTGGGTCGCCGCGCATCTGCGCCGCACGGCGGGCGAGGCCATCCCCGTGGGACGGCCGTGGCTCGGCAGGGACGACGTCCGGCGCACCTGGAAGTCCTGGCTGCGCGGCCCCTTCATCGGGTTCCCGTTCGGCGCGATCCCGGCCGGCGGCGCGGAGATCCCCACCTTCCTCTCGTACGTCACCGAGAAGCGGCTCTCGAAGCACAAGGACCAGTTCGGCAAGGGGGCCATCGAGGGCGTCGCCGGTCCCGAGTCCGCCGCCTCCGCGTCGGCCGCCGGCACCCTCGTGTCGATGCTGACCCTGGGGCTGCCGACGACCGCCGTCGCGGCCGTCATGCTCGCCGCCTTCCAGCAGTACGGCATCCAGCCGGGACCGCTCCTCTTCGAGCGCGAACCCGACCTGGTCTGGGGCCTGATCGCCTCGCTCTTCGTCGGCATGGTCCTGCTCCTGGCGCTCAACCTGCCGCTCGCCCCCGTGTGGGCCAAGCTGCTGCGCATCCCGCGCCCGTACCTCTACGCCGGCATCCTCTTCTTCGCCGCCGTCGGCGCCTACGCGGTCGGCGGAGAGGCGCTCGACCTGGTCATCCTGCTGGCGGTGGGCCTCGTCGGCTTCGGGATGCGGCGGTACGGACTGCCCGTCCTGCCGGCCGTCATCGGCGTGATCCTCGGCCCGGCCGCCGAGCAGCAGCTGCGGCGCGCGCTCCAGATCAGCGACGGTTCGCCGGCCGGCCTGGTCGACACACCCTTCTCCGTCACCGTGTACGCAGTCGTCGTGCTCCTGCTGGTCTGGCCGCTGGTGAGGAAGGTGATCGGGCGCCGCCGCGAGAGGACGGCATGACCGCCGGGATCCTTCTCCGCGCGGTCATGGACCGCGCGGAGAAGGATCCCCGGGGTCGTACGACCGTATGACGGTCATCCTGACCGCGAGCGGTCGCATCCGGTCCCAACGCGCCCCCGAAAGGGTGAGTTTCGGACAGCGGGCGGCGTGATCCGATATCCCTGGCGGGCAACGTTCCCCCCACCCGAAAGGGACCGCGCCCATGCGTCTTCGTCTCGCCCTCGCCGCCTCCAGCCTGCTCATGGCCGCCACCGCGACCGCCGCCCAGGCGGAGCAGGCCGACGACCTCTCCGTCGACGCGTACGGGACCGTCGCCGACGACGGCACGGTCACCGTGTCCGGCACCTACCGCTGCTTCGACGACAGTGCCGGCCCCGTCTTCGTCGGCAGCACCCTCGTCCAGCAGAACCTCTCCGCCGGGATCGGCGGCACCCGGGCCGTCTGCGACGGCCAGGTGCGCACCTGGACCAACTCGGGCGTCGTGAAGGAGCCCGCCTACCGGGCGGGTGCGGCCCGGGTGAAGGCCACGCTGATGCAGCTCACGCCGACCGGTCCGATGGGGCTGCCGATGCCCGGCTTCCTGGCCGCGCAGGACTCCGACGTCACCCTGCGCTGACGTCGGAGGACGCCCCCACGGCGCGGGCCGCCCCCCCCCCAGCGGACCGCGCCGTGGGGCAGGCCCCCTACCGCAGCAGTTCCCTCAGGCCCTCGCGGCCGAGCACCTCCAGCTCGTCGAGGGCGACGACGGCGCGTGCCGCCGCCTCCGGGTCGGCGGCGGCGAGCCCGCCGGCCTCGAACTCGTCCTCGTCGAGCCGCAGCACCTCGCTGCCGTCCGCCGACACCCACAGGTCCAGGTCGAGATCCTCGACCACCACCTCGCCCGCGCCCTCGTCGATCACGGCGGGCCGGGCGATGTCGCAGTACCAGCCCTTGAGCGTGCCATCGGCGGCACGGACCTCCTTGACCGCGTACCAGCGGTCGCGCCAGTAGTGCTCGACGAAGACGTCACCCGGCTCGAACCGCACGAAGCCGAAGTCCCGCACCCCCTCCGCGGCCCAGGGGGCGCGGACGGTGAGGCGGGTGCCGTCGTCGGCGAGGACGTCGGCCGGGTAACGGATCTTCGTCCGCCCGGCCTTGACCAGCACCACATCAACCGAACGTGCGGACATGACGTACCTCCGTCGCGCAGACTTCGTAACCGAACCACGTGTTGATGGCCAGCATCGGCTCGTTCCCGGCGTCGTTGCCGGTGAACGCCTCCGTGCAGCCGGCCGCCCGGGCGCGATGGAGGGAGCGGGTCTTGGCGAGCTTGGCCAGGCCCCTGCCCCGGAACGCCGGGTCGGTGCCGGTCATCGCCGAGCTGTAGCGGCCCCGCCCGTCGGTCTGGGCGGCGCTGAACGCGGCGGGGCGCCCGTCGACGACGGCGACGGTCGTCAGCTCACGGTCGAAGAGGGGATGGTTCCACGTCGTCTCCAGCCAATGGGCGTAGTCCGTCAGCTCGGTGCCGACGTCCCCCGGCTCGTCCGCCGTGGTCAGCGCGTCGAGCAGGAACAGGGGGCGCGGATCGGCGGCGAAGTCGGCGGCGGTGCGCAGCTCCACGCCGGTGGGCGTCTCCGGGAGCGGCGGCAGGTCGGCGGTCGTCAGGTCGAGCCGCAGGAAGTGCGCGGAGCGCCGGGGAGCGTATCCGTGCCGTTCGGCGAAGGCGCGGAAACCGGGCTCGTCGAGGACCCAGCTGTAGAGGGTGGTCGCGCCCACCTCGGTGAGGTGTTCCTCGGAGGCGCGCAGCAGCAGGGCGCCGGCGCCGAGCCCCCGCTTCTCCGGGTGGACGTAGACGTTGACGGAGCCGACTTCCGGCTCGGGGGCGTCGTGCGCGACGCGCAGTTGGGAGGTGCCGACGATCTCCCCGTCGATCTCGGCGACCAGAGGACGCTCATGGGCGTCGGGATGGGCGTGGGCCCAGTCGAAGGCCACCTGGGCGGGGGTGGCGAGCATGAACGGCAGGGCAGCGTGCCGGACCCGGGCGAAGCCCTCGGCGTCCTCGGGCCGTACATCACGCACGATCACAGTCATGGGCCCGCACGCTACGGCGGCCGGTGGCGGGGCCGCCTCCCATTTTCCGGTGCGGCCCAGGCAGAATCGACGCGTGACACTGAGAATCACCGTGAACACCGGCTCCCCGACCGCCCCGTACGAACAGCTGCGCGCCCAGATCGCGGAGCGTGCCCGCTCCGGCGCGCTGCCCGTCGGCTACAAGCTGCCGACGGTACGGGGGCTGGCGGAGGACCTCGGCCTGGCGGCGAACACGGTCGCCAAGGCTTACAAGGCGCTGGAGGCGGACGGCGTCATCGAGACGCGCGGCCGCCACGGCACGTTCGTCGCGGCGGCGGGCGACGCCGCGGAACGCCTGGCCGCGACGGCGGCGGCGTCGTACGCGGGCGAGGCCCATCGGCTCGGCCTGACGCGCGAGGCGGCGGCCAAGGCGGTGGAGGACGCCCTGCGGGCCGCGTACGGGACGTGAGCCGGCCGACGGGGAGGCGGGGGCCGGACGCCGCCGCGTTCCGGACATCTCGGCCGAGGGCGCTTCGGCTCCGCGCGCCTCGCCTCCGCGGTCCGCACACCTCGGCCAAAGGCGCTTCACCTCCGCACGCCTCGCCTCCGGGGCTTCGGGTGCGCGTATCTCCTAGAGGTAGAGCCCCGCGTCCGGCCGGCGTGACTCCGGCACCCCCGCCGGAGTCGTGCCGCGCCGCAGCGCGTACAGCTCCGCCAGCGTCGCGCCCTCGCCGCCGACCCCATCCTCGGTGCCGAGCCACGCCACCGCCTCGTTCCGCGTCAGACCTCCCACCTCGATGCGCGCCAGGCACCGCCCGGGGCGCACCACCGCGGGGTGGAGCCGCTCCAGGTCCTCGTTGGTGGTGACACCGACGAGGACGTTGCGGCCCTGGCCGAGGAGTCCGTCCGTCAGGTTGAGCAGGCGCGACAGCGCCTGCCCCGCCGTGTGCTTCGCCTCACCGCGGATCAGCTCGTCGCAGTCCTCGAGGAGGAGCAGCCGCCACCGTCCCTTCGCCGTGCCCTCGTCCTCGCCGATCGCGATGTCCATCAGATAGCCGACGTCGTTGAAGAGTCGCTCGGGGTCCAGGACGCAGTCCACCTGGCACCAGTCCCGCCACGACCTGGCCAGTGTCCGCAGCGCGGACGTCTTGCCCGTGCCCGGCGGTCCGTGGAGCAACAGCAGCCTGCCCGCGATGTCGTCAGGGGTGACCTTCATCAGCCGGTCCATGGCCGTGGCGACCGGCGCGGTGTAGTTGGCCCGGATCTCCTCCCAGGTCCCGGCGCTGATCTGACGGGTCGTCCGGTGCGGACCGCGGCGGGGTGACACGTACCAGAAGCCCATCGTCACGTTCTCCGGCTGCGGTTCCGGCTCGTCCTTCGCGCCGTCCGTCGCCTCCTTGAGGACCTTCTCCGCCAGCTCCGCGCCGGTCGCCGTGACGGTGACGTCCGCGCCGCGGTTCCAGCGGCTGACGAGCAGCGTCCAGCCGTCGCCCTCGGCGAGCACGGCGCTGCGGTCGTCGTCCTTGGCCGCGCGCAGCACCTTCGCCCCGGCGGGCAGCAGGGTCGCGGCGGGCTTGACCCGGTCCAGGGTGGTGCTGTGCGAGTGCGGCTGCTCGCCCGTCGCGAAGCGTCCGAGGAACAGCGCGTCGACGACGTCGGCGGGCGAGTCGCTGTCGTCGACGTTGAGCCGGATCGGCAGCGCCCGCTGGGGGTCGGTCGGCTCGGCGAGCTCCGCCGGGGTCAGAGACATGCCGGCCATGATCCGGCAATCGGGCATTGAGCGCACAGTGTTTTGAACGGGACGATCCGCGGGTCGCGGGCCGGTGCGCGCCGCGGCGGCCGGCGGCCCGACAGATGGCCTGATCACGACGGTCGCTGACGGGCTGTCGGGATCTTCTCGTCAAAAGTTCTTGGCATGGACACTTCCAGCGGACCGGCTGCGCTGCTACTACCTGGTAGGCAGAGGTCCTGCTACAGGGAGGTTCCATGAAACTGTCCCGATTCGCGGCAATCTCGTCCTCACTCCTCCTCGGTGCCGTCCTCGCCCTCACCGGCGCGGGGACCGCACAGGCGGCCGAAACCGCCGCCGTCGACTACGTGGCACTCGGCGACTCGTACTCCTCCGGTGTCGGAGCCGGGAGCTACGACGGCGCCAGTGGCGACTGCAAGCGCTCCACCCGCGCCTTCCCCGTCCTGTGGGCGAGCGCCAACGCGCCCTCCTCGTTCGCCTTCACCGCGTGCTCGGGCGCTCGAACGGGTGATGTCACGGCGGGTCAGCTCGGACCCCTCTCCACCGCCACCGACCTGGTCTCCGTCACCATCGGCGGCAACGACGCCGGCTTCGCCGACGTCATGACCACCTGTGTCCTCCAGTCGGAGGCCACCTGTATCAGCCGTGTGAATCAAGCCAAGAGCTATGTCGACACCACCCTGCCCGGACGTCTCGACGCGGTGTATTCGGCCATCAGAGCCAAGGCCCCCAACGCGCGTGTCGTGGTCCTCGGCTACCCCCGCTTCTACAAGCTCGGCGGCGGCTGCGTCGCCGGACTGAGCGAGAACGAGCGGCGCGCCATCAACGACGGGTCCGACCACCTCAACGCGGCCACCGCCAAGCGCGCGGCCGACCACGGTTACACCTTCGCGAGCGTCGTCCCCGCCTTCACCGGACACGAGATCTGCTCCGGATCGGCCTGGCTGCACAGCGTCAACTGGCTCAACATCGGCGAGTCCTACCACCCCACCGCCTCCGGCCAGTCCGGCGGCTACCTGCCCACCTTCAGGGCCGTGGCGTAAGCGCCCCGTCCGAGGAGGCGGCCCCGCCCGTCGGGGTCGCCTCCTCGCACGTCACGGAGAAGCGCACCGCGTTCGACCGGACCTCGACCGGAGAGCGGACCTCCACCCGCATCCGGTCCCGGCGCGTCCCGCCCGCCCGGTACGTCGGCTCGGTGTGGCCGACCCGCCGCTGCTTCGGGCCGTCCGCCGTGAACTCCAAGGTCCGCCAGGCGCCGGTGGAGCTCTCCCCGCTCTCGGTGGCCCAGCGGTACTCCACCGAGGCGGGGGTGCGTCCCACCGCGAACGTGGCGGTGAAGGCGGGCGCCTCGTCGGCCGGAGGCGGGCAGGGGCCGGCGTAGCCCCCGCGGACGGCCGTGACGTACACGAGGACCGTCTGCGCCGGCGGCGTGCCGGTGACCGTGGTGGTCGCCGTCGTCGTGGTGGTCGCGGTGGCCGTGGCGGTCGTCGTCGCGGTCGTGGTGGCCGTCGTCGTGGTCGTGGGGGCCGTTCCGGGGGAGCCGCTCGGGGCGCCCGACGTGCGTGCCGGGGGAGGAGTCGGACCCGGTACCCCACTCGTGGCCCCGGCACCCGTGCCCGTACCGCCGCCCGGCCCCTCGTCGCGCAGCAGCGCGTACGCCACCAGCCCCCCGGCGATCAGCAGGAGCACGATCCCGGCGACGAGCAGCACCCCCGCGCGCCCCTGCCGCCGTTCGCCCCCGGCGGGGACCAGGGCCCCCACGACCTGCGGGCCCGCGCCGCCGCCGGGGGAGAAGGGGGAGGCGGAGGAGGAGACGGTCGGGCCCACCGGCCCGTACGGCTCCGCCCGCACCGGCCCCGACCGCGGCGACCCGCCCGCGCCCACCAGGCGCAGCTGCCGTTCGGCCTCCACCGCGGTCAGGCGCTCCCGTGGGTCCTTGCGCAGCAGCCCTTCGATCACCGGGCCCAGGGGCCCCGCGCGGCGCGGCGGTGGAAGCTCCTCGTCCACCACCGCCCTCAGGGTGCTCAGCGGAGTGTCCTGCCGGAAGGGCGAGTTGCCCTCCACCGCGGCGTAGAGCAGCACCCCGAGCGACCAGAGATCGGAGGCCGGGCCGGGTCTCTCGCCCAAGGCCCGCTCGGGCGCGAGGAATTCGGGCGACCCGATCAGCTCCCCCGGCACGGTGAGGGTCGAGGCCCCGTCCACCGCCGCGATGCCGAAGTCGGTCAGCACCACCCGGCCGTCGTTGCCCATCAGGACGTTGACGGGTTTCACGTCCCGGTGCAGGACCCCGGCCGCGTGCGCGGCGCTCAGCGCGGCCAGGACCTCGGCGCCGACGTGTGCGGCGCGGCGCGGTGGCATGGGGCCCTCCGCGTCCAGGACCTCGGAGAGGGTGAGCCCGCGGATCAGCTCCATCACGATCCACGGACGGTCGTGCTCGGTGGCCACGTCGTACACCGTCACCACGTTGCGGTGCGAGATCCGGGCCGCCGCCCAGGCCTCCCGCTCCAGGCGTGCGTACAGCCTGCTCTCCTCGCCCGCCGGGAGGCCGGCCGGGGCACGCACCTCCTTGACGGCCACCTCGCGGCCGAGCGCCTCGTCCCGGGCGCGCCAGACGGTCCCCATTCCGCCCTCGCCCAGGATGTCCAGGAGCCGGTACCGGCCCGCGATCACGGTCATGGCGCGTTCCCCTGTCCGTCGGTGGCCCGGTGGTGCATTTCTGCCCCCGTACGGGGTACTTCGAACTCCATGGGGCGCGAGGGAGGTGATCTTGGTGGTGGAGATCACAGTCCGTCAGATGTCCATGGCCGGCGCCCTGGCGTGCAGGATGGTTCGTGACAGTTCGGCAGGTGTTCGATCGCTGTCCAACTCGCCCTGGAATCAGATGGATTCGGACAGTAACCGTCAACCCCCGTACGAGTGTGGTGAATCCTGCCGCCGGGATACACGGGTGTGACGGTGGGGCGATAGGGTTAACCTGCCCGGGCCGGGTGCCCTCGTTAGGGTGGGGAGTGACATGGAACAGATAGCAATGCGCAGCAGGCCGCGAGTGCCTGCCATCACGTGCGGGAACAGCGCGACCAGTTCGCGGCTCGACCGCCATCTCGCGGTGCTCGGCGGTCCTGCCGTGCCGCAGCGCGAGGCGGCCGAGGCCACGCTGCTGATGCGAGAACTGACGACGCGTGACCGCGCGCACAGCCGACGCAGCAAGAGCGCGCGGGTCTCGCTCTTCGCACCCCTGCGCCGACTGCGCCGCTCGCTCTTCGGAAGCCGGGGCTAGCAGCCCAGCGGAAGGGTTGTGGGCAGACGTTCCTCCCCCAGACTCCGTCCGGGGGATCCCCTGCGGAACGGATGGACACAACCCCGAAGACCGGACGACACGGCCCCGGAGACGGGGCTCGGACACCCGTTCACCACCTCCCCGAGACCCTCACGCCACGACACCGTCCACGCGTAGCCCCCGCAGCTCGGCCGCAGTGACCCCCAGCTCCCCCAGCACCCGCTCCGTGTCCTCCCCCAAGGCGGGGATCCGGTCCATCCGGGGGTCCGGCCCGTCGGGGAAGACGACCGGCGGCAGCAGCGAGCGCAGCGGCCCCACCGGCGAGTCCACGGACCGCCAGCGGTCGCGCGCCGCGAGCTGAGGATGGTCGGCCAGATCCGCCACGGTGTTCAGACGCGCACAGGCGATGCCCGCCGCGTCCAGGCGGTCCAGCGCCTCGGCCGCCGTCAGCGGCGCCAGCGCGTCGCCGACCACCGCGTCCGTCCTCTCCCGGCCGGCCACCCGCGCCGTGTTCGTGGCGAAGGCCGGATCGTCCGCCAGCTCCGGACGGCCGAGAACCCCCGTGGCCAGCCGCCGCCACTCCCGGTCGTTCTGCACGGACAGCAGCACCAGACTCCCGTCGGCCGTCGGATAGGCGTCATAGGGCGCGATGACCGCGTGCGCCAGGCCCGTGCGCGCCGGGGTCGTGCCCCCGTGCATCCCGTGGTGCAGCGGATGTCCCATCCACTCGGCCAGCGCGTCGAGCAGGGACACCTCCACCGGTCCGCCACGCCCCGTGGTGCCCCGCCGCACCAGCGCCGCGAGGACACCGGCGTACGCGTACATCCCCGCCGCGATGTCGGCCGCCGGAATCCCCGACTTGACCGGCCGTTCCTCGGTCCCGGTCACCGACACGAGCCCCGCCTCGCACTGCACGAGCATGTCGTAGGCCCGCTTGTGCGCGTACGGCCCGCCCGGCCCGTAGCCCGAGACGTCCACCGCGACCAGCCGGGGATGGGCGGCGCACAGCGTGGCCGCGTCCAGGCCGAGGCGGGCCGCCGCGCCCTGCGCGAGGTTCTGCACGAAGACGTCGGCGCCGGCCACCAGGCGCCGGACGAGCGCGATGCCCCGCGGCTCCTTCAGATCGATCGCGACCGACTCCTTGCCGCGGTTGCACCACACGAAGTGCGAGGCGAGCCCCCGGGCCGCCGTGTCGTAACCCCGCGCGAAGTCCCCGCCGTCGGGCCGCTCGATCTTGACGACCCGTGCGCCGAGGTCGGCGAGCTGGCGGGTGGCGAAGGGCGCGGCGACCGCCTGCTCGACCGCGACGACCGTGATCCCCTCCAGGGGGAGTGGCTGAGTGCTCATGACAGCCCTGCCTACCCGGTGGAGGAGGCACTTGTCACTGCGGTCCTCGTCACCGCGCCCCTCGTCACCACCTCGGCCGCCTGACCGTAGGCACGCGTACCGACGCTCACCCGTGTCCGTGCCGGTGATCATCGGTGGGGGGACCGCCGCCGGGCCGTCCCGCGCGTCGGCGCCCGCAGGCAGGCCCGGGCGCGGCTACAGAAGGGCGAACTGGCCCTCGGGGCCCTCCTCCTGGTGGTCCAGGACGGACGCCGGGACCCGTGCCCCCTGCGGTACGGGCAGGACGGCGGCTTCCCGCAGGGCGCCGCGGGTCAGCGACGGGGTCACGTCGAGGGCCGCCCGCTCCGGTTCGCGCTGCGCCAGGAGGGCGAGGACCGTGATCAGTTCGAGCAGCTCCGAGGTCCACTCCTGAGGCCAGGCCGCCGGGCCGATCGCCTCCAGCGTCCCCGGCTCGGCCGGCGCCGTCCGGTGCGCGAACCACTGCTCCAGCATGCGGACGCCCCCGACCCGGAACTCCCACGCCTCGACCGGCACCGGCGAGATCCGGCCGCCGTCGACCTCCAGCGCCTCCTCCTCGGGGTCGTACACCGGCGTCGTCGGCCGGGCCGGGAGGGGTGCCCGTACGTACGGCCGCCGGCCGCCGGGCAACCGGGGCTTCCCGCCGCCGCGGGCGCCCCGCAGCTGGACGCCGCTCAGCAGCCGGCCCAGCTCCACCCCCCTGGCCCACACGGCCGGATCCCGCGGCAGGGGGACCCGGCACCCGGCGGGGGAGGGGCGGGCGGCCGCGACGGCCCACGCGAGCAGCTCCTCGGCGGTGACCTCGTGCCCGTACCGCTCGCCGAGCAGGGGCAGCAGCCCGGGGGTCACGTTCGGCTCCCGGCCGCCCGGGCGGCGGAACAGCGGGCGGATCCGGCCGGGACGGCCGGCCGGGGAGCGGCCGTCGGGCAGGGCCGCGGTCACCAGCAGGGCGGGCCCGCCGCCCGTCCCCGGTCCGCTGCCGGGCACGTACCCCTGCTCGACCGCGAACAGCTGGCGGTCGTCGGCCACGCGCCACAACTCGGGCCGTGCGGTGTCGATGAGCCGGTGGTCCGGGATCAGCCACTGCTCGTCGAACGGGCCGTGGGCGAGACGTACGGGTGCCGGGCACGGCCCCGCCTCGCGCGCGAAGCGGCCGGTCCCGGTCGCCTGCCCGGGCAGGGCCGCCACCGAACTCGACGGCGTACGCGCCCTGCTGGGCCGGAAGAGCCTCTCGCGTTCCTCGCCCTCGGCGCCCACCAGACGGTCCCAGCGGGCGCGCAGGGTGCGGACGTCGGGGGCCACGATCCAGGGCCGGCCCAGGCGCAGCGGTGCCACGGACCACGGCATGAGGTCGTCGAGCAGGGGCGCCTCGTCCGGTGCCTCGTCCGGAGCGTCGTCCGCGAGCGGGTCTTCGTCGGTCACGAGCCGCATGCTAGTGAGCGGCCCCCGGACGGCGCAGCCGCGCGTCCGTGCGCGCGGTCCGGCGGTGGGCCGGGCCGGGTCCCGGTCAGTGGGCCTCGACCGTCACCGTGAAGGAGAACCGGTCGCCCCGGTAGAAGATGCGGGCCACGTCCACCACGCGCCCGTCCGCGCCGTAGGTCACGCCGGTGTAGTGCAGGATCGGCGAGAGCAGCGGCACCTTGAGCAGGGACGCCGTCTCCGGGTCGGCGAGCCGGGCCTCGACCGTGTCCGTGATCCGGCTGATCCGGACGCCGACGACGTCCCGCAGCACCTTCGTCATCGGCCAGCGCTCCAGGTCGGCCGGGTCGAGACCGGCCGCCACGTCCGGGCGGACCGCGTTCAGGGCCCAGTTGGTGGGCTCGCCGCTCTCCCCGTCGCAGCGCAGCCGCCGGTAGGCGATCACCTCGGACTCGTCGGGGAAGTACTCGGCGAGCTCACCGGGCACCGGCTCGGCGCCGTGGCCGAGAACCGTCGTCAGCTCGCCCGACTGCTGGGCCACGATCGCGTCGATCGAGCCGAGCAGCCGGCGCGGGGTGGAGCGCCGGGCGCCCGGCTCGATGAACGTGCCGCGCCGCCGGTGCCTGCTGATCAGCCCCTCCTCCTCCAGCTCCTTCAGGGCCTGCCGCATGGTCAGCACGCTCACGCCGTAATGGGCGGCGAGCTGCTCCTCGGTGGGCAGCCGCAGCGAGGCGTCGGGCGTGCGGCCCAGTATGGAGGCGCGCAGGGACTGGGAGACCTGGTACCAGAGCGGCAGCTTGCGGTTCAGGACCAGTGAGTCGGGAGCGAAGGCGGTCACGGTTTCTCCGTACTACGACCGGAAGTGGCGCTCAAGACCCTGCCACACGTCGTCGTAGCCGCTCTGCAGATGGTCGGCGTTCGCCGCCCGGCCGGTGGCCGTGATCGGCCAGCGCGTCTCGAACATGAAGGCCAGACCGTCGTCGATCTTCTGCGGCTTCAGCTCCGCCGCGCTCGCCCGGTCGAACGTCTCCCGGTCGGGGCCGTGCGCGGACATCATGTTGTGCAGCGAGCCCCCGCCCGGCACGAAACCCTCCGCCTTGGCGTCGTAGGCGCCCTCGATCAGGCCCATGTACTCGCTCATGACGTTGCGGTGGAAGTACGGCGGGCGGAACGTGTCCTCGCCGACCAGCCAGCGCGGGGCGAAGACCACGAAGTCGACCCCCGCGAGACCGGGGGTGTCGGACGGTGAGGTCAGCACCGTGAAGATCGACGGGTCGGGGTGGTCGTAGGAGACCGTTCCGATGACGTTGAAGCGGTGCAGGTCGTAGACGTACGGGGTGTGGTTGCCGTGCCAGGCGACCACGTCGAGCGGGGAGTGGCCGTAGGTCGCCGACCAGAGGTTGCCGCAGTACTTGTTGACGACCTCGACCGGGCCCTCGACGTCCTCGTAGGCGGCCAGAGGCGCCCGGAAGTCACGCGCGTTGGCCAGGCCGTTGGCGCCGATCGGGCCGAGGTCGGGCAGCTGGAAGGGGGCTCCGTAGTTCTCGCAGACGTACCCCCGGGCGCTCTCGTCGAGCAGCTCGACGCGGAAGCGGACCCCGCGGGGGATCAGCGCGACCTCGCCGGGGCGGGCGGCGAGCAGGCCCAGCTCCGTGCGCAGGAGGAGACCGCCGCGCTCGGGGACGATCAGCAGTTCGCCGTCGGCGTCGCTGAAGATCCGGTCCATCGAGGCGTTGGCGTGGTAGAGGTGCACCGCCATGCCGGTGCGCTGGGTGGTGTCGCCGTTGCCGCCGAGCGTCCAGAGGCCGGCGAGCCAGTCCGTCCCCGGGGCCGGGTCGGGCAGCGGGTTCCAGCGCAGCCGGTTGGGGTCCGGGACGGTCTCGGTGAAGGGCGCCGAACGGACGGCGCCGTTGTCGATCCGGACGAACGGCGGGTGGGCGGCCGAGGGGCGGATCCGGTACAGCCACGAACGCCGGTTGTGGGCGCGGGGCTCGGTGAACGCGCTGCCGCTCAGCTGCTCCGCGTACAGGCCCAGCGGTGCCCGCTGCGGCGAGTTGCGGCCGTGCGGCAGCGCGCCGGGGACCGCCTCCGAGGTGTGCTCGTTGCCGAAGCCGGTGGAGTACCCGAGTCCCTCGGCCGTCTTTCTCGCCAGTGCGGTGCTCTCCGTGGTCATCGCGCGCTCCCGTTTCTCATGCCCAAAAGAATCCTATGCATGACCGTAGGATTCCGCCCCCGCTCGCGTCAACGGGGCGCTCGCGGTGGGAGTGGGACGAAGTCCGTGCACGAGGGGTTCCAAAACATGAACATTGCTCTACTCTCCAGGCCATGTCGTGGACCCGCAGGCTCCTTCTCGCGCTCTCGGTCGTCCTGGCGGCGCTCGCCGCCGCCCTCGCCGCCGCCCCGGGGGCCCAGGCCCACGAGGAACGGCCCGTCACCTTCCCCGACGGCTCCGGCAGCGTGCCGACGCCGCGCACGGGGGAGCCCGACCTCCTGGTCTGCAAGACCGACCGTGCGGACTTCGACCGCCGGATCGCCCGTTTCCCCGCCGCGCTGAAGACCCGGAACCTCGCCCTCTTCGCACGCTGCGCCCGGGGCGGGCCGGCCGGGGGGTACCGCCATCTCCAGCAGGCCGTCGATGCCGTCGACCGGCCCGGCATGACCATCGCCGTCCTGCCCGGCCTGTACGAGGAGGAGCCCTCGCGGGCCGCGCCGACCGGCGCCTGCGCCGCGCTGGACGCGCCCAGGTCGGCACTCGGCTACCAGATCCTCTCCTACGAACAGCAGCGACAGTGCCCGCACAACCAGAACCTGGTCGCGATCCTCGGCAAGAAGAACCTGCAGATCGAGGGCACCGGAGCCTCACGCCTCGACGTCGTCGTCGACGCCGCGTACACCAAGCTCAACGCCCTGCGGGCCGACCGCTCCGACGGGATCTACTTCCGTAACTTCACCGCCCAGCGCACCACCTTCAACTCTCTGTACGTCCTCGCGGCCGACGGCTTCGTCATCGACGACGTCCTGACCCGGTGGAACGACGAGTACGGCTTCCTGACCTTCGCCTCCGACCACGGCCTCTACAGGAACTGCGAGTCGTACGGCAACGGCGACTCCGGCATCTACCCCGGCTCGGCCTCCGACATCAACAACGGCCGCGGCTACGACGTCCCCCGCTACTCCATCGAGATCACCGGCTGCCGCAGCCACCACAACATGGTCGGCTACTCGGGCACGGCCGGTGACTCGGTCTGGGTGCACGACAACGAGTTCGACCACAACATGGGCGGCGCCTCCATGGACTCCGCCTTCCCCGGCCACCCCGGTCTGCCGCAGAACCACGCCCGCTTCGAGCGGAACCTGATCCACGACAACAACCAGAACTACTACCGTCACGTCGCCGACGGCACCTGCGCCAAGCCGCCCGTCGAGCGCGGCTACGAACAGGGCGTCGTCTGCCCGCAGATCTCCATGCCGCCGGGCACCGGCATCATCACCGCCGGAGGGAACTGGAACCTCTACGAGAACAACTGGGTGTACGGGCACCAGCGCGCCGCCTTCTTCCTGAGCGCCGTCCCCGCCTTCATCCGCGGCGAGTCGGCCTGGGGCAAGCAGACCGACACCTCCCACCACAACCGCTATGCCGGGAACCACCTTGGCGTCGACCGGTCCGGCGCGTCCCGTCCCAACCGCACGGACGTGTGGTGGGACGGCCAGGGCGGCGGCAACTGCTGGCAGCCCGGTACCGGCGCCTCCACCCCGGGCGTCCTGCCCGAGTGCGGGGCGCGGCGGGGCGAGGTCGCCGGGAACACCGACCGGCTCGTCGGCGAACCGGCCAAGCTCGCCCACCTGCTGGTGTGCGCCGACTACGACGTCCAGGCGCGGCGGCTCCCGGCGGGCTGCGACTGGTACGGCGCCCGGGGCATCCAGCGCGTCGAGACCCAGCTCGCCCTCGCGTGCGCGGTCGTCCTCGGCCTGATGGGCACGGTCCTGTGGTGGCGCCGGCTCCGGCACAGCCGGCTCGCGGGCGCGGCGACCCTCGTCGGCCTCGTCGGCCTCGGCCTGGACGTGGCCGGCTCGACCCTCGGCCGGGCCTCCGGCCTCCTCCCCGCCCTGGCCCTCCTCCTGATCGGCGGCTGGTGGGCGGCCCTCGGCCTCGCGCTGCGGCCGACCCGCCCCGCCTTCGCCTGGACCACCCTCGCCCTGGGCCTCCTCACCCTCCTCGACGCCTTCGACAAGGCCGTCCTGATGATCCCCTGGGTCCCCCTCGGCCCCGCCTGGCTGCGAGGGCTCCTCGCGGTGGTGTGGGTGCTCTGGGCGGTCGTCGTGGCGGGCCGACGCGCACCTGGGGCGGTGGGCGACCCCGACCCCGCCCCGGCCCCCGGCCCGTCGCCCACCGCCGCGACCACCCGCGCCCCGAACGCCGAAGGCGCCTCATGAGCCGCCCACCGGCCAGGGCGACCGCCTCGCGCACGCGGGAGACCGCCTGGCGCACGCGGGCGGTCCGGGGCGGCCGGGCCGTGCTGTCCGACCGGCCCGTCCTGCCCGGCCGGGCCGCCGCGAGCGACTGGGCCGTCCCGGGCGACCGGGCCGCCCTGCCCGGCTGGGCCGTCCTGCCCGGCCGGGCCGCCGTTCTCGCCGGGGTCATGCTGGCCGTCGCGCTGACCGCCGCCGGGTGCGGCGGTCGCCCCACCACCCACCACAAGCCCGGTACCAGCCATCAGGAGGCGACGGCGGGCAGCGGCACGCTGCTCGCCGCCAAGGACGAGGCCGGGCACCGGCTCCGGGAGGTGCCGGCAGCGGGGGCGCCCGCCGTACGCGTCGAGATACGGCCCGACACGGAGGGCGGCTGGAACGTCCACCTCGTGGTGGAGAGGTTCCGGTTCACCCCGGAGAGCGTCGGCGGCGCGGCGCTCCCGGGCCGTGGGTACGCCCGGCTCCTCGTCGACGGGGGCGACCGCGGCGACGGTGCCGGGGGAGTGGCCGCCGGGACGACCGGGCGGGTCTACGGCCCCTGGCACCACGTCCCGCCCGGCACCCGCGCCCTGACCGTCCGCCTCCACGCGGACGACCACACGGTCTGGGCGGTCGCGGGCAAGCCGGTCGAGGCCACCGTCTCCCTCGCTGCCGCCGCCCGGCCCGGCACCGCCGCCCCGACCACCGCGGCGCCACCCGGCGTCCCGCCCACCGGCACCACGCCGACGCCGTCCGGGGCCACCGCCGGCGGCCGGACCGTCGAGATCACCGTCTCCGGGACGTCCGTCCGGCCGGCCCCCTCCCGCATCGAACTGAGGAAGGGCGAGCGGATCACCCTCCGTGTCACCAGCGACCGCGCCGACACCCTCCATGTCCACGGCTACGACCGCCAACTCCCGCTCCCGGCCGGCCGCCCCGGCTCCCTCACCCTGACCGCCGACCGCACCGGCCTCTTCGAGGTCGAGACCCACGAGTCCGGACTCGTGCTGACCCAACTCCTCGTCCGGTGACCACCCTCGCCCACGGCGTCGGCGCTCGGCACGACCTGCCCCTCTCGCCCTTCTACGCCTACGCCGGAGCCTTCGCCGCGCTCTTCGTCTCCTTCCTCGCCCTCGGCCTGATGTGGTCCTCCTCCCGGTTCCACGGCGACCGCTCGGGCACGCCGCTCCCCGTCGTCCTCCAGCGCCTCGCCGACGCCCCGGCCACCCGCACCGCCCTCCGCCTGCTCGGCCTGGCCGCCGCGACCGCCGTCCTGCTCCACCTCCTCCTCGGACCGGACGACCCCGACCGCAACCCCGCGCCCGGCGCCGTCTACGTCCTGCTCTGGGTGGGGCTCGTCCCCGCCTCCCTGCTCCTCGGACCCGTCTGGCGCCTCCTCAACCCCCTGCGCGCCCTCCACGTGCTGCTTCCCGCTCCCCGCACCCCACGCCCGCTGCCGCCCGGCCTCGGCATCCGCCCCGCGGCCGCCGGACTCCTCCTCTTCGCCTGGCTCGAACTCGCCGCCCCCGAACCGGCGTCGAGCCCCACCCTCGTGACCTTCCTCGCCGTCCTCACGGCCGTCGGCCTTCTCGGCGCCGCCCGTCACGGCCCCGACTGGTTCGCCCACGCCGACCCCTTCGAGGTCTACTCCTCCCTCTTCGCCCGGCTCTCCCCGCTCGGCCGCCGCGCCGACGGCCGGCTCGTCGTGCGCTCCCCCTTCGACGGCCTCGACTCCACCCCGCAGACCCCCGGCCTCGTCGCCACCGTCTGCGTCCTCCTCGGCTCCACCGCCTACGACGGCCTGTCCGACAACCCCCGCTGGCTCACCACCCTCCAGACCTCCGCCTTCGGCCCCACCTTCACCGCCACCCTCGGACTGCTCGCCGCCGTCGCCCTCGTCGCCGCCCTCTACGGCCTCTGCGCCGGCACGCTGCGCCTGTTGTCCCGCGCACTCGCCCACCCCCTCACCTCCTTCGCCCACTCCCTCCTGCCGATCGCCCTCGGCTATCTCGTCGCCCACTACTTCACACTCCTGGTCACCGAAGGACCACGTACCGTCATGATGGCAGCGGGTACTGACAACGCCTCCTCGCCCGCCCCGCCCCTGGGCCCCGGCGGTCTCGCCACCCTCCAGGTCCTCGCCGTCGTCACCGGTCACGTCCTCGGGGTCGTCGCCGCCCACGACCGCGCCGTGCGGCTCTTCCCGCCGGCCCGGGCGGTGGCCGGCCAACTCCCGCTGTTCGCGCTGATGATCGTGTACACCCTCGGCGGTATCGGCCTGCTCGTCGCCTGACCCGGGCCCGGACGGCATCATGGTCCCCGTGCCCCAGCCCCGACCGCCCCGCAAGCTCACGCCACCGGCGCCGTCCGCGCAGCCCGCGTTGCGCCGCACCCCCGTCCAGCAGCGCAGCGCGGACCGCCTCGCCCGGATCCTCGACGCCTGCGCCGAACTCCTCGACGAGACCGGGTACGAACAGCTGAGCACCCGGGCCGTCGCCCTCCGCGCGGGCGTCCCCATCGGATCCGTCTACCGCTTCTTCGGCAACAAGCGCGCCATGGCCACCGCCCTCGCCCACCGCAACCTCGACAGCTACGCCGAGCGCATCACCGCCCGCCTCTCCGCCCTCCCGGCCGTCGACGCCCGCCGGGCCATCGACACCGTCCTCGACGAGTACATCGCCATGAAGCGGTCGGTGCCCGGGTTCGCCCTGGTCGACTTCGGCGTCCCCAGCCCGGGCGGGCCTGGCGACGACGACCCCAACCACCTGGTCGCCGGCCGTCTCTGCGCACTGCTGGCCGGCGTGCTCGCCCGCCCCGCCGACGACGCCCTGCGCCGCAAGGTACTGGTCGGCGTCGAGGCCACCGACGCCCTGCTCCAGCTCGCCTTCCGTACGAACTCCTCGGGCGACCCGGCCCTCATCGCCGAGACGCGCGAGCTCCTGCACGCGTACCTCGCGCCCTCCCTGTCGTAGAGCGGCCCTCCGTGTCCGGACGAGCACCGTGACCCGAACCCCTCCCGCTCATCCCAACCGGTCGGTATGCTCGGCGCCACCCGCTGCCGCCCCAGGGAGACCGCCATGTCCACCGCCCTGCGCATCTGCCCCCTCTGCGAAGCCACCTGCGGGCTGACGCTGACGCTCGAAGGACCCCGGGTCACCAAGGCGCGGAGCGATCGTGACGACGTCTTCAGCCAGGGCTTCATCTGTCCCAAGGGTGCCTCGTTCGCCGAGGTCGACGCCGACCCCGACCGGCTGAGGGGTCCCCTCGTCCGCGAGGACGACGTCCTTCGGGAAGCCACGTGGGAGGAGGCCTTCGACGTCATCGCGGCCCGGATCCGGCCCCTGGTCGAGGAGTACGGGCCCGACGCGGTGGGTATCGTCCTCGGCAACCCCAACGTCCACACCATGGCCGGCGCCCTCTACCCGCCGCTGCTGATCGGCGCGCTGCGGACCAGGAACCTCTTCACCGCGTCGACGCTCGACCAGATGCCCAAGCACGTCTCCAGCGGGCTGCTCTTCGGCGACCCCTTCGCCATCCCCGTGCCGGACCTGGACCGCACCGGCCATCTGCTGATGCTCGGGGCCAACCCCCTGGAGTCCAACGGAAGTCTGTGCACCGCCCCCGACTTCCCCGGCAAGCTCAAGGCGCTGCGCAAGCGCGGCGGCACCCTGACCGTCGTCGACCCGCGCCGCACCCGCACGGCCGCCCTCGCCGACCGGCACCTCACCATCCGCCCCGGTGCCGACGCCCTCTTCCTCGCCGCGCTCGCCCACACCCTCTTCGACGAGGGCCTCACCGACCTCGGCGCGCTCGAAGGCCACGTCGAGGGCGTGGAGGACGTCCGCGCCGCCCTGGGGGCGTTCAGCCCCGAAGCCGTCGCAGACGCCTGCGACCTGGACGCCACCACCATCCGCGACGTCGCCCGTGAACTCGCCGCCGCGCCCTCGGCGGCCGTCTACGGACGCATCGGCAGTTCCACCGTCGCGCACGGCACCGTCGCCAGCTGGCTCGTCGACGTCCTCAACGTGCTCACCGGCAACCTCGACCGCCCCGGCGGCGCGCTCTTCCCGCTCGCCGCCACCGCCCCGGCGCCCCGCCCCGCGAGTCCCGGCAAGGGCTTCGCGCTCGGCCGCTGGGCGAGCAGGGTCTCCGGCCACCCCGAGGCCAAGGGCGAGCTGCCGACGGCCGCCCTCGCCGAGGAGATCGAGACGGAGGGCGAGGGCCGGATCCGCGCGGTCGTCACCATCGCCGCCAATCCGGTCCTGTCCGCGCCCGACGGGCGGCGCCTCGACGCGGCCCTCGGCGCCCTCGACTTCATGGTCGCCGTCGATCCGTACCTCAACGAGACCACGCGTCACGCCGATGTCGTCCTGCCCCCGCCGCCGCCCTCCCAGAGCGCGCACTTCGACTTCGCCTTCAACGGCTTCGCCGTCCGCAACCAGGCGCGCTACTCCCCGGCCGCCGTCCCCCTGGAAGAGGGACGCATGGACGAGTGCGAGATCCACGCCCGGCTCATCCTCGCCGTGTCCGGCATGCACGGCGCCCCGCCCTCGGCGGTCGACGACCTCGCCATCGACACCGCCCTCGCCAAGGCCGTCACCCAGGAGCACTCGCCCCTGTTCGGCGCCGACCCGCAGGTGCAGGCCGGGCTGCTGGACGGCCGCACGGGGGCCGAGCGGCGGCTCGACCTGATGCTGCGCCTCGGCCCGTACGGCCTCGGACTCGAAGACCTCCGCCAGGCACCCCACGGCATCGACCTCGGCCCGCTGAAGCCCCGTATCCCGCAGCTCCTCAAGACCCGCAGCGGGCGCGTCGAGCTGCTGCCCGCGCCCATCGCCGCCGACCTGCCCCGGCTGCGGGCGGCCCTGGACGCCGGCCGGGACGGGCTCGTCCTCGTCGGCCGCCGCCATCTGCGCTCCAACAACAGCTGGCTGCACAACGTCCCCTCCCTCAACGGAGGCTCCAACCGGTGCACCCTCCAGGTCCACCCGCGGGACGCCGACCGGCTCGGGCTCGCCGACGGGAAGCAGGCCCGGGTCACCGCCGAGGGCGGCGCACTGGAGGTCGAGGTGGAGATCACCGACACCGTACGGACCGGGGTGGTGAGCCTGCCGCACGGCTGGGGCCACGACCGGCCCGGCACCCGGCTCTCCGTCGCCTCCGTCCGCCCGGGTGTCAACGTCAACCAGCTCCTCGACGGCTCCCGGCTCGACCCGCTGTCGGGCACCGCCGTCCTCAACGGCTTCCCCGTCGAGGTGGCCCCCCTGCCGTGACCTGGCCTTTTGCTCGTATTGCTCACGCGTCGACATCTTGTTAACGGCGGAAGAGGGCACCTAACGTCATCCGGACCGCCGCACCGGTGGAGTCCTCCCGGTGGGAGTTCAAAGGTGAACGTGAGGTGTCCTCCATGCTGACCGTCCTCGGCTTCGCCATGATCGCGACCTTCCTGGTCCTGATCATGATGAAGAAGATGTCCCCGATCGCGGCACTCGTCCTGATCCCTGCCCTTTTCTGCGTGTTCGTAGGGCAGGGCGCCCAGCTCGGCGACTACGTCCTCGAAGGCGTCGGCAAACTCGCGCCCACCGCGGCGATGCTGATGTTCGCGATCGTCTACTTCGGCGTGATGATCGACGTGGGGCTCTTCGACCCGATCGTCCGGGGCATCCTGCGCTTCTGCAAGGCCGACCCGGTGCGGGTCGTGGTCGGTACGGCGGTGCTGGCCGCGATCGTCTCGCTCGACGGCGACGGCTCCACCACCTTCATGATCACCGTCTCCGCGATGTATCCGCTGTACAAGCGGCTCGGCATGAGCCTGGTCGTCATGACCGGTGTCGCCGCCACCGCCAACGGCGTCATGAACACCCTGCCCTGGGGCGGGCCCACCGCCCGTGCCGCCACCGCGCTGAAGCTGGACGCGGCCGACGTGTTCGTGCCGATGATCCCGGCCCTCGGCGCGGGTCTGCTCTTCGTCCTCCTCCTCGCGTACGTCCTCGGCCGCCGCGAGCGCAAGCGGATCGGATACCTCTCCCTCGACGAGGCGCTCGTGACGGAGGCGGAGACGGTCCTGGTGGCGACCGGGGGCGGCACGGGCGGTTCCACGGCCGGCGGCGGCACGGGCACTCCCACGGCCGGCGGCGGGGCGGGCGACGCGCCCGGCGTGACGGCGGGCGACGGCTTCCAGGGGCTCGACCCGGACCGCCCGACGCTGCGGCCCCGCCTGTACTGGTTCAACGCCGGGCTCACGGTCGCCCTGCTGGCGTCGATGATCCTCGAACTGCTGCCCATCCCGGTGCTGTTCCTCATCGGGGCCGCGCTGGCGCTCAGCGTCAACTACCCGAAGATGGCGGAGCAGAAGGCGCGGATCGCCGCGCACGCCGACAACGTCCTCAACGTCTCCGGCATGGTCTTCGCCGCGGCGGTCTTCACCGGCGTGCTCACCGGCACCGGCATGGTCGAGCACATGGCCGACTGGCTGGTCGGCGCCATTCCCGAGGGCATGGGCCCGCACATGGCCCTGGTCACCGGCGTGCTCAGCCTGCCGCTCACGTACTTCATGTCGAACGACGGTTTCTACTTCGGCGTACTGCCGGTCCTCGCGGAGGCGGGCGCGGCGCACGGTGTCCCGCCGCTGGAGATCGCCCGCGCCTCCCTGGTCGGCCAGGCCCTGCACATGTCGAGCCCCCTGGTCCCCGCCGTGTACGTCCTGGTCGGCATGGCGAAGGTCGAGTTCGGCGACCACACGAAGTTCACGGTCAAGTGGGCAGCGCTGACCTCCCTGGTGGTCCTCGCGGCGGGGATCCTGTTCGGGATCATCTGAGCGCGTCCCCGGGGGCCGGTGGGGACGGGGCGGTGCTTCCGCCGGGCGGGTGAATGTCGGGGAGTGTCGCGGCGTTGCGACGACTCTCCGCATTCACGTCATGACAGATAGTCAGATTATCGGTTGATTCATCCGACCGTCTTCATGACTGGAGGAACCCCCGCATGACCGCTCTGGCTGTCCGTCCCCTTCTGTCCACCGCCGCCGCGACCCTCGCGCTCGGCGCCGTGGCCATGGCCGGTGCGCCCGCCGCCGTCGCGGCTCCCGGCGACAACGGCGACGTCAAGATCCACCACGCCGGGCGCCCCGACGAGCCCCCGCGCACCTCCGAGACCGACCAGCGCAACGAGCCCAAGGTCTGCACGTTCTACATCGCCGCCCTCGGCTTCGACGGGCTCCAGGCCCTCACCTACAACATCAAGCCGCACCCGCCGAAGAGCAGCGTCGTGGTACCCCCCGGCTCGATCACCGTCGACTCGGACGGCAACGGCTTCACCCCGGACCTGGAGCTCGCCGACGGCATGTACAAGGTCGAGTGGACCTGGCTGGGCCAGCAGGGCGCCAAGAAGAGCAAGGTCTTCAAGGTCGACTGCGCCGGCTTCACCCACAACCCGCCGAACGGCGAGAACGGCGGCCACCACGGCAAGCCCCCGCACGGCCCCGTCGGGGCGGGCGGCGGCGGCAGCGCGCAGCTGGCCAGTGACGAGAGCTCCGCCTTCGGGGTCGGGACGGCACTCGCCGCGGGTCTGGCCGGTACGGCCGGGCTCGTCCTCCTCCGTCTCCGTCGGTCGCGCCGCCGCACCGATGGCGCCGCGTAGGTCCCGCTACACGCGCAGGCAGCGGCGCCTCCTCCGGCTCGCCCGGACGGTGGTGGTGGCCCTGTCGCTGGTCGTCGGCGGCGTCTGGTGGGCCCAGGACGGGGAACCGTCGGGCCCACCGATCGCGGCCGCCCCGGCCGCGCACGGGGCGGCAGCGGCCGCCGCCGCCCCGGCCGTATCCGGGCACCACGCCGACCAGAAACCGAAGGCGCCCCCGGAGCCCGCGCCGCCGCCGCGGCCGACGGCCGACCCCAAGCCGCAGCCCACGGCCGGTCCCAAGCTCAAGCCCAAGCCGACGGCCACCGCCGAGGCCAAGGCCAAGGGCAAGGGGAAACCCGAGGCGGAGGCCGGGCCGGCGTCGCCGCCCGCACCCCTGGCGCGTTCGCGCCCCACCGGTCTCGCCGTACCCGCCATCACCATCGAGGCGCCGGTCGTCGGACTGGGGCTCGACGCCTCCGGGCGGCTCGCCACCCCGCCGGTCGACAACCCCCGCGTCGTCGGCTGGTACCGCAACGGCCCCTCGCCGGGCGAACGCGGTACGGCGGTCGTCGTCGGCCACCGCGACACCCGCAGCGGGCCCGCCATCTTCCTCAACCTCAACGTGCTCAGCCCCGGAAACACCGTCCGTGTCGCCCGGGCCGACGGCCGCGTCGCCGTGTTCACGGTGGACAAGGTCCGCACGTACACGAAGGCCGGATTCCCGGACGAGGAGGTGTACGGCTCCAGGGGCCGCCCCGAGCTGCGGCTCCTCACGTGCGGGGGTGCGTTCGATCCGAAGAAGGGGTACGAGTCGAACGTCGTCGTCTACGCCCACCTCACGGATGTCGACAAGAAGATCTGACTCCGTCACGCCGGAAGCCGGCGGGCCGTGCCACCCGGCGCGTGCCCGCCGGTGCCGGCGCGCTCCCGCGCGCACCGCCCGGAGGCCGGACGATCCCGCCCGACCCGTCCGGTTTCCTCGAACCGTCACGACACAGGGGTGTGCACATGACCCGCCACCCGTTCACCACCACCCGCGGCCGGCTGGCTGCGTGCGCCACCGGGCTGCTGCTCGTCACCGCCGCGCCCGCCGCCTACGCCACGCTCGGCGAGGAGGCGACGACCACCGCGATGACCACCACGACGACCACCACGACGACCACCGCGAGGGCCGCCGCGACGTTGACGACGACCACCGGGGCGACGGCGGCGGCCAAGGCGCCGGACGCCGTCGTCGCCGCCGCGCCGAAGAGCCGTGGCAAGCCGTACGTGGAGACCCGGCTCTTCTTCGGCACGGAACGCCCCGACGGAGGAGCGGACGTGACCGACCAGCAGTTCATGGCCTTCGTCGACAAGGAGGTGACGCCCGCCTTCCCCGGCGGTCTGACGGTGCAGGACGGCCGTGGACAGTGGCGGGACAGGAACGGCACCATCGAGCGGGAGCGTTCGTACGAGCTGATCCTGCTCTACCCGGCCACCGAGGCTCCGGTCCGGGACCCGTGGATCGAGCGGATCAGGGATGCGTACGAGCGGCTCTTCGCGCAGGAGTCGGTGGCCCGGCTCGACGAACCGACGCTCGCCGACTTCTGAGCGGAGGCGCGCGACCGCCGTCCGAGGCGCGCGCCGGACTCCGGCGCGCCTTGCACGGGTCGCGCCGGACCCCGGCGCGTGCCTTTCTCCGGCCGCGTGCCGGCCACTGAGACGCGGCGCACGGTGGGGGGCTCTGGCGCTGGAAAACTATCAGCGCTAGTTTGGTGCGGACGGCGAACCGGTCGGTAACGTGAGGAGACAGCGGATGAAGGCCCACGACGCGATGTACATCGGCGGGGAGTGGCGCCCCGCCTCCTCCACGGACACCATCCCGGTGATCAACCCGGTGGACGAGCAGGTCATCGCCCACGTCCCCGCGGGGACCGCCGAGGACGTCGACGCCGCCGTACGCGCGGCCCGCGCGGCCTTCCCCGCCTGGGCCGCCACCCCGCCCGCCGAGCGCGCCGCCCGCCTCGGAGCCCTCCGCGACGCCCTGACGGCCCGTGCCGAGGACATCGCCGCCACGGTCACGGCCGAGCTGGGCTCCCCGCCCAGGCTCGCCGCCGCCGTCCACACCGGACTGCCCATCGCCGTGGCGGGCTCGTACGCCGAGCTGGCTGCCACCCACCCCTTCGAGGAGAAGGTCGGCAACTCCACCGTCTACTCCGAGCCCGTCGGCGTCGTGGGCGCGATCACCCCGTGGAACTACCCGCTCCACCAGATCGTCGCCAAGGTCGCCCCCGCGCTCGCGGCCGGCTGCACCGTCGTCCTCAAGCCCGCCGAGGACACCCCGCTGACCGCCCAGCTCTTCGCCGAGGCCGTCCACGAGGCGGGTGTCCCGGCCGGCGTGTTCAACCTCGTCACCGGCCTCGGCCCGGTCGCCGGCCAGGCGCTCGCCGAGCACGAGGACGTCGACCTCGTCTCCTTCACCGGCTCCACGGCCGTCGGCAAGCGGATCGGCGCCACGGCCGCCGGAGCGGTCAAGCGGGTCGCCCTGGAGCTCGGCGGGAAGTCGGCGAACGTGATCCTGCCCGGCGCCGACCTCGGCAAGGCGGTCTCCGCCGGCATCGCCAACGTCATGTCCAACTCCGGCCAGACGTGCAGCGCCTGGACCCGGATGCTGGTCCACACCGACCAGTACGACGAGGCCGTGGCCCTCGCCGCCGAGGCCGTCGCGAAGTACGTCCCCGGCGAGCGCGTCGGACCGCTCGTCAACGCCAAGCAGCAGCAGCGCGTCCGCGGCTACATCGAGAAGGGCGTCGAGGAAGGCGCCCGGATCGTCGCCGGCGGCCCCGAGGCCCCCAGGGAGACGGGCTACTACGTCTCGCCGACCGTCTTCGCCGACGTCACGCCCGAGATGACCATCGCGCAGGAGGAGATCTTCGGCCCCGTCGTCTCGATCCTCCGCTACGAGGACGAGGCCGACGCCCTCGCCATCGCCAACGGGACCGTCTACGGCCTCTCCGGCGCCGTCTGGGGCGAGCAGGAGGAAGCCGTCGCCTTCGCCCGGCGCATGGAGACCGGCCAGGTCGACATCAACGGCGGCCGCTTCAACCCGCTGGCCCCCTTCGGCGGCTACAAGCAGTCGGGCGTCGGACGCGAACTCGGCGCCCACGGCCTCTCCGAGTACCTCCAGACCAAGTCCCTCCAGTTCTGAGCCCCGAGGAGCCCTGAGCGTGAGCGTGATCCGCGCCGCCGTCCTGCCCGCCGTCGGCTCTCCCCTGGAGATCGTCGGCATCCGACTCCCCGAACCCGGCCCCGGCCAGGTCCGCATCCGGCTGACCGCCGCCGGCGTCTGCCACTCCGACCTCTCCCTCACCAACGGCACCATGCGGCTGCCCGTCCCGGCCGTCCTCGGCCACGAGGGCGCCGGAACGATCGTCTCCGTCGGCGAGGGCGTCACCCATGTCGCCCCCGGCGACGCCGTCGTCCTCAACTGGGCGCCGTCCTGCGGCTCCTGCCACCCGTGCTCCCTGGGCGAGGTGTGGCTCTGCATGGACGCCCTCAAGGGGGCCGAGAACATCCACGCCGTCACCGAGGACGGCACCGAACTCCACCCCGGCCTCAACGTCGCCGCCTTCGCCGAGGAGACCGTCGTCGCGGCGTCCTGCGTGCTGCCGGCCCCCGAGGGCGTCCCGCTCGCCGACGCCGCCCTCCTCGGCTGCGCCGTCCTCACCGGCTGGGGCGCGGTCCACCACTCCGCCCGGGTCCGGGAGGGGGAGTCCGTCGTCGTCTTCGGCGTGGGAGGCGTGGGCCTCGCGGCCCTCCAGGCCGCTCGGGTCGCCGGGGCCTCGCCGATCATCGCGGTCGACGTGTCACCCGAGAAGGAGGCCCTGGCCCGGGCCGCCGGAGCCACCGAGTACGTCGTCGCCTCGGACACGACCCCCCGCGAGATCCGCAAGCTGACGGGCGGCCAGGGCGCCGACGTGGCCGTCGAATGCGTCGGCCGCGCCGTCACCATCCGTACCGCCTGGGAATCCACCCGGCGGGGCGGCCGCACCACGGTCGTCGGCATCGGCGGCAAGGACCAGAAGGTCACCTTCCACGCCCTGGAGATCTTCCACTGGGGGCGCACCCTGACCGGCTGCGTCTACGGCAACTCCGACCCGGTGAGGGACCTGCCGGTCCTCGCCGAGCACATCAAGGCCGGCCGTCTCGACCTGAGCACCCTGGTCACCGAGCGGATCACGCTCGACGGCATCCCGGGCGCCTTCGACAACATGCTCGCGGGCAAGGGCGGCCGGGCGCTCGTGATCTTCTAGCGGCCCCCTTCTCACCCCGGCCGCGACCCCGGCCCGGCCCCCGGCACCGCCGCGGGCATGGGGAGGGGGGGGGAAGGGGTTGTTCGGCGTTGGACAGGTGTCGTGGACGTCGGG
>NZ_JBVJPY010000007.1:129384-357038 GCF_055609145.1 Streptomyces sp. NPDC036822
GTGGATGATGGCTGCTTTGCCCTGCGCACTTTCCTCCCCGACCGAATCAATCCCACCCCCCCCCTAGGCCCTTCCACCACCGGTCCTGTGGGCGCGCGCGGCCGGGGGCTCTCGGGCGTCAGACCTTCTCCGGGGCCTCCGGGGCCGTGTCGGCGCTCCCGGCCGCAGGCACCGTCCTCGGCACCTTCGGCCGGGACCGGGCCACCGCCACGCCCGCCAGGCACAGCACGCCGCCCGCGAGCGTCAGCAGCCCCGGCAGCTCGCCGAGGAACACCCACGCCATCACCACGACCAGCGCCGGTACGGCGTACGTCGTCGCGCCCATGCGCCCCGCGGTCGTCCGGGCCAGGGCGTACGCCCAGGTCGTGAAGGCGAGCGCGGTCGGGAAGACACCGAGGTAGACCATGTTCAGGGTCGCCGGAAGCGGGGCGCGTCCCACCTCGTCGAGCAGCTGCGGGGCGAAGGGCAGGCACCCCACCGCGCCCACCAGGCAGCCGAAGGTGGTGACCTGGAGGGCGCTGCCGTGCGCCAGCGCGGGCTTCTGGGCGACGACCCCGCCCGCGTACGCGATCGCCGCGAGCAGGCACAGCAGCACGCCGAGGACCGAGGCGTGCCCCTCGCCCGACATGGAGAGGCCCACGGCCACCGCGCCCGCGAACGACACGGCCATGCCCGCGAGCAGCCGGGGCGGCAGCTTCTCGTGCAGGAAGCGGGCTCCGAGCAGGGCGATCAGGATCGGGCCGATGTTGACGACCATCGCGGCCGTGCCGGCGTCGACCTCCTGCTCGCCCCAGTTCAGCACCACCATGTAGACGCCGAACCAGAGCAGTCCGGAGATCAGGATCCCCGGCCAGGCCTGCCGGGACGGCAGCCCCTCGCGCCGTATCAGCAGCACGCATCCGAGGACGACGGCCCCGGCGAGCAGCCGCCCCAGCGCGAGCGCGCCGGGGGAGTAGGCGGCGCCGGCGCTGCGGATGGAGACGAAGGCCGAGGCCCACAGGACGACCGTGACGCCGGCGGCGGCGAGTGCGAGGCGGGAGGTGGGGGCGGGGGAGTTGGTCATGGGCTGACCGTAGGGCCTGGACGCTTCGGCGCTCACCGAATTCTCTCCGGCTCGATGCCGAGGGCGTCCCGGAGCGCCTCTTCCCCCGTGGCGGTGACCTTCACGGCGCGCTCCGACCCGATCCGTACGCACCAGCCCGTGTCGAGCGCGTGACGGCAGAGCGCCGCGCCGGCGACCCCCGCCAGATGCGGTCTCCGTTCGGTCCAGTCGAGACAGGCCCGTGCGACGGGCCGCCGCCCCGTCGGTTCCAGCGCGATGCCCAGCTCGCCGAACCACCGCAGGCCCGGGTCGGTGAGCGCGAACCCCGTGTCCTGGCGGAGCAGGCCGCGATCGGTCATGGCGTCCGTGATCGTGATGCCCAGCCGCCCGGCGAGGTGGTCGTAGCAGGTCCGCCCCCGTGCCATCGCGTGCCCGGCGCTCGCGGCCCGAAGGGTGCGGGGCGGGTCCCGCCGCACGGGTTCGGCGCGGGCGGCCAGGTCCTCCACCAGGTGGGCGATGCCGGAGTCGGCCAGGCGGACGTAGCGGTGCCTGCCCTGCCGCTCCTCGGCGAGGACGCCGCCCGCGACGAGCTTCCCGAGGTGCTCACTGGTGGTGGACGCCGCCACGCGGGCGTGCCGCGCGAGCTCCCCGGCCGTCCAGGCCCGCCCGTCCAGCAGCGCGAGGAGGAAGGCGGCGCGGGTCTCGTCGGCGAGGAGAGCCGCGAGGGCGGCGAGGTCTTTGGCGGGCATGGCACCAGGGTGCCGTACCCACGTTTCGGTGCGGGCCGAACGCTCTCCCGGTCCGCCATGGTGGCGGAGCGGCACGGTGCGCTGGCGACCGCGTCCGAGCACCGGCCCGGGCGGCGGTGCTGCCCGGGTCCCCGCTTCCGGCGGGGTGCGGACCGCTTCCGCGCCCTGCCCGGGCCGCCGCTTCCGGCGGGGTGCGGACCGCTTCCGCGTCCCCGCCCGGGCCGCCGCTACGAGCCGCTCGTCGTCTCCTGCTTGGCCCATGCTCCCCGTACGCCCGCCGCGTACTGCAGCGACAGTCCGTCGAGCAGCGCCCGGAGTCCCGTGTCGAACGCGCCCTCGTCGACCTTCTGCCGGTGTTCCGCGAGCAGGTGGGCCTGGCCGAGGTGGGGGTAGTCCGCCGGGTCGTAGGCCGTCTCGTCGTCGACGAAGCCGCGGGCGAAGGAGCCCAGCGCCGAGCCGGTGACGAAGTAGCGCATCAGGGCGCCGATGTAGGTCGCCTGGGCCGGGGGCCAGCCGGCCCGGACCATCGCGCCGAAGACGGCGTCCGCCACGCGCAGGCCCGCCGGACGGCGGCCGGGGCCCTGGGCCAGGACGGGGACGATGTTCGGGTGGTCGGCGAGCGCGGCGCGGTAGGAGGCGGCCCACGCCTGCAGCGCCGTACGCCAGTCGCGGTCGTCGTCCTCGTCGAACATCGACAGGTCGACTTTCGCGCTGACCGCGTCCGCGACGGCGTCGAGGATCTCGTCCTTCGTGCGGAAGTGGTTGTAGAGCGACGGTCCGCTCACGCCCAGCTGGGCCGCGAGCCGCCGTGTGGAGAGGGCGGCGAGCCCTTCCGCGTCCACGAGAGCGCTCGCCGTCTCGACGATCCGGTCTCTGCTCAGGAGGGGCTTGCGCGGTCGGGCCATGGCGCACATAGTAGGCGTGCCGATAAAAACTAGCAGTGGTAATTAAACCGAGTGGGGTGGCACCGTGAATCTGGAGCTGAGCGAGGAGCAGGAAGCCGTACGGCAGCTCGCCGAGGACTTCGTCGCGCGCGAGGTCACCCCGCACGCCGTGGAGTGGGACCGCGCGGAGAACGTCGACAAGTCGATCGTGAAGAAGCTCGGGGCGCTCGGCTTCCTCGGTCTCACCGTCCCCGAGGAGTACGGCGGCTCGGGCGGTGACCACCTCGCGTACTGCCTGGTCACCGAGGAGCTCGGGCGCGGCGACTCGTCCGTGCGCGGGATCGTCTCCGTCTCGCTCGGCCTCGTGGCGAAGACCATCGCCGCCTGGGGCAGCGAGGAGCAGAAGAGGCGGTGGCTGCCCCGGCTCACCGCCGGCGACGCCGTCGGCTGCTTCGGTCTGACCGAGCCCGGCACGGGCTCCGACGCCGGCTCCCTCGCCACCAGGGCCGTCCGTGACGGGGACTCGTACGTCCTCGACGGCTCCAAGATGTTCATCACCAACGGCACCTGGGCCGACGTCGTGCTCCTCTTCGCCCGGACCAACGACACCCCCGGCCACAAGGGCGTCTCCGCCTTTCTCGTCCCCACGGACACCCCCGGCCTCACCCGCCGCACCATTCACGGCAAGCTCGGCCTGCGCGGCCAGGCGACGGCCGAACTGGTCCTGGAGGGCGTCCGGGTTCCCGCCGACGCGATGATGGGGCCGGAGGGCAAGGGCTTCGCCATCGCCATGTCCGCCCTCGCCAAGGGGCGCATGTCGGTCGCCGCCGGCTGCGTCGGCATCGCGCAGGCCGCGCTCGACGCCGCCGTGCGCTACGCGGGGGAGCGCGAGCAGTTCGGCAAGTCCATCGCCTCCTACCAGCTGGTGCAGGAGCTGATCAGCGACATCGCCGTCGACGTGGACGCTGCCCGGCTGCTGACCTGGCGCGTCGCGGATCTGGTCGACCGGGGCCAGGACTTCGCCACCGCCGCGTCGAAGGCCAAGCTGTACGCCTCCGAGGCCGCCGTCCGGGCGGCGAACAACGCCCTGCAGGTCTTCGGCGGCTACGGCTACATCGACGAGTACCCGGTCGGGAAGCTCCTGCGCGACGCCCGCGTCATGACCCTGTACGAGGGCACGAGCCAGATCCAGAAGCTGATCATCGGGCGAGCGCTCACCGGTGTCTCGGCGTTCTGAGTACCTCGACTGAGTATCCGGGCGGATGTGGTGCCCGCCACATCCGCCCGATGCTGTCCCCATGAGCGACACACCGGTCAAGCAGCAGAACACGGCGGCCTACTACCTGCAGGCCGTCCTCTCCTTCGGGCTCGCCCTCGCGGCCGTCGGCATCGGCATCTTCCATCTGGACGCCGACGCCTGGGTGCGGTCCTTCCTCGCCATCGCGGTCCTCTACCTCACCACGTCCGCCTTCACGCTCGCCAAGGTCGTCCGCGACCGCCAGGAGGCCGGCCAGATCGTCAGCCGGGTCGACCAGGCGCGGCTCGAGAAGCTCCTCGCCGAGCACGACCCCTTCCAGAAGCTCTGAGGACCGCGGCTCTAAGCGCTTGCTCAGCTTCGTTGTATGGTGTTCGTCCTGACGGCTGGAGAAGGGGCGAACGATGAGCGCGGCGGACGCGACGGAGGAGACGCCCGGTGGCGAGGACGTGCCGTGGGGCGAGGTCACGCCCGAAGCGGCCAGGCGGCTGCTGGTGGCGGCCGTCGAGGCGTTCGCCGAGCGCGGCTACCACGCCACCACGACCCGTGACATCGCCGGCCGGGCCGGGATGAGCCCAGCCGCGCTCTACATCCACTACAAGACCAAGGAAGAGCTGCTCCACCGGATCAGCCGCATCGGCCACGACAGGGCCCTGGAGATCCTCCGGGTCGCCGCCGACGGCGACGGCACGGCCGGGGAGCGGCTCGCCGACGCCGTACGGTCCTTCGTGCGCTGGCACGCCGAGCGGCACACCACCGCGCGCGTCGTCCAGTACGAACTCGACGCGCTCGGCCCCGAACACCGCACCGAGATCGTCGCCCTGCGCCGCGAGTCCGACGCGGCCGTGCGCCGGATCATCAACGAGGGCGTGGCGGCCGGGGAGTTCGACGTCCCCGACGTCGCGGGCACCACCGTCGCGGTGCTCTCGCTCTGCATCGACGTCTCGCGCTGGTTCAACGTCCAGGGCCGCAGGACGCCGGACGAGGTCGGCGCGCTCTACGCCGACCTCGTGCTGCGGATGGTCGGCGCTCAGAAGTAGTAGCGGGAGACCGACTCGGCGACGCAGACCGGCTTGTCGCCGCCCTCGCGCTCGATCGTCACCGTCGCGGTCACCTGTACGCCGCCCCCGGCCTCCTCGACCTTCGTCAGCACCGCGCCGGCGCGCAGTCGCGAGCCGACCGGGACGGGGGAGGGGAAACGGACCTTCTCCGTGCCGTAGTTGATGCCCATCTTCATGCCCTCGACGCGCATGATCTGCGGGACGAGCGCCGGCAGCAGCGAGAGCGTCAGATAGCCATGCGCGATGGTCGTGCCGAACGGACCGGCCGCGGCCCGCTCCGGGTCCACGTGGATCCACTGGTGGTCACCGGTCGCGTCGGCGAACAGGTCGATCCGCTTCTGCTCGATCTCCAGCCACTCGCTGTGGCCCAGCTGCTCGCCGACGGCGGCGCGGAGCTCCTCCGCGGAGGTGAAGATCCTCGGCTCTGCCATGTTTCCTCGTCCCTTCTCGTACCCATGTCTAAGCGCTTGCTCAGCATGTGGGGGTGGGTGGGCTCCTGTCAACGGACGAACGGGACCCACAAGTAGGGTGCGAGGGGTGCCACAGATTCCGGAGAAGATCCACGAGCTCACCGTCGGTCAGCTGTCCGCGCGCAGCGGGGCCGCCGTTTCCGCCCTGCACTTCTACGAGTCCAAGGGGCTGATCACCAGCCGTCGTACCAGCGGGAACCAACGCCGGTACGGCCGCGACACCCTGCGCCGGGTCGCCTTCATCCGGGCGGCGCAGCGCGTCGGCATCCCGCTGGCGACGGTCAGGACCGCGCTCGCCGCCCTACCCGAGGAGCGCACGCCCACCCACGAGGACTGGGCGCGCCTGTCGGCGGCCTGGCGCACGGAACTCGACGAGCGGATCACCCAGCTCGGGCGGCTGCGGGACCATCTGAGCGACTGCATCGGCTGCGGGTGCCTGTCGCTGGAGACCTGCGTGCTGTCCAACCCCGACGACGTCTTCGGCCGCCGCATGACGGGCTCGCGCCTGATGGCCGAGCGCCGGCCGGCGGCGGACGAGTAGCCGAGAAGGCGCGGACGGGGAAGGCGCGGACGGAGAAGGGGCGGACGGGGAAGGGGCGGACGGCGGGCCGAGGGACGGGAAAGGGGCCCGCCACCCCCGTGGGCGGGCCCCTGGTCTCACGCCCGTGTCCAGGGCGTTCCCCCTACTCGAACTCGGTGCCGCCCTTGCGCGTCAGATACGCCGGGCTCACCGCCTTGGCGATGGCGCGGCCGCCCGTGACGGGGCTGTACCGCTCGGTCGCCGGGCGGATCACGACGCCCTCGCGCAGGTGCAGCCCGCGCCCCGAGACCGTCTCCCGGCCGCTGGCCAGGCCGAGCACCGTGTCGAGGTCGTACGGTCCTTCGAACAGCCGGGGTACGACGGGCAGTTCGCCCGGCTCCAGGACGGCGGCCGGGTCCAGCCACTGCACCTGGCCGTCGATCTCGGCGGAGACGTCGAAGACCGCGTAACCGACGCCCGGGGTACGGGCGTCGGCGCCGTAGCCGAGGTCCTGTACCCCGGAGCCGTACACCTCGCCGAACAGTCCCACCCGGCGCGCGCCCAGGCGCTTGGCCAGGCGTGCGGCGACGGCGGGGACGTCGTGGCCGAGGACCGCCCGCCAGTACAGGTTGCGCGGGTCCTCCGTGAGGGCCAGGCCCTTGGCGCCGAACCCCTTGGACGAGACCTGGACCCGGCCGTCCTCGGCGGTGTAGGTCATCAGACAGGCCGTGCCGTGCAGCTTCTCGGTCAGCACCACCGGCTCGCCGGGCTCGAAGATCCCCGGATAGCGCTGGAGGTTCTCGATGTCGACCCAGGGCAGCAGCTCGGGCGCGGACTCCACGTCCCCGCTCATCGTCGGCGGGATCGGCGGCACCCACTTCGTGATCCCGAGCACCTCGGCGAAGTCGGTCCCTTCGGCGGCCGCCCGTTCCAGGTCCACATGCGCGAGCGCCGTGGGGCGGCACACGAGCCCCTGGGACAACTCGCCGCGCAGCCGTACCGCCTTGACCCGGTCCGACGCCTTCCCCCCGAGCCGTCCGGTCAGCCCCAGCTCCTCGACGAGCGCGGCGGGGAGCACGGCCTGCTCCGGGATGTAGATCGCTGCATCGCCACTGAGGTACGCGCCCTTGGCGACGACGGCCCGGTAGAGGCCCACCTGGGCCAGTTCGAGGGCGTCGGCGTTGGGATGGGCGTGGGCGGTCAGCAGTTCGGCGGTGACGCGCAGCGTCGACATGTCAGTTCTCCGGTCGCTCAGGTGGAGTGGTCATCACCGGCCACTGTGCCGGTGCCGAATTCCCCTGGGCGAACCGTTTTCGGCTCTGCTAGCGTGCCCGTTCCGTCATGATGCGGTCCTCGGTGGCCCGGCGCGTCCCCCCGCGCCGCCGTCCGGCAGGCGCGGTGCGTCCCTGCCGCGACCGCTCGCGCCGCCCCGCCGGAGCCCGGCGGCCTCGCGCGTACTCCGCGTCCCCCTCGGGCCGGCGACCCCGTCCGGCAGCACGCGCGAAGGCGACCTAGGCCACCGAGGCCAGCTGGGGCAAGGACTCACCGCGTGCCCGTGCCAGTGCCCGGGAGGTGAGGACCGCCCGCGGGACGACCACACCGCACTCCCCGCACACCGGTCCGAACCACGGCTCGTCGTCCAGGTCGGGCCGCCACTCGATCCGCTGCCCGGCGCACACCGGGCACCGCTCGCCCGGATCCGACTCCAGCGCCGTGATCAGCCGCCGCAGCACCTCGGCCAGCGGCTCCGACGGGTGGACCGCCGGGTCGTCGCAGCGCGCCACGCCGTTGCCGCCCCAGGTCCGCCGGTGCCAGTCGTCGAGCGCGCCGGGCCGACGCAGTCCGTCGTGCTTCTCCCGCCGCCGACGATCGGCGAACTCCCGCTCGTACGCGAGCCATACCGCCCGCGCCTCCTCCAACTCCTCGAGCGCGGCCACCAGCCGCCCCGGATCGAGCTCCCGGTCCTCGGGGCCGAACCTGTGCCGACGGCACAGGTGGTCCCAGGTCGCGCGGTGCCCGTAAGGGGCGAACCGCTCCAGGCACTTGCGCAGGGAGTACCTCCGCAGGGCCGTGTCGCACCGGGGATCGCGTACCTGTCTCGCAAGACTTCGGAAACCGGCCATCGCTCCGCACCTCCGTCGCTCGTACTTCGGCGTCAAGGACGTTATGGGATGGACGAACGAGTGCCCCGTCCTGTTCCATCCAAAATTCGACGGGGCCCATACGAGACACCCGGCGGCCTTCCCGAGGGCCGCCCACGGCACCCTGGTCGACCAGGGTCCGGAGCGGCCGCACCGGGGCCGGGTGCCGTGCGCGGTCACCGGGTACGCGGCCCAGGTGCGCAGGTCGCCCCCCGTATCGCGGCCAACGGGGGCGGGCGGGGGCAGGGGCGATCCCGCCGTGTCCGACGGGGCCCGTCCCCCGTACGAATGGCGTGATTTCGCCCCGTCAGACGCGCATGACCGCCCGGGAAAGCCCTTTCGGCGCCGCCGCCGGGCCCGAACCCGCGGGCCCGGCCCGCCCGGAGCGGTCGGCCCCCGCCCGCCCCGCCGTCCGGCCGGCGTCTCCGGGCGCCACCGCCGGTCGGCGGACGGCCCGGGGCTACCGCCCGATGCCGGCCCCCAGCGCCACCAGCCGGGCCAGTTCCGGGTGGCAGATGTCGCTGTGCTCCCCGACCACCTGCGCCGCGTCCACGCTGACGCACCCCGACGCCGGCATCGAGCCGGCCAGCGCCGACGCCAGGGTCAGGGCGACCGTTCCCCGCACCGCCTGGATGCCGTCGTGGCCGACCGCCCCCCAGCGCTTGTCGCCGCCCAGGAGCGACGCGGCGTCCCGGGCCAGCCGGGAGGCCAGCGGATAGAACACCCCGAGGGCGGTGTCGTGGCGGGAGTAGCAGGCGACCACCGGCCCGTCGACGCGCCGCTGGAGGTCGCGCAGCGCCCCGCCGCGGCCCGGATCGTGCGGAAGGCTCGCGGCGAACGCGTAATGCGAGAAGGAGCCCTGGAGGAGCGTCACCGACTTCACGTTGTCCGCCCCGGCCGGCAGCCCGCGCAGGGCGAACGCGACGAGCCGAGCGCCCATGCTGTGCCCGACGAGATGGAGCCTCAGACCGGGGGAGGAGCGCGCGAGTGCGCCGATCAGGGGGCCGAGCCCGCGCTCGCCGACCGTGCCGGCCCGGCGCTTCATCGTGTAGTACGTGGCCTGGCGCAGCGCCTCACGCGCCCCCTTCCAGTACCGCCCGAGGCCGCCCCGGGACGCCCCCTCGCGCGGTGAGGGCACGCCTCCCGGCCCGGCCGCCTCCTCCAGGGCGTCGGCGAACATCGCGCAGACGGCGACCGGGTCGCCCAGCAGGAAGTCCGGCACGTCCGACCCGTCCGGCGCCGCCGAGAGGTGCCGCGCCGCCGACCCGGTCCCGGTCAACTCCCGCAACAACTCGCCGAACTCGGTGAAGGCGGCCTCGTCCTCCGGCTGTTCCCGCAGCAGCACGCCGAGCCGCTCCACCGCCGCCTCCTTGCCGGGGTGCGCCGCCGCCACGGCCTCGAAGTCGGGGACCGGCTCGTCCGTGAACATGACGGAGGGCCAGACCACACCCACGTACGCGACCCGCGCCCCGGGCCGCAGCACGCCGGGGAAGGGAGCGAAGAAGGCCTCGAACAGCCGGGCGGCCACGGAGGGGGAGTTGTTCCACCCGTGGGCGAACACCACCAGATCCGTGACCCCCCGGGAGGCCAGGCCCGCGAGGGCCTCGCGCTGCCCGGCCGCGCCGTCGCCGTCCTTGTCGAAGGTGATCTTCCGGTACGGCTCCACCGTCGCTCCGGCCATGGCCAGGCCCGTCCCTCCGCGTCGAGGTGCGCTGCTCCAGGGGCATTGTGCCCACGCGGAGGGACGGCCAGACGTCCGGCGCGGGCGCGGCCGGGACTTCACGGCAGGTGAGGAGCGGGCCGTACGGGGGCCCGGGTGCCGTGCACCTCCAGGGGCCCCGTCAGCGGTAGAGCAGGTACTCCTTCCGTACGGCACGGAAGGCGGCCAGGTCCGCGGCCCACGCCCCCACGACCTCGTCCGTGTCCGCGCCGGCGTCGATCAGGGTCCGCACCCGGGTCGACCCCGTCAGCTTGTCGATCCAGTGGTCGGGTCGCCAGGCGAATCCGCTCCACGACCGCTTGGCGCTGACGAGCAGTCCGATCCCGGCGCGCACGGGGTCGAACGCGGCCGGGTCGTGCACCTGGAGCTGCACCCCGCCGACCGTCCTGCCCTGGAACTTGGAGAAGGTGGGGGCGAAGTACGCCTCGCGGAACCGCACGCCCGGAAGCTCCAGCGCGTTGGCCGCCTCCGCCCACCGGCGGTCGATCCCCTCCGCGCCCAGCAGTTCGAACGGGCGGGTGGTGCCCCGCCCCTCGGAGAGGTTGGTGCCCTCGAAGAGGCACGTGCCGGAGTAGACGAGCGCGGTGTCGGGCGTCGGCATGTTGGGGCTGGGCGGCACCCACGGCAGCCCGGTCGCCCCGAAGAACTCCGTGCGCCGCCAGCCGGACATCCCGACGGTCTCCAGCTCCACCGGCGTCGCCAGGAACTCGCCGTTGAACAGCCGGGCAAGCTCGGCCACCGTCATGCCGTGCGCCTGCGCGATGGGCTCACGGCCCACGAAGGTGGCGAAGGCCCGGTCGAGCACGGGGCCGAGCGCCGCCCGCCCGGTGACCGGGTTCGGCCGGTCCAGGACCACGAACCGCTTGCGGGCCAGCGCCGCCGCCACCATGCAGTCGTAGAGCGTCCAGATGTAGGTGTAGAAGCGCGCGCCCACGTCCTGGATGTCGAAGACGACCGTGTCCACGCCGGAGGCGGTGAAGACGTCGGCGAGCGGCTGCCCGCTCTTCAGGTACGTGTCGTAGACGGGCAGCCCGGTCGCCGGGTCGTCGTGCCGGCCCTCGGAGCCGCCCGCCTGCGCCGTCCCCCGGAAGCCGTGCTCGGGGCCGAAGACGGCCCGCAGGTCCACCCGGTCGTCGGCGTGCATCACGTCGACGATGTGCCGGACGTCGGAGGTGATCCCGGTCGGATTGGTGACGACCCCGACCCGGCGGCCGTCGAGGATCCCGTACCCGTCGGCGGCCAGCCGCTCGAAGCCGGTGCGGACCCGTCGGCGGCCGACGTCTCCGTGCGCGGGCGTGGCGGACGCGGCGGGCGCGGCGACCGCGCCCGCCCCCAGCGCACCCCCGGCGGCCAGCAGACCCCGTCTGGACAGGCTCATGCGGAAACCTCCTTGATCGGCTTTCCTGACATGGCCACGCACGCTAGCGCGCACACCGGTCCCGGGGAACGAGGCGTGCGGAGGAGAGCGCCGCGACCGCCCGCCGAAAGGGGCTTCCCCCGCAACATACCGACTGGTTAGTCTGCTGGCATTGTCGTCACGGAGAGGCGGGTCCCGATGAGTACGGTGCAGGGCGCTGGAGTGGTCGTCACGGGTGCGGGAGGCGGCATCGGGGCCGCCCTCGCCCGCCGGTTCGCCGCCGAGGGCGCGCGGGTCGTCGTCAACGACCTGGACCCCGGCCGGACCAAGGCCGTCGCCGAGGAGATCGGTGCCACGGCCGTCGCCGGGGACGCCTCCGCGATCGTCGAGGAGGCCCGCGACGTGCTCGGCGGCACCGTCGACGTGTGGTGCGCCAACGCGGGGCTTGCCTCGCCCGGCGACGCCTTCGCCGACGAGGCCGTATGGGCCGCCGCCTGGGACGTCAACGTCATGGCCCACGTCCGCGCGGCCCGGGCCCTGCTCCCCGACTGGCTGGAGCGCGGCAGTGGCCGGTTCGTCTCGACCGTCTCCGCCGCCGGCCTGCTGACCATGGTCGGCGCCGCTCCCTACAGCGTCTCCAAGCACGGCGCGTACGCCTTCGCCGAGTGGCTCTCCCTCACCTACCGCCACCGCGGCCTCCAGGTCCACGCCATCTGCCCGCAGGGCGTGCGTACGGACATGCTCACGGCCGCCGGATCGGCCGGGGAACTCGTGCTCGCCCCCACCGCGATCGAGCCCGAGGACGTCGCCGACGCCCTCTTCGACGCCATGGAGGCCGACCGCTTCCTCGTCCTGCCGCACCCCGAGGTCGCCGACTACTACCGGGCCCGTGCCACCGACCCCGAGCGCTGGCTGGGCAACATGAACCACCTCCAGCGCAAGTGGGAAGGGGAGCGCGCGTGACCGGCGACGACCTCATCGAGGGGCGGCCGGCCCCCGCCGGCTCCGGCACCCCCTCGCCGTACGCCGCCATGCCGTGGCTGTCCCAGCTCAGCGAGGCCCAGCGGGCGCCGATGTCCCCGCCGCCCACGGTGCTGCACGCCTTCCGGGCCACCGCCGTCCGCACCCCCGACCACCCGGCCCTGGCCTACTTCGACGGGCGCCTGACGTACCGCGAGACCGACACCCTGTCCGACTCCGTCGCGGGCCATCTCGCCGCCCACGGCGTGGAGCGGGGCGACCGGGTCGCGATCATGCTCCAGAACAGCCCCCACTTCGTGCTCGCCCTGCTCGGAGCCTGGAAGGCCGGCGCGACCGTCGTCCCGATCAACCCGATGTACAAGGCGGGGGAGGTCGCGCACGCGCTGCGGGACTCCGGCGCCCTCGCCCTCGTCTGCTCCGACCGCGCCTGGGTGGGCCATCTGCGGGACACCGCCGCCGACTCCCCGGTACGGATCACGCTCACCGCCTGCGAGCGCGACCTCCAGACCCGCGACGACCCGCGCGTCCTCGGTTTCGACCGGGTACCCACCGAGACGGACGACCTGCTCGCCGTGGCCCGCGCCGGGCACGCCGCTCCCCGTGACCGCGACCTCGACGGCGACGACGTCGCCCTGATCAGCTACACCTCCGGTACGAGCGGCACCCCCAAGGGCGCGCTCAACCTGCACCGGGGCGTGATGTACAACGCCGAGCGCCAGCGCACCGGCCACCCCGTCCCCCCGGGAGCCGGCTACTTCGCGCTCGCCCCGCTGTTCCACATCACCGGGCTCGTCTGCGAACTCGCCGCCTGCTTCGCCAACGGCGGCACCCTCGTCCTCGCCTACCGCTTCGAAGCCGGGGCCGTCCTCGACGCCTTCCTTGAGCACCGCCCCGCCTACACCGTGGGCCCCTCCACCGCCTTCATGGCGCTCGCCGCCCACCCCGGCGCCACCCGCGACCACTTCTCCTCCTTCCTGGTCATCTCCTCGGGAGGAGCACCCCTGCCGCCCGCCCTCGTGGAGAAGTTCCGCGCGGGATTCGGCCCGTACATCCGCAACGGCTACGGCCTCACCGAGTGCACGGCGCCCTGCGCCGCCGTACCACCGGAGAAGGAGGCGCCCGTCGACCCCGCCTCGGGGACCCTCTCGGTCGGCGTCCCGGGACCCGACACGCTCGTGCGCGTCCTCGACGAGACCGGCGCCGAGGTGCCCCTGGGCGAGCAGGGCGAGATCGCCGTCAGCGGCCCCCAGGTCGTCCCCGGCTACTGGGGGATGCCCGAGGCGACCGCCGCCACCTTCCCCGACGGCGAACTGCGCACCGGTGACATCGGCTTCATGGACGCGGACGGCTGGCTGTACGTCGTCGACCGCAAGAAGGACATGATCAACGCCTCCGGCTTCAAGGTCTGGCCTCGCGAGGTCGAGGACGTCCTCTACACCCACCCCGCCGTCCGCGAGGCCGCGGTCGTGGGGCTGCCCGACCCCTACCGCGGGGAGACGGTCAAGGCGTACGTCAGCCTGCGCCCGGGCGCGAGCGCCGACCCCGCCGAACTGTCCGCCTACTGCGAGCAGCGGCTCGCCGCGTACAAGTACCCGCGCGAGGTCGAGATCCTGACGGAGCTGCCCAAGACGACAAGTGGGAAGATCCTCAGGCGGGAACTGCGTTCCCCGAAATGACGACGAGCACGAGCGAAAGGCGGCGGCGCATGGCCAGGACGACGGACGGGAGCGGCACCCCCGTCCCCCAGAGGCTGCTGGCCGCCGCCACCCGGCTCTTCGCGGAGCGGGGCTACGACCGCACCTCCGTCCAGGAGATCGTGGAGGCGGCCGGCGTCACCAAGGGCGCGCTGTACCACTACTTCGGCTCCAAGGAGGACCTCCTCCAGGAGGTCTACTCCCGGGTGCTGCGCCTCCAGCAGGAGCGGCTCGACGCCTTCGCGGACGCCGACGCCCCCATCGAGCGGCGGCTGCGCGACGCCGCCGCGGACGTCGTCGTCACCACCATCGACAACCTCGACGACGCGTCGATCTTCTTCCGCTCCATGCACCACCTGAGCCCCGAGAAGAACAAGCAGGTCAGGGCCGAGCGGCGCCGCTACCACGAGCGTTTCCGCGCGCTGATCGAGGAAGGCCAGCAGGCCGGGGTGTTCTCCACCGCGACCCCCGCCGACCTGGTCGTGGACTACCACTTCGGCTCCGTCCACCACCTGTCGACCTGGTACCGCCCCGACGGCCCGCTCACCCCCCAGCAGGTCGCCGACCAGCTCGCCGACCTGCTGCTGCGGGCCCTGCGGCCGTGACGCCGGGCCGGTCCGCCGCCCTGCGGTGGACCGGCCGGGGCAACGGGTTCACGGTGGAGGTATGGACCGTGTACCCCGGCTCTGGAGCGCCGCGTACGGACCCTCCCGGGCACCGCTCACCCGCCTGCTCGCCCGGGCCGGCCTGCGCCTGACCGGCTTCGTCCGCTCCCTGGCCCTCGCCGAACACCAGCCGTTCGTCAGCCCCTGACCGACCCTCCGGCCGAGCCCGGCCGATCCCCTGACCGTGCGCCCGCCTGCGGGGTATAAAAGCCGGATGGACGGGGCGGGCGGGGGCGGCGCGGCACGGACGCGCGCGGATGTCGCCCGCAGGCTGCTCGTCGTCGGCAACGGCGCCTACGACCACGCCCCCCCGCTCCTCCTCGCGCCGCACGAGACCAGCGCCGCCATCCGGCTCTTCGGCGGCCTGGGCTACCGGCTCGACGAGCGGATGGTCGACCCGACCACGGGCGAGCTGAAGGACCGGCTGCTCGACTGGGCCTACCGAACCGACCGCGCCGACGACGCCGTCGTCCTCTACTGGACCGGCCACGGCATCGACGGCGGGGACCGCCACTACCTCCTCTGCCGCGACAGCCATGCCGAGCGCCCGGCCGGCACCGCGCTGGCCGCCGAGGACCTCACCCGCTGGATCCTCGAATCCGGCACCGAACGGCTCCTGCTGGTGATCGACACCTGCGACGCCGGACGGGGCGGCAGGGACGCGGCCGCCGTGGCGGAGTCGCTGCGGGCGGGCCTGCGCCACGGCGCGGCCGGGGGCCGCCGCCTCACCGACTTCGCGGTGATCGCCGTGGCCCGCGCGGACGAGTCCGCCGCCTCGATGGTCTTCGCCTCGGCGCTCGAGACCGCTCTGGCCCGTCTCTCCCTCTCCCACAAGCAGCGGTACCTCTCGGTCGAGCAGGTCGTCGACACCGTCAACGACATCTACCGGAGCGCGAGGGTCCGCCAGACCGCCCGAGCCCACGTCGAGACCGAGGGATACGCCTTCTTCTCCTTCGAGAACACCGGCTACCGCCCCGAGGCCCGGTACGACGAGTCCGACCTGGCCGAACTGGAGGTCAGGCTCGGCCCGGAGGGACAGCGCCGACGCGCCGACCTGGAGCACCACTTCGCCCCGCGCGGCCGGGGCTTCGAGCGGGGCGAGGGCGCCCGCGCGGGCTCGTACTTCGTGGGCCGGACCGTCGAACTCGACCGCCTGACCGGCTGGCTGGAGCGCGGCGACGGCTTCCCGACGCGCGGTGTCGTCGTCACCGGCAGCCCCGGCGTCGGCAAGTCCGCGCTCCTCGGCCGACTGCTGCTGCGCTCGGCCGCCGCCACGTCGACGGCGCCCGTCCACACGGCGATCCACGCCCGGCACCGCTTCCTTGAGGACGTCGTCGCCGGAATCGCCGACGCGGCCGGGCTGACCGTGACCACCCCGCCGGACCTCCTGGCGGCACTCGCCGGGCGCCGGGAGCCGCTGCACGTTCTGGTCGACGCGCTCGACGAGGCGGGGGAGGCGCAGGGCGACGACGCCGAGGCGCGCCGGATCGCCGAGACGCTCCTGGTCCCCCTCGTACGTCTGCCCTGCGTCCGGCTGCTGGTCGGCGCCCGGCGCCACGTCCTCGACGCGTTCGGCGACGACCTCTCCGTCCTCGACCTCGACGACACCCTCGACGCGACGCGCGAGGACGTCGTCCAGTACGCCCGGCAGCTGCTCCTCGCGCCCGACGGGCCCGGCAGCACGGGGCCGTACGACGACCCGACCGCCGCCGCCGTGGCCGGGGAGATCGCCGACCGGGCCCGCGGCGGCTTCCTCTCCGCCCGGATCGCGGCCCGCTACCTGGGCCGCTTGCCCCGGCGGATCGACGTGACCGACCCCGAGTGGCGGGACGCGGTGCCGGTCATGGGGGAGACGCCCGGCGAGACGTTCCTGCGGGTGGTGCGGCGCCGGCTCGGCGACCGGCGGGAACGCGGCCTCGCCCTCCTCGGCGCGCTCGCCCTCGCCGAGGGGCGCGGGCTGCCGCCTGACGAGGTGTGGCGGGCGGTCGCCGGGGCGCTCGGCGCGGCGTCCTGTACCTGGCAGGACCTGGAGTGGATCATCGGCGCCGCCGGGGAACACCTCGTGGAGGACCTCGACGACGCCGGCCGCTCCGTCTACCGGCTCTACCACCAGTCGTACGCCGACGCGCTCGCCGCCACCTTGGACCCGGACGCCCGCCCCCGCGCGGCCCGCGCCCTCCACGCCCTCGTCCCCCGCACCGGGCCGGCCGAGGCCTCCGGCCTCCCCACCACCGCCGGGCCGGCGGCATCCGCCGCCTTCCCCGCCGCCGATGCGCCCCAGGGCTCCGGCCTCCCCGCCGCCGGAGCGCCCGAGCGCGTCGCCGATCTCCCCACCGCCACCGGCGGCGCCATCCGTGACTGGGCCGCCGCACCCCCCTACGTACGGCACCACCTCGCCGCGCACGCCGAGGGGACGGACCTCCTCGACACGCTCGCCCTCGACCCCGGCTATCTGCTCACCGCCGAGCCCACCGCCCTGCTACGCGTCCTGAACCGCGCCGGGTCCGGACCGGCCGCCGACGCGGCGCGCACGCTCAACCACGGTGCCGCCCTCCTCCGTACCCCCGCCGACCCCGGCACCCGCGCCGCCCGGCTGCGCCTTTCCGCCCTCCAGTCCGGTGCCGGGCCCCTCGCGCGCGCCGTCCGCGACCGGCACCCCGCGCTCCCCTGGGACGCCCTCTGGGCCGATGTCGCACCCGTGCCCTACACCACGCTGGGCACCCTCGACGGTCCGGTCGCCGGCGCCGCCGTCGTCGCCACCGCGGACGGCCGGCGCTTCCTCGTGACGGCCGAGACGGGCGGCCCGGTCACGGTCTGGGACTGTGCCGACGGCCGCAGACTCGGCCTGCTGCCCGGGGACATCGGGGAGGTGACCGGCGTCCACGACTGCGCAGGGCGCCCCTGGACGGCCCTGCGGACCCGGACCCACATCTGGGTGTGGGACGTGGAGAAGCGGGATCTCATCGGTGCGGTCGCACTCGACGGCGAGGGAGAGGCCGACGGCCGGGCGGCGCCCGTCGACTGCGCGCTGCTCGCCGTGGACGGCCGGTGCGTGACCGTCACCCTCGACGCGACGGGCGCGGTCACCCTGCACGACACGACCGGGGACCGGGTGCTCGCCCGGCTGACCGAGGGCCGCCGCCGCAAGCCGTGGCGGGCGGCCCGGCTGGCCGTCGGCCTCGACGCGCACGGCGGCGTGCTCGTCGCGGCCGGAGCCGGGCGTCACGGTGAGGTGTCCTCCCTCAGAGGAGTCCGGCTGACGGTGTGGGAGGTCGAGCCGGACGGGTGGCGGACGGTGCGGACCTGGACGCACGTCCTGAAGGGACGCCGGCTCTCCGCCCTCGCCCTCCACGGCGGCACGCTGGCCGCCGCGACGCGGAACGCCCGGTTCGCGCCCCGTGACGGACGTCCGGTGGTGCGGGAGACGGGCGGGCCGCGGGTCCTGGAATGGGCGGACGGAGAGGATCGCGCACCGGCCCTGCGCATCTGCCCCGACGCGCCGGACGGCGAGGGACTGTGGTGCCTCTACGGCACGGGGGACACCGTCCTCGCGCGCGACGAGCGGGGCGCGACGGCCGCCGCGGTGCGGGTGGACGCTCCCGTCCGCCATCTCATGCCGGCCGGACGCGGGCCGGACGGCCTGGAGCTGATCTCCCTCGGGACCGAGGCCGCGTCCGCCAAGTCCTGGAGCCTCACCCCCGGTGACGTGGACGACGCGGCGGCGGACGCCTCCATGGTGGTCGGCACGAGCGGCGGACGGCCCGTGGTGGCCGCCCGCCGCGGCCTCCTGGTGCGCGTGCTCGACGCGGGAAGCGGAGCGGAACTGCGCGCCGAGGCCATGGACACCGAACGGGTCAGCGCCACGCCCGGAGCGCCCCTGGTGCGTCTGCGCCCCGGAAGGCGGGCCGAGGCGGCCCTGTGGGACGCCGGGGCCACGATGGCGTCGCCGTCCCGCCGCCTCGCCGTCGTGAAGGCACACTGGCCCGTCCTGCTGGGCGACGCCCTGCACCTGGTGGTGGTGGCGGGGAAGTACCCGGACAAGTCCGTGGTCCTGTGCGATCCGGCCGGCGCCCTCGTGGGAGGGACGTCGCTGCCGCTCCTGTACCTCCGGCCGCCGCGCGTCGTCCCCGCCGGGAACCACGTCCTGGTGGCCGTGGCCGGCCGGCTTCCCACGGACAGCGACGGCGGGGACCAGGGCGGCATCGCACCCGGTCCGCTCACGTACATGCTGATGGTCGAGTCGCTCGCCGGCCGGACCGTCGACCACGTCAGGGTCGACCACTGGGAGGAGGTGCACACACCCGACCTCGTCCACGACGTGGGGCTGTGGCCCGAGGGCCCGGTCGTCGGCTACCTCACCGCGCGCCAGGAGCTGGTCGTCCGCACCCGTTTCGAACCGCCGGGGACGAAGCGCAAGCACCGTCGCCCGCCCGAGCCGGTGCGGCGGCCCGACTCCGCCCGGGTCGCCGTCCTGAGGCTCCGGACCCGACGGGGGCGGCCCACCGTCCTGACGGCCACCGCCGACGGGTTCCTCACCCACTTCGTCCCGGGGCCGGGCGGCGAACCGCCCGAGGTCCTGCACCGCATCCCCCTGGGCTGCGCGGTGCGCGACCTGGAGTGGGTGGACGACGAGCGGCTCGCCGTCCACACCGTCACCGGCGTCCTCTGCCTGCGGCTTCCCTGAACGGGATCGCGACTACAGGTACTTCTTCAGTTCCCGGCGCGCCAGGGACCGCTGGTGCACCTCGTCCGGCCCGTCCGCCAGCTTCAGCGTCCGTGCCGCGGCCCAGAGTTCGGCCAGCGGGTAGTCCTGCGAGACCCCGCCCGCCCCATGGACCTGGACCGCCTTGTCCAGGATGTCGACCACCGCACGGGGGGTCGCGATCTTGATGGCCTGGATCTCCGTGTGGGCGCCGCGGTTGCCGACGGTGTCCATCAGCCAGGCCGTCTTGAGGACGAGGAGCCGCAGCTGTTCGACGGTCACGCGGGCGTCCGCGATCCAGTTCTGCACGACGCCCTGCTGGGCGATCGGCTTGCCGAAGGCCGTACGGGACACGGCGCGGCGGCACATCAGCTCGATGGCGCGCTCCGCCATGCCGATCAGGCGCATGCAGTGGTGGATGCGGCCCGGACCGAGGCGGGCCTGCGCGATGGCGAAGCCGCCGCCCTCCTCGCCGATGAGGTTCGAGGCCGGCACGCGCACGTCGTGGAAGAGCACTTCGGCGTGGCCGCCGTGGGAGTGGTCCTCGTAGCCGTAGACCTGCATCGCCCGGCGCACCTCCACCCCGGGGGTGTCGCGCGGCACCAGGATCATCGACTGCTGGCGGCGGACGTCCGCGCCCTCCGGGTCCGTCTTGCCCATCACGATGAAGATCCTGCAGTCGGGGTTCATCGCCCCGGAGATGTACCACTTGCGGCCGTTGACGACGTAGTCGTCGCCGTCGTGCTCGATCCGGGTCTCGATGTTCGTCGCGTCCGAGGACGCCACCTCGGGCTCGGTCATGGCGAACGCCGAGCGGATCTCCCCCGAGAGCAGCGGCTCCAGCCACTGCTTGCGCTGCGCCTCGTCGCCGAACTGGGCGAGCACCTCCATGTTGCCGGTGTCCGGGGCCGCGCAGTTCAGGGCCGTGGGAGCCAGGTGGGGGCTGCGGCCGGTGATCTCGGCAAGCGGCGCGTACTGGAGGTTGGTCAGACCCGCCCCGTACTCCGCGTCGGGCAGGAAGAGGTTCCACAGGCCCTGTCGCTTCGCCTCGGCCTTCAGGTCCTCGACGACCTGGGGGGTGTCCCACGGCGAGGCGAGCAGCGCGCGCTGCTCCTCGGCGACCGGCTCGGCCGGGTAGACGTGCTCGTCCATGAAGGCGAGCAGCTTCGCCCGCAGCTCCTCGGTGCGCGCGTCGAATGCGAAGTCCATGGCGGGTCAGCCTTCCTGGAGGGTGGTGAGGCCGTGCTCGATGAAGACGGGGACGAGGTCGCCGATGCGGTCGAAGCCGGCGCCGACGGTCTGGCCGAGGGTGTAGCGGTAGTGGATGCCCTCCAGGATCACGGCGAGCTTGAACCAGGCGAAGGCCGTGTACCAGGAGATGGCGGAGGTGTCGCGGCCCGAGCGGGCGGCGTAGCGCTCGATCAGTTCGCCGGGCGAGGGGTGCCCGGCCGCGGCCGCGGTGGTGCTGACGGGGGAGTGGGGGAGGTCGAGCCTCGCGCTGTACATCACGAGCAGACCGAGGTCGGTCAGCGGATCGCCCAGCGTGGACATCTCCCAGTCGAGGACCGCCTTGATCCGGTCGTCCTCGCCGATCAGGACGTTGTCGAGGCGGTAGTCGCCGTGCACGACGGTGGCGGCGGAGGAGCGGGGCAGGTCCCGGCCGAGGGCGGCGTGCAGCTCGTCGATGCCGGGGAGATCGCGGTTGCGGGAGGCGTCGAGCTGCTTGCCCCAGCGGCGCAGCTGGCGGTCGAGGAAGCCCTCGGGACGCCCGAAGTCGCCGAGACCCACCTCGTCGGGGTCGACGGCGTGCAGGTCGACCAGGGTGTCGACCAGACCGAGGACGGCGGCCCGGGTCCGCTCGGCCCCGAGCGGCGCGAGCTGGTCGGCCGAGCGGTACGGCGTTCCGGTGACGAACTCCATGACGTAGAACGGCGCGCCGAGCACGCTGTCGTCCTCGCAGAGCAGGACCGTCTCCGGGACCGGTACCGCCGTCGGGTGCAGCGCGGTGATCACGCGGTGCTCGCGCTTCATGTCGTGCGCGGTGGCCAGGACGTGGCCGAGCGGGGGCCTGCGCACCACCCATCGGCCGGTGCCGTCGGTGACGACGTACGTGAGGTTGGACCGGCCGCCCTCGATCAGCCGGGCGGTGAGCGGGCCGGCCACCAGTCCGGGGCGCTCGCGGTCGAGGAACCCGCGCAGCCGCCCGGGGTCGAGACCTGGTGGTACCTCCCGCGTCGGAGACTGCGGGGGAGGGGCTGAGCTCATCGTACGTACCTCCGGAGGCGGTCGAGGGGTCGGCGCCCATGATGACCGACCAGTCGGTATGTCGTCCAGGGTGAGATCGGAAATGCGGGCGCGGGTCTGGCCCGGCGGTCCGATTCATGAATAGAGTTCACATATGAATTCTGGGATGCTCGTCGACGAAGTCCGGCTGACCCCGATCCTCATCTCCGACCCTCCCCTGCTCAACACGCAGGGGGTCCATCAGCCCTTCACGCCCCGGCTCATCGTGGAAGTGGTCACGCGAGGAGGGGTCACCGGTCTGGGGGAGACGTACGGAGACAGCGCCTATCTCGACCTGGCGCGACCGCTCGCCGAAGCACTTCCCGGCCGATCGGTCACGGACGTGAACGGACTCTTCTCGCTCGCCGCGCTGGTGTGCGGTGACTCACGCGCCGCCGACGACCGGGTCGACGCCGGTGGTCTGCGCGGGGTCCAGACCGCCGACAAGCTCCGGCTCTCCGTCGTCTCGGCCTTCGAGGTGGCCTGCCTGGACGCCCTCGGGAAGACCCTCGGCCTCCCCGTCCACGCCCTGCTCGGCGGCAAGGTCCGCGACTCCGTCGAGTACAGCGCCTATCTCTTCTACCGCTGGGGCGCCCACCCCGGCGACGGCGGAACCGACGAGTGGGGCGCGGCGCTCGACCCGGCCGGCGTCGTCGAGCAGGCGCGTCGCTTCGACCGCGCGTACGGCTTCCGGTCCTTCAAGCTCAAGGGCGGCGTCTTCCCGCCCGAGGAGGAGATCGCCGCGATCCGGGCCCTGGCCGAGGAGTTCCCCGGCCGCCCGCTGCGCCTCGACCCCAACGGCGCCTGGTCCGTGGAGACCTCGCTGGCCGTCGCGCGGGAGTTGAAGGACGTCCTCGAGTACCTGGAGGACCCCGCGAGCGGTACGGGGCCGATGGCCGAGGTCGCGGCCCGCACGGACGTGCCGCTCGCCACCAACATGTGCGTCACGACCTTCGAGGAGATGCCCGAGGCCCTCGCCCGCGACGCGGTGCGGATCGTCCTCTGCGACCACCACTACTGGGGCGGCCTGCACCGCACCCGCGAACTCGCCGCGCTCTGCCGTACGTACGGCGTCAGCCTGTCGATGCACTCCAACACGCACCTCGGCATCAGCCTCGCCGCCATGACGCAGGTCGCCGCCACCCTCCCCGACCTCCACCACGCCTGTGACACCCACTATCCGTGGCAGACCGAGGACGTCGTCACCACCCGCCCTGTCTTCCGTGAGGGCCGGCTCGCGGTCTCCGACGCACCCGGCCTCGGTGTCGAACTGGACCGGGAGAGCCTCGCGGCCCTCCACCGCCGCTGGCGGGAGGACGACGGCGCGATGCGCGAGCGCGACGACGCGGCCGCGATGCGGGTGGCGCATCCGGGGTGGACCACACCGCGGGTCCCCCGCTGGTGACCCCGCGTCGAGCGGTCCACCGCTGTGACCTGCGTGGAGACCCTGTGAATAAGATGATCATGACAAGTCGGCGGCGGCTAGGTTGATCGAATGAAACTCACGTTCGGACGAAGAAGTCGCCTTGTTCGGCTCTCGCTCGGGGCGGCCGTGGCCGCCTCCGTGCTGCTCCCCGCCCAGCCCGCCCAAGCCGCCTCCGGTCTGGAACCGTTCGCCGCGAACTTCACGCTCAAGCGCGTGGACGGGGACAAGACCGACCTCATCACCTCCGCCGAGGCCGCCGGAGTCGCCAAGGCGTCCGTCACCGACGTCCTGGGCACCCGCACGGGACGCCCGGGCCTCTGTCACGCCACCGGACTCAACGGCGCCCTCAAGCCCGACGGGTTCTGCTGGGACGACGCCGACGACCGGTCCAACTACGCCGACGCCGGCGGTGGCTGGATGCCGCAGGGCTTCGCCGGCTCGCATGCTGCCACCGCCGACGGGCTGTACGCGGGCCGCTCCCTGACGGTCACCTCCTGGTACCACGGCACGTACGTCAAGGACCGCGACCCGACCACGATCGAGGACTACGCGAGGGTCTCGATCGCGGAGTCGACCGGCGGCCAGGTCAGGTACGGGCACATCGCGCTCGTCGAGCCGGTCGCGGGCAACTTCAAGCCGCTCGAGTACATCTCGCACGCGGACGGCGTCGCCTGGTACGGCAACAGGCTGTTCGTCGCCAACGGCGCGGAACTGCAGGTGTTCGACCTGACGCGCATGTGGCGCATGAACGACACCACCAGCGCTCTCACCCGTCTGGCCGACGGCAGGACGTCCGCCCGCTTCCACCTCTGGGCCATGCCGCTCGTCGCCCGCTACAGCACCATCAGCACCGCCGCGGTCGACAACCCCGCCACGGCGTACGTCAACGGCAACCCCCGCGCCTGCGGCCCGTCCGTCAACGCCGAGCTGTGCCTGAGCAGCCTGAGCGTCGACCGTTCCGGCGCGACCCCGGCCCTGGTCTCGGTGGAGAACAGGAGCGGCGCGGGCGCCCGGATCGTCCGCTGGCCGCTCTCGGCCCTCGGCGCCGGCACCCCCACCACGGTGGCCTCGGAGACCACGGGCTACACCTCTCCCGTCTGGGGCATCCAGGGCACGGCCACCGACGGCACCAGCTACTACATGAGCGGTACCTGCCCCTCCTACTGGCCGGGCGGCACCTCGCTCTACTCCTGCGTCCACGTGGCCAAGCCCGGCGAGGCGCCCCACGTCCTCACCCAGTCGCCGCACCTCACCCAGGGCCTTTCCTGGGACCCGTCCGCCAAGCGGCTCTGGGGCGCCAACGAGGCACTGGTGGACGCGAGCGGACCGCGCCGGGTGGTGTTCAACGTCGAGCCCGACGCCGGCAAGCCCGTCGACGGCTGGAGCTGGCTCACCAACTTCCATCAGGCGGGCTCCGTCTGCGCCACGCCGCAGGGCAACGGCACCGCCAACGGCACCCCGATCACCGTGTGGGCCTGCACGGGGTCGGAGGTCCAGCGGTGGAAGTACGAGAACGGTCTGATCGTCCACAAGGCGAGCGGCAAGTGCATCACCCCCGAGGCCAACGGGGCCGACACCAACGGCGCCCTGCTGACCCTGTGGACGTGCAACCCCGCCAGCGACGTCCAGCGGTTCTCCCCGTCGGCGGACGGCAGCGCCGTCAACGCCTACGGCAAGGCCATCACGCCGAAGGGCAACTCCCTGGGCAACGGCGTCTGGCTGACCCTGTGGACCCAGGGCAGCCCCACGCCCGACGTCCAGGACTGGGTGGTGAAGGGCTTCTAGCTCCCCCCCACGCCTCTTTCGACGCCGGAGGGGCCGGCCCGGGTGCGGGCCGGCCCCTCCGTGACACGGCGACGAGCGGCAGGCACCCTCAGGGGCAGCTGATGCGGGTGTCGCCCGCGTCCGTCGTGCAGGTGTCGGTGTTCGGGCCGCCGTTGGCCGTGTCGTTGCCGGACACGCTGTCCACGGTGTTGAGCCGGTCGGTGCCGTAGGAGCCGGTCAGGCCGTCGTTCCCACTGCCGCCGTACAGGGTGTCGTTGCCGTTGCCGCCGTCGACGCTATCGTTGCCGACATCGCCGTAGAGGGTGTCGTTGCCGTTCCCCCCGCGGATGGTGTCGTTGCCCCCGAGGCCGCAGATCACGTCGTTGGCGCCCGAGCCGACGAGCGTCTCGCCCGCGCTGGTGCCGATGATCGTGCAGCCCCGGTTGTTGTTCACGGTCGTCGTCGTGGTGGCGGTGTCGTTCGCCGGGACCGGGTCGTCCTCCGTCGCGTCGACCGTGGCCCGCTGGGTGAGGGTGCCGGTGGACCGGGGTTCCACGGTCACGGCGACCATCGCGGTCCCGCCCGGGAGCAGCGAGCCGAGCGTGCAGTGCGCGCTGGTGAAGGTGCGGGTGCAGCTACCGCTGGAGGTCGTGGCCGACACCACCGTCGCACCGGCTCCGGAGACGGTGTCGGACAGGGTGACGCCGGTCGCCGACGCGCCGGATCCGGAGGAGTTGGTCACCCGCACGGTGTAGGTGATCCGGTCGCCGAGGGTGAGCTGGGCCGTCCCGGACGTCGTCACCGAGAGGTCGGCCTGTGCGGGCGGCGGGGCGGTGCCGCCGCCTTCGTAGCGGGCCAGCGCGAAGTCGGCGTCCGGCCCGCCCGCACCGGCGGCGACGATCCTGCCGTCGGACTGCAGGACCACCCCGCGCGCCCGGTCGGAGCCGCCGAAGTCGGTGGTCACCATGCCGTCGCCGCCGAAGGAGGTGTCCGGGCCGCCGTTCGGCTGGTGACGGAGGACGGCGAAGTCGCCGCCGGGACCGTTGCTTCCGACGAGGACGATCCTGCCGTCGGACGGCAGCACCATGTCGGCGACGGGAGCCGGGAGGTTCACCCTGCCGTCGCCGTCGAAGCCCGTGTCGAGAGCGCCGTTGGCCAGGTACCGGGCCATCGAGTCGCCGCCGGCGGCGACGATCCTGCCGTCGGGCTGGACGGCCAGCGCCTCCACGGTCTCGTAGTCGCCGAAATCGGTCCGCACGATGCCGTCGCCGTCGAAGGTCGTGTCCAGGCTGCCGTCGGGGAGGTAGCGGATCAGGGCGAAGTCGAAGCGGGTCGTGCCGACCTCGCCACCGGCGACGACCTTGCCGTCGGGCTGCAACGCCAGGGTCCGGCCCGAGCCCCCCTCCTCGCCCGAGCCCGGGGCGGGGTCGGTGGTCACCTCGCCGTCGCCGCCGAAGGAGGTGTCCGGGCTGCCGTCGGCGTTGAACTGGGCCAGCGCGAAGGTGCCGCCCGAGACGCCCAGGGCGAGGATCCTGCCGTCGGGCCGCACGACCACCTCGTAGGCCTCGTTCGGACCGCTGCCGAAGTCGGTGGTGACGATGCCGTCGCCGCCGAACGTGGCGTCCAGGGTGCCGTCCTCGTTGTACCGGACCACCGTGAACCAGCAGCAGTTCTCGTACTCGATCCAGCTGCTTCCCACGACCACGACCTTCCGGTCGGGCTGCACCGCGACCCCGTAGGCGTCGTCCCACATGCCGGTACCGGAGATGTCGGTGGTCACCCGCCCGTCGCCGCCGAAGGTGGTGTCCGGGCTGCCGTCGGGGAGGTAGCGGGCCACCGCGAAGTCACCGGCGGTGTCGTCGGCGGTCGAGCCGGCGACGACGAGCCGGCCGTCGGGGGCCGACGCCATCTCGTTGCCGCTGTCGGCACCGCCGAAGCCGGTCAGCACCCTGCCGTCGCCGCTGAAGGCCGGGTCCAGGTCGCCCGGGGCCGCCATCGCCGTGCCGGGCAGGGTCAGGAGGAGCGCCAGACAGGCGATCGCCACGGCACCGGCCCGGCCCGCCCGTGACCGCCGGCGCCGGGCCGCGAACCGGCGGTACGCCGTCCGCGGCCGAGATGTGAACAGGGGCATGTCGACCTCTCCGTCTCTCATCGGGCCTGCCCTCGATCCCACGCGGAGCGGGCAGCGAGCGAGCGACACTCTCCCGCCGGTCCGGCGCGGCGCCCTCCGCGACCGGCCCGTTGCTGCGCTCACTGGTCCCCGGGGTCCACCCCCGTGAGTGACAACGTGCCGATCACCTGACAAACCGTCATCCGGCGCGTCACCGGACCGAGTTCGGCCGAGTGGGTCGCGGCGCGATCGACAGGACGCCCCCTACGGGTCCGGGCCGGCCGGACCCGGCCCGGAAGGGTTCAGTGGTCGTCCCAGTGCCCGTCGTGCGAGGCGTGCCGGTGCCCGTCGTGGAGGTAGTCCAGGTGATCACCGTGGATCACCGACGTGTGCCCGCACTCCGGGCCGTGCTCGTGGGTGTGCCCGTCGTGCGCGAGGTGCTCCGTCCGCTCGCACTCGTCCCAGTGGCCGGAGTGCTCGCGGTGCAGATGCCCGTCGTGCGCGTAGTCCACGTGGTCCTCGTGGTCGACGGCGGGATGGCCGCAGGCGGGCCCGTGGGTGTGCTCGTGCGTCGGGTGCTCGTGATGGAGAACGGTCATGACATCGCCTCTGTGAGGGTGCGGCGGACGGCACCAGGCTAGTCCCGTATGCCCGGGTCATCCCGGTTCCGTGCGGGGGTGTCGGGTCGCTCCGCCGGGGGCGTCCGGCTTGCGGGGGGCCTGGGCCGCCTCGAAGGTTCGGGGTATGAAGGCGATCAGCTACAGCCGGTACGGCGGACCCGAGGTGCTCGAGTACGGCGAGCGGCCCGACCCGAAGGTCGGTCCCGACGACGTCCTCGTCAAGGTGCGGGCCGCCGCCGTGAACCCGGTGGACTGGAAGGCCCAGGCCGGGTACCTGGACGGCATGCTGGACACCGTCTTCCCCGTCATCCCGGGCTGGGACGTGTCCGGGGTCGTCGTCCAGCCCGGTGTCTCCGTCGTCGAGTTCGCCGTCGGCGACGAGGTCATGGGCTACGTCCGCGAGGACTTCCTCGCCCACGGCACGTTCGCCGAGTACGTCGCCGCCCCGGTCCGCACCCTCGCCCGCAAACCCCGCACCGTGGGGTACGAGGAATCCGCCGCCCTGCCCCTGGTCGGACTCACCGCCTACCAGGTACTCCACCGGGCGCTCGCCGTCCGCTCCGGCGAGACGGTCCTCGTGCACGCGGCCGCCGGCGGGGTCGGCTCCATGGCCGTCCAGATCGCCCGGCACCTCGGCTGCCGGGTCATCGGCGCGGCGCGCGAGTCGGGCCAGGACCGCATCAGGGAACTGGGCGCCGAGCCGGTGCTCTACGACGAGGGCACCTTCGCCGCCCAGGTCCGCGCCCTCGCCCCCGACGGCGTGGACGCGGCCGTCGACACCATCGGCGGCGCCTTCCTCAAGATCACCCCGCACGTCCTGGCCCCCGAGGGGCGCCTGGCCTCCATCGCCGACGGCGAGGTCATCGGCCTCGGCGGCCGCTACTTCTGGGTCCGCCCCGACGCCGACGACCTCGCCGCGCTCGCCGGACTGGTCGACGAGGGGGCCCTGTCGGTACAGGTCGCGAAGTCGTTCCCGCTGGAGCAGGCGGCCGACGCCCAGCGCGCCAACGCGGAGGGCGGCCTGAACGGCAAGGTGGTGGTCACGGTGGAGTGGCCCGACTGACGGCCGCACGGCCCGTCGGGCGCCCGGGCGTCGTCCCCGTTCCGCCGTACGCCGGCTCCCACTCCGCCGTGCGCTCGCCTTAGCGCCTCGGTCCGCCCGCCTCGACCGCCCCCGGCCCACGGGGCTCGGCCGGCCCGCTCCCGTTCCGCCGTGACACGCCCTAGAGCACCACCGCGACGGCGAACCCCGCCAGCGCGACCGCGCACCCCGCCGCCAGCAGGGCGCCCCGGCGGGAGAGTGCTCCGGGCCGGGGCGCGTCCAGGGACCGGATACGGCGGTGGGCGACGGCCAGGAAGCCGAGCCAGACCAGGGCCGACAGCGCCATGCCCACCAGCCCCTCCGCCGTGATCTCGTCGTCGATCCCCGCCCTCACGGCGAGCACCGCGACGACCGTGCAGGCCAGTGTCGTACGGCGCCACGCCAGCCGGGTCCGCTCGGGCTGCAGCCCCGGATCCCTGGCCTCGGTCACCCGGGCCGCCCGGTTCACCGCCCGGCCCACCCGAAGACGATGAGCACCACCATGGCGAGCGCCACGAGGGCCACCGCGAGACCGAGCACCGTCGGGAACCTCGACACCGGCAGATCCTCACCGCGTCGCATCGCCCGCTCGCACCGCACCCAGTGGTTCACCGCCCGCAGGGCGCACAGCACCCCCGCGGCGAGCAGGGCGAGCGCCAGCCCGACCCGCACCCCCCAGCGCAGGTCTGGCAGGAACTGATCGACGGCGAACCCGCCGCCGACGAGCGCGAGCGAGGTCCGGATCCACGCCAGGAAGGTCCGCTCGTTGGCCAGCGAGAAGCGGTAGTCGGGGGTGTCCCCTTCCTCCCTGATCCGCTGGGGCGCGAACCACAGGCGCAGGCTCTGTACGAAGTCGCTCACCCGCGCACCCTATCCGCCGCCACGCGGCCCGCCCGGCGCGCGCAGCCGGTGGTACGCGGCGAGCCCGTCGGGCACCCACTCCCACTCCGACAGGCGCCGCTCCAGTTCTGCGTCGGTGAGGAAGCCGTACCAGGCCACCTCCTCCACCTGGGGCTTCACCGGCAGCGTGCACCGGACCTCGTAGACCGCCGACCACCACTTCCCGGCCACGCCCCCGGAGTCGTACAGGAAGCGCAGCACGGGCTCGGGCCGGGGGAGCCCGCGCACCCCCAGCTCCTCCTCGGCCTCGCGCAGTGCGGCCGCGTCGTAGGACTCGCCCGCGCCGACCACCCCGCCGACGAACATGTCGTACAGCGAGGGGAAGACCAGCTTGGTCGGGGTCCTGCGGTGGACGAAGGTCCGGCCTTCGGCGTCCCGGACCCGGATGAAGGCGCAGCGGTGGATCAGGCCCCGGGCGTACACCTCGCCGCGCGGGGCCCGCCCGACCACCCGGTCGTGCTCGTCGACGACGTCGAGTACCTCGTCCTCGGGGCTCATGACGCCATCCAACCAGCCCCGTCGGCACGGGACGTACGCGACCTCGCCGGAGCGGCAGGGCAGGCCCGTGCACGCCGCCCGGGGCCCGTCATCACCGCGTCGAACACCCCGCCTCGGGACATCGGAAGAGGCCGAACCGTCCCGGACGGTTGACTGGATACATCGGTGTATCCAAGATTCGGTCCATGTCGTACGACGCTGATGTGATCGTGATCGGAGCCGGCCTCGCCGGGCTCGTGGCCACCGCCGAACTGGTCGAGGCCGGGCGGAGCGTGATCCTGCTCGACCAGGAACCCGAACAGTCCCTCGGCGGACAGGCCCACTGGTCCTTCGGCGGGCTCTTCCTCGTCGACTCCCCCGAGCAGCGCCGGATGCGCATCAAGGACAGCCACGACCTGGCCCTCCAGGACTGGCTGGGCACCGCGGGCTTCGACCGCGAGGAGGACCACTGGCCGAGGAAGTGGGCGGAGGCGTACGTCGACTTCGCGGCCGGCGAGAAGCGGTCCTGGCTCCACGCGCGCGGGGTGCGCTTCTTCCCCGTCGTCGGCTGGGCCGAGCGCGGCGGGTACGGCGCGATCGGCCACGGCAACTCGGTGCCCCGCTTCCACATCACCTGGGGCACCGGTCCCGGACTCGTCGCGCCCTTCGAACGCCGGGTCCGCGAGGGCGTCGCCACCGGCCGCGTCCGGTTCCGCTTCCGCCACCGCGTGACCGGTCTCGGCCGCACGGCCGGCGCCGTGGACACGGTCAGCGGCGAGATCCTGGAACCCTCGGACGCCGTACGCGGCACGGCCAGCAGCCGGGAGGCCACCGGCGCCTTCTCCTACCGCGCCCAGGCGGTGATCGTCACCTCGGGCGGCATCGGCGGCAACCACGACCTCGTCCGCGCGCAGTGGCCCGAGCGGCTCGGCACCCCTCCCGCGAAGCTGCTCTCCGGAGTCCCGGCCCATGTCGACGGGCTGATGCTCGGCATCGCGGAAGACGCGGGGGCCCACCACATCAACCGGGACCGGATGTGGCACTACACCGAGGGCATCGAGAACTGGAACCCGATCTGGGCCCGCCACGGCATCCGCATCCTGCCGGGGCCCTCCTCGCTCTGGCTGGACGCGCGCGGCCGCCGGCTGCCCGTCCCCCTCTTCCCCGGCTTCGACACCCTCGGCACGCTCGAACACATCACGCGCACCGGGTACGACCACACCTGGTTCGTCCTCGACCAGCGGATCATCGGCAAGGAGTTCGCTCTCTCCGGCTCCGAGCAGAACCCCGACCTGACCGGCAAGTCGATCCGCGACGTCATCGGCCGCGCTCGGGCGGACGTCCCCGGCCCGGTGAAGGCGTTCATGGACAAGGGGGTGGACTTCGTCGTCGAGAACGACCTGTCCGCGCTCGTCCGGGGCATGAACGCGCTCACCGGCGAACCGCTCGTCGACGAGGCGGAACTGCGCCGCGAGATCACCGCCCGCGACCGCGAGGTCGCCAACCCCTTCACCAAGGACCTCCAGATCACGGCGATCCGGGGCGCCCGGACGTACCTGGGCGACAAGCTGATCCGCACCGCCGCCCCGCACCGCATCCTCGACCCCAAGGCCGGCCCGCTGATCGCCGTACGACTGAACATCCTCACCCGCAAGTCGCTCGGCGGCCTGGAGACCGACCTCTCCTCACGGGTCCTGACGGAGGGCGGCGAACCCCTCCCCGGCCTGTACGCGGCGGGCGAGGCGGCCGGCTTCGGCGGCGGAGGCGTGCACGGCTACCGCTCCCTGGAGGGCACCTTCCTCGGCGGCTGCGTCTTCTCGGGCCGCGCGGCGGGCCGGGCGGCGGCGCAGGCGGTCATCTGACGGGCGTCCGGCCGGTCCGCCGGCACCGGACCGACCAGGGCAGCCGGCCCGCGAGGGCCTCCGGAACCGGACGCGGCGGCCGGACCGGGCCGTCGTCGGGCGGGGCGGTCGTCGGGCGGGGACGCCGGACCGGCCGGTCTCAAGACGGCGGGAGCGCCTCCACGACCCGGAACCGCTCCGCCACCACGAGCGTCGTGTCGTCCACCGTGAAGTCCGGGTCGCCCAGCGCCTCCCGCATCTCCTCCGAGTGCCAGAACCGCTCGTGGTCGGCCCGCCACGCGGCCACCGACGTGTGACCCTCGCCCTCGTCGCGCGCGTGCCGGAGGCCGACCTCGCCGAGCGGCAGCACCCGTACCCCGGTCACCTCCACCACCGCGACCGCGCGCCCGTCCGAGTCGATGAGCGCCGAGCGCTCGCCGACCTCGGGCAGCTCCTCGTTCTCGGCTTCCCACTCGGCGAGCAGGCCGGTGGTGGAGACCTTCTCCCCGGTGAGCACCGCGGCGACGAGTCGGTCGCGCAGCGGCCCGGGGTAGGCGAGCAGGAACGGCTTGAGCGCGTGAGGGCCGGTCATGGCCGACAGTCTGTCAGCCATGACCGGCCCTCGCCGCGAGTTCCGCAGGCCCGCCGGACCGCCTACAACACCAGGGACAGCAGCAGGACGAAGACGATGCCGACCACCGAGATGATGGTCTCCATCACCGACCAGGTCTTGATCGTCTGACCGACGGTCATCCCGAAGTACTCCTTCACCAGCCAGAACCCGGCGTCGTTCACATGGCTGAAGAAGAGCGAACCGGCGCCGATCGCCAGCACCAGAAGGGCCGTCTCGCTCGTGCCCATGCCCTCGGCGAGCGGGGCCACCAGGCCGGCGGCGGAGATCGTCGCCACCGTCGCCGAGCCGGTGGCGAGACGGATCGCCACCGCGATCAGCCAGCCGAGCAGCAGGGCGGGGATCGACCAGTTCTCGGAGAAGTCCAGGATCATCTGGCCCACGCCGACGTCGATCAGGGTCTGCTTGAAGCCGCCGCCGGCGCCGACGATCAGCAGCACGCCCGCGATCGGGGCGAGGGACTTCTCGACGGTCGTGGAGAGCCGCTGCCGGGTGAAGCCGGCCGCCCGCCCCAGCGTGAACATCCCGACCAGAACGGCCGCGAGCAGGGCGATCAGCGGCGATCCGATGACGTCGGTGACCTTCTGCACCGGGTGGTCCGGGTCGTCCACGACGATGTCGACCAGCGCCTTGACCAGCATCAGGGCGACGGGCAGCAGCACGGTCGAGACCGTGGCGACGAAGCCGGGACGCTTCTCCAGGTCCTCCGAGGGACGGCTGGGGATCATGTTCTCGGGGGCCGGGATGTCCACCCAGCGGGCGGCGTACCGCGAGAAGAGCGGACCGGCGATGATCACGGTGGGTATGGCGACCAGCACGCCCAGGGCGAGCGTGACGCCGAGGTCGGCGCCGAGCGCGTCGATGGCGACCAGCGGGCCGGGGTGCGGCGGGATCAGCCCGTGCATCACCGACAGGCCGGCCAGCGCCGGGATGCCGATCCGCATGAGCGAGTAGTTGCCGCGCTTGGCGACCAGCAGGACCACCGGGATCAGCAGCACGATGCCGACCTCGAAGAAGAGCGGCAGGCCGATGACGGAGGCGATGAGCACCATCGCCCACGGCATGGCCCGGCCGCTCGCCTTGGCGAGGATCGTGTCGACGATCTGGTCCGCGCCGCCGGAGTCGGCGAGCAGCTTGCCGAGGATCGCGCCGAGCGCGATCAGCACCCCCACGCCGGCCACGGTCTTGCCGAGGCCCGAGGTGAAGGAGTCCATGGTCGCCGCGAGCGGCGCCCCGGCGAACGCGCCCAGGGCCAGCGAGCCGATGGTCAGCGCCAGGAAGGCGTGGAGCTTGAATTTGGTGATGAGCAGGACGATGACGGCGATGCCCGCGAGCACGGCGATGCCGAGCTGGGCGTTGCCGGCCGAGGTGATCGGCTCGACGGCGTCCGCTGCCAGCGTCTCGACGCTGAGACTGGTCACGGTGGTTCCTTAGGGGACGGGGGGCGGGGGGGGCGTGCGCGCGCGGCACGGGGGAGTGTTCCGGGGACGCGCGGTGCCCGGCGTACGGGGAGGGAACTGCTCGAGCGGGACGGTGCCGGCCCGGCGTCAGGGGGTGATGCGGCGCAGCGCGGTCACGGCGCGCGCGGCGATCTCCTGGGGGGAGCCGGAGACGTCGACGGCGACACCGGCCTCGTCGTCCCCCAGCGGCTGCAGGGTGGCGAACTGCGAGTCGAGCAGCGCGGTCGGCATGAAGTGACCCTTGCGCTCGGCCATCCGCCTCTCGATCAGCTCGCGGTCGCCGGTCAGATGGAGGAAGACCACGCCCGGTGCGGCCGCCCGTAGCCGGTCGCGGTAGATCCGCTTCAGCGCGGAGCTGCTCACCACGCCGCCCCGTCCGGCTCTGCCGTGCGCCCAGCGTCCGATCGCGTCGAGCCAGGGACCGCGGTCCTCGTCGTCGAGCGGGACGCCGGCCGACATCTTGGCGACGTTCGCCGCCGGGTGGAAGTCGTCGCCCTCGGCGTAGGGGACGCCGAGCGCCTCGGCGACCAGCGGACCGATGGTGGTCTTGCCGGTGCCCGCGACGCCCATCACGACGACGACCGGAGGTGCCGTCAGGGGGGTGCTGCTCATGCGTGGTGCCTCGCTGTCTTCTTCGACATCGATTCCGTCGCGCTTATGAAACCCATTGGGTACGACGTATTCAAGAGTCTGTGACATAAAAGTCATACTTTTCGATCGATGATCGCCCCGCCGCATAGGCTGACCCCATGACGACACCGGCCGCGGGGCTCCACTCGCACGTGCTGGCCACGCTGGGCCTCGCGATCACCGCGGGGGAGTACCCGCCCGGCAGCGTGCTGCGCACCGACGAACTGGCGCAGCGCTTCGACGTCTCCCGGACCGTGGTCCGCGAGGTCGTGCGCGTCCTGGAGTCCATGCACCTGGTCGAGTCCCGGCGGCGCGTCGGCGTGACCGTCCTGCCGACCGCCCAGTGGAACGTCTACGACCCCCAGGTCATCCGCTGGCGCCTGGCCGGTGCCGACCGCCCCCGCCAGCTGCGCTCGCTCACCGTCCTGCGCTCCGCCGTGGAGCCGGTCGCGGCCGGCCTCGCGGCTCTCCACGCCACTCCCGCGCAGTGCCGCGAGCTGACCGAGCAGGCGCTCGGCATGGTCGCCACCTCGCGCGGCCGGCAGCTGGAGGCCTACCTCGTCCACGACGTCGCCTTCCACCGGGTCGTCCTCGAGGCCTCCGGCAACGAGATGTTCGCCCGGCTTGGCGACGTGGTCGCCGAGGTGCTCACCGGCCGCACCCACCACCAGGTGATGTTCGAGGACCCGGACCCGGCCGCCGTCACCCTCCACGTCCAGGTCGCCGAGGCGGTACGGGAGCGGGACGCGGCCCGCGCCGAGGAGCTGACCCGCCAGATCGCCGTCGGCGCACTCAAGGAGCTGGACGTCCTCGCGCCGTGACTCCGGCGTCCTCGCGCCCTGAAGGGGAGCAACCACCCGTTCCCACCCCGTACACCCCCGCGCAAGCTCAGAAGTAGCTCAAAAATGGGCGTTCAGTGACATTGGCCACTGTCAGGAGCCCCGTCTTGCCGTGACGATGTGCGCTGGCCGCGCCGTGGACGACCTCCACGCGCGCGTGGCCGGGTACCGCACAGACCCTCCCCCTCACGAAGGCGAACAACTCCATGAGTGACCGCATCTCCCCTGCGGCCGACACGCTGTCCGCCACACCCCCGGCGGCCCGGCCCTCCGGGGCCGGGGCATCCCCCCACGTCGACGCCGGTGACGCCGGGTACCGCAAGGACCTGAAGTCCCGGCACATCAACATGATCGCCATCGGCGGCGCCATCGGCACCGGCCTCTTCCTCGGCGCCGGCGGCCGCATGGCCAACGCCGGGCCGTCCCTCTTCATCGCCTACGCCGTCTGCGGCGTCTTCGCCTTCTTCGTGGTGCGGGCCCTCGGCGAGCTGGTCCTCTACCGCCCCTCCTCCGGAGCCTTCGTCTCCTACGCCCGTGAGTTCATGGGCGAGAAGGGCGCCTACACCGCCGGCTGGCTGTACTTCCTGAACTGGTCGACCACCGCCATCGCGGACATCACCGCGGCCGCCACCTACGCCCACTTCTGGGCCATGTTCAGCGACGTCCCGCAGTGGATCCTGGCGCTGATCGCCCTCGCGGTCGTCCTCGCGGCGAACCTCATCTCGGTGAAGTACTTCGGCGAGATGGAGTTCTGGTTCGCGATCATCAAGGTCGGCGCCCTCGTCGCCTTCATGCTGATCGGCATCTTCCTGGTGGCGACCTCGCACGAGGTCGGCGGCCACACCCCCGGCCTGTCCACCATCACGGACAACGGCGGCATCTTCCCGAGCGGCGTCATGCCGATGCTGCTGCTGATCCAGGGTGTCGTCTTCGCGTACGCCTCCGTCGAGCTGTGCGGCGTCGCCGCCGGCGAGACCGAGAACCCCGAGAAGATCATGCCGCGAGCGATCAACTCGATCATGTGGCGCGTCGGCCTGTTCTACGTCGGTTCCGTCGTCCTCCTCGCGCTGCTCCTGCCGTACACCGCCTACTCCGGCGACCAGAGCCCCTTCGTCACGGTCTTCGACAAGCTGGGCATCCCCGGCGCCGCCGGTGTGATGAACCTGGTCGTCCTCACCGCCGCGCTCTCCAGCCTGAACTCCGGCCTCTACTCGACCGGCCGGATCCTGCGCTCCATGTCGCTGTCGGGCTCCGCGCCCAAGTTCACCGGCGTCATGAACAAGGGCGGCGTGCCCTACGGCGGCATCCTGCTCACCGCCGGCTTCGGCGTCCTCGGCGTCGTGCTCAACTTCGTGATGCCCGGCGACGCCTTCGAACTGGTGCTGAACTTCGCCTCCATCGGCATCATCGGCACCTGGGCCATGATCATGGTCTGCTCGCTGCTCTTCTGGCACCGCTCCAAGGACGGCCGGGTCACCCGCCCCGGCTACCAGCTGCCCTGGGCGCCGTACACCCAGCTCGTCACGCTGGTCTTCCTCGGCTCCGTCCTGGTCCTGATGTGGATGGACGGCGGCATCAGCCGCACCACCGTGAACTGCCTCCCGCTGATCGGGCTCCTGCTCGTCGGCGGCTGGTTCCTGGTCCGGGGACGCGTCCGCGCGACCGAGGCGTCCCACAAGGGCTGACCTCCGTACGGACACACGGAGAAACGGCGAGGCCCCCGCGGGCACGATCTGCGGGGGTCTCGCCGTTTGTCAGGAGATAGTGGTAGCCAAGAGGCTTACCGAGGAAGGGAAGTGCACGATGGCGCAGCAGGTCCAGGGGGTCGTCGCCCCCGGCCGGAACGAGCCCGTACGGGTGGAGACGATCGTCATCCCCGATCCCGGCCCCGGCGAGGCCGTGGTGCGGATCCAGGCCTGCGGGGTCTGCCACACCGACCTCCACTACAAGCAGGGCGGCATCAACGACGACTTCCCCTTCCTCCTCGGCCACGAGGCCGCGGGCGTCGTCGAATCGGTCGGAGCCGGCGTCACCGACGTGGCCCCCGGCGACTTCGTGATCCTCAACTGGCGGGCGGTGTGCGGCGCCTGCCGGGCCTGTCTGCGCGGTCGCCCGCAGTACTGCTTCGACACCCACAACGCCCGGCAGAGGATGACGCTGACCGACGGCACGGAGCTCTCACCGGCCCTCGGCATCGGCGCCTTCGCCGAGAAGACCCTCGTCGCCGCCGGACAGTGCACCAAGGTCGACCCGTCCGTCGCCCCCGAGGTCGCCGGACTCCTCGGCTGCGGCGTCATGGCCGGCATCGGCGCCGCCATCAACACCGGGAACGTCGGCCGCGGCGACACCGTCGCCGTCATCGGCTGCGGCGGCGTCGGCGACGCGGCGATCGTGGGCTCCCGCCTCGCCGGAGCGGCGAGGATCATCGCCGTCGACATCGACGACCGGAAGCTGGAGACCGCCCGCTCGATGGGCGCCACCCACACGGTCAACTCCCGCTCCACCGACCCCGTCGAGGCCGTCCGCGAGCTCACCGGCGGCTTCGGCGTCGATGTCGTCATCGAGGCCGTCGGCCGCCCCGAGACGTACAAGCAGGCGTTCTACGCCCGCGACCTCGCGGGCACCGTCGTCCTCGTCGGCGTCCCCACCCCCGAGATGCGGCTCGACCTGCCGCTCCTGGACGTCTTCGGCCGTGGCGGCGCCCTCAAGTCGTCCTGGTACGGCGACTGCCTGCCCTCCCGCGACTTCCCGATGCTCGTCGACCTGCACCAGCAGGGCCGCGTCGACCTCGGCGCGTTCGTCACCGAGACGATCGGCCTCGGCGACGTCGAGAAGGCCTTCGCCCGCATGCACGAGGGCGACGTCCTGCGCTCGGTGGTGGTCCTCTGATGGCCACCCGCATCGACCACCTGGTCACCTCCGGCACCTTCTCGCTCGACGGCGGCACCTGGGACGTCGACAACAACGTCTGGATCGTCGGGGACGACACGGAGGCGATCGTCATCGACGCCGCCCACGACGCCCCCGCCATCCTCGCCGCCCTCGACGGCCGCACCCTCCGCGCGATCGTCTGCACCCACGCGCACAACGATCACATCGACGCCGCCCCGGCCCTCGCCGCCGCCACCGGCGCCCGGATCCTGCTCCACCCGGACGACCAGCCGCTGTGGAAGCAGACCCACCCCGACCACACCCCCGACGGCGAGCTCGCCGACGGTCAGACCCTGACCATCGCGGGCACCGACCTGAAGGTCCTGCACACCCCCGGGCACGCCCCCGGAGCGGTCTGTCTGTACGCCCCCGACCTGCACACCGTCTTCACCGGCGACACCCTCTTCCAGGGGGGCCCGGGCGCGACGGGACGGTCCTTCTCCGACTTCCCCACCATCGTCGACTCGATCCGCGACCGTCTCCTCACCCTTCCCCCGGAGACGGTCGTACGGACCGGGCACGGCGACACCACGACCATCGGCGCCGAAGCCCCGCACCTGGAGGAGTGGATCAGCCGGGGCCACTGAGGCCGCCGAGCCCGGCGAGGGCCAGCCGGCTCTCGAACCGCAGCTCGACGCCCGAGACCGGGTCGGTGAACTCCAGCGTCCGCGCGAGCAGTTGCAGTGGCCGCGTGTAGTCCTCCGGCCCGTCCGCACGCACCACCGGATAGACCGGATCGTGCAGGATCGGCAGCCCCAGGGCGTTCATGTGCACCCGCAGCTGATGGGTGCGCCCGGTGGCCGGCAGCAGCCGGTAGCGCCCGGACCCGCCCCTCCGCTCCACCAGCTCGATCCGGCTCTCGCTGTTCGGCTCGCCCGGCTCCTCCCGGGCGGCCATCACCCCGCGCTTCTTCACGATCCGGCTCCGTACCGTCACCGGTAGGGCGACCGCCGGATCGTACGGTGCCACCGCCTCGTACTCCTTGCGCACCCGCCGGTCCCGGAACAGCGTCTGGTACGCGCCCCGGTCACCGGGGCGTACGACGAAGAGGACCAGGCCGGCCGTCAGCCGGTCGAGCCGGTGGGCGGGCTGGAGCTCCGGGAGCCCCAGATCGCGGCGCAGCCGAGCCAGCGCCGTCTCGGTCACATGCCGTCCGCGGGGCATCGTCGCCAGGAAGTGCGGCTTGTCGGCGACCACGATCCGCTCGTCCCGGTACACCACCCCGACCCTGAACGGCACCGGCTCCTCCGCCGGGAAGTCCCGGTGGAACCAGACGCACCGGCCCGCGGCGTACGGCTCCCGCCCGGTCACCGGGCCGTCCGACGCCACGAAACGGCCGTCCCGGAGCATCTCCTCGACGCGGCCGGCGCCGATCGCGCCCCCGAAGCGGTCCCGCAGATGATCGCCGACGGTGGCCCAGCGGCCGTCCGGATCCACCGGCAGCCGCACCCGCGCCGGATCGATCCCCTCCCGCTGCGGCAACGGCGCCGTGGGGATCCTCGTTCTGCGTCTCACCGGTCCCACCGCCGTAACGAGAAAGACCCCACATGATGTGGGGTCTTTCGCTGGTGTCCGAGGGGGGACTTGAACCCCCACGCCCGATAAAGGGCACTAGCACCTCAAGCTAGCGCGTCTGCCATTCCGCCACCCGGACAAGGTGTCTGTCTTTCCGGCCGCTGGGCCGTTCCGACGTGGAAAACCATAGCAAACATTCGGAGTGGCCGATCACCACCCCTTCCCGGCGCGAAACGCGTACGGGGCGTGTGACGGGCGCGTGTCCGTCGGGGGCCGCCCTTGGGTGCCCGGGGCCGGGCGCGGGAGGATGAGGGGGACCACCAGCAACCATGTGGGGCACGTAGTGGGAGGAAGCAGCGTGAGCGAGTCGAACACGGCCCGGAGTGGGAACGGCGTGACCGCCGAGAACGAGGTCGTCGACCTCTGTCGCGACCTCATCCGCATCGACACCAGCAACTACGGCGACCACTCCGGCCCGGGCGAACGGGCGGCGGCGGAGTACATCGCCGAGAAGCTCGCCGAGGTCGGTCTCGAGCCGAAGATCATCGAGTCGCACAAGGGGCGGGCCTCCACCGTCGCCCGGATCGAGGGTGAGGACCCGTCCCGGCCGGCCCTCCTCATCCACGGCCACACGGACGTGGTGCCGGCCAACGCGGACGACTGGACGCACCACCCCTTCTCCGGCGAGATCGCCGACGGCTGCGTCTGGGGCCGGGGCGCCGTCGACATGAAGGACATGGACGCGATGACCCTCGCGGTCGTGCGGGACCGGATGCGCAGCGGCCGCAAGCCGCCGCGCGACATCGTCCTCGCGTTCCTGGCCGACGAGGAGGCCGGCGGCACCTACGGCGCCCGCCACCTGGTCGACCACCACCGGGACCTCTTCGACGGGGTGACCGAGGCCGTCGGCGAGGTCGGCGGCTTCTCCTTCACCGTCAACGAGAACCTGCGGCTCTACCTCGTCGAGACGGCCCAGAAGGGCATGCACTGGATGCGGCTGACCGTCGAGGGCACGGCCGGGCACGGCTCGATGACCAACAACGACAACGCCATCACCGAGCTGTGCGAGGCCGTCGGCCGCCTGGGCCGCCACCAGTGGCCGGTGAGGATGACGAAGACCGTACGGTCCTTCCTGGACGAGCTGTCGGACGCGCTCGGCACCCCGCTCGACCCCGAGGACATGGAGGCCACGCTCGCCAAGCTGGGCGGCATCGCCAAGATGATCGGCGCCACCCTGCGCAACTCCGCCGCCCCGACCATGCTCGGCGCCGGGTACAAGGTCAACGTCATCCCGGGGCAGGCCACCGCGCACGTCGACGGGCGGTTCCTGCCCGGTTACGAGGAGGAGTTCCTGGCCGACCTGGACCGGATCCTCGGCCCGCGCGTGCGGCGCGAGGACGTCCACGGCGACAAGGCCCTGGAGACCAGCTTCGACGGCGACCTCGTCGACGCCATGCAGCTGGCCCTCAAGGCGGAGGACCCGATCGCCCGGGCCGTGCCGTACATGCTCTCCGGCGGCACCGACGCCAAGTCCTTCGACGACCTCGGCATCCGCTGCTTCGGCTTCGCACCGCTCAAGCTGCCCCCGGAGCTCGACTTCGCCGGCATGTTCCACGGCGTCGACGAGCGCGTCCCGGTCGACGGCCTCACTTTCGGCGCCCGGGTCCTCGACCGGTTCATCGACGCCTCGTGACCGAGGTGGCCGGATCGACATGGCTCGAACGTCATTCGGCCGCACGTGCTAAGTGACCGGAAAGGGTGAATGCGCTCATAGGCTCGTAGCCCCAATGGGTCCTCCTCGTTACAGGTGGTGCGGTCCGCGGTTGGGACCGCATTGCCAACAAGGAGGAATAATGATCAAGAAGGTCGTCGCTGCTGCGGCTGCCACGGGCGGTCTCGTTCTCGCGGGTGCGGGCATGGCCGTTGCCGACTCGGGTGCCCAGGGTGCCGCCATCGGTTCCCCCGGTCTGCTCTCGGGCAACGTCGTCCAGGTGCCGGTTCACGTCCCCGTGAACGTGTGCGGCAACACGGTCTCCGTGATCGGGCTGCTGAACCCCGCCTTCGGCAACACCTGCGTCAACGCCTGACGTTGAGCCTCGACCCCCACAGGGTCTGAGCCCCAGGCCGGCCCCGGAGTGCGTGCCATGCACTCCGGGGCCGGTGGGCATTTCCGGCCCCGGGCGCCGCGCCCGCGGGCCTCTTGTCAGCCGAGCAGGCAGAAGCCGAAAAGGCAGGGAACACACCTATGCGACAGGTCACGCGCAAAGGCCTGATCACCGTTGCGGCCGCGGGCGGGGTCATCGCCCTCGGCGGCGGTTACGCGCACGCGGATTCCGGTGCGAGCGGTACGGCCTCCAATTCCCCGGGCATCGCGTCCGGCAATTCCGTCCAGGTGCCGGTGCACGCTCCGGTGAACATCTGCGGGAACACCGTCAGTGTCGTCGGGCTGATCAATCCGACGTTCGGCAATTCATGCGCCAACGTCTCCAAGCCGGGCCCGACGGGCCGGCATCGCGGTGCCTCGGCCGAGGGCGGCGCCGCCAACTCACCCGGAATCGCCTCCGGCAACGTCGTGCAGGCTCCGATCCACGTCCCCGTGAACGTCTGCGGGAACAGCATCACGGGCATCGGCGCCATCAACCCGTCGTTCGGCAACGAGTGCGGCAACGGCATCGAGCCGACGCACCCGGGCCACCCCGGGGAGCCGGGCAACCCGGGGGAACCGGGCAACCCCGGAAACCCTGGTCCGGACAACCCCGGCAACCCCGGGAACCCGGACAATCCGGGAAACCCCGGGAACCCGGACAACCCCGGGACGCCGGGAAACCCGGGTGACGACGGCGGGCCCGCCGGTCCCGGCGCTCCGCAGTGGCCGAACACGCCCGGTACACAGACCGTCACGCAGCCGGGCGCCACGGAAGAGCTCGCCGAGACCGGGTCCGGCCCGCTTGGGCTGATCGTCCCGGCCGGCGCCGCCCTGCTCCTCGCCGGCTCCGTGATCTACCGCCGCGCCCGCCAGTCCGCCTAGGGAATCGCAGCCAGGGCGAGATAGGCCGGAACCGGCCGAGGTGGCCGTACGGAACGAGGGGGCCCCGCACGGCGGGGCCCCTTGTCATGTCACCAGGTGGCGCGGACCTGACGGATGATGCGCCGCCGCAGCCGTACCCTGCGACTGCCGTCGCGGTGCAGGCTCAGACGGTCCAACTCCCAGTGTCCGTACTCGGCATGGTCGGTCAACAGCCGCGTCGCCTCCTTGCGGGAGACGCCACGCGGCACGTACACGTCGACAAATTCGTATTCCGGCATCGCATCTATTGTGCGGGCACGGGCCCGCTACGGATAGCGTGCGTCTCATGTCTGATGCTGCGCAGCCCACCGCTGCCGAGGTACGTGCCGCCGCCGAGGCGGTCAAAGCCGCACTGGACCGTCACCTCGCGGCGGTCGAACGCCGCACGGGGGACGACGACCCGGCCGTCTACGAAGCCTTCAACGCCCTCGCCGCGGCGGCCGAGGCCTACGACGAGCGGCTCTACGACCGGTACGACGAGGTCACCCCCTTCGAGATCCCAGGCGCCGACGACTCCCTGCCGCCGTACGCCGGACCCGAGGAGCCGCACGCCCTGAGCGTGCTGATCCGGCGCGACTACGCCGTGGTGGAGCCGCAGCGGCTGATCGCCCAGGCCCAGCGCATCGCCGATCTGGAGAGCGAGGAGGAGGGCTCGGCGATGCCCCCCGTGGTCGCCGCGGGCACCCACGCGGCGCTCGGGCTGCTCTTCGGCGAGTTCGAACCGGACGAAATCGCCTCACGGCACAAGGAGTTCGGCCTGGAGGAGGGCGACTCCACCCTCTGGGTGTCGGCCGCCGAGGACCTGCCGGAGCCGGGGGACTGGCTGAGCGCCCCCTTCGAGCACGCCGATCCCGAGCGGATCGTCTGCCGCTTCGACGTCAGCGCGGTCTTCGACGACGAACCGGACGACGACCTGAGGCACCAGAAGGCCTGACGCACCCGCGAGGGGCCTGACGCACCGCGAGAGGGCGGACCACCCGGCGCGGGGTGGTCCGCCCTTCGTCGTTCCGGGGCCGTCCGGGCGTCACCCGTCGGAGGCCGGCACGGGGACGGGACCCGTCGGGCGCCGCCTACTCCTCGACGTCCGCCAGCAGGGCCTCGAGGAGCGGCCGGAGGCGGGTCGTCCGGTCCGGCGGTACGCCCTCGGCGACCGCCTTCGGCAGGGCCTGGTCCACGCCGTGGACGACCGACAGATGCCGCTCGGCGCGACCGAAGGCGGTATAGACCCAGGCCCGGCTCAGACCCTGGGCCGCGTCGCCCGGCAGGACCACGACCGCGGCGGGCCAGCGCGAGCCGGCCGCCTGGTGGGCGGTGAGCGCCCAGCCGTGCCGCAGCTCCGACTCGACCCGCTCCTTCGGTACGACGAGGCTCTCGCCGCTCTCCGACGTCAGACGCAGCCCCTCCGCGTCCGCCGAGACGACCGTGCCCGCGACCGTCCGGCCCGGAGCCGGCACATAGGCCACCCGATCGCCCGGGTCGAATCCGCCGAAGCGCCCGGGGCCCGGGTTGAGCCGCTGCTTCAGGGCCGCGTTCAGCGCACGGGTCCCCGCCGATCCGCCGTGGCCCACCGAAATGACCTGCGTCTGCTCGGGCGGCACCCCGATCGCCCGCGGAACGGAGTCGGCGACCAGCTGCACCGTGCGGTGGACCGCCTCGCCCGCGTCCCGGACGGGGACGATCACCACTTCCTTGCCCGGGGCCTCGACCTGCAGGAGCTCGCCGATGCCGATGCCCGAGACCAGCTCGCCGAGGGGGCCCGGGTCGGGAACCCGGGAGGCGACCTGCGGGCACACGCGGGACGCCAGGACATCGGGGAACACCCTGCCGGCGCCCGCGCCACCGAGGACGCCCGGGTCGCCGCTGAGAACCAGCCGGCAGCCGTCCCTCAGGGACTCCACCAGCATCGCGCCGCTCTCGACGTCCAGCTGCGGAGCGTCCAGGACGACGAGCAGGTCCAGGGCGAGCGCGCCCTCCTCGTCGCGCCCGGGCCCCGCCTCGCCCGAGAGCAGAGCGGCGACCGTGACCGCGTCACCGTCGAGGCGATGGCGGCCGTTCTCGCTGTGCGTGGCGACCGCGACGCGCAGCCCTCGCTCGCGGGCGGCGCCGGCGAGTGCGACGGCCTCGGCGCGGGACGCCTCGCCGCCGGTGTGCAGGACCAGACCGTGCGCCCCGGCGGCGCGGACCAGATCGGGTCCCTCCCAGACCTCTCCGGAGACGGTCCGGACCAGCCGGGCCAGGCCGTCGGCGAGGCTCTCCTCGGCGAGGGCGTACCGGTCGAGTCCCAGCAGCACGGGCGCGGGAGCGCCCGGCGCCTCCTCGGGCGTCGCCGGCTCCTCCTCGTCCGGCTGCTCGTCGTCGGGGTGCGCCGGCTCCGCCTCCTCCTCCTGGAAGACGAGGACCGCGCCCTCGAAGATCGCCTCCTGGACCGCCCCGTCCGGGTCGGGCAGGGAGAGCTTCGCGAGTTCGGCCTTGACGTGCGCGGCCTCCAGAGCCGTGTGTCCCTGGGTCGCGGCACGTTCGAGCAGCCAGACGACGAGGGCGACGGCCCGCCGGGAGTCGCCAGGACCGCACTCCGCGCCGAGCAGGGCCCGCGCGAAGCCGTCGGCGTGCTCGGGGCGCACGCCGGGCACCGAGAGCAGTCGCCAGGGGTCGTCCAGCAACGCCTGCGGGGCGCTCTCGCCGAGCACGCCGGCGACCTGACCGGCGAGAGTCTCGGGGGCTCCGCCCCGGGTCAGGACCTCCCGTACGGCCGCGACGGTCTCGGGGGCCGCCGCCGACTCCCGGGGCGCCGGGCGCACGGGCGCGGCCACCGGGGCCGGCGTGGCCGTGGCGGCGGGGGAGGGGCGCCGGGGCGCGGGCTCCGGCTCCTCGAAGAAGGCGGGGCCCGAGGTCGTCCCGCTCTCCACGGCGCGTACGGCGGCGAGCAGGTCGGCGGCCTTGCCGCTGAGCTTGGTGCCCGCGGCGATCGGCGCGTCCTTCTCCGCCTTGCGCTGCTCGATCCGGGCCCGCAGCTCCCGCTGCGCGGCCAGCTCGGCCTGCGCCTCGGAGACCTCGGCCGCCTTCGCCGCGGCCTCGGCCTCCGCCTCGGCGGAAGCCCCGACAGCCCCGGCCTCGCCCCCCTCGGCGGGCTCGGCCTCGTGAGCGGGCTCGGCCGCGTCGCCCGGATCGGTGCCGGGCTCGGCCTCGTCGCCTGCGTCGGCGGGGTTCGTGTCCCGGTCCGCCGTCGCGGTCATGTCCGTCGCACCGTCCGTCGTGCCGTCCCCCGCCCCGTCCGCCACGACCTCCGCGGCGGACGTCCCCGCGAGGGCGTCGTCGTTCTCGCCCGGCACGGGCTCGGCGGCCTCGGGAGGGGTCTCCCGGGAAGGCTCGGTCACAGGGTGCTCCAGTCCTGGTCCGGATAGCGGTGCACGGGCGCCGACACATCGTCGAGAGCCCGGCAGATCTCGTCAGGAAGACTAAGGGTCTCCACCGACAACGCGGCCGCGAGCTGCTGCGCGTTGCGCGCGCCGACGATCGGGGCGGTCACCCCCGGCCGGTCCCGCACCCACGCGAGGGCCACCTGCAACGGCGTCGCCGCGAGCCCGTCCGCGGCCGTCGCGACCGCGTCCACGATCCTGCGCGCCGGATCGTCCAGATACGGCTCCACGAACGGGGCCATCGTCTCCGAGCCGCCCCGGGAGTCCGTGGGCGTGCCGTGGCGGTACTTCCCCGTCAGGACACCGCGCCCCAGAGGCGAGGACGGCAGCAGGCCTATCCCCAGATCGAGGGCCGCAGGCAGCACCTCCCGCTCGACGCCCCGCTGCAGCAGCGAGTACTCCATCTGGGTCGCCGCGAGCCGGGTCCTGGCCGCGCCCGAGGCGCCGAGCTGCCAGGTGCCCGCCTTCGCCAGCTGCCAGCCGCAGAAGTTCGACACCCCGACATAGCGGGCCCGGCCGCTGCTCACCGCGATGTCGAGGGCCTGGAGGGACTCCTCCAGAGGGGTGTGGGGGTCGAAGGCGTGCAGCTGCCACAGATCGACGTGGTCGGTGCCCAGCCGCTCCAGGGAGGCGTCGAGCGCCGCCAGGAGATGACCGCGCGAGCCGTCCATCCGCCGGTCGGGGTCCGGCACGCTGCCGGCCTTCGTGGAGATGACCAGATCCCGGCGCGGCACCAGTCGCTCTATGAGCTGCCCGAGCAGGTACTCCGCCTCGCCGCCGCCGTACACGTCCGCGGTGTCGACCAGCGTGCCGCCCGCGTCCCAGAACGCCTTCAACTGGTCGGCGGCGTCGTGCTCGTCGGTGTCGCGGCCCCACGTGAGGGTGCCGAGCCCGATCCGGGACACGCGCAGGCCGGTACGTCCGAGATGCCTCTGCTCCATGGGCGCGAGATTACTGGCCATGGCCCCACGCGGAGAGAGCCTGTGGACAACCTCCTCCTGACGGATCCCGTGCCCGCGCGCTAGAGTCCGCCACAAGGGACGTTACTGATCAGTAAAGAGGGAGCGGTCATGAGGCTCGGCATCAACCTCGGCTACTGGGGCGCCGGTATGGACGGCGACAATCTCGCGGTGGCCCAGGAGGCGGACCGCCTCGGCTACGACGTCTGCTGGGCCGCCGAGGCGTACGGCTCCGACGCCCCCACCGTGCTCTCCTGGGTGGCGGCCAAGACCGAACGGATCGACGTCGGCTCCGCCATCATGCAGATCCCGGCGCGGCAGCCGGCCATGACGGCGATGACCGCCGCCACCCTCGACTCGCTCTCCGGCGGCCGCTTCCGGCTCGGCCTCGGCGTGTCGGGCCCGCAGGTCTCCGAGGGCTGGTACGGCGTCAAGTTCGACAAGCCGCTGGCCCGCACCCGCGAGTACGTCGAGATCGTCCGCAAGGCGATGACCCGCGAGCGGCTCAGCTACGAGGGCGAGCACTGGACACTCCCGCTCCCGGACGGCCCGGGCAAGCCCATCAAGCTCACCGTCCACCCGCAGCGGGAGCACATCCCCCTCTACATCGCCGCGATCGGCCCCAAGAACCTGGAGCAGACGGGCGAGATCGCCGACGGCGCGCTGCTGATCTTCCCCTCCGCCGAGCACCTGGAGGACACCGCGCTGCGCCATCTGCGCGCGGGGCGCGAGAAGGCCGGGCTGACGATGGAGGGCTTCGACGTCCACCCCACCCTGCCGCTGGCCCTCGGGGACGACATCGACGCGCTGGCCGACCTCTTCCGCCCGTACACCGCGCTGTACGTCGGCGGCATGGGCAGCCGCAAGCAGAACTTCTACAACCAGCTCGCCCAGCGCATGGGCTACGAGAAGCAGGCCGCCGAGATCCAGGACAAGTACCTGTCGGGCGACAAGACGGGTGCCGCGGCCGCCGTGCCGCGGCAGCTGATCGACCAGACCACCCTCCTCGGCTCGGTCGAGCGCATCGCGGACCGGATGAAGGCCTACGCCGCCGCCGGAGTCACCACCCTGACCCTCGCCCCGGCCGGCTTCACCCTGGAGGAGCGGGTGGCGGCCCTGCGGGCGGGCACCGAGGCCCTGGAACTGGCGGGCCTGGCGTAGTCCCCGGACCGGCGCGTCTCGCGCCGGCCGGGTCCCGGAAGTCTGCGGCCGTGGTGGGGGCTCGGGGGGTCTTCCCCGCCACGGCCGTCAGGTAGCACAACGCTCCACCGCGCGGCGGGTTACGGACGCGGGACTCCGTCTTTCGGCCGAGTCCCGCGGGCCCTCGTGTTGCCCGAGCCGCCCCCGCGCACTTGACTCGTGGTCTGCGGACGTGCGGCGTGCGGCCGCCCGCATGGAGGTGGCAGCAATGCTCACGGCCAAGGGCCTGTTCCAGGAGATCATCGACAACGACGAGGCCTTCCGGCTCTTCTGCTCCATCGCCGCCAGCGGCGAGGCGCAGGGAGGCTGGGAGAACGCCCGGATCGCGGCGCTCGTCCCGCCGGGCATGCGCGAGCTGGCCCCCAAGATCACCCGACACGGTGCCGACGAGGACAAGCACGGCCGGATCTTCCACGCCTTGCTGCGCAAACGCGGCCTGGACCCCGTGCAGGTGCCGCCGGAGACCGACTACACGATGCTGCTCGAACGGAACGGCATCGGCCTTCCCCACGACAAGCTGCGTCGCGAGGAGCCCCTGAGCGAGCGGGACATCATCGTCTACCTCTCCCACAGCCGGGTCACCGAGCAGCGGGCCGCCGACCAGATGGACATGCTGGTCACGTACTTCGGGACCCACCCCGAGCTGGGCAAGGCCATCCACATGATCTGCGACGACGAGGAGAACCACCTCGCGTACTGCCACGAGGAGCTGCTCCGCCTCGCGTACGCCGGGCACGGCCGCCTCATCCACCGGACCCTGCGCGAGTCCGCCCTGGCCGAGATCAAGATCTACCGGGACGTCAGCCTCGCCGTGATGGGGCACATGGGCCGCATCCTGAAGTGGCCGACGGTCAAGTCCGCGGCTCTCGTCGCCGGCATCCACGGCATGTACGCGTACGAACGCGTCGGCGGCTGGCACAAGATGGTGAACCTCGCGATGCCCGAACGGCGCGACGCGCTGGGCGGTCCGCCGGTACCCGCCCCGGCCTTCTGACCGCCCGGCCTTCCGGCCGCCCGGTGGCCCGGGCGGCCGTGCCCCGAGGTCGGTTCTACAGCCAGCCCCGGCGCTTGAACTGCCGGTACAGGCCGAACACGGCGCCCGCCATCAAAAGGATCACCAGGGGATACGACCCCACCCAGCGCAGTTCGGGCATGTGGTCGAAGTTCATGCCGTAGATCCCCGCCACCATGGTGGGGACCGCGGCCATGGCCGCCCAGGCCGAGATCTTCCGCATGTCGTCGTTCTGGCGCACGCCCATCTGCGCCAGATGCGCCGACAGCACGTCCGAGAGCAGCCGGTCGAGGGCTTCCACCTGGTCGTTGGCCCGGATGAGGTGGTCGCTCACGTCCCGGAAGAACGGCTGCGCGTCCTCGCTCACGAACGGCACGGTCCCCGCCGCCAGCCGCTCCATCGGTCCCGCCAGGGGACCGCCCGCCCGGCGGAACTCCAGCACCTGGCGCTTGGCGGTGTAGATCCGCTCCGCGGTGTTCGCCCCGGTGCCGCCGGTCGGCGCGAACACGTCCGCCTCCAGCTCCTCCAGGTCGACCTGGAGCTCCCCCGCTACCTCGATGTAGTGGTCCACGACCGCGTCGCTGATCGCGTACAGCACGGCCGTCGGACCCTGCCGGAGCACGTCCGGCTCGGCCTCCAGGCGGCGCCGTACGGCAGCGAGCGGCGCGCCCTCGCCGTGCCGGACGGTCACCACGAACGAGTCGCCGATGAAGACCATCAGCTCACCCGTGCTGACCCGGTCGCTCTCGGGCTCGTACAGCACGGGCTTGAGGACGACGAACAGCGAGTCGTCGTACACCTCCAGCTTGGGCCGCTGATGGGCCTTCAGGGCATCCTCGACCGCGAGCGGGTGCAGCGCGAACTCGGCCGTGACGTGATCGAACTCACGGGCGGTCGGCTCGTGGAGGCCCACCCACAGGAAGGCGTCCCCGGTCGCGCGCGCTTCCTCCAGGGCGTCCGACAGATCGGCCGGCCCGTCGGCACGAGCACCGCACTTGTAGAGGGCAGAGTCGACGATCACGCGGAGTATTCTCCCCCGTCGACGTCCCGCCCGCACGCGTCCGACGCCATCGCCCCCCGGCGCCCCTCCACGCGCGCGCACCGGGGCCCGTGGTTCCGGCGCGCCTCCACGCGCGCGTACCGGGCCTCGTGATTCCGGCGCTCACCCACGCGCGCGTGCCTCGCCCCGTCCTCGCGGGGTCCTTCCACGCGCACGTGACCCGCCCCTTCGTCCCGGCGCTCACCCACGTGCGCCACACCGCCTACGCTTGCCGCCATGGCCACGCTGATCCTCGTCCGCCACGGACGCTCCACCGCCAACACCTCCGGAGTCCTCGCCGGGCGGACGCCCGGGGTAGCGCTCGACGAGCGGGGAGCCGCCCAGGCCGCCGCGCTGCCCGGCCGGCTGGCCGGAGTGCCGCTCGCGGCCGTCGTCAGCAGCCCGTTGCAGCGCTGCCGCGAGACCGTACGGCCGCTCCTCGACGCCCGGCCCGGGCTTCCGCTGCACACCGAGGAGCGGATCAACGAATGCGACTACGGGGACTGGTCCGGCCGCAAGCTCGCCGAACTCACCGACGACCCCCTGATGGAGGTCGTCCAGGCGCACGCCTCCGCCGCCGCCTTCCCGGGCGGCGAGTCGATGCGGGCCATGCAGACGCGGGCCGTGGAAGCCGTACGCGACTGGAACGCGCGCGTGGAGGCCGAGCACGGGGAGGACGCGGTCTACGCCATGTGCTCGCACGGCGACATCATCAAGTCGGTCGTCGCCGACGCCCTCGGCATGCACCTCGACCTCTTCCAGCGGATCCATGTCGACCCGTGTTCCCTCACCGTGATCCGCTACACGCGCCTCCGCCCCTTCCTCGTACGCCTCGGCGACACCGGCGACTTCGCCGCCCTCACCCCCCGCGACAGCGGCGACGGCCGGGACTCCGGCGGGGCCGCTGAGGTCGGTGGCGGTGCGGGCGCACCGTGATCCATCCGCGCAGTAGGGTGGACAGGCCGCTGTAGGCCTCCGAACGGCGGGCCTCCAACCGTCGAGACGCAAGGGAGACAGGGACGTGTCCCGTCAGGTGTTCCTCTACGACCCACCGGAGCGTTTCGTGGCCGGCACGGTCGGGCTGCCTGGCCGCCGTACGTTCTTCCTGCAGGCGTCCGGGGCCGGCCGGGTCACCAGCGTGGCCCTGGAGAAGACCCAGGTGGCGGCTCTCGCCGAACGCATCGACGAACTGCTCGACGAGGTGGTGCGCCGCACCGGGGGCAACGCCCCGGTCCCGGCCGTCGCCCCCGCCGACATCGCCGACACCGCTCCTCTGGACGCCCCCGTCGAGGAGGAGTTCCGCGTCGGCACCATGGCGCTGGCATGGGACGGCGAGGAACAGCGCATGATCGTCGAGGCCCAGGCGCTCGTCGAACTCGAGGCCGAGACCGACGAGGACCTCGCCGAGGCCGAGGAACGCCTGCTCCAGGACGAGGAGAACGGCCCGCCGATGCTGCGGGTCAGACTCACCGGAGCCCAGGCCAGAGCCTTCGCCAAGCGCGCCCTCGACGTGGTCAACGCCGGCCGGCCGCCCTGCCCCCTGTGCAGCCTTCCGCTCGACCCCGAAGGGCACGTGTGCCCGCGCCAGAACGGTTACCGGCGCGGAGCATGACGGACGTGCCGAGCCTGCCGACCGCGCCGACCCTGCCGGTCATCGAGCTGCTCACCCAGGGGGAACTCACCGTCCGCGGCCAGGTCCGCGAGGCGTCCAACGCCGTGCTCCTCTGCTCCGTCGCCCACGACGGTGAGGAGGCCGCCTGCGTCTACAAGCCGGTCGCAGGCGAGCGGCCGCTGTGGGACTTCCCCGACGGCACCCTCGCCCAGCGGGAGGTGGCCGCCTACGAGCTCTCCGAGGCCACCGGCTGGGGGCTCGTACCGCCCACAGTGCTGCGCGACGGACCGTACGGCCAGGGCATGGTCCAGCTCTGGATCGAGGCGGACCCCTCGGCGAGCCTTCTCGCGCTCACCGAGGACGAGGAGGCCGGCGAGGGCTGGAAGGCCGTCGGCCCCGCCCAGGTCGGGGAGGACCGCACCGCCCTCCTCGTGCACGCCGACAGCCCCGACCTGCGCCGCCTCGCCGTCCTGGACGCCGTCATCAACAACGGCGACCGCAAGGGCGGCCATCTGCTGCCCGCCCCGGACGGGCGTCTGTACGCCATCGACCACGGCGTCACCTTCAACGCGGAGGACAAGCTCCGCACCCTGCTGTGGGGCTGGGCGGGGGAGGAGCTGCCCGCCGAGGCCACCGAGGTGCTGGACCGGCTCGACCGCTCCCTCGCCCCGGGCACCCCCCTCACCACCCGCCTGGCCCAGCTGCTCACCGAGGCCGAGGTGGACGCCCTGCGCATGCGTGTCACCGCCCTGCGGGCGAGCGGCCGGCATCCCGAGCCGTCGGGGCGGTGGCCCGCCATCCCCTGGCCGCCGGTCTGACCGATCGGATCCGGCCACCGCCTCGGGAGCCCCTCGGACCCCCCTGGGGTATGCACGGACGCCCCTGACCCGCAAGACCGCCTATTCGGTCAAGATCCCGCATCCGGTTCGTATCCGGAACAGCTGTCCGGTTACGCTCAGGTCATGCATGCCTGGCCCGCTTCTGAGGTCCCCGCCCTTCCCGGCAAGGGCCGCGACCTCCGGATCCACGACACCGCGACCGGCGGGCGAGTGACCCTCGCCCCCGGTCCCGTCGCCCGTATCTATGTCTGCGGCATCACGCCGTACGACGCGACCCATCTGGGTCACGCGGCGACCTACAACGCGTTCGACCTCGTTCAGCGCGTGTGGCTCGACACCAAGCGGCAGGTTCATTACGTCCAGAACGTGACCGACGTGGACGATCCGCTCCTGGAGCGGGCGATCCGCGACGGCATCGACTGGGTGGGCCTCGCCGAGCGCGAGACCGCCTTGTTCCGCGAGGACATGACCGCCCTGCGGATGCTCCCGCCGCAGCAGTACATCGGAGCCGTCGAGGCCATACCCGGCATCGTGCCGCTCGTCGAGCGGCTGCGGGACACCGGCGCCGCCTACGAGCTGGACGGCGACGTCTACTTCTCCGTCGAGGCGGACCCGCACTTCGGCCAGGTGTCGCACTACGACACCGAGCTGATGCGGCACCTCTCCGCCGAGCGCGGCGGCGACCCGGACCGCGCCGGGAAGAAGAACCCCCTCGACCCCATGCTGTGGATGGCCGCCCGTGAGGGCGAGCCCAGCTGGGACGGCGGCAGCCTCGGCCCCGGCCGGCCCGGCTGGCACATCGAGTGCGTCGCCATCGCCCTGGACCACCTCGGCATGGGCTTCGACGTGCAGGGCGGCGGCTCCGACCTGATCTTCCCGCACCACGAGATGGGCGCCTCGCACGCCCAGGCGCTGACCGGCGAATTCCCCATGGCGAAGGCGTACGTCCACGCCGGCATGGTCGCCCTGGACGGCGAGAAGATGTCCAAGTCCAAGGGCAACCTCGTGTTCGTCTCCGCGCTCCGCCGCGCGGGCGTCGACCCGGCGGCCATCCGTCTCGCCCTGCTCTCGCACCACTACCGGGCCGACTGGGAGTGGACCGACCAGGTCCTCCAGGACGCGGTGGAGCGCCTCGAACGCTGGCGCGCCGCCGTCGCGCGCCCGGACGGTCTCTCCGCCGACGGGCTCGTCGAGGAGATGCGCGAGGCGCTCGCCGACGACCTCGACGCCCCGGCCGCGCTCGCCGCGGTCGACCGCTGGGCCGCCCGGCAGAACGAGGACGGCGGCACGGACGAGTCCGCGCCCGGCCTCGTCTCCCGCGCGGTCGACGCCCTCCTCGGAGTCGCGCTCTAAGGGGACCTGGCGCCACCGCCCTTCGGGCAGCCGCCCTCGGACTTCCGGACGAAGTCCGAGGGCGGTTTCTTCGGAGCAGGGGCGGAGAGCGGCGACCACGGCGACCGGGCCGCGGCCCGCTTCAGCTGCTCCTGACCCACCGGGGCGGCGTCCCCACAGGCCAGAGGGCCGCACCGACCTCGGTGCGGCCCCCTGCCGTACGTCTCACTTCTCGGCGTCGCCGCCGGTGCCGTCCCCGTCCGCGGGACCCTCCGCCGGGCCTTCCGCGGGCCCGTCCGTGGGGCCGTCGCCGGGCGACGCCTCGGGCGTCCCGGGAAGCTCCGGCGCCGACTCCGGCCCCGGCTCATCCGGCTTCGGCGGCCGCGCCCGGCCGCCCGGGGAAGGATCCCGCAGATAGGAGCTGTCCCCGCCCTCCGTCGCCAGGCCGGGCCCCTGCCCGGGCTCACGCCGCCGCAGATACCGCTCGAACTCCCGGGCGATCGCCTCGCCCGAGGCCTCCGGCAGCTCGGCCGTGTCCCGCGCCTCCTCCAGCGTCTGGACGTACTCCGCCACCTCGCTGTCCTCGGAGGCCAGCTGGTCCACGCCCAGCTGCCAGGCGCGCGCGTCCTCGGGCAGCTCGCCCAGCGGGATGCGCAGCCCGATCAGGTCCTCCAGGCGGTTCAGGAGCGCCAGCGTCGCCTTGGGGTTGGGCGGCTGGGAGACGTAGTGCGGGACGGCCGCCCACAGGCTGACCGCCGGCACACCGGCGTGCGTGCACGCCTCCTGGAGGATGCCGACGATGCCCGTGGGGCCTTCGTAGCGCGTCTCCTCCAGGTCCATCGTCCGCGCCAGGTCCGGGTCGGAGGTGACCCCGCTGACCGGGACCGGCCGCGTGTGCGGGGTGTCACCGAGCAGCGCGCCCAGGATCACCACCATCTCCACACCCAACTCGTGGGCGAAGCCGAGGATCTCGTTGCAGAACGAACGCCAGCGCATGGACGGCTCGATCCCGCGCACCAGGACCAGGTCACGCGGCTTGTCGCCGCCGATCCGGACCACGGAGAGCCGGGTCGTCGGCCAGGTGATCTTCCGGACGCCGTTGTCCAGCCATACCGTGGGCCTGTTGACCTGGAAGTCGTAGTAGTCCTCGGCGTCCAGCGCCGCGAACACCTCGCCCTTCCATTCCCGGTCGAGATGGGCGACCGCGGTGGAGGCGGCGTCGCCGGCGTCGTTCCAGCCCTCGAACGCGGCCACCATGACCGGGTCGATCAGCTCGGGAACCCCCTCGAGCTCGATCACCCAGCGCCTCCTTTACGAAGTTCCTGTCGTACGGACCAACCTTAAGGCTTCCCGGCGACCCGCCCGCAGCCCTCGTACACGACCCGGCGACCTCGCCGCCATGATCGACTACCCAGGAAAACCGGTCGGCACACGGGACTCGCGACTCCACCGCGCACGAGTGAGGGGCGGCCTCCCGTCCGGGAGTCCGCCCCTCGCCTCACACACCGTCACTTGCCGAGCATGTCCTCGACCTTGCCGCGGATCTCGTCCGTCGCCAGACCGCGGATCGTCAGCGTCGTACGCCGGCGCAGCACGTCGTCCGCGGTCTCGGCCCACTCGTGATCACGCGCGTAGGCGACCTGCGCCCAGATCTCCGGCGCGTCCGGGTGAATGCGCTGCCCGAGCTCCGGGTTCTCGTTCGCCATCCGGGCGATGTCGAAGGAGAGCGAACCGTAGTGCGTCGCCAGGTGCCTGGCGGTGTCCGCGGACATCCGCGGGCCGGGCGCCGGACCGTCGACGAGCAGCCGGTGCGCCACCGCGGCCGGGTTGGCTATGCCGGGCAGCGGCAGCCGCTTCGGCAGGGTGGAGACCGGCTCGTAGTCCTCGCCGAGCGGGCCGCCGGGCAGGGACTCCAGCTTCCTCATCACCGTACGGCCGATGTGGCGGAAGGTCGTCCACTTGCCGCCGGCCACCGACAGCATGCCGCCCCGGCCCTCGGTGACCACCGTCTCCCGCTTGGCCTTGGACGTGTCGCCCGGGCCGCCGGGCAGCACCCGCAGTCCGGCGAAGGCGTAGGTGATCAGATCGCGCGACAGCTGCTGGTCGCGGATGGAGAAGGCCGCCTCGTCGAGGATCTGCGCCGTGTCCTTCTCGGTGACCTCGACCTGGCCGGGGTCGCCCTCGTACTCCTCGTCGGTAGTGCCGAGCAGCAGCATGTCCTCCCAGGGGAGGGCGAAGGTGATGCGGTACTTGTCGATCGGCGTCGCGAGCGCGGCCTTCCACGGGGAGGTGCGCTTGAGCACGAGGTGCGCGCCCTTGGAGAGCCGGATCGACGGGGCCGCGGCGGGGTCCTCCATCTTCCGCAGGTGGTCGACCCAGGGGCCGGTCGCGTTGAGCACGAGCCGGGCGCTGACGCCGAACTCGTCCCCGCTGGTGCGGTCCTTCAGTTCCGCGCCCGTGACCCGGCCCCGCGTGAAGCGCAGGCCGGTGACCTCGGCGTGGTTGAGGACGGTGGCACCGGCGGCCACCGCGGCACGGACCGTCATCAGCGCCATACGGGCGTCGTTCATCTGGTCGTCGCCGTAGACGGCGACGGCCTTCAGGTTGTCCGTGCGCAGCTCGGGAACGTCCTGCGCCGCCTTCGAGGGGCTCAGCAGGTGCCCGACGCCGTCGCCGAAGGCCGACAGCGCGCTGTACGCGAACACGCCCGCGCCGAGCTTGGCCGCGCCGTGCGGCCCGCCCTTGTAGACGGGCAGGTAGAAGGTGAGGGGGTTGGCGAGGTGCGGTGCCACCTGGCGGGAGACCGCGCGCCGTTCGAAGTGGTTCTCCGCCACCAGCTTCACCGCGCCGGTCTGCAGGTAGCGCAGACCGCCGTGGAGCAGCTTGGAGGAGGCGGAGGAGGTGGCGCCGGCGAAGTCGCCGGCGTCCACCAGGGCCACCCGCAGGCCCGACTGCGCGGCGTGCCAGGCGGTGGAGATGCCCAGGATGCCGCCGCCGATCACCAGGAGGTCGTACGTCGCCTTGGAAAGCTGTTCCCGGGTCTCGGCGCGGCTCGGGAGGGAACCGGCAGCCGGGTGCGTCCCCAGGGCGGGGACGCTCTGCAGGGTGGTCATCGATCTACTCCTCGTCAGTTCTCTTCTTCGAGCCAGCCCATGGAGCGCTCGACGGCCTTCAGCCAGCTCTTGTACTCGCTGTCGCGCTTGTCGGCGTCCATGCGAGGGGTCCATTCCGCCGCCCGGCGCCAGTTGGCGCGCAGGGCGTCGGTGTCCGGCCAGAAGCCGACGGCCAGGCCGGCGGCGTAGGCGGCACCGAGGCAGGTGGTCTCGGCGACCATGGGGCGCACGACCGGCGCGTCCAGGAAGTCGGAGAGGGTCTGCATCAGCAGGTTGTTGGAGGTCATGCCGCCGTCGACCTTGAGCGCGGTCAGTTCGACGCCGGAGTCCTTGGTCATGGCGTCGGTGATCTCGCGGGTCTGCCAGGCGGTGGCCTCCAGGACGGCACGGGCGATGTGCGCCTTGGTGACGTACCGGGTGAGGCCGGCGATCACACCGCGGGCGTCGGAGCGCCAGTACGGGGCGAACAGGCCGGAGAAGGCCGGTACGAAGTAGGCCCCGCCGTTGTCCTCGACCGAGGACGCGAGCGTCTCGATCTCGGCGGCCGAGTTGATCAGGCCCATCTGGTCGCGCATCCACTGCACCAGCGAGCCCGTGACGGCGATCGAGCCCTCCAGGGCGTAGACCGGCTTCTGGTCGCCGATCTGGTAGCCGACGGTGGTCAGCAGGCCGCTGTAGGAGTTGATGATCTTGTCGCTGGTGTTCATCAGCATGAAGGTGCCGGTGCCGTACGTGCTCTTGGCCTCGCCCTCGGCGAAACACGTCTGGCCGAACAGGGCCGCCTGCTGGTCGCCGAGCGCGGAGGCGACCGGGATGCCGTCCAGGACGCCGCCCTTGACGGTGCCGTACACCTCGGCGGAGGACCGGATCTCCGGCAGCACGGCGGCCGGGATCTGCATGGACTGGAGGATCTTGTCGTCCCAGCCCATGGTGTGCAGGTTCATCAGCATGGTGCGCGAGGCGTTGGTGACGTCGGTGACGTGGTGGCCGCCGTCGACTCCGCCGGTGAGGTTCCAGATGACCCAGGAGTCCATGGTGCCGAAGAGGATGTCGCCGCGCTCGGCGCGCTCACGCAGGCCCTCGACGTTGTCGAGCAGCCAGCGGACCTTCGGGCCGGAGAAGTAGGAGGCCAGCGGCAGGCCGGTCTCGCGGCGGAAGCGGTCCTGGCCGACGTTGCGCCCGAGTTCCTTGCACAGGGCGTCGGTGCGGGTGTCCTGCCAGACGAGGGCGTTGTGGACCGGCTCGCCGGTGTTCCTGTCCCACAGCAGCGTGGTCTCGCGCTGGTTGGTGATGCCGATGGCCTTCACGTCGGCGGCGGTGATGCCGGCCTTGTGGATGGCTCCGGCGACCACTTCCTGGACGTTGGTCCAGATCTCGGCGGCGTCGTGCTCGACCCAGCCGGGCTTGGGGAAGATCTGCTCGTGCTCCTTCTGGTCGACCGAGACGATCCGGCCGTCCTTGTCGAAGACGATGCAGCGGGACGAGGTGGTGCCCTGGTCGATGGCGGCGATGAACGGGCCGCTGCCGTGGGAGGAAGACCCGGCGGTGTGTGCGTCGGTCACGGTTGCTCCAAGGGAGGTCTGGAAGAAGGACGGCTCAGGCGAACGCGATGTTGTAGATACCCGCTGCGAGGGCGCCACCGATCAGCGGACCGGCGACCGGGATCCAGGCGTAGCTCCAGTCGGAGCCGCCCTTGTTCGGCAGCGGCAGCAGGGCGTGCACGATGCGCGGACCGAGGTCGCGGGCCGGGTTGATGGCGTAGCCGGTCGGGCCGCCGAGCGAGAGGCCGATGGAGACGACGACGAAGGCCGTGATCAGGGCGCCGAGGACGCCGAGGCCCTTGCCGCTGTCGGTGAGGCCCTGCGTCAGCACCGCGAGGACCAGCACGACCGTGCCGATGATCTCGGTGGCCAGGTTCTGCCACACGTTCCGGATCTCCGGCCCGGTGGAGAAGACGCCGAGCACGGGGCCGGGGCCCTCGATCGGCTTCTCGCCCAGCGTCTCCGGGTCCGTGAGGTGCGCCCGGAACTGGCCGTAGTAGGCCACCCAGACCAGCGCCGCGCCGATCATGGCGCCGAGCATCTGGCCTGCGACGTAGACCGGTACGTTGCCCCAGTCCCCGTCCTTGACCGCTATACCGACCGTGACGGCGGGGTTCAGATGGGCACCGGAGAGGGAAGCGGTCATGTACACGGCAGTCATGACAGCGAAGCCCCACCCGAAGGTGATCGCGAGCCAGCCCGCGTTGCGGGCCTTGGAGCTCTTGAGTGTGACGGCGGCGCAGACGCCTCCGCCGAGCAGAATGAGAACGGCGGTCCCGATGGTCTCGCCGATGAAGATGTCGGAGCTGGACACCCGCGACTCCTTTGTCCTTCGTCCAGGGGAAGGCGAACCCCGGGTCCCACCGGTGGTCCGTGCCCTCACGTGAGGGCGGTTGCCGGCCCTTGGCACTGCGACACTCTAACGCGTATTGCCGGTAGGTGTTCGACAATGCCGACCGATGAACGGAAGTTTTGCCCTCCGGTTAACAGCGCGTCAAGGGTCCGGGAAACGAAAAACCCGCCGATAACGCGATCGTTACCGACGGGTTCCCCGATGTCGTACGAACCTCTCAGAAGCGGCCGGCCCCCAGGTCACGCGAGACCGCGCGGGCACAGTCCCGTACCGCCGCGACCAGCTCGGAGCGCAGCCCGCCGTCGCCGCAGACGCGCTCCACCGCACCCGTGATGGCCACCGCGCCCACCGGCATCCGCCGCCGGTCGTGGATCGGCGCCGCCACGGAGGCCACGCCCTCCCAGGTCTCCTCCACGTCCGCGGCCCAGCCCCGCGCCCGGGTCTGGTCGAGCAGCGTCTCGAAGTCCTCCAGGTCGGTGATCGTGCGCGGGGTGAAGGCTTCCCGCGGCACCTCCAGGACCTCGCTGTGGGCCACCGGGTCGTACGCCGAGATGACCTTGCCCAGTGCCGTGGAGTGCAGCGGCTGCATGGCCCCCACCTCCAGCACCTGGCGGCTGTCGTCCGGCCGGAACACGTGGTGCACGATCAGCACGCCCTGCTGGTGCAGCACGCCCAGGTGCACGCTCTCGCCGCTGGAGCGCGCCAGGTCGTCCGTCCACACCAGCGCCCTGGCCCGCAGCTCGTGCACGTCCAGATAGCTGTTGCCGAGCCGCAGCAGCTCCGCGCCCAGCTGGTAGCGGCCCGAGGCGGCGTCCTGCTCCACGAAGCCCTCGGCCTGGAGCGTGCGCAGGATGCCGTGCGCCGTCCCCTTGGCCAGCCCCAGTGAGGAGGCGATGTCGGAGAGGCCGAGTCGGCGCTCGCCGCCTGCGAGCAGTCGCAGCATCGCCGCCGCCCGTTCAAGCGACTGGATGTTCTTCGCCATCGCCCGGCCCTTCTCCCTCTCCTCGATCCCGCACGGTCGCGGGGATCCTACGGACAGGATCCCGTGGATCATGCCGTTCGACAATGCTGAACACTATCGGTCGATGTCGACCGTGTGTTACTCGGACAGTGTCGGTCAAGAAGGCGTGCGGCCGGGAGTCCCCGCACACAGGATGCCGTCCGGCTCGTGGGACACCATGTCCACCCCGGCACCCGCACGGTTAGTCTGGCCCCGTGCACCCTCCACCGAGCGTGCAAAGCCGACAGCCGTCGCATCCCAGGGAGCTCATCCATGGCCTCGTCGCCGACCCCTTCCGCTGACAGCCGGACCCGCGCCGCAGCCCTCCGTGAGGCACTCGCCAGTCGAGTCGTCGTCGCGGACGGTGCGATGGGCACCATGCTCCAGGCCCAGGACCCCACGTTGGACGACTTCGAGAACCTCGAGGGCTGCAACGAGATCCTGAACGTCACCCGGCCGGACATCGTGCGTTCGGTGCACGAGGAGTACTTCGCGGCCGGCGTGGACTGCGTGGAGACGAACACCTTCGGCGCGAACCTCGCGGCCCTGGGGGAGTACGACATCCCCGAGCGGGTGTACGAACTGTCGGAAGCCGGCGCGCGGATCGCCCGGGAGGTCGCGGACGAGTTCACCGCCTCCACCGGCCGGCAGCGCTGGGTCCTGGGCTCCATGGGCCCCGGCACGAAGCTCCCGACGCTGGGCCACGCCCCCTACACCGCGCTGCGGGACGCCTACCAGCGGAACGCCGAGGGGATGCTGGCGGGCGGCGCGGACGCGCTGCTGGTAGAGACCACCCAGGACCTGCTCCAGACCAAGGCGTCGGTGATCGGCGCCCGCCGCGCGCTGGACGCCCTGGGCGCGGACGTCCCGCTGATCTGCTCCGTCACGGTGGAGACGACCGGGACGATGCTGCTGGGTTCGGAGATCGGCGCGGCTCTGACGGCGCTGGAGCCGCTGGGGATCGACATGATCGGTCTGAACTGCGCGACCGGCCCCGCGGAGATGAGCGAGCACCTGCGCTATCTGGCGCGGCACTCCCGTATCCCGCTGTCCTGCATGCCGAACGCCGGTCTGCCGGTCCTCGGCAAGGACGGCGCGCACTATCCCCTCTCCCCGGCGGAGCTCGCGGACGCGCAGGAGAACTTCGTCCGGGAGTACGGGCTGTCCCTGATCGGCGGCTGCTGCGGCACGACCCCGGAGCACCTGCGGCAGGTCGTCGAGCGGGTGCGCGGTCTGGCACCCGCGGTCCGCGACCCGCACCCCGAGCCCGGTGCCGCGTCGCTCTACCAGACCGTCCCGTTCCGTCAGGACACGGCGTACATGGCGATCGGTGAGCGGACGAACGCGAACGGGTCGAGGAAGTTCCGTGAGGCCATGCTGGAGGGCCGGTGGGACGACTGTGTGGAGATGGCCCGGGATCAGATCCGTGAGGGCGCGCACATGCTGGATCTGTGTGTGGACTATGTCGGCCGGGATGGTGTGGCGGACATGGAGGAGCTGGCGGGTCGTTTCGCGACGGCGTCGACGCTGCCGATCGTGCTGGACTCCACCGAGGTGGAGGTGTTGCGGGCGGGCCTGGAGAAGCTCGGCGGCCGTGCGGTGATCAACTCGGTGAACTACGAGGACGGTGACGGGGCGGAGTCGCGGTTCGCGAAGGTGACGCGGCTGGCTCAGGAGCACGGAGCCGCTCTGATCGCGTTGACGATCGACGAGGAGGGCCAGGCCCGGACGGTCGAGCACAAGGTGGCGATCGCGGAGCGGCTCATCGCGGATCTGACGGGGAACTGGGGGATCCACGAGTCGGACATCCTGATCGACACGTTGACGTTCACGATCTGCACGGGTCAGGAGGAGTCGCGCAAGGACGGGATCGCGACGATCGAGGCGATCCGGGAGCTGAAGCGGCGTCATCCGCAGGTGCAGACGACGCTGGGGTTGTCGAACATCTCCTTCGGTCTGAATCCGGCGGCGCGGATCCTGTTGAACTCGGTCTTCCTGGACGAGTGTGTGAAGGCGGGTCTGGACTCGGCGATCGTGCACGCGTCGAAGATCCTGCCGATCGCGCGGTTCGACGAGGAGCAGGTCGCCACGGCGCTGGATCTGATCTACGACCGGCGTGTGGAGGGTTATGACCCGCTGCAGAAGCTGATGGCGCTGTTCGAGGGTGCCACCACGAAGTCGTTGAAGGCGGGCAAGGCGGAGGAGCTTTTGGCGCTGCCGTTGGAGGAGCGGCTGAAGCGTCGCATCATCGACGGTGAGAAGAACGGCCTGGAGGCCGACCTTGATGAGGCCTTGCAGAGCACGCCGGCTCTGGACATCGTCAACGAGACGCTCCTGGACGGTATGAAGGTCGTCGGTGAGCTGTTCGGTTCGGGGCAGATGCAGCTGCCGTTCGTGCTGCAGTCGGCCGAGGTGATGAAGACCGCGGTGGCCCATCTGGAGCCGCACATGGAGAAGACCGACGACGACGGCAAGGGCACGATCGTGCTGGCCACCGTCCGTGGCGACGTCCATGACATCGGCAAGAACCTGGTCGACATCATCCTGTCGAACAACGGCTACAACGTGGTCAACCTCGGGATCAAGCAGCCGGTCTCGGCGATCCTGGAGGCGGCCGAGGAGCACCGCGCCGACGTCATCGGCATGTCCGGCCTCCTGGTCAAGTCCACGGTGATCATGAAGGAGAACCTGCAGGAGCTCAACCAGCGCGGACTCGCCGCCGACTTCCCCGTCATCCTCGGCGGCGCCGCCCTGACCCGCGCCTACGTCGAACAGGATCTCCACGAGATCTACCAGGGAGAAGTCCGCTACGCCCGCGACGCCTTCGAAGGCCTGCGCCTGATGGACGCCCTGATCGCGGTCAAGCGTGGAGTCCCGGGAGCGTCGCTGCCCGAGCTGAAGCAGCGCAGGGTCGCGGCCCGGACGCCGGCCCTGGAGGTCGAGGAGACGGAGCCGGGCGGCCGCTCCGACGTCGCCACCGACAACCCGATCCCCACCCCGCCCTTCTGGGGCACCCGGGTCGTCAAGGGCATCCAGCTCAAGGAGTACGCGAGCTGGCTCGACGATGGCGCCCTGTTCAAGGGCCAGTGGGGCCTCAAGCAGAACCGGGCCGGCGACGGCCCGTCCTACGAAGAGCTCGTGGAGAGCGAGGGACGGCCGCGCCTGCGCGGCTGGCTGGAGCGGCTGCACACCGAGAACCTCCTCGAGGCGGCCGTCGTGCACGGCTACTTCCCCTGTGTGTCCAAGGGCGACGACCTGATCATCCTGGACGAGCAGGGCAACGAGCGGACCCGCTTCACCTTCCCCCGCCAGCGCCGCGGCCGGCGTCTGTGCCTGGCCGACTTCTTCCGCCCGGAGGAGTCCGGCGAGACCGACGTCGTCGGCCTCCAGGTCGTCACCGTCGGCTCCCGGATCGGCGAGGCGACCGCCAAGCTCTTCGCGTCCGACTCCTACCGCGACTACCTGGAGCTGCACGGCCTGTCCGTCCAGCTGGCCGAGGCCCTCGCCGAGTACTGGCACGCCCGCGTCCGCTCCGAGCTGGGCTTCGCCGGCGAGGACCCGGCCGACGTCGAGGACATGTTCGCGCTCAAGTACCGCGGCGCGCGCTTCTCCCTCGGCTACGGAGCCTGCCCCGACCTGGAGGACCGCGCCAAGATCGCCGAACTCCTCCGCCCCGAGCGGATCGGCGTCCAGCTGTCCGAGGAGTTCCAGCTCCACCCCGAGCAGTCCACGGACGCGATCGTCATCCACCACCCCGAAGCGAAGTACTTCAACGCACGCTGAGCGACAACGCACGCTGATCGACCCGGCCGGGCACGCCGAGGACGCCTCGGCGCGCCCGCCGCCGCGACGGGCACGCCGAGCGACACCGCGACGCACCTCACGGGGCAATTCCCGGCGTCCGGCATGATCGGGACGTACACTTGTCGGTCCAGCGCAGGCCGGTCTCCCTCCCCGTACTGGGGAGGGAGACCGGCCTTCTCGTCCCTCCATGGAGGTGTGCCGGATGACCAGTACGGTCCCCGCGTCCTTGTTCCACGCCAACGGCAGCTCCGCCCTGCAAGCGGTCTTCCTCGACATGGACGGCACCCTCGTCGACACGGAGGGATTCTGGTGGGACGCGGAGGTGGAGGCCTTCGCGTCCCTCGGGCACCGGCTGGACGAGACCTGGCGCGACATCGTGGTGGGCGGGCCCATGACCCGCAGCGCCGGCTATCTGATCGAGGCCACCGGCGCCGACATCACCCTCGCCGAGCTGACGGTCCTGCTCAACGAGAAGTTCGAGCAGCGCATCGACCGCGGTGTGCCCCTCATGCCGGGCGCGGAGCGGCTGCTCGCGGAACTGGCGCACCACGACATCCCGACCGCCCTGGTCTCCGCCTCGCACCGCCGCATCATCGACCGCGTGCTCGCCTCTCTCGGCCGTGACCGCTTCGCCCTCAGTGTCGCGGGCGACGAGGTCGTCCAGACCAAGCCCCACCCGGAGCCCTACCTCACGGCCGCACGGGGTGTCGGCGCCGACCCGACGCTGTGCGCGGTCATCGAGGACACGGCCACGGGCGTGGCGGCCGCGGAGGCGGCCGGCTGCCGGGTCGTGGCCGTCCCTTCGGTGGCGCCCATCGCGCCCTCCGAGGGCCGGGTCGTCGTCCGCTCCCTGGAGGACGTCGACGTCCCCTTCCTGCGGACCCTCATCCCCGGCCCCTGACCCGGCGTCGGCCCGGGCGAGACCGGCCCTCGACCCGGTCGGCCGCCCGGGCGAGGCCGCCCGAGGCCTGAGCCCGCCCGGGCGAGGCGGGCCGTCCGCCCGGGCGAGGCCGGTCCGAGGCCCGAGCCGCCCGGTCTCCGGCCGCGCGCGGTCCCGACCGGCCCGGCGTCCGATCCCCCGGCCGTTCGCCGCCGGACCCGTCCCCGGCTCTCGGCCGCCCCGGGCGCCCCGCCCCACCGTCACCCTCGCGGCACTCCACCGATCCCTTCCGGCCACCCGCCGACCGGGCCACCGCGTGACCTTGGTCACGCAGCGTGCCGACCGGCGGGTGGCCTTCTTGGGAGCCGTGTCCGGATCGCGGCGATTGCGGCCCACCCGTGTGTCCTGATTCGCGGCCTCCGTCGGGATACGTTCCCCCGCATGACTATGGGGCCCGCCGCATTCATGATCACTGTGTGGTGAGGAACCGAGCCGTCCGCGGTCCGGCCCCACCGCGGTCGCCGACTAATCTTTCGGGAGTACTTCGCCGCGTTTATCCGCGTGCCCCGGCGCATACCCAAGTCGCCGCGAACACAGGACCGATCGCTCACCATCCCGGCCCGATCGCCCGCCCCGAACGGGCGGCAGCGGCGGAGTGTCCGCAACCGCTGTATCCCAGTGCCGGATGAGGAGAACGACCACGATGAACCGCAAGACTCTGGTGCTGCCCGCCCTGGCGGCAGGCATGCTCGCCCCGCTGCTCGTCGCCTGCGGCGGCTCGGACGAGGCCGGAGCCATCGTCGTCGGCACCACGGACCGGTTCGTCGCCACCGACGACGCCCCGGCCCCCCTCGACCCGGCCTTCGCCTACGACACCGGCGCCTGGAACATCCTCCGGCAGACCGTCCAGACCCTCATGCACGTGCCCCGCGGCGGCGGCGAGCCCGTCCCCGAGGCCGCCGAGAGCTGCGGATTCAGCGACCGGGCCAGTGAGAGCTACCGCTGCAAGCTGCGCGAGGGGCTCACCTTCGCCGACGGCACCCCCGTGACCGCCGAGGACGTCAAGTTCTCCGTCGAGCGCGTGCTCGCCATCAAGTCGGACAACGGAACGGCCGCCCTCCTCGCCAACATCGACACCGTCGAGACCAAGGGCGAGCGCGAGATCGTCTTCCATCTCAGGACGCCCGACGCGACCTTCCCGTACAAGCTCTCCACCCCGGTCGCCGGCATCCTCAGCAAGAACACGTACAGCGCCAAGAAGCTCCGCGACGGCTTCGAGGTCGACGGCTCCGGCCCGTACACCATGAAGGCCGAGCACGACGGCGACACGGTCACCAAGGTGGTCTTCACCCGCAACCCGAGGTACAAGGGCGACATCACCCTCCGCAACGACGAGGTCGAACTGCGCTCCTTCGCGGACGCGGACACCATGGGCAAGGCCCTGCGGGACAGCCAGATCGACATGATGGCCCGTTCGATGTCGCAGGAGCAGATCAAGGAACTGACCGACCGGCCGCAGGAGGGCGTCGAGCTCACCGAGGTCCCGGGGCTGGAGATCCGCTACCTCGCCTTCGACACCGAGGACCCCTCCGTCAAGAACAAGGCCGTCCGCCAGGCCATCGCCGCCGTCGTCGACCGCGGCGAACTGGTCGACGACGTCTACGGCCCCACCGCCAAGCCGCTCTACTCGCTGATCCCCTCCAGCGTCACCGGGCACTCCACCGCCTTCTTCGACACCTACGGCGAGCCCAGCACCACCAAGGCGGCCGGCATCCTGCGTGGCGCCGGCATCAAGAAGCCCGTCGAGCTGACGCTGCACTACACCAGCGACCACTACGGCTCCGCCACCAAGAAGGAGTTCGAGGCGCTGCGCGACCAGCTCAACGCCACGGACCTCTTCGACGTCACCGTCGAGGGCGCGGAGTGGTCCACGTTCCGCGCCGCGCAGAAGCGTGGGGACTACCCCGTCTACGGCCTCGGCTGGTTCCCCGACTTCCCGGACCCGGACAACTACGTCGCCCCGTTCCTGGACTCGGACAACTTCCTCAACACCCCGTACGTCAACAAGGCCGTCCGCGACCAGTTGATCCCGCGATCGCGCCGCTCGGCCGACCGCAACGCCGCGGCCCCCGTCTTCGGGCAGATCCAGGAGATCGTCGCCAAGGACGTCCCCGTCCTGCCCCTGTGGCAGGGCAAGCAGTACGTCGCCGCGCGCGACGACGTCACCGGTGTCGAATGGGCGCTGAACACCTCTTCGGACCTGCTCCTGTGGGAGCTGGGCCGCGGTACCGCCTGACCCTCACCCCGCTCGGTTACACCGGCCGCGCAGGGCGCGCGGCCGGCCTGGCAAGAGATCAAGAGGCACGTTCTGTGAAGCACAACAAGTGGCTGACGGCTCCGCTCGCCGCGGGTCTGTCCGCCGCCCTGCTCAGCGGCTGCGGCGCGGAGCAGGGCGGGAACTCCGGCGGCTCCGGCGGCAGCGTCCGCGTCGGCATGTCCGACGAGATCCTGGCCACTGACCCCGCCGCCGGCTACGACCCCGGCTCCTGGCTCCTGTTCAACAACGTCTTCCAGTCCCTCCTCAGTTTCCCCAAGGGCGCCTCCGTCCCCGAGCCGGAAGCCGCCGAGGAGTGCGCGTTCGGGACCGGGAGCAAGGTCTACCGCTGCACCCTGCGCGAGGGCCTCACGTTCTCCAACGGCAACCCGCTCACCTCGAAGGACGTCAAGTACTCCTTCGAGCGCGCGCTGAAGATCGACGACCCGTCCGGGCCCGCCCCGCTGCTGTCGACCATCGACTCCATCGAGACCCCCGACGACCTGACCGTCGTCTTCCGCCTCAAGGTCCCCGACGCCACCTTCCCGAGCAAGATCGCCTCGGGAGCCGGGTCCATCGTCGACCACCGCGAGTACGCCGCGGACCAGCTGCGCACCGACGCCAAGGTCGTCGGCTCCGGCCCGTACACGCTGGACTCGCTCAGCGACACCGAGGCCGTCTTCTCCGTCAACGCCGGGTACAAGGGCGGCGTCGAGCCGAAGAACAGCGGCGTCACCCTCAAGCTCTACGCCGGCGACCGCGAGGCCCTCTCCGACGCCTTCTCCGCGGGAGAGGTCGACGTCGCCTACCGTGGGCTCTCCGCCGACGACATCGCCGCCCTCGAAGCCTCCGGAAGCACGGCCGACAAGGGCATCGAGATCGTCCAGGGCACCAGCGCCGAGGTCCAGCACCTGGTCTTCAACGTCAAGGACCCCGTCGTCGGCAAGCTGGGCGTCCGCCAGGCCATCGCCCACCTCGTCGACCGTGAGTCCCTCGTCCAGGACGTCTACAAGTCCACGGCCACGCCGCTCTACTCGATCGTCCCGGCCGGCATCGCCGGACACAACACCGCCTTCTTCGACACCTACGGCAGCCCGGACGCGGCCAAGGCGAAGAAGGCGCTCCGCAAGGCCGGGATCACCGACAAGGTGAAGCTCACCCTCTGGTCCACGCCCAGCCGCTACGGCCCCGCCACCGACCAGGAGCTCAAGGCGATAGCCGGCCAGCTCAACACCAGCGGACTGTTCGACGCCGACGTGAAATCGGTCGCGTTCGAGCAGTACGAGAAGGACATCGAGGCCGGCAAGTACGGCGTGTACGTCAAGGGCTGGGTCCCCGACTACCCCGACGCCGACAACTTCACCACCCCGTTCTTCGGCAAGGGCAACGTCCTGGGCAACCGGTACGAGAACTCCACCATCACCGGCAGCCTCATCCCCAAGACGGCGGCCGCCGCCGACCGCGCCGCCACGGCCCAGGACTTCGGCAAGCTCCAGGACATCGTCGCCGAGGAGCTGCCCCTGCTGCCGCTCTGGCAGGGCAAGCAGTACGCCGTCGCCCGCGACAACGTCACCGGCCTGGAATGGACCCTCGACGCCTCCACGGTCTTCCGCTTCTGGGAGATCAAGAAGAGCTGACCCCGCGGACGACGAAGGGCCCGGCGCGCGGGTGGACGCGCCGGGCCCTTCGTCGTACGGATCTACCGCGCGGATCTACTGCGCGCCGGGGCGGACCAGGCCGCTCTCGTACGCGTACACCGCCGCCTGGACACGGTCCCGCAGACCGAGCTTCGTCAGCACGTGACCGACATGCGTCTTCACCGTCGTCTCGCTGACGAACAGATCCGCCGCGATCTCGGCGTTCGACAGGCCGCGCGCCACCAGCTTCAGCACCTCGACCTCACGGTCGGTCAGCGTGCTCAGCGTGTCGTTCACCTGCTCGTCGCCCGACGGAAGGTGCGCCGAGTACTTGTCGAGCAGCCGACGCGTGATCGACGGGGCCAGCATCGCCTCGCCCGCCGCCACCACCCGGATCGCCTGCACCAGCTCGTTGGCCGGGGCGTCCTTCAGCAGGAAGCCGCTCGCACCCGCCCGCAGCGCCTCCACCACGTACTCGTCCAGGTCGAACGTGGTCAGCACCAGCACCTTGGCCGGACCGTCGCGGCCCGGGCCGGTGACCTGCCGCGTCGCCTCCACACCGTCCATCCGGGGCATCCGGATGTCCATCAGCACCACGTCCGGCTGCAACGCCCGGACCTGGTCCAGGGCCTGGAGCCCGTCCCCGGCCTCACCGACGACCGCGATGTCCTGCTCCGCCTCCAGAATCATCCGGAAGCCGGTGCGCAGCAGCGGCTGGTCGTCGACCAGTAGGACGCGGATAGCCACAGGAACTCCTTCACGGGGCGGGCTTGACCGGCTCCATTCTGCCCTGCCCGGATTCGCCCGACTCCGGCGGGCGCGCGGAAACGATCTCCAGCGGATAGACCGGGGGAGTCCCCCCGAACTCGGGGCACAGCTCCTGGTGATCGCACCAGCCGCACAGCTTCGTCGGCCGCGGCCGCCAGTCGCCCGACTCGGTCGCCTCCCGGATCGCCTCCCACAGCGCCAGCAGCTTCCGCTCCACCCGGAGCAGATCCGCCTCCACCGGGTCGTACGTCAGCACGTCCCCGCTGCCCAGGTACACCAGCTGGAGCCGGCGCGGCACCACCCGCTTCCAGCGCCAGATCACCAGCGCGTAGAACTTCATCTGGAACAGCGCGCCCTCGCTGTACTCCGGCCGGGGCGCCTTGCCGGTCTTGTAGTCGACGATGCGCACCTCGCCCGTCGGCGCCACGTCGATCCGGTCGATGACCCCGCGCAGCCGCAGCCCCGAGTCCAGCTCCGTCTCCACGAACAGCTCACGCTCGGCCGGCTCCAGACGCGTCGGGTCCTCCAGCGTGAACCACCGCTCGACCAGCCGCTCCGCCTCACCCAGCCAGCGCGCGAGCCGCTCGCCCTCCGCGTCCTCGGCGAACAGCTTGCCGAGCTCCGGCTTCGACTCCAGCAGCCTGTCCCACTGCCCCGGGATCATCGCCTTCGCCCGCGGAGCCGTCCGCTGCACCGCCGGGTCGTCGAACAGCCGCTCCAGGACGGCGTGCACCAGCGTCCCCCGCGTCGCCGCCTCGCTCGGCTTCTGCGGCAGCCTGTCGATCACCCGGAACCGGTACAGCAGGGGACACTGCATGAAGTCGCTCGCCCGCGACGGAGACAACGACGTGGGCGTCCGGGACCCCGCCGGCGGCTGCTCGCTCGTACTCATGACTCAGACCCTACGACCCGCCACCGACAGCGAGCGGAATACCATCGACGGCAGACCCCGTCGCACTGCATGATCGAACCGTGACGCAGTGACGAAGGTCATGCAGTTCGGCGACGAAAGGAACCCGTGAACCAGGACGACGAGCGCGGCCAGGACCCCCGGCCGCAGTCCGGCGAAGCGGAATCGGAATCGAAGCCCGCGGCACCGAACCCCGCCGGAGGCCCCTCCGGCGCGGGTCGCCCGGGCAAGCGCCGACGGGCCGAGGATCCCGGCGGCGGGCTCCTCATGGGCCGCCCCTTCGGCGTACCCGTCTACGTCGCCCCCAGCTGGTTCCTGGTCGCGGCCCTGATCACCTGGGTCTTCGGCGACCAGATCGAACGCGTCCTCCCCGACCTCGGCGGCGCGCGCTATCTGGTCTCCCTCTTCTTCGCCATCGCCTTCTACGCCTCCGTCCTGGTCCACGAGCTGGCCCACACCCTCGCGGCCCTCCGCTTCAAGCTCCCGGTCCGCCGCATCCAGCTCCAGTTCTTCGGCGGCGTCTCCGAGATCGAGAAGGAGACCGAGACCCCCGGCCGCGAGTTCGTGCTCGCCTTCGTCGGCCCGCTGCTCTCCCTCGTCCTCGCCGGACTCTTCTACGTCTCGCTGTACGCCGTCGAGCCCGGCACCGTCCCCGGAGTCCTGCTCGCCGGCCTGATGATCTCCAACCTCATCGTGGCGGTCTTCAACCTGCTGCCCGGCCTGCCCCTCGACGGCGGCCGCATGCTCCGCGCCGTCGTCTGGAAGATCACCGGCAAGCCCATGAGCGGCACGGTCGCCGCCGCCTGGGTCGGCCGTGCGCTCGCCGTCGCCGTCCTCATCGGCCTGCCCCTGCTCACCCGCACGGGCCTCCTGGGCAACTCCACCGACGACATCAGCGGCATGGACACCGTCACCGACGCACTCCTCGCCGCCATCCTCGCCGCCATCATCTGGACGGGCGCGGGCAACAGCCTGCGCATGGCCCGGCTGCGCGAACACCTGCCCGACCTGCGCGCCCGCAGCCTCACCCGCCGCGCCATCCCCGTCGAGCCCGTCACCCCCCTCTCCGAGGCGCTGCGCCGGGCCAACGAGGCGGGCGCACGCGCCCTCGTCGTCGTCGACGCGCAGGGCGTCCCCACCGGCCTCGTACGCGAGACCGCGATCGCCGGCGTCCCCCAGCACCGCCGCCCCTGGGTCGCCGTCAGCACCCTCGCCCAGGACCTCACCGACGGCATGAGGGTCCCCGCCGAGCTCGCCGGCCAGCCCCTGCTCGACCACCTGAGGGCCAGCCCCGCCACGGAGTACCTCGTCGTGGAGGGCACCGGCGAGATCTACGGCGTGCTGTCCACCGCCGACGTGGAGCGCGCCTTCGTCCGGGCCATGGCAAGACCCTCCTCGTAACCCCGGTACTCTGGTCACATGTCCGAACCGACCGGTGCCGCCCGCCGTCGCGGGCCCTTCAAGGTCGGGGACCAGGTCCAGCTCACCGACCCCAAGGGACGCCACTACACGTTCACGCTCGAGGCCGGGAAGAACTTCCACACCCACAAGGGTTCCTTCCCCCACGACGAGCTGATCGGTGCTCCCGAGGGCAGTGTTGTCCGTACCACGGGAAACGTCGCCTACCTCGCGCTGCGCCCCCTGCTCCCCGACTACGTCCTGTCCATGCCCCGCGGCGCCGCCGTGGTCTACCCGAAGGACGCGGGGCAGATCCTCGCCTTCGCCGACATCTTCCCCGGCGCACGCGTCGTCGAAGCCGGCGTGGGCTCCGGATCGCTCAGCAGCTTCCTGCTCCGCGCCATCGGCGACAGCGGCATGCTGCACTCCTACGAGCGCCGCGAGGACTTCGCCGAGATCGCCAAGGGCAACGTCGAGCGCTACTTCGGCGGCCCGCACCCCGCGTGGCAGCTCACGGTCGGCGACCTCCAGGACAATCTGTCCGACACCGACGTCGACCGTGTCATCCTCGACATGCTCGCCCCGTGGGAGTGCCTGGAGGCCGTCTCCAAGGCGCTCGTCCCCGGCGGCATCCTCTGCTGCTACGTGGCCACCACCACCCAGCTGGCGCGCACCGTGGAGTCCATCCGCGAGTTCGGCTGCTACGCCGAGCCGCAGCCCTGGGAATCCATGATCCGCAACTGGCACGTCGAAGGTCTCGCCGTCCGCCCGGACCACCGGATGATCGGCCACACCGGCTTCCTCGTCACCGCCCGTCGCCTCGCCGACGGCGTCGAGCCGCCGATGCGCCGCCGCCGCCCCGCCAAGGGCGCCTACGGCGAGGATTACGAAGGCCCCAACAAGGGCTGACGGCCTGACACCCCGACAACGCAGGCGTGCCGCCGTCGAGTTCCCGCCCCACGGCGGGGAACTCGACGGCGGCATTCGCGTGTTCGAACGTTCGCTTCCGCACCGAGACCGGTTTCCACCCCGGCTGTTCCCCGCTCCTGTGACGTGTGGCACGATGCCCGCAACTCCTTCCGCGCCGCCCTCACAGGAGACTTCTCGCGTGCAGCCCTCCGCCGTACCGGACCTCGCGCACACCCACGCCCGGCCGGTGCACTGGCTGGCCACCGCGACCGCCATGGCCGCCGTCGTCGCCGCCGCCGGACTGCTGCAGCCCGGCCCCGCGACCGCCACCACCGCCGCCGGACCCCAGGCCGCCCCGGCCGCCGCGCCCGCCCCGGACGCCGTCGCTGCCGACTACCCCATGGACTGCGGACGGGCGCCCAGCACCGTCGCCCGGCAGGCGCGCGGGGACCTGGACGGCGACGGGAGCCCCGAGACCGTGGCGGTCGTGCACTGCGAAGCCGGTTCCGGGACGCCTCCCAGCGGGATCTACGTCCTCACCCGGGGCAAGGACGCCACCGCGCGCGTGGTCGCCACCTTGCTGGATCCGGCCCGGCGGAACAACGTCGCCGACCTCACCGTCCGCGACGGCGCGGTCGTCGCCACCGTGCTCGGCTATTCGTCGCCCGACGTCCCCAGCTGCTGCCCCGACCAGCGGGAACGTGTCGAATGGCGCTGGAAGGGCAGCGCGTTCGTCCGCACCGCCCACACCGATCCCGTCGCCCTCTGACTCACGCTCCGCGAGAGGTCGTCACTCCGCGTCAGGGCCGTAGACCTCGACCCTGTCCGAAACCCGACGTACGTGGATGCAGTCGCCCGGGCACTCCTTGGCCGAGTCCACCACGTCGCTCAGCAGCGGCAGCGGCACCGGCGTCGTGGCCCCCGCGTCCTGCAGCAGCTCGTCGTCGGCGCTCTTCACATACGCAAGCCCGTCGATGTCCAGCTCGAAGACCTCGGGCGCGTACTGCACGCAGATGCCGTCCCCGGTACAGAGGTCCTGGTCGATCCAGACCTCCAGCGCCTCACCGGCGCCCGCCGTCGGGACCTCGTGCCGCACGGTCATGTCTCCTGCCGATCCTGAAGCGTGTGAAAGAGAGCGTTCCTGCTAAGTCCGGCCACCCCTGACGGGTGTTGACCACTGACGACGATACAACCGTCGGCTTTCCGATGTTGATGGGTGGGTATTCCCTTGGCGTGAGGGGAAGCGCAAGGGTGAAGATCGGACACACCCCGACGTCTTTGTGATCTAGGGGTTTCAATCACCACCCACGCAGGTAGGGTCAGGAAGCGTCCAGCTCCCCTTGGAGGAGGTGAGGACCGTGGCAGCCCACGACGACGACATCAACCGCGGCATCCGGCCGGGGCGGGGGTCTGAAGACCCCGCCGGTCAGGTTGCCTATCTCGAGCAGGAAATCGCCGTCCTGCGCCGCAAGCTCGCCGACTCTCCGCGTCATACGAGGATTCTCGAAGAGCGGATCGTCGAGCTGCAGACCAACCTGGCCGGCGTGTCCGCGCAGAACGAGCGGCTCGCCAATACCCTCCGTGAGGCCCGCGACCAGATCGTGGCCCTCAAGGAGGAAGTCGACCGGCTCGCACAGCCGCCGGCAGGCTTCGGTGTCTTTCTTCAGACCAATGAAGACGGCACCTGCGACATCTTCACCGGGGGCCGCAAGCTCCGGGTGAATGTCAGTCCCAGCGTCGAGCTCGACGAGCTCAGGCGCGGCCAGGAAGTCATGCTCAACGAAGCGCTCAACGTGGTCGAGGCCATGACGTTCGAGCGGGCCGGGGACATCGTCACCCTCAAGGAGATCCTCGAGGACGGCGAGCGCGCCCTGGTGGTCGGGCACACCGACGAGGAGAGGGTGGTGAGGCTCGCCGAGCCGCTGCTGGACATCACCATCCGCCCCGGCGACGCCCTGCTGCTCGAGCCCAGGTCCGGCTACGTCTACGAAGTGATCCCCAAGAGCGAGGTCGAAGAGCTCGTCCTCGAAGAGGTCCCGGACGTCGACTACGACAAGATCGGCGGTCTGGGCGGCCAGATCGAGATGATCCGCGACGCGGTCGAGCTTCCGTACCTCTACCCGGATCTCTTCAAGGAGCACGAACTGCGTCCGCCGAAGGGCATCCTGCTCTACGGCCCGCCCGGATGCGGCAAGACGCTCATCGCCAAGGCGGTGGCCAACTCCCTTGCCAAGAAGGTCGCCGAGGTGACCGGTCAGCCCGCCGGGAAGTCGTACTTCCTGAACATCAAGGGCCCCGAGCTCCTCAACAAGTACGTCGGCGAGACCGAGCGGCACATCCGCCTCGTCTTCCAGCGTGCCCGGGAGAAGGCGAGCGAGGGTACCCCCGTCATCGTCTTCTTCGACGAGATGGAATCCCTCTTCCGCACCCGTGGATCCGGTGTCAGCTCGGACGTGGAGAACACCATCGTCCCGCAGCTGCTCGCCGAGATCGACGGCGTGGAGGGGCTGGAGAACGTCATCGTCATCGGCGCCTCCAACCGCGAGGACATGATCGACCCCGCGATCCTGCGGCCCGGCCGGCTCGACGTCAAGATCAAGATCGAGCGTCCGGACGCGGAAGCGGCCAAGGACATCTTCGCCAAGTACCTCACACCTTCGCTCCCGCTGCACGCGGACGACCTGTCCGAACACAGCGGATCGAAGCCTGCCGCCGCCCACGCCATGATCCAGTCGGTCGTGGAACAGATGTACGCCGAATCCGAGGAGAACCGCTTCCTCGAGGTCACGTACGCCAACGGCGACAAGGAAGTCCTCTACTTCAAGGACTTCAACTCCGGAGCGATGATCCAGAACATCGTCGACCGGGCCAAGAAGATGGCCATCAAGGCTTTCCTCGACCACAACCAGAAGGGCCTTCGGGTCTCCCACCTCCTCCAGGCGTGCGTGGACGAGTTCAAGGAGAACGAGGACCTGCCCAACACCACCAACCCCGACGACTGGGCCCGGATCTCCGGAAAGAAGGGCGAGCGGATCGTCTTCATCCGCACCCTCGTCACCGGAAAGCAGGGCGCCGACACGGGTCGCTCCATCGACACCGTGGCGAACACCGGTCAGTACCTGTAGGAACGCACACCGGCTGCGGATGTCCGGAAGACGGGCATCCGCAGCCGCCGCTTTCCGCCAGCAACGACGCACAATGACGTAATCGATCTCCCCACCGGCGCGGAGTCGCTCTAGGCTCATCGGTACCGCCGAATCGCGCAGTGCGGGGACGGGCACCGCACACGCACGAGAAAGCGCGGTACTTGAGCGCCGCACCCGAACGGGCGCGCCGCCGGGCAAGGAGGGCCGCATGACCGTACGGCGAGTAATGGGCATCGAAACGGAGTACGGGATCTCCGTTCCGGGGCATCCCAACGCCAATGCCATGCTCACCTCGTCCCAGATCGTCAACGCCTACGCGGCGGCGATGCACCGGGCGCGCCGCGCCCGCTGGGACTTCGAGGAGGAGAACCCCCTGCGGGACGCCCGAGGCTTCGACCTCGCCCGCGAAGCCGCCGACTCCAGCCAGCTCACGGACGAGGACATCGGCCTGGCCAATGTGATCCTCACCAACGGCGCCCGGCTCTACGTCGACCACGCCCACCCCGAGTACAGCGCCCCCGAGGTCACCAACCCCCGCGACGCCGTCCTCTGGGACAAAGCCGGCGAACGGATCATGGCCGAGGCCGCCGAGAGAGCCGCCCAGCTCCCCGGCGCCCAGCCGATCCACCTCTACAAGAACAACACCGACAACAAGGGCGCCTCCTACGGCACGCACGAGAACTACCTGATGAAGCGGGAGACCCCCTTCTCGGACATCGTGCGCCACCTGACGCCGTTCTTCGTCTCCCGCCAGGTCGTCACCGGCGCCGGCCGCGTCGGCATCGGCCAGGACGGCCGCGAGCACGGCTTCCAGATCAGCCAGCGCGCGGACTACTTCGAGGTCGAGGTGGGCCTCGAGACCACCCTCAAGCGGCCCATCATCAACACCCGCGACGAGCCCCACGCGGACGCGGAGAAGTACCGCCGCCTCCATGTGATCATCGGGGACGCCAACCTCTCGGAGATCTCCACCTACCTCAAGCTGGGCACCACCGCGCTGGTCCTGTCCATGATCGAGGACGGGTTCATCAACGTCGACCTGGCCGTGGACCAGCCGGTCCGCACCCTGCACGAGGTCTCGCACGACCCGAGCCTGGCCTACCTCGTCACGCTCCGCAGCGGCCGGACACTCACCGCGGTGCAGCTCCAGATGGAGTACTTCGAGCTGGCCAGGAAGTACGTGGAGGAGCGTTTCGGCGCCGACGCCGACGAGCAGACGAAGGACGTCCTGATCCGCTGGGAGGACACCCTCAACCGGCTCGAGCACGACCCCATGAGCCTGGCCGGGGAGCTGGACTGGATCGCCAAGCGGGAGCTCATGGAGGGCTACCGCCGGCGCGACAGCCTGGACTGGGACGCCGCCCGCCTGCACCTCGTGGACCTGCAGTACGCCGACGTGCGGCCCGAGAAGGGGCTCTACAACCGTCTGGTGGACCGTGGGCGCATGAAGCGACTGCTGGGCGAGGACGAAGTCCGGCGGGCCGAGACGAAGCCCCCGGAGGACACCAGGGCCTACTTCCGGGGCCGCTGTCTGGAGCAGTACGCGGACGACGTGGCGGCGGCGTCCTGGGACTCGGTGATCTTCGATCTGCCGGGGCGGGACTCGCTCCAGCGCGTCCCCACCCTGGAGCCCCTGAGGGGCACCCGGGAGCACGTGAAGGACCTTCTGGACCGGTGCAGGACGGCGGAGGAACTGGTCCGCGTGCTGTCCGGCCACTGATTCGCGGCTGAAATGCCCGGGCGCTGGGAATCATGGAACTAGTGCCCGGACGTTGCAGCAACCACAGGGCCGATGTCAGACCTGCCTTGTAGGGTCTGATCTTGAGAGAGACCCAACCGAGCGGGCCGATTCGAGCGGGGTGAGGGATATGGCGACCAAGGACACCGGCGGCGGACAGCAGAAGGCGACGCGTTCCACGGAGGAGGTCGAGGAGACGACCGCGGAGGAAAGCTCCGACCTCAAGGAACGCCAGGAGAAGCTGAGCGACGACGTGGACTCCGTCCTGGACGAGATCGACGACGTCCTGGAAGAGAACGCCGAGGATTTCGTGAGGTCGTTCGTTCAGAAGGGCGGTCAGTGACCTTCGCTTCGAAGGTGACGCCGAGGGGCGGGAAAACGTCCGAGGAATGTCACGCCCCCTCCGTGGGCGGACGGTCCTTTCGCTGAATCGGGGCGTCGCGACGCCCCGACGAATCCGGCCGCCCGATACTTAGGCCGTACGGGACCAGGCGGCGGAGCCGGCAGGGCCTGAGCGCTGCCGGTGGTGCCGGGAGTCGCTTCGCGTGCGGAGCGGCCCCGGCCCCGCCGTCCCGAGCCTCCACCCACCGTTCACGGCGCCGGGCGGCGCGAGCCGCGCGGGCCGTTCCGGACATGCGCACGGCACCACGGGAGCACAGCGCGACGAGATGATCTCCGCCCGGACGAGGATCCGCGTGGTCTGCCCGCAAGCCCCCGGCAACCCATGTTGATCACCGTCACGATGCGGGTAGGGTCCGTGGCGTACTGTGCTTCAACTGCAATTCGGCCGTCGGCACGTTGGGAGACGATCCCGACACTCTGCGTCGGGCCATCTCACATTTGGAGGGACACGCGTGGAAGCCAACACTCGTAGCACCGGGCGTCTACCAGCTGCCTTCCTGACGCCGGGGTCGTCCTCGTTCCTGGACTTCCTGTCCGACCACTCGCCGGAGCTCCTCCCGCGCAACCGCAAGCTGCCGGACGGAGTCATCGAGGCGCCGCACGGCACCACCATCGTGGCCGCCACCTTCGCCGACGGCGTCGTGCTCGCGGGCGACCGGCGGGCGACGATGGGCAACATGATCGCCCAGCGCGACATCGAGAAGGTCTTCCCGGCCGACGAGTTCTCGGCCGTCGGCATCGCCGGTACGGCCGGCCTGGCCGTGGAGATGGTCAAGCTGTTCCAGCTGGAGCTGGAGCACTTCGAGAAGGTCGAGGGCACGACCCTCTCCCTGGAGGGCAAGGCCAACCGCCTGTCCACCATGATCCGCGGCAACCTCGGCATGGCGATGCAGGGCCTGGCCGTCGTCCCCCTCTTCGCCGGCTGGGACGAGGGCAAGGAGAAGGGCCGGATCTTCTCCTACGACGTGACGGGCGGCCGCTCCGAGGAGCACGGCTTCGCGGCCACGGGCTCCGGGTCGATCTTCGCCCGGGGCTCGATGAAGAAGCTCTACCGTCCCGACCTGACGGAGGAGCAGGCCACCACGCTGGTCGTCCAGGCGCTGTACGACGCCGCCGACGACGACTCGGCGACGGGCGGGCCGGACCTCTACCGCAACATCTATCCGATCGTCACCGTCATCACCGACGAGGGCTTCCGCAGGCTGAGCGAGGAGGAGTCCTCGGCGCTCGCCCGCTCGGTCACCGATCGGCGCCTGGAGCAGCCCGACGGACCGCGCGCCGCGCTGCTCTGACCCTTCCCTCGTCCTCCCGCCCCCGACTCCGTCCGGGGGACCCCAGCCGCCCAGAAGAAAGGGACGGATAGCCGGTGTCGACCCCGTTCTACGTCTCACCCCAGCAGGCCATGGCCGACCGGGCGGAGTACGCCCGCAAGGGCATCGCCCGTGGCCGCAGCCTCGTCGTCCTGCAGTACACCGACGGCATCGTCTTCGTGGGCGAGAACCCGTCCCGCGCCCTGCACAAGTTCAGCGAGATCTACGACCGGATCGGCTTCGCCGCCGCCGGCAAGTACAACGAGTACGAGAACCTCCGGATCGGCGGCGTGCGCTACGCCGATCTGCGGGGCTACACCTACGACCGGGACGACGTGACGGCCCGGGGCCTCGCCAACGTGTACGCCCAGACGCTCGGCACGATCTTCTCCAGCGCGGGCGAGAAGCCCTACGAGGTGGAGCTGGTCGTCGCCGAGGTGGGCACGGAGCCGGAGGGCGACCAGATCTACCGGCTGCCGCACGACGGTTCCATCGTGGACGAGCACGGTTCGGTCGCGGTGGGCGGCAACGCCGAGCAGATCGGCACCTTCCTCGACCAGCGGCACCGTGACGGCATGTCCCTGGCCGAGGCGCTGAAGCTGGCCGTGCAGGCGCTGTCCCGCGACACGAACGGCAGCGAGCGGGAGATCCCCGCGGAGCGGCTCGAAGTGGCTGTCCTGGACCGCACGCGGCCGCAGCAGCGCAAGTTCAAGCGGATCGTCGGCCGGCAGCTGGTCCGTCTGCTGGAGGCGGACAACGCCGCCATCGCCAAGACCGACGACCCCTCGGACGAGATCCCGGAGGAGACGGAGGAGTAGGTCCTCCGCCGACGTGGACGACGGCCCCGGCCCGCATCGGCGGACCGGGGCCGTCACGCGTACCGGGCCGTTCAGACGGCGGGCGGCGGGCCGGACGAGCCACGGATCACCAGGGTGACCGGGAGACCGCCGGGCTCCGGGGCGCGGCCGTCGAGGACGGCGAGGAGGGCCGCCATCCCGCGCTCGCCGACGTGCTCGGCGGGCAGACGGACGGTGGTCAGTTCCGGCTCGACGGCGGTGGCCAGCGCGAGGTCGTCGAAGCCCGTGACGGAGACGTCCTCGGGGATCCGCAGGCCCAGCCGGCGGGCGGCCTTGCACGCTCCGGCGGCCAGGATGTCGTCGTCGCACACGAGGGCGGTCGGCCGGGGCCCGGGCCCCGTCAGGGCGCTCTCCGCGGCGGCCCGGGCGCCGTCGACGTCGAGGGACGCCCGGACGGTGCGTACGGAGACCTCGCTCAGGGCCTCGGCGAGCGCGGCGGCCCGGACGTCGAAGGTCCAGGAGGGCACGGCCGACGCCAGGTGGACGAAGCGGCGGTGGCCGAGGCCCAGCAGGTGCCGTGTCACCTGGCGCATGCCGTCGGCGATGTCGAGGTTGACGTGCGCGGCGGCGCCGGTGTCCGCCGGGTCGCTGTCGAGCATGACCAGGGGCAGGTCGGTGCCGCGGAAGGCGGCGAGGGCGTCGGCCGCCATGGAGGAGGCGATGACGCCGTCCAGGGCGGCGCGGGCCGAGGCGAAGGGGTCCTTCGCGGGCCCGACGCCGTCGGGGGAGGGGTAAAGCACCACGCCGAAGCCGTGCCGGGCGGCGACGGCGGCCGCACCGGTGTAGACGCGGGCGAAGAACTCGTTGGTGAGGGCCGGGACGACGAGGAGCGCGGTCCTGGTGCGGCCGAGCCGGAGGTTGCGGGCGGCGAGGTTGGGGCGGTAGCCGAGGTCCTGAGCGGCCTCCCGTACCGACCGGGCGGTGCGCTCGGAGACCCGGCCCCGCCATTTGTCGCCGAGGACCAGGGAGACGGTGGCCTGGGACACTCCGGCGGCGCGGGCGACGTCGCGGCTGGTGGGCCTGGCCGCGGCGGGCGGTTCCGGGGTGTGCACGCGTGCCTCCGTGGATGCGGTCCGTACCCGCGAGGTGGACCCTGGGGATGGGGCCATGGTACGTATGACGCCGGACGTTATACGTAAAACCCCGGGGGGACGCCGGGGGAGAGGAGACGGACATGGCCTCCGAGGCCACGGCGGGCGGCGGTTACCGCGACATACTCAGGGCGCCGCACGCCCTCCGCCTGCTCACCGGGACCCTGGTCGGCCGGCTCCCCAACGGCACGGGACCGATCGCGGTGGTGGTCTTCACCCGCGCCGAAGGGGGCAGCTACAGCCTCGCCGGAGGGCTCGTCGCCGCGTACGGCGTCGCGACCGCCGTCGGACAGCCGCTCCTCGGCCGGGCGGTGGACCTGAAGGGGCAGCCGCGGGTCCAGCTGCCCGCCGCGATCCTCTCCGCCCTCGGCATGGCGGTCCTCGCGCTCACGGGCATCGGCCACATCGCCGTCGCCTATGCGGCGATCGTCGTGGCGGGGCTCTTCACCCCGCCCCTCGAAGGCGGACTGCGGGCCCTGTGGCCGAGCGTCCTGGGCCGGGAGGACCGGGTGCACCGGGCCTACGCCCTGGACGCCGTGGCCCAGGAGGTGATGTTCACCGTCGGTCCGCTCCTGGTGACCCTGCTCGTCGCCCTCCGGTCGCCGGCGGCCGCCCTCCTCGTCATCAACGTCCTGGGCGTCCTCGGTGCCCTCTCCGTCGTCCTGTCCCCGCCCTCGCGCGCCTGGCGCTCGGACCCCCGTGAGGCGCACTGGCTCGGCGCGCTGCGCTCACCCGGCCTGCTCGCCCTGCTCGGCTCGTTCTTCTTCGTCGGCCTGGCGCTCGGCTCCATCACCGTCGCCGGTCTCGCCTACGCCGACGAGCGGGGCAACGAGTCCGCCTACGGCTGGATCATGGCCGCGCTGGGGCTCGGCGCCCTCCTCGGCGGCGTCCTCTACGGCGCCCGCCGGTGGACGGGCTCCCCCGAGAATCGGCTGACGGTCATCGTCGGCCTGCTCGCGCTGGGCTATCTGCCGCTGATGCTCACGCCCGGTGTCGTCGCGATGACGGGCCTGGCCGCGCTCTCCGGCGTCTTCCTGGCCCCCGCGCTCGCCTGCGGCTTCATCGTGGTCGACCGGCACGCTCCCGGCGGGACGGTCACGGAGGCATTCTCCTGGCTCGTCACCACGTTCGGTGTCGGGGCCGCCCTCGGCTCCGCCGTCGCGGGCCCCGTCGTCGAACTCGCCGGGACCACCGCGGGCTTCTCCGTGGCCGCGGCCGGGGGTCTCGCGGCCCTCCTGGTGCTGCTCGCCACCGCACGGGTCCTCACGGTCCCCGGCCGGAGCGTGCGACACGCCGTCAGCGGGGGCGGCGGTCACACCGGACACGCCGAAAAGAACACGCACTCATCGGAAAATGATCGAAACGGGGCCGCCCAACCCGGTTTCAGCTCAGGCCATCAGGCGTAATGTTCAGACATGGACCGCCGCATTTTCGGGCTGGAGAACGAGTACGGCGTCACGTGCACGTTCAGGGGACAGCGCCGACTGTCACCTGACGAAGTGGCGCGCTACCTCTTCCGCCGTGTCGTGTCATGGGGCCGCAGCAGCAATGTCTTCCTGCGGAACGGCGCCCGCCTCTACCTCGACGTGGGTTCGCATCCGGAATACGCAACACCCGAATGCGACAACGTGACCGAACTGGTCACGCACGACAAGGCCGGCGAGCGCATTCTCGAAGGCCTTCTCGTCGACGCCGAACGCCGCCTGCACGAGGAGGGAATCGCCGGCGACGTCTATCTCTTCAAGAACAACACCGACTCGGCGGGAAACTCCTACGGCTGCCACGAGAACTATCTCGTCGCCCGCCACGGAGAGTTCTCCCGGCTCGCGGACATCCTCATTCCCTTCCTGGTCACCCGGCAACTCATCTGCGGGGCCGGAAAGGTGCTGCAGACCCCGCGGGGCGCGGTCTACTGCGTCTCGCAGCGGGCCGAGCACATCTGGGAGGGCGTCAGCTCGGCCACCACCCGCTCCCGGCCGATCATCAACACCCGCGACGAGCCGCACGCGGACGCCGAGCGCTACCGCCGGCTCCACGTCATCGTCGGCGACTCGAACATGTCCGAGACGACCATGCTCCTCAAGGTGGGCGCCACAGACCTCGTGCTGCGCATGATCGAGGCCGGCACGGTCATGCGCGACCTGACGCTGGAGAACCCCATCCGGGCCATCCGCGAGGTCAGCCACGACATCACCGGCCAGCGCAAGGTCCGCCTCGCCAGTGGCCGCGAGGCCTCCGCCCTGGAGGTCCAGCGGGAGTACTACGAGAAGGCGGCGGACTTCGTCGACCGCCGGGGCATCCGCACGGGCACGGTCGCCCAGGTCCTGGAGCTGTGGGGCCGCACGCTCGACGCGATCGAGGCCGAGGACCTCGACCGTATCGGCACCGAGATCGACTGGGTCATGAAGTACAAGCTCATCGAGCGGTACCGCGCCAAGAACAACATGACCATGTCGAACCCCCGGGTCGCGCAGATAGACCTCGCGTACCACGACATCCACCGCCGCCGCGGGCTCTACTACCTTCTGGAGAAGAAGGGCCAGGCGGCGCGGATCTGCAACGACCTGAAGATCTTCGAGGGCAAGTCCGTGCCCCCGCAGACCACCAGGGCGCGGTTGCGCGGCGATTTCATCCGCCGCGCCCAGGAGCAGCGACGTGACTTCACCGTCGACTGGGTCCACCTCAAGCTCAACGACCAGGCGCAGCGCACGGTGTTGTGCAAGGACCCCTTCCGGTCGGTCGACGACCGGGTGGAGAAGCTGATCGCCGGCATGTGACCCGGCGGCGCACACGGCGTCAGGGCCCCGCACGAGGAGCGTGCGGGGCCCCGGCACGCCTGGACCGTGAGCCAGGCGGGATCCGGCGGGCACCCCCTAGAGTGTCGGGCAACTAATGTGCCGTCTGAGATCTGAGGAACACGTGCGCCGACTTGCCGGCCTACTGGTCGTACCGCTGCTGCTGCTCTCGACAGCGGCCTGCGGCAGCGACGACAAGGGCTCCGATTCCGCCTCGATGACGAACGGACTGCCCGCCATCACCGCGGGCGAGAAGTTCGGAGAGAAGCCGACCCTCGCCAAGGGGGAGGGCGAACCGCCCAAGGACCTCAAGGTCAACGTCATCAGCGAGGGCAAGGGTGCGGTCCTGAAGAAGGGCGACCAGGCCGACGTCAACTACCTCGGGCAACTGTGGGACGGCGACAAGCCGTTCGACAACAGCTTCGACCGCGGGCAGCCCTTCGCCGTGAACATCGGGGGCGGCGGTGTCATCGAGGGCTGGCAGAAGGCCCTCGACGGCCAGAAGGTCGGCAGCCGCCTGGAGGTGTCGATTCCGCCGGAGCTCGGCTACGGCGCGCAGGGCCAGGGGCAGATTCCGGCCAACGCCACGCTGGTCTTCGTCATGGACATCGTGAAGAGCAAGACCGTGCCCGTCTCGGCCAAGGGCACCGAAGTCGCGCAGGACAACGCCGACCTGCCGAAGGTGGGGACCAACACCGACGGCAAGGCCCCCTCGCTCACCGTCCCGAAGAAGCCGGCCCCCACCAAGCTGGTGTCGAACTACATCATCGAGGGCACCGGACCGGCCGTCACCGCCGCGGACACCCTGACCGTGCAGTACCAGGGCGTGCTCTGGAAGGACGGCAAGCAGTTCGACAGCAGCTACTCCCGGGGCGCGCCGGTGAGCTTCCCCCTCGCACAGGTCATCCCCGGCTGGCAGAAGGGCCTGGAGGGCAAGAAGGTCGGCAGCCGCGTGCTGCTCGTCGTCCCGCCGGACATGGCGTACGGCGACAAGGCCAACGACACCATCCCCGCCAAGTCCACGCTCGTCTTCACCGTGGACATCCTGGCCAAGTAGAGGCACCCGGGGATGTAAGACTGTCCCGTTCGCGCAGTTCATCAGTATGAGGAGCAGTTCAGTGAGCATCGAGAAGCCCGAGGTCGACTTCCCGGGTGGCGAGCCGCCGAAGGACCTTGAGATCAAGGAGATCTGGGAGGGCGACGGCCCCGAGGCGAAGGCCGGAGCCACCGTCTCCGTCCACTACGTCGGCGTCTCCTTCTCCACCGGCGAGGAGTTCGACTCCTCGTGGAACCGCGGCACCCCGCTGCAGTTCCAGCTCGGTGTCGGCCAGGTCATCCCCGGCTGGGACCAGGGCGTGCAGGGCATGAAGGTCGGCGGCCGCCGCCAGCTGATCATTCCCGCCCACCTCGCCTACGGCGACCGCGGCGCCGGCGGCAAGATCGCCCCGGGCGAGACCCTGATCTTCGTCTGTGACCTGGTCGCGGTCTGATCGGACCCGGTGTGACCGGATCCTGACCCGGAACCGATCACCACGAGGGCCCATGCCGACCGGCATGGGCCCTCGGCTTTTGCCCCGACACCCCGGGGCGGTACGGTCGGACGTCTGAGAAGTCAATCCGGCAGAAGAGGTGCAGGGCGTCGATGGCGATTGCCAAGGCCGAGCGGCTGATGAATTTGGCCCTGTGCCTGCTCGGAACCCGCCGCCCGCTGAGCAAGCGTGAGCTGCGCGGCTCCATCGAGGCCTATCTCGAAGCGGGCGGGGACGACGCCTTCAACCGGATGTTCGAGCGCGACAAGGACGATCTGCGCGAGCTCGGCCTGGTCATCGAGACCGTCGAGAACCTGGAGGGCGAGACGGGCTATCTCGCCCGCCGAGACTCCAACCGGCTCCCGCCCATCACCCTCGACGCCGAGGAGGCCGCCGCGCTCGGCCTCGCCGCCAAGGTCTGGCAGCAGGCCCGTCTCGCCGGCGCCGCCAGCGGCGCCCTGCAGAAGCTCCGCGCCGCCGGGATGCCCGAGGCGGAGGATTCGTACGACATCCAGCACAGCGCCCTGGAACCCCGCATCCCCGTCCACGAGACCGCCTTCGAGCCCCTGATGCTGGCCTGCCGTGACCGGCGGCCCGTGGTCTTCGACTACCGCAAGGCCACGGCGGCCCGCCCCGAGACGCGCCAGGTCGAACCCTGGACGCTGGAGTGCTGGCGGGGCCACTGGTACCTGGCCGGATGGGACCGCGACCGGGGCGCCGAGCGGGTCTTCCGCCTCTCCCGGATCACCGGCAAGGTCCGCTCCCGGGCCGGCGCCTTCACCGCGCCCGTGCCCGACGTCGTCACCGTCCGCGAGACGGTCGAGAGCTGGGCGGGCGAGACCGCCACCCGCTCCGCCCGGATCCGGCTGCGCACCGGCTGCGGCTATCCGCTGCGGGCCCGGGCCCAGTCCGTACGGGAAGGCGCGGACGGCTGGGACGAGCTGGAGATCCCGTACGGGCACGGCCTCGACGCCTGGCTCGTCGAGTTCGGCCCCGATGTCGTCGTACTGGAACCCGCGGACCTGCGGGCCGATGTGGTGGACCGGCTGCGCGCCGTGGCCAAGGGCTGAAGGGGAGACGTACGGCATGGCCGCGAACGCGATCGACCAGACGAGGCGGATGCTCTCCCTCGTCACCTACCTGCGGGAACGCCCCGGTGCGCACGTCGCCGACGTCGCCCGTGCCTTCGGTATCAGCGAAGACGAGCTGATCTCCGACCTCGACGTGCTGCCCATGTGCGGGACCAGCTTCCGGGGCGGCGACCTGCTGGACATCGACACCGACGGCGACCGGATCTGGTGGCACAACCCGGACGACGTGGCGGCGCCGCTGCGCCTGGCGGCCGACGAGGCCACCGCGCTCCTTGTCGCCGCGCGGGCCGTGTCCACCCTGCCCGGACTGCGCGAGAGCGACCGTGAGGCGCTGCTGCGAGCCACCGCGAAGCTGGAGGCGGCGGCCGGGGAGGCAGCGGGCGCGAGCTCGCGCCTCTCGGTGACGTTCGAATCCGAAGGCGGTGTCTTCGCGGAGGTCGACCGGGCCATCTCGGAGCGGCGGCGGCTGTGGGTGCGCTACTACTCACCCGCGCGGGACGAGCTGACCGAGCGGGAGGTCGACCCGATCCGGCTGTTCGCCGTGGGCCACACGTACATGGAGGCGTGGTGCCGGCTCTCCGAGGCGCGCCGCACCTTCCGGCTCGACCGGGTCGCCGAGATCCGGATCCTGGACGAGCACGCGGCGCCGCCGGAGCTGGAGCTGCGCGATCTCTCCGAGGGGCTGGTCCAGCCGTCCGCCGACGACCCGGAGGTCGTGGTGGAGGTCGGGCCCGGCGGCCGCTGGGTGGCGGAGTACTACCCGCACGACCGGGCCGAGGAGCTGGCCGACGGGGGGCTGCGGATCACGCTCCGCACCCCCGCCCCCGCCTCGCTGCGGCGCCTCGCGCTGCGGCTGGGGAGCGACGGACGGATCGTCTCCCCGCCCGAGCTGGCCGACAGCGCGCGGTCGGCCGCGGCGGCAGCCCTGGCCGCCTACGACGGCGTGGAGTGAGGCGCCCGCCTCCTGGGGCGGTGGGCGGGGGCCGGGAAGTGAGGGGGATGTGACATTCCCCGCGAAGTCGGCGCTGTTCCTTGCGGAGCCGATGGACGCACGAGAGCGCGGGAGTCGAGAGGGATGAGGGAAATGTCCGTGATGCACGGAATGACGGCGTCGATCGCACCGGTCCTCTTCAAGGCCGCCTGCCCCGACTGCCGCTCCCGCTGCGAACTCTCCGCGAGCGCGCTGCGGCTCGCGATCGGCGGCAGCCGCCGCACCACCTTCTACTCCTTCACCTGCCCCGAGTGCGGCAGCGCGGTCCGCAAGCCCGCGGGGGAACGGATCATCGAACTCCTCACCGGAGGCGGCGTACGAACGCTGCGCCTGCACTCCACCGTCTGACGCCCCCGCCCGCTCCGCCCACGGACCCGGCGCCCCGGCGCCCGTCCCGGCCGGCGCACCGGCACCCGTACTACCTCTAGGCTCGGCACATGTTCTGGCCCATGCTCGCCATCGCACTCGGATTCCTCGGGATCGCCGTTCTCGGCGTCCTCGGCATCAAGGTCTTCCTGGAGGTCCAGCGGCTCGGCCGCCAGGTCGCCGGCACCGCGGCGCGCATCAACCGCGCGGCGGAAGACCTCGAAAAGGCGGCCTCGGACCTGGCCCGTACCGGCGAGGCGCTGCGTTGAGGCCGTGCCGTACGCTGCACAAAGCGCCCTCGTGAGGGGGTGCGGGCCGCAATCGCGAGTATGCACAGGCATTGCCCCTCGTTTACTCCCGCGGGTTACGATCGCTGACAGCGCGGTGGCCGGACGCATGTCCGACTCGCCGGACACGCACTCCATGTCGCCTCGGTGAAGAAGGTAAACAGCTATGGGTAGGCTCGGCCCCACCGAGATCATCCTCATTCTCGTCGTCATCATCCTGCTCTTCGGCGCCAAGAAGCTTCCCGACATGGCCCGTTCGCTGGGCAAGTCGGCTCGCATCCTCAAGAGCGAGGCCAAGGCGATGAAGTCCGACGACCAGCAGAGCGCCCCCGCGGACCCGCCCCACCCCGGCGCCCCGGAGCAGGCCGCCCCGCGGACCATCCAGGCCGCGCCCGGCGACGTGACCAGCGCGCGACCGGTGACCGAGCCCACGGACACCACCAAGCGCTGACCCGGTCCGCCGCCGCCGCACCGAGCGGCGGCTGCCGCACGAGATGAGGACGTGGGTTGCCCAAGTCTGCCCGCAAGCAGGAGAAGGATCCCGAGGGCCGCATGCCCCTCGTGGAACACCTGCGTGAACTTCGCAACCGTATGGCGAAAGGCCTGCTGGCCGTCGCCGCGGTCACCGTCGTGGCCCTCGTGTACAGCGAGGACCTGATGCAGTTCCTGACGAAGTCCGTGCCCAAGTGCGCGCAGGGCACGATGGGCGACGGCGGTAACTGCGCGGTCGTCTCCTTCAACACGCTGATCGCCCCGTTCAGCACCACGATCCAGGTCAGCCTCGTCACGGGTCTCGTCGTCGCGAGCCCGGTCTGGCTGTACCAGCTGTGGGCCTTCATCGCGCCCGGCCTGCACAAGAGCGAGAAGAAGTACACGTACGCCTTCGTCGGGGCGGCGGTCCCGCTGTTCGCCGCCGGCGCCTACCTCGCGTACCTCATCCTCCCCATCAGCGTGAAGGTGCTCATCAGCCTCACGCCCGGAGGGTCCGCCAACATCCTCTCGCTCGGTGACGTCCTCGACTTCACCCTGCGCATGGTGCTCGTGTTCGGCCTCGCCTTCGAGCTGCCGCTCGTCCTGGTGATGCTCAACCTCACCGGCGTCCTCACGGGCCGGCGGATGGCCGGCTGGTGGCGCGGCGTGATCATGGGCGTCTTCGTCTTCGGCGCCATCATCACCCCCACCACGGACCCGATCGGCATGCTGGCCCTCGCGGGCCCGATCACCGTCCTGTACTTCGCCGCCGTCGGCTTCTCGCTCCTCAACGACCGGCGCCGCAAGCGGAACAACCCCGACGCCGAACTCGACGACGACGAGGCGTCAAGCCTCGACCTCACCCCCGAGGCCGTCGGAGCGGTCGAGCCCGTCGGCGCCTCGCGCGCCCTGCCCGAGCAGGCTACGGGCGAGCCGGACGGCGCCCGGGCCCACCGGCAGATCGGTTACGACGACATCACCTGACCGCGGACACACCCCCCGGACCCCGTCCCCGGGGGGACGCCCGCGCCCTGGGGAGACCGCCGAGCGGCGGCCCTCACCGCGCGTCGCGCCTCGGCGGCGCTCCGTGTCCGTGCGCCCCCGCTCCCACCTTCCTGGCACAGGTCGTTAAAGATCGCGTCACTGTCAGAGGTGGCGGGTAGGCTCGACAACAAGATGACAGAGGACCTCACACCAGCCGAAGCGTACGCAGCTGCCCGGGCCCGCAACGCCGAGCAGGCCACCGCGCTGGCCCCCTTCCGCGAGATGTACGAGTTCGGTCTGGATCCCTTCCAGATCGAGGCCTGCCAGGCCCTCGAAGCGGGCAAAGGCGTGCTCGTCGCGGCACCCACGGGCTCGGGCAAGACCATCGTCGGCGAGTTCGCCGTCCACCTCGCCCTGCTGCAAGGGCGCAAGTGCTTCTACACGACGCCCATCAAGGCGCTGTCGAACCAGAAGTACGCCGACCTCGTCAAGCGGTACGGCAACGCCAAGGTCGGCCTGCTGACCGGCGACAACAGCGTCAACGGCGATGCGCCGATCATCGTGATGACCACCGAAGTCCTCCGCAACATGCTCTACGCGGGTTCCCAGGCGCTGTCCGGGCTCGGTTACGTCGTCATGGACGAGGTCCACTACCTCTCGGACCGCTTCCGTGGCGCCGTCTGGGAGGAAGTGATCATCCACCTCCCCGAGTCCGTGACGCTCGTCTCACTCTCCGCGACCGTCTCCAACGCCGAGGAGTTCGGCGACTGGCTCGACACCGTGCGCGGCGACACCGAGGTCATCGTCTCCGAGAGCCGCCCCGTGCCGCTCTGGCAGCACGTGCTGGCCGGCCGCCGGATGTACGACCTCTTCGAGGAGGAGACCGACCACGGCGGCCGCGGAGCGTCCCGCCGCGAGGTCAATCCCGACCTGCTGCGCCTCGCCCACACCGAGAACTCCCGCACGTACAACCCGCGCGACCGGCGCCGCGGCAAGATGATCCGCGAAGCCGACCGCGAACGCGAGCGCCGTCAGCGCTCCCGCATCTGGACGCCGGGACGGCCCGAGGTCATCGAACGCCTCGACGCCGAGGGGCTCCTGCCCGCCATCACCTTCATCTTCAGCCGCGCCGGCTGCGAAGCCGCCGTCCAGCAGTGCCTCTACGCCGGCCTGCGGCTCAACGACGACGACGCCCGCCGACGCGTCCGCGAGATCGTCGAGGAGCGCACCAGCTCCATTCCCTCCGAGGACCTGCACGTCCTCGGGTACTACGAATGGCTGGAGGCCCTGGAGCGGGGCATCGCCGCCCACCACGCCGGCATGCTGCCCACGTTCAAGGAGGTCGTCGAGGAGCTCTTCGTCCGCGGCCTGGTCAAGGCGGTCTTCGCCACCGAGACCCTCGCCCTCGGCATCAACATGCCCGCCCGCTCCGTGGTCCTGGAGAAGCTGGTCAAGTGGAACGGCGAACAGCACGCCGACATCACTCCCGGTGAGTACACCCAGCTCACCGGCCGCGCCGGCCGCCGGGGCATCGACATCGAGGGCCACGCCGTCGTGCTCTGGCAGCGCGGGCTCGACCCCGGCCACCTCGCCGGCCTCGCCGGCACCCGCACGTACCCGCTGCGCTCCAGCTTCAAGCCGTCGTACAACATGGCCGTCAACCTCGTGGACCAGTTCGGCCGGCACCGCTCCCGCGAGCTGCTCGAGACGTCCTTCGCGCAGTTCCAGGCCGACCGGTCCGTCGTCGGCATCTCCCGCCAGGTGCAGAAGAACGAAGAGGGTCTCGAAGGCTACCGGGAGGGCATGACCTGCCACCTCGGGGACTTCGAGGAGTACGCACGGCTGCGCCGTGACCTCAAGGACCGCGAGACCGAACTGGCCAAGCAGGGTGCCGCGCAGCGTCGGGCCCAGGCCGCGGCCTCGCTGGAGCGCCTCAAGCCGGGCGACGTCATCCACGTCCCCACCGGCAAGTTCGCCGGGCTCGCCCTCGTCCTCGATCCGGGCATCCCCGCCGGACGCACCAACGGCCACCGCGGCTTCGAGCACCACGACGGGCCCCGCCCGCTCGTGCTCACCGCCGAGCGGCAGGTCAAGCGGCTCGCCTCGATCGACTTCCCGATCCCGGTCGAAGCCATGGAGCGGATGAGGATTCCCAAGTCCTTCAACCCGCGCTCTCCGCAGTCCCGCCGCGACCTCGCCTCTGCCCTGCGCACCAAGGCCGGGCACATCAACCCCGAGCGGCACCGCCGGGACCGCTCGCCCGCCGCCGACGACCGCGAGATCGCCCGGCTGCGTACCGAGCTGCGCGCCCACCCCTGCCACGGCTGCGACGAGCGCGAGGACCACGCCCGCTGGGCCGAGCGCTACCACCGTCTCCAGCGCGACACCCGCCAGCTGGAACGGCGCATCGAAGGCCGCACCAACACCATCGCCCGCACCTTCGACCGGATCGTCGCCCTCCTCACGGAACTCGACTATCTCCGCGGCAGCGACGTCACCGACAACGGCAAGCGGCTCGCCCGGCTCTACGGTGAGCTGGACCTGCTCGCCAGCGAGTGCCTGCGCGAAGGCGTCTGGGAAGGACTCAATCCGGCCGAACTCGCCGCCTGCGTCTCCGCCTTGGTCTACGAGGCGCGGCAGGCCGACGACGCGGTCCCGCCGAAGCTGCCCACCGGCAACGCCAAGGCCGCACTCGGCGAGATGGTGCGGATCTGGGGGCGACTCGACGCTCTCGAAGAGGAGTTCAAGATCAACCAGGCGGAGGGGGTCGGACAGCGTGAACCCGACCTCGGCTTCGCCTGGGCCGCTCACCAGTGGGCCTCCGACCGGGGACTCGACGAGGTGCTGCGCGAGGCGGAGATGCCCGCCGGCGACTTCGTCCGCTGGTGCAAGCAGGTGATCGACGTCCTCGGGCAGATCGCCGCCGCCGCGCCGAGGGACGGTGACAGCACCGTCGCCAAGAACGCACGCAAGGCCGTCGACGCGCTTCTGAGGGGCGTCGTCGCCTACAGCTCCGTGACCTGACGAAGCGCCGAACCGTCGTGCTCGTGAGGTGACGAGCCCGACGGTCCGAGGGTTACCCCAAGTCGCCTGAGAAGGCCCGTGGTCGACACCACGGGCCTTCTTCCGTACCCGGTCCAGGCCTTTGTCCACAGGCAGTTGTCCACAGGGGTGGCGGAGTGTCGGTGCTCTCCGATTCCATGGACTCACACACCGGGCAACACCAGGGGGAGGGGACGCTCGTGACCACGCAAGCCGGTCCGGCCACCGCCGACAAGGCGACCGACGGACAGAAGATCGTGCCGGGGCCGCGGGGCGTCCCGCTGCTCGGAAACCTGCCGGAATTCGGCAAGGATCCTCTCGCCTTCTTCGAGCGGCTGCGCGAGCGCGGAGACTTCGTCAGCTGGCGGTTCGGCCGGGGGCGCGCCCTCTTCATCGCCCATCCCGACACGATCGGAGAGCTCCTCACGGAGGTCGAGCGGACCTTCGACCAGCCCGACCTCGGCATCGCCTTCCGCACCCTCCTCGGTCACGGCGTGGTGGTCGCCAAGGGCGCCGACTGGCGCCGCAAGCGCTCTCTCGTCCAGCCCTCCGTGCGGCCCAGGCAGGTGCGGTCCTACGCCGAGACGATGGCCGGATGCGCGATCGACCTCGCCGACCGGTGGAGCGACGGTCAGCGGGTCGACATCAAGAGGGAGATGGCGGCCCTCACCCAGCTCATCGCGGTCCGGACCATCTTCGGCGTCGACACCGCGGCCGACGCCGAGGCGATCGGCAACGCCATGGACATCGCCCAGAAGGAGATCGGAGCCGAGTTCAGCGGCCTGGGAGCCCTGCTCCCCGACTGGGTGCCCACTCCGGGGCGGGCCCGCATCAAACGCGCCACGGCCGTCATCGACGCCGAAGTCGGCCGGGTCGTCGCCCGCCACCGCGAGGGCGACGGCGAGCGTCCCGACCTCCTCAGCCGGCTCCTCACCGCCCGGGACGAGACCGGCGCCCACCTCTCCGACGAGGAGATCCGCGACGAGACCGTCACCCTCTACATCGGCGGACACGAGACCACCAGCTCCACCCTCGTCTGGGCCTGGCAGCTCCTCTCCCAGAACCCCCGCGTCCGCCAGGCCCTCACCGAGGAGCTGGACCGGGTCCTCGGAGACCGGGAGCCCGGCTTCGACGACTACGCCCGGCTGACCTACACCCAGGCCGTCGTCAAGGAGACCCTGCGGCTCTACCCGACCATCTGGCTCCTCACCGGCATCGCCAAGGAGGGAGCGACCCTCGGAGGCATGCCGATACCCGTCGGCACGCGGGTGTGGAGCAGCCAGTGGGCCACCCACCGCGACGGCCGCTGGTTCACCGACCCGGAGGAGTTCCGCCCCGAGCGCTGGGAGGCGAACGGCGGCGAACCCGCCGAGGAGATACCGGAGTACGCCTGGTTCCCCTTCGGTGGCGGACCGCGCGTCTGCCTCGGCACCCGGTTCGCCATGGTCGAGGCCGTCCTCGTCCTCGCCGTACTGGCCCGCAGGTTCACCCTCGCCGTCGACGCGGCCGAGGTGCGGCCCGTCCCCAGCCTCACCCTCCAGCCGGACCGCGAGGTCCTCGCCACGGTCCATGCCCGTGCGGCGAGGGCCGGCGGGGACGAGGGCGAGGTCGCACCCCAGGGCTAGGTTCAGGGCGAGGGCCGGTCGCACCTCCTGCGACGGGATCGCACGGGTGGGGGAGCGTCAGCGCGCCGCTCCCGCGCGGGTGAGGGACTCGGCCAGCTCGCACAGGTCGTCGGCGGTCAGCACGCGCTCGCCGAAGCCGGGCAGCGGTACGTGGAGCGGGGTGGTCCAGCGGGTCGGGATCGCGGTGGGGCCGTGGACCGCGCCGGCGAGGAGGCCGGTGACCGCCGCCACCGTGTCGGTGTCGCCGCCGAGGTCGATCGCGCGGGCGAGCGCCGCCTCGAACGACGTGGTCGTGCGCAGGGCCCAGACCGCCGACGCGAGGCAGGGCCACACGGCGCCGTTGAACTCCGTGGCGTCGTCCGGGTGCCAGTGGGGGGCGAGGACACGCGACCAGCGCTCCCGGTGGGCGGGGGCGACCGAAGCGAGGGTGGCGGGCAGGGCGGTGAGCGGGTCCTCGCCGAGGAGGGCGACGCGGACGAGTTCGTGGAGAACGGCCGTGCCCTCCCACGCCGCACCGTCGCCATGGGTGAGGGCGGCGAGGTGCCGGGCCGCGTCCATGGTGGCCGCGCGTCCCGCGGCGGCGAAGTAGACCGCGGAGGTCGAGGCCCGCATCAGGGATCCGTTGCCCGCCGCGCGGCCGTTGACCTGGAAGTGGAGCGCGGCGGCCGTGTCCCAGGGACGTCCGCTCGTGAGGACGTCCTCGGTCTGGAGCCCGATGTCCTTGGGTTCGGCCGCCGCCCATCTGCGGAAGCGGCCGAACACATCGGGAAGGTCGAGGCCGCCCCGGTCGAGGAGCGACTCTCCGACGAGGACGGCCATCTGCGTGTCGTCGGTGGCCTCGCCCGGGTCCCAGCCACCGCCTCCGCACATCGTGCCGACTCCGTCGGGGAAGCGTTCGCGGAAGACTCCCGGCAGCCCGAACTCGAAGGGAGCGCCCAGCCCGTCCCCGACGGCGGAGCCCAGGACGGCCCCCACGGCCCGGTCGATGGTGCGCATGGGGTCAGCCTAGGCGACCGCCTCGTGGACACCCCGGGAGCCGAGGCCTCATACCCGTGTCGCGAACTCCTGGTCGGGGAGGGGCGATGCGGGGCGAAAAGGGGTGCGCAGGGCCAGGGCGGTCGCGCCCGCCGTGAGGAGGGCGATCGTGGCCGCGGCGACGAGCGTCGGGGCGTCGGCAGTGAGCAGGGGGCGGCCGCTCAGGGCCTGCCAGGTGACGAGGGCGAACACCGCCGCGTAGGAACCCGAGGCCACGAGCGTCAGCCGGATTCGCACCCGGTCGTCGCGGAGCCGGGCGAAGCGCGGGGCGAGCGCCACGAGGACGAGGAGGAGCAGGGGAAGGACCTGGAGGGCGTGCATGCCGAAGAAGTGGGCGATGCGCAGATCACCGCCGGTCGTCGACCAGCCGGTCACCGCCATCGACGGACCGCCGTCAGGGACGCCGACGCTGTGGGCGCCGATGATCCCGGCGTCGTCATCGGCCGCGAGCTGTTCAGGGGTGGGACGGACCATCAGGAAACCGACGGCCGCGCCCGCGAGGGCGAGGAGCGAGCCGAGGCGTACGGACCAGGCGGTCGCGCGGTCGAGGATCCGGGCCCGCAGGAGGAGGGCGGCGATCACCAGTGCGGCGAGCCAGAGGACGACGACGGTGAGGCCCATCGCCTGGAAGACGGCGGCGTCGAAAGCCGTCTCGTTGTTGAAGTGGCTCTGCCTGCCGCGGACCACCTGGAGGGTGATGAGGACCATCTCGACGGCGCTCGCCGCTGCCACGACCGTGCCTGCCCACCAGCCGGCCCGGCGGGCGCGGGGGAGCAAGGTGAGCATCCAGGCGAGGGTCATGCAGTACGCGACGAAGGAGACCGCGAATTTGAACGGCTTGTACCAGATGGGCGCCCCGACGAGGACGCGGTCATCGAGGAGCAGACCGCCGGCGGAGACGAACGCCAGCGCCACCATGGAGGCGGAGAACCAGACGAGCGGGCGGTGCAGGTCGCGCAGGCGTGGCATCGGTAAGGACATGGCTGACCCCCGTCAGAGTATAGATAGTGGCACTCGCCACTATCTGATAGTGCCACTATCTATGATGGAAGTGTGGCCTGCAAGGCCGTGGTGACATGGGAAAGGTGAACGCGCTGTGCGGATCGGCGAGTTGAGTCGCAGGACCGGAGTGTCGGTGCCGACGATCAAGTACTACGTACGGGAAGGGCTGCTGCCGGCAGGGCAGTTGACGAGCCCGAACCAGGCGTCGTACGACGAGGCGCACGAAGGGCGGATCCGCCTGATCCGGGCGCTTCTGGAGGTCGGGGGGCTCTCGGTCGCGGCGATCCGCGAGGTGATGACCGCCATCGACGACCGGGAGCGACCGGTCCACAGCGTGCTGGGCGCCGCGGCGGACCGTCTGGTGCCCCGCTACGACCAGGAGCCGGGTGCCGGCGTCATCGAGGCGCGGAAGGTGGTGGCCGAGCTGGTCGAGCGGCGCGGTTGGCGCCCGGAGGCGGGCGGGGGCCCGGCGGGCGAGGCGCTGGCGGTGGCGCTCGCGGCGCTGGACGAGGTGGGCCACGGGGCGTTCGTCGAGCTGCTCGACACCTACGCCGAGGCGGCGGAAGAGGTCGCGCGGGCGGATCTGGGATACGTCACGCGCGGCGGTGTGGCGCGGGAAGAGCTGGTGGAGGGCGTGGTGGTGGGGACCGTGCTCGGGGACGCGATGTTCGCGGCGCTACGGCGGATGGCCCATGTGGACGCCTCAGGACGCGCGTTCGGCGAGGGACGGTAAGAGGGGGTGTTGAGCGGGGGGCGTGAGGAGCGGCCCCCACCCTGGGAAGGAAGCGCCCCCAGGGGGTCTCAGCTGCTGGTTCCGCCTCGGTCGTGAGCGCGCCCCTGGCGCCCCGGCTCCGCAGCCTCGCACGAGAGTGCAAGGCTGCGGCGGTGTCCTCGCTGCGGGGCCGTTCCGCGGTGGCGCTGCCCTCCGCCCGGGGGGCAATGCCCCAGAGCTGCCCCCGCCCAGGGTGGCGATGTCCCCAGGTCGCCCCCTCACCCGGGGGCTGGTGCCCCCCTGTCGCACCCGCCGCGCCCCCAGCGGTGCCCATGGGCGCGGCGGGTGGCGGGGAGGTGGGCCGGCCGAGGACCGGGCGTGGGCGGGGGTGTGGCGGTCAGGATTCCTGTTCGCGCTCCACCTGATCGTTCCAGTCGCGCTTGATCGCGCGCCAGGCCTCGTCCGTCTTGCCCAGGCGCCAGTAGCCCGAGATCGAGAGCCGCTCGCGCGGGATGCCGCGGTCCAGACGCAGATGGCGACGGAGTTCCTTCACGAAGCCCGCCTCGCCGTGCACGAAGGCGTGGACGTCGCCGGCCGGGAAGTCCAGGCCGCGCACGGCGTCCAGGAGGGCCTCGCCCGTCGGCCGGTCGCCGCGGTGGATCCAGGTCACCTCCACCCCCGCCGCCGTGGCGAACTTCTGCTCCTCCGCCGCGTCCGCGACCTCGAGGAACGCGTGCACCGTCGCCCCCTCCGGGAGACGCTCGAGCGCCACGGCGACCGCCGGCAGCGCGCTCTCGTCACCCACGAGGAGGTGCCAGTCGGCGGCGGTATCCGGGGCGTACCCGCCGCCCGGCCCGAGGAAGCGCATGAGGTCCCCGGCCTGCGCCCGCGCGGCCCACGGTCCGGCCAGACCCTCGTCGCCGTGGACCACGAAGTCGACGGTCAGCTCGCGCTGGGCCGGGTCCCAACTCCGGACCGTGTACGTCCGGGTGGTGGGCCACTGCTCGCGCGGGAACTCCGCGCGGACGCGGTCCATGTCGAACGGCTCGGGATAGCTCATGCCCTCGGGGGCGAACAGCAGCTTCACATAGTGATCGGTGTACTCCCCGATCTCGAAGGCGTCGAGGCCCGCCCCGCCCAGCACCACCCGCACCATGTGCGGAGTGATCCGCTCCGTGCGCACGACCCGCGCCTCGTGGGCCTTCGGTCCCTTGCGCGCCGGCTGCTCTGCCACGACGTCTCCCTGGCTTCGGTGAACTGAGGTGAACTTAGGTTTACCTAAGCTAGCACCCCTCGGGGACTCCGCCCAGAATCCGCCGTCACCGCTCCAGCACCGTGAGCAGTCGGCCCACCGCGCCGCCCAGTCCCCATCGGGCCACGAGCGCCTCCAGGGCGGCCGCGTCCCGAGGCGCCTTCGGCAGGGCAGGGACGAAGTCGGGCAGCGGTACGTCACCGGCGACCCGGACGACCGTCGGAGCCACGTCCAGATACGCCGCCGCCTCCACGATCCCCCGCCGCTTGGCCGGAGTCAGCTTCGACGTGCGGTCGACGGCGGCCGCGCGGACGCCCGCCAGATCGCCGTACTCCGTGATCAGCTGGGCGGCCGTCTTCTCGCCGATCCCCTTCACGCCGGGCAGGCCGTCGCTGGCGTCTCCGCGCAGTGCCGCGAAGTCGGCATACTGACCGGGGCGCACCCCGTACTTCGTGCGGATCATCTCGTCGTCGACCAGATCGCAGTCGCCGACACCCTTGCGCGGGTACAGCACCCGCACCCCACGCTCGTCGTCGACGAGCTGGAAGAGGTCGCGGTCGCCGGTCACGATGTCCACCGGGCCCTTCGCCCGCCCGGCCAGCGTGCCGATGACGTCGTCCGCCTCGTAACCCGCCGACCCGACGCGGGCGATGCCCAGCGCGTCGAGCACCGCCTCGATCACCGGCACCTGCGGCGAGAGCGTGTCGGGGATCTCCTCCTCGTCCGGGCCCGTCTCCGTCTCCACGGCCACCCGGTGCGCCTTGTAGGAGGGAATGAGGTCCACCCGCCACTGCGGCCGCCAGTCGGCGTCCCAGCACGCCACGAGCTCGTCGGGACGGTGGTCCTGGACGAGGCGGCCGATGAAGTCGAGCAGGCCGCGCACGGCGTTGACCGGGGTGCCGTCGGGGGCCCGGACGGAGTCCGGCACGCCGAAGTAGGCGCGGAAGTAGAGGGAGGCGGTGTCCAGGAGCATCAGGCGTGGCGTCACACCCCGATCATGCCGCACCCCACCGACATCGACCCGCCTGGCGAGCGCCTCGTCCTGCCGCCGTCCCCCTCACGAAGGGACCGAGCCCTCGCCCCAGCCCCGTCCGCCACGACGCACCCCCCGTCGACTGCTTCCCACCGACCGCCCCCCGCCCACCCCCCACCGGCAGCCCCCGCGCCGCCACGCCGTCCGCTCCTCATGGCGCCGACCTGCGTGGACCCTCCCCGTCGGCCCCTCGCCGTGACGCCTGTCACCTTCGTGTTTGGCCCTTTGGCCCCCGGGCAGGTGCGGGCCCGGAGCGGACCCGGTACGGGATTCAACGATCGAATCCCGTGCGCAGGGAGACGCGGGCCGAAACCGCCTCGCTCCACGGCCCGGCTGCGGGGTGGGGGTTCCGGTTCCCAGGACGGAGTCCTAGGGGAGGGCCGTTTTCGTTGCTACACGTGAGGTATATGTGTCCAGGCTCCAGGCCGACCACCTGTACAAGGTGTTCGGCAGACGACCCGATGAATCCGTCCGGAAGCTCGCCGACGGCGCCGACCGCGACGAACTGCGCGCGGACGGCACGACGGCTGCCGTGATCGACGCCTCCTTCGTCGTCGAGCCGGGCCAGATCTTCGTCGTGATGGGTCTGTCCGGATCCGGCAAGTCGACCTTGCTGCGCATGCTCAACGGTCTGCTGGAGCCCACGGCCGGCCGCGTCCTGTTCGACGGCAAGGACCTCACCGCGCTGAGCCCCCGCGACCTGCGCGCCGTGCGGTCCACCAAGATCAGCATGGTCTTCCAGCACTTCGCGCTCTTCCCGCACCGCAGTGTCCTGGAGAACGCCGCCTACGGCCTGGAGGTGCAGGGCGTCCCGCGCGCCGAGCGCCTGGCCCGCGCCGGCGAGGCGCTCGAGCTGTGCGGGCTCGCCGGCTGGGAGGACTCCTGGCCCGACGAGCTCTCCGGCGGTATGCAGCAGCGCGTCGGCCTCGCCCGCGCGCTCGCCACCGACGCCGACCTGCTCCTCATGGACGAGTCCTTCAGCGCCCTCGACCCGCTGATCCGCCGCGACATGCAGGACCAGCTCCTCGAACTGCAGAAGCGGCTGAAGAAGACCATCGTCTTCATCACCCACGACCTCAACGAGGCCATGCGCCTCGGCGACCGGATCGCGGTGATGCGGGACGGCCGGATCGTCCAGCTCGGCACCGCCGAGGACATCCTGATCCGCCCGTCCAACGACTACGTCGCCTCCTTCATCCAGGACGTCGACCGCTCCCGCGTACTCACGGCCGCCGCCGTGATGACCGAGCCCGAGCCGGCGGGAACCGGCGCCTCCGGATCCGGCCGCGCCGCGGCCGACGCCTGCGGCTGCGAGACCGTCGGTCCCGACACCCTCGTCGCCGACCTGTGCGCCGTCAGCGCCCGCGTCCCCCACCCGGTGGCGGTCAAGGACGCCGACGGCACCGTCCTCGGCGTCGTACCGCAGTCCCGTCTCATTGGTTTCATCGGCGACGAGCAGAGGCCCCCCACCGCCTGCGACGCCCCGGGAACCGGCACCAAGGAGGTGCCCGCGCATGCCTAGGCTCCCCCTCGGCCAGTGGGTCGACAGCGCCGTCGACTGGCTCCAGGTCCAGCTCTCCTGGCTCTTCGACGCCATCAGCACCGCCGTCACCGGCCTCTACGACGGGATCGACGCGGTCCTCTCCGCGCCCGAACCGCTGCTCTTCGCCGGCATCCTCGCCGTCGTCGCCTGGTGGCTGCGCGGCCTCACCGCCGGTGTGCTCGCCTTCGCCGGCTTCGCGCTCGTGGACTCCATCGAGCTGTGGGACGACGCCATGTCGACCCTCTCCCTGGTCCTCGTCGCCACCCTCGTCACCCTCGTGATCGCCGTCCCGCTCGGCATCTGGGCGGCCCGCTCCCAGACCGTCAGCGCCGTGCTCCGCCCGGTCCTGGACTTCATGCAGACCATGCCGGCGATGGTCTACCTCATCCCCGGCATCATCTTCTTCGGCGTCGGCGTGGTCCCCGGCATCATCGCCACCATCGTCTTCGCCCTCCCGCCGGGCGTACGGATGACCGAACTCGGCATCCGCCAGGTCGACGGCGAACTCGTCGAGGCCGCCGAGGCCTTCGGCACCAGCCCGCGCGCCACCCTGCTGCGGGTGCAGCTGCCGCTCGCCCTGCCCACGATCATGGCCGGCGTCAACCAGGTGATCATGCTGGGCCTGTCGATGGTCGTCATCGCGGGCATGGTCGGCGGCGGCGGGCTCGGCGGCGCCGTCTACCGCGCCATCGGCAACGTCGACATCGGCCTCGGCTTCGAGGCGGGCATCTCCATCGTCATCCTCGCCATGTACCTGGACCGGATCACCGGCGCGCTCGGCCGTCAGGTCTCGCCGCTCGGCCGCCGGGCGCTGGCCAAGGCCCGTGCCGCGGTCGCCTCCCGGGCCGGCGCGAAGATCTGGAGCCACCGCCCGCAGCCCGTGACCGCGCTCGTCGGCGTGGTCGTCCTCGCGCTCGTCGCCGGCGGCATGGGATTCCTCGGCGCCGGCGGCTCGACGGCCCCCACCGCCGACGGCGGCAAGAACGTCGGCCAGGGCGAGAAGATCAGCCTCGGCTACATCCCCTGGGACGAGGGCATCGCCTCCACCTTCCTCTGGAAGGAACTGCTCGAACGGCGCGGCTTCGAGGTCGAGACCAAGCAGCTGGAGGCCGGCGCGCTCTACACCGGCCTCGCCGGCGGTCAGATCGACTTCCAGACCGACGCCTGGCTCCCCGTCACCCACGCCCAGTACTGGGAGAAGTACCGCGACAAGCTGGAGGACCTCGGCTCCTGGTACGGACCCACCTCCCTTGAGCTCTCCGTGCCGTCCTACATGAAGGACGTCAACACCCTGGACGACCTGAAGGGCAAGGCGGGGCAGTTCAAGGGCCGGATCGTGGGCATCGAGCCGAGCGCCGGAATGATGGGCATCCTCAAGGACAAGGTGCTGAACGACTACGGCCTCGCGGGGGAGTACAAGGTCCTCGACGGCTCGACCCCCGGCATGCTGTCCGAGCTGAAGCGGGCGTACGACAAGAAGGAACCCGTCGCCGTCACGCTCTGGTCGCCGCACTGGGCGTACTCGACCTACGACCTCAAGAAGCTGAAGGACCCCAAGGGCAGCTGGGGCAAGGGTGACGGTGTCCACACCCTCGCCCGCAAGGGCTTCGCCTCCGACAATCCCGAGGTCGGGGCCTGGCTGAAGAACTTCAAGCTGACCGAGAAGCAGCTCACGGATCTCGAAGCCGTCATCCAGAAGACCGGCAAGGGCAAGGAGCAGGACGCCGTCCGGGGCTGGCTGGAGAAGAACCCCGGCCTCGCGGAGAAGCTGACCCCGCAGTAAGGGTCACCGGGGCACGATGTCCGACTGCTGTCCGAAAAGGGGTGGTCGCCGAGCGTATTCGGCGGCCACCCCTTTTCGCCACGACGCGAAACCCCGCGCCAAAGCTGCGTAAGGTGCAGGTAACCGACCAGTACGCGGTACGAGCCCGAGCCACGAGGGAGGGAGCCGGCATGGACGACAAGGAATCACTTCGCGTGGGCGCGGCCGTCAAGAGGCGCCGCAGAGCACTGCAGCTCACCCTCGCCGTCGTCGCCTCCCGCAGCGGCCTGTCCGTGCCCTTCCTCAGCCAGGTCGAGAACGAGCGGGCCCGCCCCAGCACGCGCTCCCTCCAGCTCGTCGCGGAGGCCCTGGACACCACGGCCGGCGAACTGCTCGCCGCCGCCGAGGCCGCCCGTACCGTCGACATCGTCCGCTCCCACGAGGCGCCCGGCGACCTGCCCCCCGGCGTACGCACCGTGGTGCGGGGCCGGCACCAGCTGCACGCCCTGGAGTTCACCGGCGAGCAGGACGCGGGGCGTGAATTCCTGCACCGCAACGACGAGTTGCTGTACGTCGCCGACGGCGCCGCCGAGGTCGAGGCCGAAGGCCGCGCGTACCGCCTCGAGCGCGGCGACACCCTCTACCTCTCCGGTGGCGTCCGGCACCGGTGGCGCGCCACCGAGCCCGGCACCCGCCTGCTCGTCGTCGCCGTCGCCGAGCACATCGAGGCCAGCGACGCATGAGCGCGGCCGTGCCGCGGGAGGTGCGGAGAGTCGTCTCCCTGGTGCCCTCGCTGACCGAGGCCGTCGCCGTCACCGCCCCCGGCCTCCTGGTCGGCGCCACCGACTGGTGCACGCACCCGGCCGGCCTCGACGTCGTACGCGTCGGCGGGACCAAGAACCCGGACGTCCCGGCCATCGCCGCCCTCCGCCCCGACCTCGTGATCGCCAACGAGGAGGAGAACCGGACCCCCGACCTGGCGGCCCTGCGCGCCGCCGGGCTCGACGTCCTGGTGACCGAGATCCGCAACCTCGACCAGGCGTTCGTCGAACTGGACCGGGTGCTGCGGGCCTGCGGTGTGGCCACGCGCCCCCGCTGGCTGGACGAGGCCCAGGCGGCGTGGGCCGCCGTGGAACCCGCCGGGGCAGATGTGCCGGCCGCGGACCCCATCGACCTACCGACCGGGGACCCCGCGGGGCTCGACGTACCGGCCGTCGGCCCCGCCGAGCCCGCCCCGGCGGCTGCCGCGGCGGCGGTCGGGGGCCGGGGAGCGACGGTCGGGCACGGCCCGGCCGCCGTCGTGCCGATCTGGCGACGCCCCTGGATGGTCCTCGGCCGGGACACGTTCGCCGGAGACCTGCTCGCCCGGCTCGGGATCCGCCAGCTGTACGCCGATCACGCCGAGCGCTATCCCCGCGTCCCCCTCGACGAGCTGTGTGCCGCGGGGGCCGACCTGGTCGTCCTGCCCGACGAGCCGTACCGCTTCACGCCCGACGACGGGCCCGAGGCCTTTCCGGGGATCCCCGCCGCGCTCGTCAGCGGACGTCACCTCACGTGGTACGGACCCTCGCTCGCCGAGGCGCCGGCCGTGCTGGGCCGGGCCCTGCGAGCAGCGCGCCGCTGACCAGCCCGCGCAGGGTGTGCCGGGCCGCCACCAGCCAGGCCGCGACGAGACAGGCGTACAGCCCGACCGCGAGCCAGCGGAAGACGTCGAGTCCGGTGTGCAACGCCAGGCCCTCCGCTCCCGTCACGCACGTACCGACGGGGAAGGTGAACGCCCACCAGGTCAGGGCGAACCCCATGCCCTGCCGCCGCGCCCGCAGCACCAGCGCCCCGGCGAGGGCCAGCCACAGCAGAGCGAAGCCCATGACGGGCACGCCGTAGAGGACGGCGAAAGCGCCGAAGCCGTGGGCGTAGGCGGGGGGCAGCACGCCCGGGGCCGTGTCGGCGAACGTGTTCGCGGCGGTCGTGGACTGGCCCAGCGGGCCGAGGACCAGGAAGAGGGTGGGGGTGAGCGCCAGGGGCGGCGGACCGGCGGTGACCAGCCGGCCGAAGACCAGCGGCAGCATGACGAGGGTGGCGAGCAGGCTGATGCCGAACATCGCGTAGCAGGCGATCAGCAGTGTCTGACGGGGCTGTCCCTCCGGCAGGTGCGGCAGCAGCAGCGGGCCGAGCGCCGCGGAGACCATCGGCGCGACGACCGGCAGCAGCCACACCGGGGAGGCGGCCTCGATCCGGTGGTGCACCACCATCAGGTACGGGATCGCCACGGCGGCGGCCAGCCCGATCGCGCTGCCCGCGGTGAACAGGACGGTGTCGATCGCGAGGGCCGCGCGGAGCCCGATCCAGTCCCGGCCGAGGAGCATCGTGCCGCCGCCGACCGCCAGCAGGGCCATCGACAGACAGCCGTAGAAGGGGGCCACGGCCGGATCCAGCAGATGCCCCTTGGCCCGGTCGCGATGGTGGATCCAGTGCAGGGCGCGGGCCGTGAGCAGGGTCAGGAGAAGGACGAAGGAGAGCGCCCAGACGGCCGTGCAGACGGTGCGGAGTCCGGGGACGCGCACCGGGAGGCTCGCTCCCGCCGTGGCGACGGCGGCGGTGCCCATCACCGAGGCGTACCAGTTGGGGCCGAGGTGACGGACCGAGGCCGCCCGCACGCCGGGGGTGGTGGCGAGGGGGGCCGGACGGGAGGGTGCGAGTGTTGCCATGCCCCCACCGTCGTCCGGCCGGACCGGCCCCACCAGGGATCATGGGCCTATGACGCCATAAGCTGGCTTTATGACCGGTCAGATGAGCAGCGCGAGCGGCGATCACCCGCACGGGGGCGGTGCCCCCCTGTCCCACCGGGTTCCGGACCTCGGCGCGCTCGAACTCCTGCTGGCCGTCGCGCGGCACGGGAGCCTCGGGCGGGCGGCCCGCGAGGTCGGGATCACCCAGCCCGCGGCGAGCAGCCGGATCCGGTCGATGGAGCGCCAGCTCGGCGTGGCCTTGGTGGACCGTTCGCCGCGCGGCTCACGGCTCACGGACGCCGGCGCCCTGGTGACGGACTGGGCCCGGCGGATCGTGGAGGCCGCCGAGGCCTTCGACGCGGGCGCCCAGGCGCTGCGCGGGCGGCGTGACTCGCGGCTGCGGGTCGCCGCGTCGATGACGATCGCCGAGTACCTGCTGCCGGGCTGGCTGATCGCGCTGCGCGCCGGACGCCCGGACACGGCCGTGTCCCTGATGGCGGGGAACTCGGCGGTGGTCGCCGAGAAGCTCCTCGCCGACGAGGCGGACCTCGGGTTCGTGGAAGGGCTCGCCGTGCCCGACGGTCTGGACGGGGCGGTCGTCGCCCACGACCGGCTCGCCGTGGTCGCCGCCCCCTCCCACCCGTGGGCCCGCCGCCGCAGGCCGCTCGATCCCGCCGAGCTGGCCGCCACCCCGCTGATCCTGCGCGAACGCGGCTCGGGGACCCGCCAGGTCCTCGACTCGGCGCTCTCCGCCCACGGCGGCCTCGCCCAGCCGCTCATGGAGCTGGCCTCCACCACCGCCGTGAAGGCGGCGGCGGTCAGCGGCGCGGGCCCCGCGGTCCTCAGCGAACTCGCGGTCGCCGAGGAGCTGGCCTCCCGCCGCCTGGTCGCGATCCCGGTCGCCGGGGTCCTCCTCCGTCGCGACCTCCGCGCGGTCTGGCCCACGGGCCACCGCCCCACGGGCCCGGCGCGGGACCTGCTCTCCCTGACGCAGGGATAGCGGGGAGGCTGCGAGGCGAGAGGTCATGGTCGGCCTCGGGACGCCCGTGGCGTGGGGCCAGGGCCGGTGGCTCGGGCCCCGCGGCCGCTGAGATGGGATCCGGTGGTCAGGGCTGCTTCCGCTCGTCGCGGGGCCGGCGGCGTGGGCCCCGGGGCCCGCTGGACCGGGCCGGTGGCCGGGGCTCCCTGCGCTCGTCGCAGGGCCGGTGGCTCGGGCCCCGCGCCGCTGGGATCAGGTCCGGTGGCCGGGGCCGCCGCCCCTCGGAGCGCGACCGAGGCGCCGCCTCCCGGCCGCGCCGCCTCAGGCGCCCGCCGCGTGGGCCAGGGCCGGTGCGTCGGTCCTCTCCGCCGCGATGTCGGACGACGCCGCCCGGATCAGGCCCTCCATGACCCGCAGGTCCTCGCCCATCTCTGGATGCCACTGCACGCCCAGCGCCCAGACCGGCTCGGTCAGCTCCACCGCCTCGACCGTGCCGTCCTCCGCGTACGCCGAGGCGGTCAGGCCCCGGCCGAGGCGGTCCACCGCCTGGTGGTGGTAGGTCGGTACGGACGCCGGCTCCGGCACCAGGGAGGCGTACAGCGTCCCCGGGACCGGCTCGACCGTGTGGAGGCCGATCACGCCGACCGACTCCACATGCCCGTCGAGGTGCTGCACCAGCGTGCCGCCGAGGGCCACGTTCAGCAGCTGCATGCCCCGGCAGATGCCCAGCAGCGGTGTCCCCGAGGCGAGCGCCGCCTCCACCAGGGCCAGCTCCCACGCGTCCCTCGCCCGGGCCGGCGGTCCGGTGCGCGGATCGGGCGCGGCCCCGTACCGTACGGGCTCCACGTCGGCGCCGCCCGCCACCACCAGGCCGTCGAGCCGCGCCACCACTCCCGCCGCGGCGGACGGATCGTCCGGCGGGAGCATCACCGCGAGGCCGCCGCTCGCCTGGACCAGGCGTGGGTACCGCGCGGGAAGCAGCGCGGCGGGCATGTCCCACACCCCCCAGCGGGCCTGGTCCAGATAGGTCGTCACACCGATGAGCGGCTTGGTCATGGGGGAGCCTCCAGGAGGAAGTACGGGGGGAGTCAGTCGCGTTCGAGCTCGGCCTCGGCCGCCGCCAGCGCCGCGAACTCCTCCTCCGGCGCCTTGGCCACCAGATGGTGCCGACTGTAGAAGGCGAAATAGGCGAGGGCGATCACATACACCCCGAGGGCGATAAAGGCAGCGTCCTTGTCGACCAGGAACGTCGCCACCAGCGCCGACAGGGCGAGCACCAGCGCCACCGACGAGGTCACGACACCGCCAGGGGTCCGGTACGGCCGGTGCAGGTCGGGCTCCCGGCGGCGCAGCACGATGTGCGACAGTGCCATGAGGGCGTACGAGATGGTGGCGCCGAACACCGCGATGTTCAGCATCCGCGCTCCGTTCCCGGTGCCCGCCGCGAGCGCGAAGCCGATCGCGCCCGGGATGAGCAGCCCCAGGTAGGGCGACTTGCGGCGGCTGGTCAGCGAGAGGAAGCGGGGCAGGTAGCCGGCCCTGGAGAGAGCGAAGAGCTGCCGGGAACCGGCGTAGATGAGGGAGAAGAAGGAGGCCACGAGCCCCGCGAGCCCGGCGTAGTTCACGAACCGGCTGAGCGCCGTCGGCTCCCCGTCGCCCTGGAGCGCCACCACGAGCGGGTTGCCCGCCTCCTGGATGGCGGCCGAGCCGCGGGCCCCCGTCGCGGCGAAGAAGGTCACCACGGCGAGGAGCACCAGGACGCCCATCGAGATCGCCAGCGCCCTCGGCATCGAACGGACCGGGTCCTTGGCCTCCTCGGCGGCGAGCGGTACGCCTTCCACGCCCAGGAAGAACCACATGCCGAAGGGGAACGCCGCCCAGATCCCGAGGAGTCCGAAGGGCAGCCAGGAGTTGGCGCCGAACGCCTCGCCGTCGACCGGGATGTCGTCGAGCCCGGCGACGTGGAAGTCGCTCAGCGCGCCGAGTGCGAAGACCACGAGCGCCGCGACCGCGATCGCCGTCACGATCAGGCTGAACCGCAGCGCCTCGCCCACGCCCCACAGGTGGATCCCGATGAAGATCGCGAAGCACGCGAGGTAGACGGGCCAGCCCGACTCGAGGCCGAAGAGGCCCAGCGACTCGACGTAGTCGCCGATGAAGATGGAGATGGCGGCGGGGGCGAGGATGTACTCGATCAGGATCGCGGTGCCGGTGAGGAAGCCGCCCCAGGTGCCCAGAGCGCGGCGCGCGAAGCCGTAACCGCCGCCCGCCGTGGGCAGGATGGCGGAGAGCTCGGCGAGCGCGAAGACGAGACAGGCGTACATCGCGCCCATCAGCACGGTGGCGACGGCCAGTCCGCCGAAACCGCCCTTGGAGAGGCCGATGTTCCAGCCGGAGAAGTCACCGGAGACGACATAGGCGACGCCGAGTCCGGTGAGCAGCAGCCAGCCGGCGCTGCCGCGCCGCAGGGCGCGGCGTTCGAGATAGTCGTCGGGGGCGGTCGTGGCCCCGGTCGTGTCCCCGGTGGTGTCTTCGAGCGTCATGGCAGCGTCAGCTCCCCGCAGCGGGCCCAATGGATTGGCCCCATACCTTTGCGCCGGGTCGGCGGGAACGCAACCCCCGTGCGTTACTTTCGCGTTACGGGGGCTGCCGCCGCGGCCCGGCCCGCCGGGGCGCCACGGCTCCTCACGTCAGGAAGCCGCGGAGCAGCGCCGCCGTGCCGCCGCAGTGCTCGCGCATGACCTCGCGGGCCGCGTCGGCGTCCCCGTCCAGCACGGCCTCCACCAGGGCGGTGTGCTGGTGCTGGGAGTGCTCCAGGTTGCGGACAAGGAGCGGGATGCAGTCGAGCAGATCGTTCACCGTCGCCCGGACGCCCGCGTACTGCGCGGTGAGCGTCGGCGATCCCGACAGCTCGGCCAGGGTGAGGTGCAGCAGCGTGTCCTGGCGGCGGTAGTCGCCCAGCGGGGCGTCGTGCGTCGCCACCAGTGCGGCGCGCAGCCGGGCCGCGCCCCTGTCGTCGAGGCCGTGGGCGGCGCAGAGCCCGGCGGCGCCGACCTCCAGGACCTCGCGGAACCGCAAGGTGTCCTCCATGTCGACGGAGGCGATCCGGCGCCGCAGCTCCTCCTCGTCGGCCGTCTGGGTCCGGGGCAGCACAAACGTTCCGCCGTACCGTCCGCGGCGGCTCTCCACCAGACCCTGCTCCTGGAGGACCTTCAGGACCTCGCGCAGGGTGACGCGGCTGATCCCCATCCGGTCGGCCAGCTCCCGTTCGGCCGGCAGGCGCTCGCCGCCGGGCACGAGTCCGAGGCGTACCACCTGGAGGATCTGCTCCAGCGCCTCCTCGAAGCCGTTGCCGGCCCGCACCGGCCGCAGCACGGGCGTGAGCCGGTCCGGCGCGCCGGCGCCCGAGCCCGTCCCCGTCCCCGTGCCCGAGGCCGCTCCCGTGCCCGCTTCCGTACCGGCGCCCGAAGTCGCACCGGCGCCCTCTTCCGCGCCCGTCGTCACGCCCGTCACCGGGTCCGTCCCTCCGCCGATCTTCGCCACGTCGCGGTTTCCCCTTCCCAAGCAATGGTCTTCGGCAATACCTTATGGCTCCCGGCTGGCCGAAGGAGGAGTCATCCCGTGGCAGACCGCCAAGCCCCGCTCTCCGTCGAGGACCTGCGTGCCCTCGTCGCGAGCGGTGAGATCGACACAGTCGTCCTGGCCTTCCCCGACATGCAGGGGCGGCTCCAGGGCAAGCGGTTCGCCGCACCGTTCTTCCTCGACGACGTCCTCGACCGCGGCACCGAGGGCTGCAACTATCTCCTGGCCGTCGACACCGAGATGAACACGGTCGGCGGATACGCGATGTCCTCCTGGGACCGGGGGTACGGCGACTTCGCCATGCTCCCCGACCTCTCCACCCTGCGCCGCGTCCCCTGGAACGAGGGTACGGCGATGGTCATCGCCGACCTCGCCTGGAACGACGGCTCACCCGTCGCCGCCGCGCCCCGCCAGATCCTCCGCCGCCAGCTGGAACGGCTCGCCGAGCACGGCTACACCGCGCACGTCGGCACGGAGCTGGAGTTCATCGTCTTCAAGGACACCTACGAGCAGGCCTGGGACGCGAACTACCGGGGCCTCACCCCGGTCAACCAGTACAACATCGACTACTCCGTCCTCGGCACCGGCCGGATCGAACCCCTGCTGCGCCGCATCCGCAACGAGATGACCGGCGCCGGACTGACCGTCGAGTCCGCCAAGGGCGAGTGCAACCCGGGGCAGCACGAGATCGTCTTCCGGTACGACGAGGCCCTGGTCACCTGCGACCAGCACGCCGTCTACAAGACGGGCGCCAAGGAGATCGCCGCCCAGGAAGGCGTCTCGCTCACCTTCATGGCGAAGTACAACGAGCGCGAGGGCAACTCCTGCCACATCCACCTCTCCCTGCAGGACGCCGACGGTACGAACGTCATGGCCGGTGACGGGCCCGGGGGCATGTCGGAGATCATGCGGCACTTCCTCGCCGGGCAGCTCGCCGCCCTGCGCGACTTCTCCCTCCTCTACGCCCCCCACATCAACTCCTACAAACGCTTCCAGCCCGGCTCCTTCGCCCCCACCGCCGTCGCCTGGGGCGTCGACAACCGCACCTGCTCCCTGCGCGTCGTCGGCCACGGCCGCTCGACGCGCTTCGAGAACCGCCTCCCCGGCGGAGACGTCAACCCCCACCTCGCCGTCGCCGGACTCGTCGCGGCCGGTCTGTACGGCATCGAGCAGCGGCTCGAGCTGCCCCCGGCCTGTGAGGGGAACGCCTACAGCGCCGACTACGCGCACGTCCCCACCACCCTGCGCGAGGCCGCCGAGCTCTGGGAGACCAGCCCCATCGCCAAGGCCGCCTTCGGCGACGAGGTCGTCGCCCACTACCGCAACATGGCCCGCGTCGAACTCGACGCGTACGACGCCGCGGTGACCGACTGGGAACTGCGCCGCTCCTTCGAACGCATGTGAGGAACGAGTTGCCGCACGAACTGCTTGTCCTGAACCCGGCGACCGAAGAGGTCGTCGCGACCGTCCCGGCCGCCACACCCGAGGACGTCGACGCCGCCGTCGTCCGCGCGACCGAGGCCCAGCGCGGTTGGGCCGCCGCGGCCCCCGCCGACCGGGCCCGGCTGCTGCGCCGCTTCGCCGCCGTCGTCGACGCCCACACCGAGGAGCTGGCCCTCCTCGAAGTCCGCGAGGCCGGTCACACCCTGGGCAACGCCCGCTGGGAGGCGGGCAACGTCCGCGACCTGCTCGACTTCGCCGCCGGGGGAGTGGAGCGGCTCAACGGCCGCCAGATCCCCGTCGCCGGCGGGATCGACATCACCCTCCTCGAACCCCTCGGCGTCGTCGGCGTGATCGCGCCGTGGAACTTCCCCATGCCGATCGCCGCCTGGGCCACCGCCCCGGCCCTCGCCGCCGGCAACGCGGTGATCCTCAAGCCCGCCGAGACCACACCGCTCACCGCGCTCCGCCTCGCCGAACTCGCGCTCGACGCCGGACTCCCCGAGGGCCTCTTCCAGGTCCTGCCGGGCGAGGGCGCCGTCGCGGGCAACGCGCTCGTCGAACACCCCGGCATCGCCAAGATCGTCTTCACCGGCTCGACACGGGTCGGCAAGAGCATCATGGCGAAGTGCGCCGGCCAGGTGAAGCGCGTCACGCTCGAACTCGGCGGCAAGAGCCCGAACATCGTCTTCGCCGACGCCGACATCGAGGCGGCGGCCGCAGCGGCGCCGATGTCCTTCCTCGACAACAGCGGCCAGGACTGCTGCGCCCGCACCCGCATCCTCGTCCAGCGATCCGTGTACGACCGCTTCCTCGAACTGCTCACCCCCGCGATCGAGGAGATCGTCGTCGGCGACCCCGCCGACGAGAGCACCCACATGGGCCCGCTGATCTCCCGCGCCCAGCTGGAGCGCGTACGGGCGTACGTCCCCGACTCCGCGCCCGCCATCCGCGGCAAGGCCCCCGAGGGCCCCGGCTTCTGGTTCCCGCCGACCGTCCTCACCGGCGTCGCCGAGGACGCGCCCTGCGCCGTCGAGGAGATCTTCGGCCCCGTCGCCGTCCTCCTGCCCTTCGAGGACGAGACCGACGCGATCCGGCTCGCCAACGCCACCGAGTACGGACTGTCCGGCTCGATCTGGACCCGGGACGTCGGCCGCGCGCTGCGCGTCTCCCGGGCGGTCCGAGCCGGGAACCTGTCCGTCAACTCCCACTCCAGCGTCCGCTACTGGACCCCCTTCGGCGGCTACCGGCAGTCCGGCCTCGGCCGTGAACTCGGTCCCGACGCGCTCACCGCCTTCACCGAGACCAAGAACGTCTTCATCAGCACGGAAAGCACGGAGGCCTGAACCCCATGACCGACTCGATCGTCTGCCGGCGCCTCGTCGGCCGTACCGCCGTCATCACCGGGGCAGGCAGCGGCATCGGGCTCGCCGCCGCCCGCCGCCTCGCCTCCGAGGGCGCGAACGTCGTCTGCGGCGACATCGACGCGACCTCGGGCAAGGCCGCCGCGGAAGAGGTCGGCGGCACCTTCGTCCAGGTGGACGTCACCGACCCCGAGCAGGTCGAGGCGCTCTTCAAGACCGCCTTCGACACGTACGGCTCCGTCGACATCGCCTTCAACAACGCCGGCATCTCCCCGCCCGACGACGACTCCATCCTCACCACCGGCCTGGAAGCGTGGAAGCGCGTCCAGGACGTCAACCTCACCTCCGTGTACCTCTGCTGCAAGGCCGCCCTGCCCTACATGCGGCAGCAGGGCCGCGGCTCGATCATCAACACGGCCTCCTTCGTCGCCGTCATGGGCGCGGCGACCAGCCAGATCTCGTACACCGCGTCGAAGGGCGGGGTCCTCGCCATGTCCCGCGAGCTGGGCGTCCAGTTCGCCCGCGAGGGCATCCGGGTCAACGCGCTCTGCCCCGGGCCGGTCAACACCCCGCTCCTCCAGGAGCTGTTCGCCAAGGACCCGGAGCGCGCCGCGCGCCGCCTCGTGCACATCCCGGTCGGCCGGTTCGCCGAGGCAGAGGAGATCGCGGCCGCCGTCGCCTTCCTCGCCAGCGACGACTCCTCCTTCGTCAACGCCACCGACTTCCTCGTCGACGGCGGCATCTCCGGCGCCTACGTGACCCCCCTCTAGGGCGCCCGCGTCCCCTCCCGCTCCCCACCCACCCGGCAGCCGGGCGTCGCGAGGCGCCCGGCCGTTCCACGACGACAGCGCCGGCGGCCGGCCGGCGGGACTGGCGTGTACGGGCCTTGAACCCGCCCTCTAGGGTGGCCGGATGAGCATGACGACCCCTCCCGGCTGGTACCCGGACCCGACCACGCCCACCCTCGAACGCTGGTGGGACGGCACGGCCTGGAGCGCCCATACCCGGCCCCTGCCGGGCGTCGCCCCGCTCCCGGTCACCGCTCCGCAAGCGGTCGTTGTTCCTCCGCGCGCCCGCCCGGGCAAAGCCGTCGCCCTGGGCGCGATGGCGGCCGCCGCCGTCGCGGCGACCGTGGTCGTGGGCGTCCTCGTCCTCGGCGACGAGGAGGAGGACCCGGGGACCGCAGGACCGCCCCCGGCGAGCCCGACCACCACCTCGGCGGCCCCCACCACGTCGTCCTCGGCCGGCCCGCCGAGCGAGGACCCGACGCGCGTGGCCGACCAGCTCAACGGCATCAGCCTCCCCGTGATCGACGGCTGGGAGAAGCCGCGCTACACCGCGGGCGGCATGCCGACGGTCACGACCGTCGGCACCTACCCCTGCCCGGGCGCGCCCACCATCGACTGCCGTCGCGGCACGGTCGACTCCCGCACGCCGTCCGGCACGGACGCCGCCACCCCGGAGGCGCTCGCCAAGGAGGACATCGCCCTGGCCGCCGACGCCTTCTACGAGGACGACGTCCTCGGCAACCGCCCCTACGGCGGGATCGTCTCCCACCGGCAGATCGCGGCCCGCCCCGCCGTCGTCGCGGGCCGCACCGGCTATCTGGTGCGCTGGCGGGTCACCACCGGCAAGGGGCCCGGTGCCTACGTCCAGTCGCTGGCCTTCCCCTCCCCGCTCGGCAGCGAGTCCCCGGTCGTCGTCCGCTTCGCCTTCGACGCGGGGCCCGACGGCCCGCCGCTCGCCGCGATGGACGAGATCATCCGGGGGATCCTCCCCATCGGCAGCACGACGAACGGCGGCGTGGGCGCCCCGATCACCCCGGGGTCCTGACCGGCCGGATCCCGGCGCCGCTCAGAGGAACGTGCGGCCCTCGCCCCGGTAGGTCGGCACGGTCGCCGTGATCCGGTCGCCCTCGACCAGCCGAAGGCTGTCGAACCGCTCGCACAGCTCACCGGCCTTCGCGTGCCGGAACCACACCTTGTCTCCGATGAGCAGGTCGTCGGCGGGGGAGCCGAGCAGGGGCGTCTGGACTTCGCCCGGCCCCTCCTGCGGGTCGTACCGCAGTCCCTCCGGCAGGTACGGCACGGGCAGCCGGTCCGGCCCTGCCGCGCCGGACGCCGGATAGCCGCCTCCGAGCACCGTCACCACGCCGACGCCGGGACGCCGCACGACCGGCTGGGCGAAGAGGGCGGCGGGACGGCCGGTGAAGGACGTGTAGTTGTCGAAGAGGCGCGGCACGAAGAGCCCCGACCCGGCGGCGATCTCGGTCACCGCGTCCTCGGCCGCCGTGTGCTGCACGCTGCCCGTGCCGCCGCCGTTGACGAACTCCAGGTCCGGTGCGACCGCCCGCACGGCACGGACCACGGCGGCGCGGCGCTCCGCCAGCTCCTTGCGGGCGGCGGCCTGCATCAGCCGGATCGCCCGGGAGCGCAGCGGCCGCCCGGCGAGCGCGTCCCCGACCCCGGCGACATGCCCTTCGTACGCCATGATCCCGACGAGCCGGAAGCCCGGGCGGCGGGCGACGGACCGGGCCAGCTCGGCGAGCTGGGCGGGCTCGCGCAGCGGGGAGCGCAGGGCGCCGACCCGGATCCGCCCGCCGAGCAGCCGGAGGGAGGTGTCGAGCTCCATACAGACCCGGATCTCCTCGTCACCGCCGGCGCGGGCGTGGTCGATGAGATCGAGCTGCGCCGGGTCGTCCACCATGACGGTGACGGCGGCGGCGAGCTTGGGGTCGCCGGCCAGCTCGCCGAAGGCGGCCCGGTCGGCGGAGGGGTAGGCGAGCAACACGTCGTCGAAGCCCGCGCGGGCCAGCCACAGGGACTCGTCGAGCGTGAACGACATGATCCCGGCGAAACCCTCGCGCGCCAGGACCCGCTCCAGCAGCGCGCGGCACCGCACGGACTTGCTCGCCACCCGGATCGGCTTGCCGCCGGCCCGGCGGACGAGATCCTCGGCATTGGCGTCGAACGCCTCCAGGTCGACGATCGCCACGGGCGCGTCGAGATCGGCGGTGGCCCGGTCGTACCGGGCCCGGTCGGCGGCGCGGGGAGTCATGGGCCGAGCTTGCCAGACGGGGTTACGGCAGGGTAGCCCCTCGGTTCCCGAGCAGGGGGGAACAGCCCGTAGAGTGACGGGCATTGCCAGAACGACCAGGGGGACGGGTATGACCACCGACGCGCACCCTCCCACGTCGTCCCGCATCACCGAGGCGCTGCTCCCGCCGACGCCCCCGGCCCCGGCCCCCTCGCGCCCCGCCGACGACGCGCGCTCCTCCACGACGCCCCCCTCTCCCCGGACGTCCGGCCCGTCCTCCGCGTCAGGTCCCTCCGCGCCCGGCTCCTCCCCGACGCCCGCCGTTCCCCGGACGTCCCGCCCGTCCGCGTCCGGCCCGTCCTCCGCGTCAGGTCCCTCCGCGCCCGAGAACGCCCCGCCGCGCCCCGCCGGAGCCCCGCGCATGCCGGGAAGCCCTCCCTCGCGACCCGGCGGCACACCGTCCGCCGGCGGAGGCAGCGGCCGCCCCGGCATACCGCCGCAGCCGGCCGAGGCGCCCGCCGTCGAGACGACCGCCCGGCTCCGGCCGATCCGCGACACCGACCCCTCTCCCGGTACCGCGCCCCGCACCGGCACGACGCCCGTCGTCCGGCGGGCCGACGCGCCTCGCACGCCTGGCGACCCCCGCCGCCCCGAGCACGCCACGGACGCGCCCCGCCCGACCGTCGACCCCCGCCGCCGCCCGGAACCGCCCCGGCCCGCCGCTCCGTCCGGGCCCGCGTACGCCGACTCCGCGTACGCCGCCTCGGGCCGTCCCGCCGCCCGGCCCGAGGCGGAGTGGCCGGCGCGGGACGCACAGCCGGAGCAGGCGTACGGGACCTACGGTGCCTACCGGGCGTACACCGTGCCGCCCGAGACGCTCACCGAGACGACCACACGGCTCCGGCCCGTCCGCGAGCGCCGGGTCGGGCGCGTCGTCGCGGCCGGCGTGTGCCTCGTCGTGGGGCTCGGGCTCATCGGCGGCGCGGCCGCCGGGGCCGTCCTCGCGGCCGGCGACGTGGGCGAGCCCCCGGAGCCCCCCGGCTTCTCCCTGACCAGGACCCTCTGGCACAACGCCCCCGTGGACACCCTCTTCCCCCGCACCCTCAAGGGCCCCGAGGCCGGACCCGGCGACGCCGCCCGCACCTGGACGCGCGTCGTCGTCGCCCCCGACGCCCCGTGCTCCGCCGCCGTCCTGCCCCGGAGCGTCCTCACGGCCCTGCGCCCGGCAGGCTGCGACCGGGTCCTGCGCGCCACGTACACCGACGCCACCGCCAGCAGCGTCATCACCGTCGGCATGGCCTTCACCCCGGCCGACCCCGCCACCATGCGCTCCCTGGGCGGGCCGCTGATCGGCGACGACGTCCCCCCGCCACTGTCCGCGCCGGGCACGGTCGCCGAGCGCTTCGGCGCCGGCCAGCGCGCCAGCTGGTGGACGCGCGCCCTGCCCGACCTGCCCGTCGTCGTCTTCTCCGTCTCCGGGTTCGCCGACGGCCGCTCCGTCAGCCCCGAGCCCGCCGCCCAGGCCATGACCGCCGACCGGACCACCGCGCCCGCCCAGGCCGGCCTCGGCCACGAGGCCAAGGGAGTCGCCGACGGCATCGAGCGCGGCCTGCGCACGACCGTGGCCACGGCCGCGACGAAGGACGACGACCGGTGACCGCCCGCCGTACCCGTACCGCCGCGACCCTCCTCGCCGCCGCCTTCGCCGTCCTCCCGGCCACCACCACCCCCGCACACGCCGACAGCATCCGCGCCCAGCAGTGGGGCCTGGAAGCCCTGCACACCGAGGAGGCGTGGCGCACCACCGAGGGGGAGCGCGTCACCGTCGCCGTCCTCGACACCGGCGTCGACGCCGACCACCCCGACCTGGCCGGCTCGGTCCTCACCGGCACCGACCTGATCGGCTTCGGGGCGCGGAAGGGCGACCGCGCCTGGGCCCGTCACGGCACCGCCATGGCCGGCATCATCGCCGGGCACGGCCACGGCCCCGACCGCCAGGACGGCGTCCTCGGCGTCGCGCCCCAGGCCAGGATCCTGCCCGTCCGGGTCATCCTCGAAGGAACCGACAAGGCCCGGGACAAGGCCCGCAAGTCCCGTGGCACCGCCCTCGCCCAGGGCATCCGCTGGGCCGTCGACCACGGCGCCGACGTCATCAACCTCTCCCTCGGCGACGACTCCGAGTCCGCCCACCCCGACGCCGGCGAGGACGCAGCCGTCCAGTACGCCCTCGCCAAGGGCGTCTCGGTCGTGGCCTCGGCCGGCAACGGCGGCGAGAAGGGCGACCACATCTCCTTCCCCGCGGCCTATCCCGGCGTCATCGCCGTCACCGCGGTCGACCGCTACGGCACCCACGCCTCCTTCTCCACCAGCCGCTGGTACGCCACCGTCAGCGCGCCCGGCGTCGACATCGTCATGGCCGACCCCGACCGCCGCTACTACCAGGGCTGGGGCACCAGCGCCGCCGCCGCGTTCGTCTCCGGCGCCGTGGCGCTCGTCCGCTCCGCCCACCCCGACCTGACCCCCGCCCAGGTCAAGAGGCTGCTGACCGACACCGCCCGCAACCGCCCCAAGGCCGGCCGCAGCGACGCCAAGGGGTACGGGACGGTCGACCCGGCCGCCGCGATCGAGGCCGGGGCCGCGCTCAAGGGCGCCGACCCCAGGAACGCCGCCGCCGGCTACGGCGGGCGGTACTTCGGGCCGGGACCGAGCCCGGACGCCGACGACGGCGAACCGGTCGGCCTGCTCGCCCCCGTCGCCGGAGGTCTCGGAGCCCTGCTGCTCGCCGCCGCGGTGGTCCTGTGGCGCACCGCCCACACCGGCCCCCGCCCGTCCCGCTGAAACCCCGACCGCCACCTCGTCCCGGATCCCGCTCGGCTCGCCTCACCGCCCGCCCGCGCCCCGCCGGCCGCCCCGGGCTCCTGACCCGGACCGGGGGCCGGCGCCGTATGCGCGGCGGCTAGGCTCGTCGCGTGGCGCTCAAGAACATCCCTGACCCCGGTTTCTCCGACGACGACGGCACCGCCGACCCGCGGCTCGCCCAGGCCCTCGCGGCGTGGGCGGAGGACAGAACCGCCCACGGCCCCGTCCTCCGAGCGCTTCGGGACGCGCGCCTGCTCGTGCCCGTCGTGGCCGTGCTCGGCGAGGTCGAGGAGGATCCCGACACGGGGCTGCGCCGCGAGAAGACCAGCGACATGGCCGTGCCCACCCTGACCGCGGGCGACCGCCGGGCGCTGCCCGCCTTCACCTCGCTGGCCTCCCTGGCCCTGTGGGATCCGGCCGCCCGCCCCGTCGCCGTACCGCTCCACCAGGCGCTCCAGGCGGTCGCGCACGAGAAGGCGGACACGCTGGTCCTCGATCTGGCGGGACCCGTGCCGTACCAGGTGACCGGTCCGGCCCTGCTGGCCCTCGCGGAGGGCCGCCACAGCGTGGACCCGTTGGAGGACCCGGCGGTCCGGGAGGCGGTCCGCGCCGCCGTCGCCACGGAGCCCGCCGTGCTGCGCGCCCATCTCGGCCCCGGCAGCGCCGACGGCACCCTCGCCCTGGTCCTGGCGCCGGACGCGGCCCCGGCGGAGGCCGCCCAGCGGGTCGCCCGGCTGCTGGCCGCCGACGAGACGCTGAGGGCCCGCCTGGTCCGCGGCCTCGACCTGGCCCTCCTGCCGGCCGGCGCCACGCCCCCGGGCGAGCCCTTCTACGTCAGGGACGGGGCCTGACCGCGCGCAGGGCCACAGCCTGCGCGCGTACGGACGAGGCGATCGCACGGGACGTGGAACGCGCCTGGGCCGACGTGCGCCGGGGGGCCCGTCCCCGGGCCGCGTACGCATGACGAAGGGGCGGGACCCGTCCGGTACACGGGTCCCGCCCCTCCTGTGACGACAGCCCTAGCCGTACACCGGCCCGGTGTACTTCTCGCCCGGCCCCTGGCCCGGCTCGTCCGGGACGAAGGAGGCTTCGCGGAAGGCGAGCTGCAGGGACTTCAGACCGTCCCGCAGCGGCGCCGCGTGGAAGGAGCTGATCTCCGTGGCGCCGGCGTCCAGCAGGCCCGCCAGGGCGTGGATCAGCTTGCGGGCCTCGTCGAGGTCCTTGTGCTCCTCGCCCTCCTCGGTGAGCCCGAGCTTCACCGCGGCGGCGCTCATCAGGTTGACGGCGACCGTCACGATCACCTCGACGGCCGGGACCTCCGCGATGTCGCGGGTCATGGCGTCGAAGTCGGGGGAGTCCGCGGACTCGGTGTGGGGCGTTTCGCTCATGCCCCACACGATAAGCCGCGGTGGGCGGGGGAGCGCCGGGGGTCCTCCGTTAGCAAAGCGGCGCGGTCGGTGCTAACCTTGTGTAACGACCGGCCGGACACATGTGTGCCCGGCCCACAAGTGGAGGCTCCGACTTCCCACCTGACCGCCCTCACGGGCGGCGGGTCACCGGTCAGGTGGCGCCCATCGTTCCGTACGGACGATGGAAGCCGCCCGATGTGCGCCCCGCGGTTGACCGCGGCGGTGCTCCGGTATTTCCGTGGAGCCCCGCCTGTGTCCCGTCCGGGGCATTTTTCTTGTTCCGGCGCGGTTGGTCTCACTGAAACAGACATGCGCGTCCGTCCGCCAGGCGGTCGCGTGGTGCTACCGAGGAGGATCCATCAGCGCCGAGCCCCGCATCAACGACAGGATTCGCGTTCCCGAGGTGCGACTTGTCGGACCCAGCGGCGAGCAGGTCGGGATTGTTCCGCTTGCCAAGGCCCTGGAGCTCGCACAGGAGTACGACCTCGATCTGGTCGAGGTCGCGGCGAACGCCCGTCCGCCCGTGTGCAAGCTCATGGACTACGGGAAGTTCAAGTACGAGTCGGCCATGAAGGCCCGTGAGGCGCGCAAGAACCAGGCGCACACGGTCATCAAGGAGATGAAGCTCCGGCCGAAGATCGACCCGCACGACTATGACACCAAGAAGGGTCACGTCGTCCGGTTCCTCAAGCAGGGCGACAAGGTCAAGATCACGATCATGTTCCGTGGTCGTGAACAGTCCCGCCCCGAGCTTGGCTTCCGTCTGCTGCAGCGACTGGCTTCGGACGTCGAGGAGCTTGGCTTCATCGAGTCCAACCCGAAGCAGGACGGCCGGAACATGATCATGGTTCTCGGCCCCCACAAGAAGAAGACCGAGGCCATGGCCGAGGCGCGCGAGGCCCAGGCCGCGCGCAAGGCGGAGCGTCAGGGCGGTTCGCCCGACGAGTCCGCCGAGGCCCCGGCCCCGGAGACCGCGACCGAGGCTTCCGCCGAGGCCCCGGCCGAGAACCCCGAGGCGTGACCCGAGGGGCTGCCCTCCAGGCAGCCCCGGGCCTCGCCCGGAACCACCACATCAAGAATTGACGCTCCCGGTCGTCCGGTGCCCGCACCGGGGGGAGCGCCACTGACGAGGAGATACGGCGCGATGCCGAAGAACAAGACGCACTCCGGTGCCAAGAAGCGCTTCAAGATCACCGGCTCCGGCAAGGTGCTGCGCGAGCGCGCCGGCAAGCGCCACCTGCTCGAGCACAAGTCGTCCAAGCTGACGCGCCGCCTCACCGGCAACGCCGAGATGGCCCCGGGCGACGCGGCCAAGATCAAGAAGATGCTGGGCATCTGACTGATCTCCGGCTCCCGGTGACCGGGAGCCACCGGCCCAGTCCGGGCCCCATTCGTTTCCGGGTCGTGTGAGTCCAACCACGACCCCGCTACAAGGAGTTAACAAGTGGCACGCGTCAAGCGGGCAGTCAACGCCCACAAGAAGCGCCGGGCGATCCTCGAGGCGGCCTCCGGCTACCGCGGTCAGCGTTCGCGCCTGTACCGCAAGGCCAAGGAGCAGGTCACCCACTCGCTGGTCTACAACTACAACGACCGCAAGAAGCGCAAGGGCGACTTCCGTCAGCTGTGGATCCAGCGCATCAACGCCGCTGCCCGCCAGAACGGCATGACGTACAACCGCCTCATCCAGGGTCTGAAGGCCGCCAACATCGAGGTGGACCGCAAGATCCTCGCCGAGCTGGCCGTCAACGACGCCAACGCGTTCGCCGCGCTGGTCGAGGTCGCGCAGAAGGCTCTGCCGGCCGACGTCAACGCCCCGAAGGCCGCCGCCTGATCTCCCAGGCCGCAGTGCTTCTGCCCGGACCCGCAGGCCCCGCGCCTGCGGGTCCGGCGCGTTCCGGGGACACCGGGGCCCCAGGGCGGTCCGCCCGCCCGGCACCCGGCCCCCTCCCGCGACACCCGCACCCCGCCTCGCACCCCTCTCGTACGCACGAAAAGAGAGCCGCCGACCCCATGGGCACCCCCGAGCTGATCTCCCCGCGTTCGCCGCGCGTCGTCGCCGCCCGGCGGCTCGCCAAGCGCAACTTCCGGGGCAAGGACCGCCTCTTCATCGCCGAGGGCCCGCAGGCCGTCCGCGAGGCCGTCGAGCACCGCGGCAGCGGGGGCGAGCCCACGCTCGTCGAGCTCTTCACCACCGTCGAGGCCGCCGAGCGGTACGCCGGGATCGTCGACGCCGCCCACGCGGCCGGGGCCCGGGTCCACCACGCCTCCGACGCCGTCCTCGCCGAGGTCTCCCAGACCGTCACCCCCCAGGGCCTGGTCGGCGTCTGCCGCTTCCTCGACTCGCCGTTCGAGGAGATCCTCGCCGCCAGGCCCAAGCTGGTCGCCGTCCTCGCCCACGTCCGCGACCCGGGGAACGCCGGCACCGTCCTGCGCTGCGCCGACGCCGCCGGAGCCGACGCCGTCGTCCTCACCGACGCCTCCGTCGACCTCTACAACCCCAAGTCCGTCCGCGCCTCCGTCGGCTCCCTCTTCCACCTCCCGGTCGCCGTCGGCGTCCCGGTCGAGCAGGCCGTCGCCGGTCTGAAGAGCGCGGGCGTACGGATCCTGGCCGCCGACGGAGCCGGCGAGGACGACCTCGACGACGAGCTGGACGCCGGCACCATGGGGGGACCCACCGCCTGGGTCTTCGGCAACGAGGCGTGGGGCCTCCCCGAGGAGACCCGCGCGCTCGCCGACGCCGTCGTACGCGTCCCGATCCACGGCAAGGCCGAGAGCCTCAACCTCGCGACGGCCGCCGCCGTGTGCCTGTACGCCTCCGCGCGTGCCCAGCGCCCCCGAACCACCGTCTGAGGGGGTCCACTCCGTCACCTCCACCTAGTAGGGTGACGGGCTCGGGGGCCCACTGCGCTACACGGAGGGGTGGGGAGCGGGGATGACGGTCGGCACGGACAGGCCCACACACGGACGGGGCTCCGAGCCGCGTGCCCCGGAGCACGGCCACCGGCCCGGCATCGACCCCGACGACCTGCCCGACGGACTCGTCGTCGCCGACGCGACCGGCCGGGTCGTCTGCTTCAACGCCGCCGCCGCCCGCCTCACCTCCGTCTCCCGCGACGACGCCCTCGGCGCCCCCCTGGAGCAGGTCCTGCCCCTGGAGGACCTCAAGGGCCGCCGCTGGTGGACGCTCACCGACCCCTACGGCGGGCTCGCCACCCGCCGCGGCCAGCCCGAGCGCAATCTGCTCCTGCCCGGCGGCCGCGAGGTCCTCGTCTCCGCCCGCTACGTCCGCGAGCACCCCACCGGCCCCGTCCTCCGGGTCGTGGTCTCCCTGCGCGGCACCGAGGCCCGCCGCCGTACCGAGCTGAGCCACGCCGAACTGATCGCCACCGTCGCCCACGAGCTGCGCTCGCCCCTGACCTCCGTCAAGGGCTTCACGGCGACCCTGCTCGCCAAGTGGGAGCGGTTCACCGACGACCAGAAGCGCCTCATGTTGGAGACCGTCGACGCCGACGCCAACCGCGTCACCCGGCTCATCGCCGAGCTCCTCGACATCTCCCGGATCGACTCCGGCCGGCTCGAGGTGCGCCGCCAGCCCGTCGACATCGCCGCCGCCGTCGGCCGCCACATCCAGGCCCACACCGCGGGCGGTCAGTCCCCCGACCGCTTCTTCGTCCGCGTACGGCCGGGGCTGCCCGATCTCTGGGCCGATCCCGACAAGATCGACCAGATCCTCGGCAACCTCCTGGAAAACGCGGTGCGCCACGGCGAGGGAACCGTCACCATCGAGGTGGCGCCCACCTGCGCCACCACCGACGGAGAGAAGGGGACGGCGGTCACCGTGAGCGACGAAGGACCCGGCATCCCCGAGGAGTCGATGGGGCGCGTCTTCACCCGTTTCTGGCGGGGAAGCAAGCGCGGTGGCACCGGACTCGGCCTCTACATCGTCAAGGGCATCGTCGAGGCCCACGGCGGCACCATCACCGTCGGCCGCGGCCCCCGCGGTGGCGCCGAGTTCCGATTTATCCTGCCCGTGGCTGCCCCGGCCTATCTCGCCTGACGAGATCATCGGCCGCCCGGCCCGCCCACGGGCTCATTCGCGTCCTCGCACCCCGTTAGACTCGACCTTTGGCACGTTTGCGCCCTTGTCGTCGAGCGGGGCCGCCCAGCCAGCCAAACGGAAGCACGGGAAGAAATGTCCGCACCCAATAAGTCGTACGACCCGGTCGAGGTCGAGGCCTTGAAACCGGAAGAGATCGAGCGCATGCGGGACGAGGCGCTCGCCGCCTTCGCCGCCGCGGGTGACCTCGACGCGCTCGCACACGCGAAGACCGCGCACACCGGGGGCACCTCCCCGCTCGCGCTGGCCAACCGAGAGATCGGCGCGCTGCCGCCGCAGGCCAAGGCCGCGGCCGGCAAGCTCGTGGGCCAGGCCCGCGGCGTCGTCTCCAAGGCCCTCGCCGCCCGCCAGGCGGAGCTCGAGGCCGACCGCGACGCCCGCGTGCTCGTCGAGGAGGCGGTGGACGTCACGCTGCCGTACGACCGCACCCCGGCCGGCGCCCGCCACCCCCTGACCACGCTCATGGAGCGGGTCGCCGACGTCTTCGTCTCCATGGGGTACGAGGTCGCCGAAGGCCCCGAGGTCGAGGCGGAGTGGTTCAACTTCGACGCCCTCAACTTCGTGCCGGACCACCCGGCGCGCCAGATGCAGGACACCTTCTTCGTCCAGGGCCCCGAGGGCACCACCGGCGACGAGTCCGGTGTCGTGCTGCGCACCCACACCTCCCCGGTGCAGGCCCGCACGCTCATCGACCGGGAGCCCCCGGTCTACGTCGTGTGCCCCGGCCGCGTCTACCGCACCGACGAGCTGGACGCCACGCACACCCCGGTCTTCCACCAGATCGAGCTGCTCGCCGTAGACGAGGGCCTGACCATGGCCGACCTCAAGGGCACCCTCGACCACATGGTCCAGGCGCTCTTCGGGCCCGACATGAAGACCCGGCTCCGCCCGAACTTCTTCCCCTTCACCGAGCCGTCCGCCGAGATGGACATGCTCTGCTACGTCTGCCGCGGCGAGTCCGTCGGCAACGCCGACCGGCCCTGCCGCACCTGCGGCAGCGAGGGCTGGATCGAGCTCGGCGGCTGCGGCATGGTCAACCCCAAGGTGCTCGTCGCCTGCGGTGTCGACCCGGAGAAGTACAGCGGATTCGCCTTCGGGTTCGGAATCGAGCGGATGTTGATGTTCCGCCACAACGTCGATGACATGCGAGACATGGTCGAGGGTGACGTCCGGTTCACCCGGCCGTTCGGGATGGAGATCTGATGCGGGTCCCGCTTTCTTGGCTGCGGGAGTACGTCGACCTGCCGGCGACGGAGACCGGACGCGACGTCCAGGCCAAGCTCATCTCGGCAGGACTCGAGGTCGAGACCGTCGAGCGGCTCGGCGCCGGACTGACCGGCCCGCTGGTGGTCGGCAAGGTCCTCACCATCGAGGAGCTGACGGAGTTCAAGAAGCCCATCCGCTTCTGCACCGTCGACGTCGGCCAGGCCAACGGCACCGGCGAGCCCCAGGAGATCATCTGCGGCGCCCGGAACTTCGCCGAGGGCGACAAGGTCGTCGTGGCGCTCCCCGGCGCCGTGCTCCCCGGTGATTTCCGGATCGCCGAGCGCAAGACGTACGGCCGGGTCTCCCGCGGCATGATCTGCTCCGGCGACGAGCTGGGCATGGGCGACGACGGCACCCACGGCATCATCGTGCTCCCGCCGGAGCACGAGGTCGGCATCGACGCCACCGTGCTCCTGGAGCTGTACGACGAGGTCCTCGACATCGCCGTCACGCCCGACCGCGGCTACTGCCTCTCGATGCGCGGAGTCGCCCGCGAGACCGCCATCGCCTACGGCCTGCCGCTGCGCGACCCGGCGCTCCTCGACGTGCCCGCGCCGAACTCGTACGGCTACCCGGTCCAGATCGCCGACCCCATCGGCTGCGACCGCTTCACCGCCCGTACGGTCGTGGGTCTCGACCCCGAGGCGCGCTCCCCGATCTGGCTGCGCCGCCGCCTGCAGAAGGCCGGCATGCGCCCGATCTCGCTCGCCGTCGACATCACCAACTACGTGATGCTGGAGCTCGGCCAGCCGCTGCACGCCTACGACCGCACCCGGCTCGACGGCCCCATCGGTGTCCGCCGCGCCGAGCACGGCGAGAAGATCACCACCCTCGACGGCGCCGTGCGCGTCCTCGACGCCGCCGACCTGGTCATCACCGACAGCCGCGGGCCGATCGGCCTCGCGGGCGTCATGGGCGGCGCCGACACCGAGATCGCCGACCACACCGACGTCGCGGGTGCGACGACCGAGGTCGTCATCGAGGCCGCCCACTTCGACCCGATCTCCATCGCCCGCACGGCCCGCCGCCACAAGCTGGCCTCCGAGGCGTCCAAGCGCTTCGAGCGCGGGGTCGACCCGCAGGCGGCGGCCGCCGCCGCGCAGCGGACCGTCGACCTGCTCGTGCTCCTCGCGGGCGGCACCGCCGAGGCCGGCGTCACCGAGATCCTCGCGCCGTCCGCGCCCCGCACGGTCGCCATGCCGGCGGACCACCCGGACCGCGTGGCGGGCGTCGGCTACGGCCGCGAGACCGTCGTCCGCCGCCTCCAGGAGATCGGCTGCGACGTCTACGGCCAGGACGAGCTGGTCGTCACCGTCCCGACGTGGCGCCCCGACCTGAACGAGCCGAACGACCTCGCCGAAGAGGTCATCCGGCTCGAGGGGTACGAGAACCTCCCCTCGACGCTGCCCAAGCCGCCGGCCGGCCGCGGGCTCACCGAGCGCCAGCGCACCTACCGCCGGGTCGGCCGCGCGCTGGCCGCCGCCGGTTACGTCGAGGCGCTGAGCTACCCGTTCATCGGCGCGCAGGTCTTCGACCAGCTCGGCCTGGACGAGGACGACGCCCGTCGCCGGGTGGTCACCCTGGTCAACCCGCTCTCCGACGAGGAGCCCGCGCTCCGTACGACGCTGCTGCCGGGCCTGCTCGGCGCGCTGCGCCGCAACGACGGGCGGGGCAGCCACGACCTGGCGCTCTTCGAGACCGGACTGGTCTTCCGGCCGGGCGAGCGGCCCGGCGTCGCCGTGCGGCTGCCCGTCGACCGCCGGCCCACCGACGAGGAGATCGCCACCGTCAACGCCGCGCTGCCCGCGCAGCCGCGCCGGGCCGCCGTCGTCCTCGCCGGGGCCCGTGAGCAGGCCGGCTGGTGGGGCAAGGGCCGCCCGGCCGACTGGGCCGACGCGATCCAGGCCGCCCGCACGGTGGCCGCCGAGAGCGGTGTCGAGCTGATCATCAGCGCCGACCAGCACGCCCCGTGGCACCCGGGGCGCTGCGCCGCGTTCCACGTGGTCGTCAACGGCGAGAAGGTCCTCGTCGGCCACGGCGGCGAGCTGCACCCGCGCGTCGTCAAGGCGCTCGGACTGCCGGACCGCACCTGCGCGATGGAGATGGACCTGGACCTGGTGGAGCAGGCGAACGAGGGCCCCCTCAAGGCCCCGCGGATCTCCTCCTTCCCGGTGGCCACCCAGGACGTCGCCCTGGTCGTCGACACGGCGGTCCCGACCGACACGGTCGAGACCGCGCTGCGCGACGGCGCCGGTGAACTGCTCGAGGCCATCCGGCTGTTCGACGTGTACACCGGCGACCAGCTCGGCGAGGGCAAGAAGTCCCTGGCGTACGCGCTGAAGTTCCGCGCCACGGACCGCACGCTCACCGTCGAGGAGGCCACCGCCGCACGCGACGCGGCCGTCTCCCTCGCCGCCGAACGCACGGGAGCCACCCTGCGCGGCGCCTGACGGCGAACTGCTCCCGGAGGGGGCCGGCCCGGTGCACCACACACCGGACCGGCCCCTTCCGGTGTTCCCCGCCCGGCGCGCACCGTACGCCCCGGGGCGTACGGGAGTCCGGGGGGCGCCCACGCGTGCGGGTGGCGGCCGGGGTGGCGAGGGGCGGCGCGGTGGGGGTGCTCACTCCTTCGGGTGAGATGGGCGGAGGGTGTTCCGCCGCACCCCGTCCCGTCGGGAGAATCGACGCGGCCACAGGGGCGGACCTGTGCGCCGCAGGGCCTTCGGGCGCTGCAGGGCCTCCGGAAAGGCCGTGCGTGATCCGTACCAGTGCGTTGCTCTCCGAGGGCTCACGGCTTCGCCGGCTGAGGCCGCTCGCCCTTCCCACTCTCTGGGGTGTCGTCGCCGTCACCTGGAAACTCGCGTGTCCGCTGGCCCGGCAGCCGGGGCTGCCCATGCGGATCGCGACCAGCGTCGTCTTCTTCACCGTCGGCACGGGCCTGATCCTCGGCATCCGGCGCGGTCTCTCCCGCGAGCTGGAGCGGGTCCGCGCCATCGCGCATGTCACCCAGCGGGTGCTGCTGCGGCCGCCGCCACCCCGGCTCGACGGTCTCGCCGTCGCCGCCGGCCAGCTCTCGGCCTCCCGCGGCGCGTCCGTCGGCGGGGACCTGTACGAGGCGGTGGCCACCCCCTACGGCGTGCGGATCGTCATCGGCGACGTGCGGGGCCACGGCCTCGCCGCCCTCGGCGCGGTCGTCGCCGTCCTCGGCAGCTTCCGCGAGGCCGCCCACGACGAGCCGGAGCTCGGCGGGGTGCTGCGCCGCCTCGACCGGGCGCTGGCGCGGCACCTGCGCGAGCGGGCACGCGACGAGCACCCCGCCCGCGCCGGGTGCGAGCCGGAGCATCCCGCGGCCGAGGAGTTCGTCACCGTCCTGCTTCTGGAGATCCGCCCGGACGGCGAGGTGTACGCCCTCGACTGCGGGCATCCCGGCCCCTACCGGCTCGGCCGCCGAGTCGAGGCCGTCCCCGTCGGCGACCCGCTGCCCCCGCTCGGCGCCTTCCCCCTGCCGGCCGACCTCACCCCGTACGCCTGCACCCGTCTCCTGCCGGGCGAGGCGCTCTTCCTGCACACCGACGGGGCGGAGGACGCCCGTGACCGAACCGGCCGGTTCTTCGGCCTGGAGGCCGTCCTCGCCCAGGCGGTCCGGGACGCGCCCGTGCCGCCCGCCGCCCTGGTCCAGCGCGTGCACACCGCGCTGCTGCGGCACACCCGCGGCCGACTCGCCGACGACGTGGCCCTGTTGGTCGTCCGCAACGACCGGGCCCGGGTGCCGGCGCAGCCCGCCGAACCCGGGCTGCGCCGTACCCGGTCCGCACCCTCCCCCCACCGGTGAGCGACCGTCGGGCGGCGGGTTCGGCCGGCGGCGCCGCCCGCCCTGCCACGGAGTGTCGGGCAGATCAGCAGGACGGGCGGCGCGTGACGGGCCACCGCACTGTAAGAGGGGGAGCCGGCGGCCCGGTCGCCTTGCGGCGAGACGTTCAGTCAACCGGTCCGGGACGTACGGCGGCAGAGCACGCGGACGGGAGAAACGGGCACTTCGTTCACACCCCGTGCGAAACCGCCCTCCACTAGTCTGAGCGCCACCGAGCCACCGGAGGGGCCATGCTGCCCAACAGCCTCCTCGACGCCCTGCTGGACGAAGCGGGCATGTCGAACGCCGGCCTGGCCGCCCAGGTGAACCAGGCGGGCCGCGCGCGAGGCCTCGCCCTGCGGTACGAACACACCGCCGTCGGACGGTGGTTGAAGGGCCAGCGACCGCGCGGGCAGGTGCCCGACCTGATCTGCGAGGTACTCGCCGTACGGCTGCGGCGCGCGGTCACCCTGGACGACATCGGCCTCGGTGTGCCCGGCGCCGCCGCCCCGGCCCTCGGCTCGCCGCTCTCGGGCTTCGTCGAGCGGGCCGCCGCCCTGTGGCGCTCCGACGAACAGCAGCGGCCGCACCTGCTCGGCGCCCCGGCCGTCACCGGTACGCCCGCGGTGATGCCGGTCTGGGAGTGGGAGAACCCGCCGGAGGACGCCGACGTGTCCCGCGACGGGCTGACCCGGGTGTCGATGGCCGACGTCGCCATGCTGCGCGCGGCCCGGGCGCACTACGAGCAGATGTACCGCAAGGCGGGCGGGGTGGCGACCCGGGTGCGGATCGTCGGCTTCCTCAACTCCGCGACGGCGCCGCTGCTGCGGGGGTCGTACAGCGACGGCCTCGGGCGGGAACTGCACCGGGCCACGGGCGGCCTGGTGGCGGTGGCCGGGATCTGCGCGTACGACTCCGACGCGCTGGGGCTCGCCCAGCGCTACTTCCACCAGGCGCTGCGGCTCGCGAAGGCGAGCGGGGACCGGGGGCTCGGCGCGTACGTGGTGGCGCTGCTCGTCAACCAGTCGCTGTTCATGGGGGAGTACCGGCAGGCGGTGGCCTTCGCCGAGGCGGCGCTGCGGTCGGCCGGACGGCAGATCACTCCGGCGCTGGCCGCCGACCTCTCCGCGATGCAGGCGAAGGCGTACGCCCATCTCGGGGACGGGACGGCGGCGTTGGCGTGCATACGGCGGGCGGAGGCGGAGGCGGAGCGGATCTGTCCCGTCCACGAGCCGGCCGAGACCGGCTACGTCCAGCCTGGGCTGGTCAATGTGCAGGTGGCCGAGGCGCTGCTCAGTCTGGGTGACCTCCCGGCGGCGCGGGAGCACGCGCAGGCGGCGGTGGGGACCCCCGCCCACGACCGGGGGAGGGTCCACCGGCTGGCGATGCTCTGCCAGATCGAGCTGCGGCAGGGGGAGGCCGACGAGGCGGCGCGGACGGCGAGGGAGATGACCGAGGGCGCCCGGGGGATGGAGTCGCAGCGCCTGCGGGACCGGCTGCGGCTGGTGCGGGAACATCTCCTCGCGAGTGACTGCGCGGACGCGCGGGAGGCGGCGGAACTCATCGATGGGGCCCTGCGCGTTCCCCTGTGAGCCCCCGACTGCTGCCATATTGCCACCGCCCAATCGGAAGGTGGCAGAAACGTGCAGTGGACGAAACTAAGCGAACAACCGGTGTATGAGAACCGCTGGTTCCGGGTGAATCTCGCGGACGTCGAACTCCCGGACGGCCGTCGCCTCGACCACTATCTGATCCGGCTCCGCCCGGTCGCGGTCGCGACCGCCGTCAACGAGGCCGACGAGGTGCTGATGCTGTGGCGCCACCGCTTCATCACCGACAGCTGGGGCTGGGAGCTGGCCGCCGGTGTCGTCGAGGACGGCGAGGACCCCGAGGCCGCCGCCGCCCGCGAGATGGAGGAGGAGACGGGCTGGCGCCCCGGGCCCCTGCGCCATCTCCTCACCGTGGAGCCGTCCAACGGCCTCACCGACGCTCGGCACCACCTCTACTGGGCCGAGCACGCCACGTACATCGGCCCGCCCGAGGACGACTTCGAGTCCTCGCGCCGCGCCTGGATACCCCTCAAGCTCGTCCCCGACATGATCGCCCGGGGCGAGGTACCGGCCGCCAACATGGCCGCCGGACTGCTGATGCTCCACCACCTGCGGATCGGCTGACCGCAGGGGAAGGGAGAGCGGGGCCGGGGGAGCGGGGGCACGCGAAGCCGAACGGCCCGTACCTGTGCGGGTGTACGGGCCGTTCGGTCGGGTGCGGGGACGTGCTCAGGCGTACGGGTAGAAGCCCGAACCGGTCTTGCGGCCGAGTCGGCCCGCGTCCACCATCCGCTGGAGCAGCGGGGGAGCGGCGTACAGCGGCTCCTTGAACTCCGCGTACATCGAGTCCGCGACGGAGGCGACGGTGTCCAGACCGATGAGGTCGGCCAGCTTCAGCGGTCCCATCGGGTGGGCGCAGCCCAGCTCCATGCCGTTGTCGATGTCCTCACGGCTCGCGATGCCGGACTCGAACATCCGGATCGCCGAGAGGAGGTACGGGATGAGCAGCGCGTTCACCACGAAGCCCGAGCGGTCCTGGGCGCGGATGGCATGCTTGCCCAGCACCTTCTCCACCATGGCCTGGGCGCGGCTGATCGTGCCCTCGGACGTGGTGAGGGCCGGGATCAGCTCGACGAGCTTCTGCACCGGAGCCGGGTTGAAGAAGTGGATGCCGATGACCGCGTCGGGCCGCGAGGTCGCCACGGCCAGCTTCACCAGGGGGATCGAGGAGGTGTTGGACGCCAGGATGGCGTCCTGCCGGGTCACCACCTGGTCGAGCACCTGGAAGATCTCGGTCTTGACCTGCTCGTTCTCGACGACGGCCTCGATGACGAGGTCCCGGTCGGCGAACTCGCCCAGGTCGGTGGTGAAGCTGAGCCGCGCCAGCGTGGCGTCGCGCTCCTCCTCGCTGATCTTGCCGCGTTCGGCGGCCTTCCCCAGCGAGTTGTAGAGCCGCGTGCGGCCGATCTCCAGCGCCTCGCCGGTGGTCTCGGCGACCATCACCTCAAGGCCGCTGCGGGCACACACCTCCGCGATGCCCGCGCCCATCTGGCCGCAGCCCACCACTCCGACGCGCTCAATGTCGGCCATGGAGTCCGTCACCTCGTGCCTTTCGCTCTTCTCTGGCGGCGGGCCCCGTGTGATTCCGGTGCGTCCGCCTCGACCCCACGACGTTACTCCGGTTGAGCGGATGATCGATCGTCCGGGGCGGGCATGCTCTGTCCGCGCACGTGTGACGTGTCCGACACCGGAGGGGTGACTTATGGGACGTAAGGGCACGAGAGGGGCTGCGGCGGGCGGTGCGAAGGCTTTTCGCGGCATGTGGATCGCCACGGTCGCCAACCGCGACTGGCCCTCTCGCGGCGGTCTGTCCGCCGAGGCGCAGCGCACGGAGCTCCTCGCCCATCTCGACACGGCCGTCGAGCGCCGGCTGAACACCGTCGTCCTCCAGGTCCGCCCCAGCGCCGACGCGTTGTGGCCCTCGCCGTACGAGCCGTGGGCCGCATGCCTGACGGGGGTCCAGGGCCGCGACCCGGGCTGGGATCCCCTCGGCACGGCCGTCGAGGAGGCCCACCGGCGGGGCCTGGAGCTGCACGCCTGGTTCAACCCCTACCGTGTGGCGCATCACACGGACCCCTCGCGACTGGCGGCCGGCCACCCCGCCCGGCGGCACCCCGACTGGGTCCTGCCCTACGGCGGAAAGCTGTTCTACGACCCCGGCCTCCCCGAGGTCCGCCGCTTCGTCCAGGACGCGATGCTGGACGCGGTGCGGCGCTACGCCGTCGACGCCGTGCACTGGGACGACTACTTCTACCCGTACCCGGTGGCCGGCGAGGACTTCGCCGACGACCCGGCGTACGAGAGGTACGGCGGGGACTTCCCGGACAAGGCCTCCTGGCGGCGGAACAACATCGACCTGCTCGTCTCCGAGACGGCCGCGCGGATCAAGGAGCTCAGGAAGGGCGTCGCCTTCGGTGTCAGTCCCTTCGGGGTCTGGCGCAACGCCGCCACCGACCCGGAGGGCTCGGACACCCGCGGAGGGGTGCAGACCTACGACGACCTGCACGCGGACACGCGCAGGTGGATCCGGGAGGGCTGGATCGACCACGTGATCCCGCAGCTGTACTGGAACATCGGCCACGAAGCCGTCGACTACGCCAAGCTGCTGCCGTGGTGGGACGCGGTGGTGCGGGACACCGGCGTCGGGCTCTACATCGGAGAAGCGCTCTACAAGGCCGCCGCGTGGCGGGACGCCGATGAGCTGTCCCGCCACCTGACGCTCGCCGAGCGGTACGCGTCGGTCGGCGGCCACTGCTTCTTCTCGGCGAAGGAGGTCGCGGCGGACCCCCGTGGGGCCATGACCGCCGTGGTGCGCGACCACTACCCCGACCGGGGCGCCTCCGCCGCGCCCGCGTCCTGACTCTCGGCGTCTCGGAGGGCTTCTCAGGGGGTTCGAGAGACCTCTCAGGTCTTCTCGTGGTGACGCACGACGGAGTCGGGGCCCGGTGACATCAGGGCCTCGTGGCCGTCGTCGTCGAATCGCACGCGGTACGGGGGAGTGCCGTTGTCCCCCAGTACCTCCGTGATCTCGGCCGTACGGTCGTGCTGACCGACGGTCCGGCCGTGCATCAGCAGTTTGTCGCCCACGCTCGCCTGCATCCGGGGGCCTCCTCGCGGCCGGGCTTCTCGGGTTCTCGGGCACCTCGCGCCCCTCGGGGCTTCGTGACGGAGCCCTTCCACGCCATTGTGACCTGCGTCACCCGCCGCTGTCCTGTCGGTGCGGCCCCCGGCCGGCCGGTCATCCCTTGGTCCGCTGGGTCACCGCGATGCAGACCAGGACCGCGCCGGCGGCGACGGGCGCGGCGGGGGCGAGCCGCTCGCCGAGCAGGGACACCGACCAGACCAGGGTGAGCAGGGGCTGGGCGAGCTGCAACTGGCTGGCCTTGGGGATGCCGATGGCGGCCATGCCCCGGTACCAGACGTACAGACCGAAGAAGGTCGAACCGGCGGCCACCCACACCAGGCCGATGACGCCGTGGGCGGTCAGCCGGACCGGCTCCAGGGAGAGGGCGACGACCGAACCGACCGCCATCAGCGGCAGGCAGAGGATCAGGGCCCAGCCGATGACCTGCCAGCCGGGCATGACCCGCGCGAGCCGGCCGCCCTCCGTGTAGCCGGCGGCGCAGACGAGCAGGGCGCCGAAGAGGTACAGGTCCCCGGTGGACAGGGCGCCGCCGCTCTGCTGGAGCGTGAAGGCGATGACGACCGCCGCTCCGGCGAGGGCCGCGGTCCAGAACGTCCGGGAGGGCCTGCGGCCCGTGCGGACGGCGGCGAACACGGCCGTGGTGAGCGGCAAGAGGCCGACGACCACCGCGGCGTGCGAGGTGGTCGACGTCCGCAGCGCGAGCGAGGTCAGCAGCGGGAAGCCGACGACCACACCGCCGGCGACGACCGCGAGCCCCGCCCAGTGGCGCCGCTCGGGCAGGGGCACCCGCCGCGCGAGCAGGAAGGCGCCCGCGATGAGCGCGGCGAGCGTGGAGCGCAGGGCCACCAGCGACCAGGGCCCGAAGCTCTCCAGGCCCCAGACAGTGGAGGGGAAGGTGAGCGAGAACGCGACCACACCCAGAGCCGCGAGGAGTGTGCCGCGGGCCGGCGGGGAGGCGGCCGGGCCGGTGGAGCCGCCGGCCGACAAGGCGGCCGCGCCGTCCCGCGGCGGGACGGCGGCCGACGCGGCCCTCGTGGAGGTGCGAACCGCTATCCGGCCAGGGGGAGTAGCGCTATTCTGTGCTGTCATGCATGAGCGTAGCAGTGTGGGCGAACTGGCGAAATCCCTGAGAAGCGAGCTCGACCGCTACTCACCAGGAGGAAAGCTGCCGTCGAGCCGTGCGCTCGTCGAGCGCTACCGCGTCTCGCCGGTGACCGTCACCCGCGCCCTCGCCCAGCTCGCCGCCGAGGGCCTCGTCGTCACCCGCCCGGGAGCCGGCGCCTTCCGGGCCGAATCCAGGACTCCCACCCCGGTCACGGGCGACACCTCCTGGCAGGAGGTCACCCTCAGCGCGGACACCGCCACGGAACTCGTGCCCCGGGCCGTCGACGCCTCCGGGGTCCTGGTCACGCTGTCCCCGCCTCCGCCCGGAGTGATCGAGTTCAACGGCGGCTATCTGCATCCCTCGCTCCAGCCCGAACGGGCCATGGCCGCCGCTCTGGCCCGCGCGGGCCGTCGGCCGGGCGCCTGGGGGCGGCCGCCCACCGACGGCCTCCCGGAACTGCGCCAGTGGTTCGCCCGCGAGATCGGCGGCACCGTCACGGCGGCCGAGATCCTCATCACCGCCGGCGGCCAGTCCGCGATCACCACCGCCCTGCGCGCCCTCGCCCCGCCCGGCAGCCCCGTCCTCGTCGAGTCGCCCACCTACCCCGGCATGCTCGCGGTCGCCCGCGCCTCCGGTCTGCGGCCCGTCCCCGTCCCCGCCGACGCCGACGGGGTGCGCCCGGAGCTCCTGGAAGCCGCCTTCCGGGCCACCGGGGCCCGCGTCCTCGTCTGCCAGCCGCTCTTCCAGAACCCCACCGGCGCCGTCCTGGGCGGCCCGCGGCGCGGCGACGTCGTCCGGATCGCGCGCGCGGCCGGCGCCTTCGTCATCGAGGACGACTTCGCCCGCCGGCTCGTTCACGAGGACGCCGGGGCGCTGCCCGCCCCCCTGGCCGCCGAGGACCCCGACGGCGTCGTCGTCCACGTCTGCTCGCTCACCAAGCCGACCTCCCCGAGCCTGCGCGTGGGCGCCCTGGCCGCGCGCGGACCCGTCCTGGAACGGCTCCGCGCCATCCAGGTCGTCGACAGCTTCTTCGTTCCGCGCCCCCTCCAGGAGACCGCCCTGGAACTCGTCGGATCGCCCGCCTGGAACCGTCATCTCCGTGCCGTGTCCCAGGAGCTGAAGAGCCGCCGCGACGTGATGACCGGCGCCCTCGCGCACCACCTCCCCGAACTGGCCCTGCCCCACATCCCGTCCGGCGGCTACCACCTCTGGCTCCGCCTCCCCGACGGCCTCTCCGAACCCGCCCTGCACGCCACCGCCCTGCGCACCGGCGTCGCCGTCGCACCCGGCCGCCCCTACTTCTGCGCCGAACCACCCGCGGGGCACATCCGGCTCAGCTTCGCCGGGGTCGCGGGGCCGACGGAGATCGCGGAGGGGGTCCGGCGGCTGCGGGCCGCCGTCGACGAGCTCACCCCGTGAGGCGGCAGGGGAGGGGACTCAGGCCGTGAGGCGCGGCGAGGAGCCCCGCCCCCCCGCGAGCCGACGGAGAGGGGCCCGTCCGTGAGCCGTCGGAGGAGGAGGGGCCCCGAGCCCCGCCGCGAGCCGACGGAGAGCCGCTAGCCGGGCAGAAGGGCCTCGCCCGTGAGCCGTCGGAGGAGGAGGGGCCCCGCCCGTGAGCCGGCGCGGAAAGGGAATGACAACCGTCCGAGGGGTCTGGAAGCCTTCGCCCATGACCGACCCGGCCCCCTCGTACCCGCTCACGCACGGCGCCTACGAGATCTCGACGGACCCCGCCCGGCTCGACGCCGGCCGGATCCACCACTGGCTCTCCACCGACACCTACTGGGCGACCGGCCGCCCCCGCGAGACCCAGGACCGGGCCATCGCCGGCTCGCTCAACTTCGCCGCCTACCACCGCGGGACCGGCGAGATCGCCGCGTACGCCCGCGTCGTCACCGACCACACGACCTTCGCCTGGCTCTGCGACGTCTACGTCGACCGGCCGGCCCGAGGCACCGGCCTCGGCACCGCCCTCGTCACCGCCGTGCGCGACCACCTGGCCCCGCTCGGCCTGCGGCGCATCATGCTCGCCACCGCGGACGCGCACGGTGTGTACCGGAAGGTCGGTTTCGAGCCGCTGGAGGAACCGGACATGTGGATGGCTCTCGGTCTGAACTGACCCCCAGGCCGCCCTTCGGGTCCGATCGACGCGGCGCATATGCCCCCTTGACCTGCCAGGCTTCCGGCCTCACGATCGCGGCCATGGGTCTTCGGGTCACGCTCGTCGCAGCGGCGCGCAGCTCCTCCCTGCTCGCCGAACGGTTCGACGACGACCGGTCGCTCGACGAGGCCGGCTGGTACGAGGTGCAGCTCGCGGCGCACGCGCTGATCCCCCTCGGCGCCGCGGAGCTGCGCTACTGCTCCCCGACACCCCGCAGCCGCGCCACCGGCGCGGCCCTCGGCTACGCGCCCCTCGCCCAGCCCGCCCTGCGCGACTGCGACATGGGCCGCTGGCGCGGCCGCACCCTCGCCGAGGTGGCCGCCCTCGACCCGGCCGCCGTCGACGCCTGGCTCGCCGACCCGCGGACCGCGCCGCACGGCGGCGAGACCCTCCTGTCCTTCATCTCCCGCGTCGGCGGCTGGCTCGACACCCGCCCCGCCGACGACGGCGCCATCGTCGCGGTCGCCGAACCCGCCGTCGTCCGGGCCGCCCTGGTGTACGCCCTGAAGGCGCCGCCCGCCACGTACTGGAACGTCGACGTCCGCCCCCTGTCCACGGTCACCCTGACCGGCCGGCCCGGACTGTGGCACCTGCACCTTCAGGCGGCCGTCGGCTAGGGCGTACGCGGCCCGCTCCTCGGCCCGTGCCCCGCCGCGACGCCGTCCGGCCGCGGCGCCCCCGTACGCGCCTCCCGGGGCCCGGCGGACAGGGCGCGGCGCGGTCGCCGTCCGGGAGCCCGCCGGCGACCGGCTAGCCTGAGACCACGATGAACCGTTTGACCACGTCATGGGGCACGTTCCCGCTCACCCGCTTCCCCGAGGACCCGCGCGACCCCCTCCGCGCCTGGGACGCCTCCGACGAGTACCTGCTGCGGCACCTGGCCGAGACGGAGACCGATCTGTCCGGCACGGTCGCCGTCGTCGGCGACCGCTGGGGCGCTCTCGTCACCGCGCTCGCCGCCCGGCACCCCGCCGAGCTCGTGCAGATCGGCGACTCCTACCTCGGCCGGCAGGCGACCGAGGCCAACCTGGCCCGCTCGGACGCCGGCCCGGACGCGGTCCGGCTGCTGACCACGCAGGACCCCCCGCCCGCCCGCGTCGACGTCCTGCTGGTCCGGGTGCCCAAGAGCCTCGGGCTCCTGGAGGACCAGCTGCACCGCCTGGCGCCCGCCGTGCACGAGGGGACCGTGGTCGTCGGCACCGGCATGGTGAAGGACATCCACACCTCCACGCTCCGGCTGTTCGAGCGGATCCTCGGCCCCACGCGCACCTCGCTCGCCGTCAAGAAGGCCCGGCTGATCCACTGCACCCCGGACGCCTCCCTGGACCGGGGCGGCAACCCCTGGCCTTACCGGTACGAGCTGCCCGCCGACGTCCCCGTCGTCGCGGGCCGGACCGTCGTCAACCAGGCCGGCGTCTTCTGCGCCGACCGCCTCGACATCGGCACCCGCTTCTTCCTCCGCCACCTGCCGGGGAACCTCGGCCACGCCCGGGTCGTGGACCTCGGCTGCGGAAACGGCGTCGTCGGCCTGGCCGTCGCGCTCGCCGAGCCCGACGCGGAGCTGGTCTTCGTCGACGAGTCGTACCAGGCCGTGGCCTCGGCCGAGGAGAACGTCCGCGCCCACACCGGGGCCGGCCGCGCGGCCGAGTTCCTGGTCGGGGACGGGACGACGGACCTCGCGGCCGAGTCGGTGGACCTCGTCCTCAACAACCCGCCCTTCCACAGCCACCAGGCCACCACCGACCGCACCGCACGCCGGATGTTCACCGACGCGCGGCGCGTGCTGCGCCCGGGAGGCGAGCTGTGGGTGGTGGGCAACCGGCACCTCGGCTACCACGTGACGCTGCGCCGCATCTTCGGCTCCTGCGAGGTGGTCGCCGGCGACCCGAAGTTCGTGGTGCTGCGGGCCGTGAAGGGCGCGGGGCGGGCAGCGCGCGGCTGAACGCCGCCTCCTTACCCACCCCCGCCTCAGCAGGCCGGGGATACGGCCGGAGGCACGGCGGGGGACAGGGCCGGCAGCGGCTGCCACCGCACCGGCACGTTCCGCATCAGCAGGACGGAGTCCAGCGCGGCGCTCCCCGGCGGGAAGCGGTCCGGATCGTCGAAGAAGCTGGAGCGGGCCGAGGTGATCCGGCCCGCCTCGACGCGCCAGGCGTCGGTGTGCAGCCGCAGCCCGTCGAGGTGCGGCCCCGCGCTCGTCGCCGAATAGCCCGTGCCGCCCTCGCGGAAGAAGGCGGAGGCCTCGTCGAGGTCGGCGAACAGCTCGCTGTCCGCGAGATCGCGCGTGACCTCGGCGGTGACGTCCACCCGCGTGGAGCCGTCCCGGGTCGCGAAGGCCACACGCACGGTGTCCTCGCTCTCCCGTACCTCGAAGTCCGCGTGCCCGTGCTCGCCGGGGAAGATCCGGCCGCCGGCCCAGCGGTTGACGCGGGAGGCGGTGTCACGGCGCGGGATGTAGACGCCGGTCTCCGTTCCCCCGGGGCCGTCCCACTCCACCGCGATCCGGTGGGCCGCGTTCTCGCTGCGCAGTCCGACCCCTGCGGGCGCCCAGGTGGGCCGCACGGAGCCGAGGCGCAGCAGACAGATCCCGGCGACGGCGTGCCCCCGGACCAGCTGCGGGCGGAGTCCGGCCGGGAGGAGGCGGGCGGCCACGTCCGGCTCGACCCGGTAGTTGACGAGGAGCCGGCGCTCGATGACGCTCGACAGTCGAGGCGGTCTCATGACGGGGCTCCCTTGTCGCGCCACGTGGTGCGGCGCAGAACGATCTGTTCCGGGCAGACGGCGCTCAGGAAGCGGCCCACGCTCGTGGCGAGCCGGTCCTCCACGAGGGAGTACAGGATCCGGTTGCCGTCCCGGCGTTCGGCGACCAGGCCCGCGCCCTTGAGCACTCCCAGATGGCGGGAGATCGAGGGGGCGCTGATCGAGAACCGGCGGGCGATCTCCCCGGCGGCCAGCTCGCCGTCCCGCAGGTCGGTGAGGATCTGGCGGCGGGTGGGGTCGGCCAGCGCGCGGAAGACGCCCGCCTCGTCGGCGTCCGCCGCCGGCTCGGGCCGGGGACCGTGAGGGTGATGCCCGATGTCGTCGCTGTGCTCGCTCACCCCACCTGTTTAGCATATGAGCTAATTAGCTAACAAGGGAAGGTGCAACCGGTCCTCCGTCGACGCGCCGTGCGCCCGATGGACGCCGGTGCGCGGCGGCCCGCACCGCCCGGCGTTAACGTCGGCGGCATGGACCGTGATCGTCGAGGCCGGCGTCGGTGCTACCTCGCCGGTGCCGTGTTCGCCGTGTGCATGGCCGGCACGACGCTGCCGACCCCTCTCTACAGCCTCTACCAGGAGAAGTTCGGCTTCTCCGAGCTGATCGTGACCGTCGTGTACGCCGTGTACGCCTTCGGGGTCATCGGGGTTCTCCTCCTGGCGGGCAACGCCTCGGACGCGGTCGGCAGGCGGCCCGTGCTGCTCTGGGGGCTGGGGTTCTCGGCGGTGAGCGCCGTCTGCTTCCTGTGCGCCACCGGCCTCGGCTGGCTCTATGCGGGCCGGCTGCTGTCAGGGCTCTCCGCCGGCCTGTTCACCGGCGCGGCCACGGCGTACGTCATGGAACTGGCCCCGAAGGCCGACGTCTCCCGCGCCACCTTCGTGGCCACCGCCGCGAACATGGGCGGCCTCGGCTGCGGGCCCCTCCTCGCGGGCGTGCTCGCGCAGCACGCGCCCTGGCCGCTCCATCTGCCCTTCGTCGTGCACCTCGCCCTGGTGGCGGTGTCGGCCGCCGTCCTGCTCCGGCTCCCCGAGACCGTACGGGAGCGTCGGCCGGTGAGCACCGTGCGGCCGCAGCGGCTCGGCCTCCCCCCGGAGGTCCGGGCGGTCTTCGCCCCGGCCGCGACCGCCGCGTTCGTCGGGTTCGCCCTCTTCGGCGTCTTCACCTCGGTGAGTCCGGCGTTCCTCGCCCAGTCCCTGGACGTGCACGACCACGCGGTGAGCGGTCTGGTCGTCGCCCTGGCGTTCTTCGCCTCGACCGCCGGGCAGCTGATGGTCGGCCGGGCGGGGACACGGGCGCTGCCCCTGGGGTGCGCCGGGCTCCTCGGCGGTCTCGCCCTCCTCGCGGGAGCGCTGCGCTGGGACGTGTTCGCCCTGGTGGTCCTGAGCGCGCTCGTCGGCGGGACGGGCCAGGGGCTGGCCTTCCGCGGAGCACTCTCGGCGGTGGCCGGGGCCTCGCCGCCCGACCGGCGCGCGGCGGTGATCTCCGCCCTGTTCGTGGTCGCGTACACGGGCATCTCGGTGCCGGTGATCGGCGTCGGCCTCCTGTCGGACCCGATCGGCCTGGAGGGTGCCGGCCTCGTCTTCATCGCCTGCATGGCGGCCCTGGTCTCCGGCGCGGCCGTCTACCTCCTGCGGCGGCCGGTACGGAGCGGATGAGCGGGGCCGGGCTCGGCGAGCTTTGCATAAAACTGCGGCTCTGCGTATAGTCATGCCATCCAGGAGGAGGGTTTCGATGACGGTACGAGCAGCAGTCGCGGGAGCGAGCGGGTACGCGGGCGGAGAGCTTCTGCGTCTTCTTCTCGCCCATCCGGAGGTGGAGATCGGCACGCTGACCGGTCATTCCAACGCCGGCCAGCGGCTCGGCGGTCTGCAGCCCCACCTCCTTCCGCTCGCCGACCGGGTCCTCGCGCCGACGACGGCCGAGGAGCTGGCCGGGCACGACGTCGTCTTCCTCGCCCTGCCGCACGGGCAGTCCGCCGCGGTGGCCGAGCAGCTCGGCCCGGACGTCCTCGTCGTCGACATGGGCGCCGACTTCCGGCTCGGGGACGCCGCCGACTGGGAGAAGTTCTACGGGTCCCCGCATGCCGGGACGTGGCCGTACGGCCTTCCCGAACTGCCGGGTGCCCGTGCCGCGCTGGAGGGGTCCAAGCGCATCGCGGTGCCCGGCTGCTATCCCACGGCCGTCTCGCTCGCGCTCTTCCCGGCGTACGGGGACGGGCTCGCCGAGCCGGACGCCGTGATCGTGGCCGCGACCGGCACCTCGGGCGCGGGGAAGGCCCTGAAGCCGCATCTGCTCGGCAGTGAGGTGATGGGCTCGATGTCGCCGTACGGCGTCGGCGGCGGCCACCGGCACACGCCGGAGATGATCCAGAACCTGAGTGCGGTGGCCGGTGAGCGGGTCGGCGTCTCGTTCACCCCGACCCTGGCGCCGATGTCCCGCGGGATCCTCGCCACGTGCTCCGCGAAGGCGAGGCCGGGCGTGACGGCCGACGCGGTCCGGGCCGCGTATGTGAAGGCGTTCGCGGACGAGCCGTTCGTCCACCTGCTGCCAGAGGGTCAGTGGCCGGCCACGGCGTCCGTCAACGGTTCCAACGCCGTTCAGGTCCAGGTCGCGTTCGACGAGGCCGCGCACCGGATCATCGTGATCAGCGCCATCGACAATCTCACCAAGGGCACCGCCGGCGGCGCGGTGCAGAGCATGAACGTCGCTCTCGGTCTCCCTGAGGACACCGGCCTTTCCACGACGGGAGTCGCCCCGTGAGCGACGCGCGCGCGGCCGCCGGGCCGCGGATGAGGACGATGCCCGCGGCGGTGCGCCGCGCGGGCGGAGAAGCGAACGGAGCTGGACTGTGAGCGTCACCGCAGCGAAGGGGTTCACGGCGGCGGGTATCGCCGCCGGGATCAAGGAGAACGGCAATCCGGACCTGGCGCTGGTGGTCAACGAGGGGCCGCGTCGCGCCGCCGCCGGCGTGTTCACCTCGAACCGTGTCAAGGCCGCGCCGGTGCTGTGGTCCCAGCAGGTGCTGGGGACCGGGGAGCTGACGGCGGTGGTCCTCAACTCGGGTGGCGCCAACGCCTGTACGGGCCCGCAGGGTTTCCAGGACACGCACGCGACGGCCGAGAAGGTCGCGGAGGTCCTGAGCGCGGGTGGCAGGGAGACCGGAGCCGGCGAGGTCGCCGTGGCCTCGACGGGTCTCATCGGGCTGCTGCTTCCGATGGACAAGGTCCTCGCGGGCGTGGAGAAGGCCGCGAAGGAGCTGTCGGAGCACGGGGGCGAGAAGGCCGCCATCGCGATCAAGACCACGGACACGGTCCACAAGACGTCCGTGGTGACGAGGGACGGCTGGACGGTCGGCGGCATGGCGAAGGGCGCGGGCATGCTCGCTCCGGGCCTGGCCACGATGCTCGTGGTGCTGACCACGGACGCCGACGTGCCGGCGGAGGGTCTGGACGCGGCGCTGCGCCAGGCCACGAAGGTCACCTTCGACCGGGTGGACTCGGACGGCTGCATGTCGACCAACGACACGGTGCTGCTCCTCGCCTCGGGCGCCTCGGGTGTCGCCCCGGCGGGGGAGGAGTTCGCCGAGGCGGTGCGGTCGGTCTGCGACGACCTGGCCCGCCAGCTCATCGGGGACGCCGAGGGTGCCAGCAAGGACATCCGTATCGAGGTGGTCAACGCGGCGACGGAGGATGACGCCGTGGAGGTGGGCCGGTCCATCGCCCGTAACAACCTCCTCAAGTGCGCGATCCACGGTGAGGACCCCAACTGGGGCCGGGTGCTGTCCGCCATCGGCACGACCCGGGCGGTTTTCGACCCGGATCGGCTCAACGTGGCGATCAACGGTGTGTGGGTGTGCAGGAACGGCTCGGTCGGCGAGGACCGCGATCTCGTCGACATGCGCTACCGCGAGGTCACCATCACGGCGGATCTGGCCTCGGGGTCGGAGTCGGCCGTCATCTGGGCCAACGACCTGACCGCCGACTACGTCCACGAGAACAGCGCGTACTCCTCATGACCGGTACCCGGAAGCACACCGCCCTGCCCAAGGCGCAGATCCTCATCGAGGCGCTGCCCTGGCTGACGCGGCACCACGGCAAGACCGTGGTCATCAAGTTCGGCGGCAACGCCATGATCGACGAGGACCTGAAGGCGGCTTTCGCCCAGGACGTGGTGTTCCTGCGCCATGCCGGCCTCAAGCCGGTCGTCGTGCACGGCGGCGGCCCGCAGATCAGCGCCGCGCTCGACCAGGCGGGTCTGGTCAGCGAGTTCAAGGCCGGGCTGCGGGTGACGACCCCGGAGGCGATGGACGTCGTACGGATGGTCCTCGCCGGCCAGGTGCAGCGCGAGCTGGTCGGGCTGCTCAACCAGCACGGCCCGTTCGCCGTCGGGATGACCGGCGAGGACGCGCACACCATCACGGCCACCCGCCACATGCCGGTCATCGAGGGCGAGCAGGTCGACATCGGCCGGGTCGGTGAGATCACCGCCATCGAGACCGGCGCCATCGAGGCGCTCCTGGAGGACGGCCGGATCCCGGTCATCTCCTCCATCGCCCGTTCCCAGGACGACGGACATGTCTACAACGTCAATGCTGATACGGCGGCTGCGGCTCTCGCTGCGTCGCTGGGCGCCGAGACCCTGATGGTCCTGACGGACGTCGAGGGGCTCTACGAGGACTGGCCGAACAGCGACGAGGTCATCAGCCGGCTCACCGCGAGCCAGTTGGAGAAGCTGCTGCCGGAGCTGTCCAGCGGGATGGTCCCGAAGATGGAGGGCTGTCTGCACGCGGTGCGCAACGGGGTCACCACGGCGCGGGTGATCGACGGCCGGGTCCAGCACTCGATCCTGCTGGAGATCTTCACGGACGAGGGGATCGGCACCATGGTCGTGCCGGACGGACAGGGGGAATCATGACCGACACGGAGCTGACCCGGCGGTGGCGGGGTTCGCTGATGGACAACTACGGCACGCCGAGGCTGTCCCTGGTCCGCGGCGAGGGCGCCAAGGTCTGGGACGCCGACGGCAGGGAGTACCTGGACCTCGTGGGCGGCATCGCCGTCAACGCGCTCGGGCACGCCCACCCTGCGGTCGTGGAGGCCGTGTCGCGCCAGATCGCGTCCCTCGGCCACGTCTCGAACCTCTTCGTCGCCGAGCCGCCCGTGGCGCTCGCCGAGCGGCTGCTCCAGCTGTTCGGCCGCCCGGGACGGGTGTTCTTCTGCAACTCCGGGGCCGAGGCCAACGAGGCCGCGTTCAAGCTGGGCCGGCTGACCGGCCGGAGCCACATGGTCGCCACCACGGGCGGCTTCCACGGCCGGACGATGGGCTCGCTCGCCCTGACCGGCCAGCCCGGCAAGCAGACCCCGTTCCTGCCGCTGCCCGGCGATGTCACGCACGTTCCGTACGGGGACGTGGAGGCGCTGCGGGCGGCGGTGACCGAGGAGACGGCGTTCGTGATCATCGAGCCGATCCAGGGCGAGATCGGGGTCGCGGTCCCGCCGGTGGGCTACCTCCGGGCCGCCCGCGAGATCACCCGCGCCACCGGCACCCTGCTGGTCCTGGACGAGGTCCAGACGGGCGTCGGCCGGTGTGGCACCTGGTTCGAGTACCAGGCGCACGAGGGGGTCGACCCGGACGTGGTGACCCTCGCCAAGGGCCTCGGCGGCGGCTTGCCGCTCGGCGCGACGGTCGCGTTCGGAGAGGCGGCGGAGCTGTTCAAGCCCGGCCACCACGGCACGACGTTCGGTGGCAACCCGGTCGCCTGCGCCGCGGGGCTGGCGGTCCTTGACACCCTGGCCGGTGACGGGATCCTCGACGAGGTCAAGCGCCTCGGGGAGAAGCTCCGCGACGGAATCGAGGGTCTGGGCCACCCGCTGGTCTCCCACGTCCGCGGCGCGGGCCTCCTGCTGGGTATCGTGCTCACCGAGTCCCTCGCGCCCCAGGTGCAGCAGGCGGCTCAGGACGCCGGTCTCCTGGTGAACGCGCCCGCTCCCGATGTCGTCCGGCTCATGCCGGCGCTGATCATCACGGACGCGGAGGTGGACGCCTTCCTGGAGGCGCTTCCCGGCGTCCTCGACGAAGCGGTGCACGGGCAAGGACGAACCGGAGAATGAGACGACGATGACCGACGCGCAGGAAACCGAGCACGGCGGGCCGTCCGTTCCGCAGACCCGTACCGCACGCCACCGCAGGATCGTCGACATCCTCAACCGGCAACCGGTGCGCTCCCAGAGCCAGCTGGCCAAGCTCCTCGCGGACGACGGGCTGAGCGTCACCCAGGCGACGCTCTCCCGCGACCTCGACGAACTCGGCGCCGTGAAGATCCGCAACACGGGCGGCGAGCTGATCTACGCGGTGCCCAGCGAGGGCGGTTTCCGTACCCCGCAGGCGCCGCTCGGGGAGTCCGCCAAGGAGGAGCGCATGCGGCGTCTCTCCGGCGAACTGCTGATCTCCGCCGAGGCCTCCGCCAACCTCGTGGTGCTGCGGACCCCGCCGGGGGCGGCCCAGTTCCTCGCGTCGGCCATCGACCAGGCCGAACTCCACGCCATCCTCGGCACGATCGCGGGTGACGACACGCTGCTCCTGATCTCCCGCGACCCGGCGGGGGGCCAGGGTCTCGCCGACCACCTGCTGCGCCTGGCGCAGAAGGAGAGCTGACGGCGGGTCAGTAGCGGGTGATCGCCGTACGGCCGCCTCGTGTGCCGATCGCGATGTGGGGGCGGCGCGCCGGATCGGCCCAGGCCAGGATCCGGCGCATCGCGTCCGCCGGCACGGACACGCAACCGGCGGTCGCGCCCCGGCCGTTGACGTGGAGGAAGATCCCGGCGCCCCTCCCGCGCACGGGGTGGCGGTAGTTGAAGCCGACGACCAGGGCGTGCGCGTACCGCTCGCCGTACGAGACGAGGTGCTCGGCCTCTTCGGCCCGGCAGTCGCGGGGCAGCCCCTCGACCCAACGGTTGTACGCGCGGGAGTCGTTGTCCTGGCACCACCAGGACCGGTCCGTGACGCGGGCGAAGCGGTAGGACGTCCCGGACGGCGGGGCCTCGATGCCGAAGGCGTACGGAAGACCGAACAGACCGGTCGGTGTCGTGTTCGTCCCCTGCCGGCGCCGTTCCGCCTCCACGAGCCCGTTGGCGCCGAACCTGGCGCTCGCGGAGCCCGTCCGCACCCACCGGCCGCCGTGCCGGTCCCACCAGGTGACGGTTCCGGTGGTGGACGTTGCGCCGGGTGCCTCGGCCGTGATCAGCTGCGACCCGCCGCCGGTGTCCGCCATCCGCTCGGGCAGCGGCGCGGACGGCGCGGCCTGACCGGACGTCACGGCGCCGGAGAGGGAGCCGGCTGCGGGGACGGGAGCGGGGGCGGGGGCGGCGGCCAGGGAGAGTACGACCGCGCCGACGGCGAGAAGGGTGCGCATGGCGCGACGCTAGGCGCGCCGCCCGCCCACCGCCACGCTACTGGGCCGGCTGGGGGAGCGGCGGCAGCGGGAGGGGCAGCCCGGGCAGCCCGTCGATGCTCGACTCGATGTGGTCCTTCTTCGCGAAGTACGCGCTCAGCGAGGCGTCGTCCTCGCGCGCGAACCGCTTCCCGTGCAGGTCGCGGTCTTCGTCGTACGCCATGAACGGCACCCCGTACCCACAGCTGTCCCGGATCAGCTCGGCGGTGACCACGACGATCGCACGCACGCCGTGCAGGGTGACGTCGATACCCGGGAAGTGCGCCATCAGCCCCTCCCAGCGCGGGTCGTCACGGAACACGGGCTCGCCGCGCCCATGGACGCGCACGATGTTCGGCGGCCCCTGGAAGGCGCACCACATGAGGGTAATACGACCGTTCTCCCGCAGGTGCGCGACGGTCTCGGCGGTGCTGCCGGCGAAGTCGAGGTACGCGACGGTCAGTTCGTCGATCACGGCGAAGGAGCCGGTCAGCCCCTTGGGGGAGAGGTTGACGGTGCCGTCGCCGTCGAGCGGCGCGGTCGCCGTGAAGAAGAGGGGCTGGGCCTCGATGAAGGCGCGGAGTCGTCCGTCTATTCGCTCATGCGTTTTTCCCATGCCGCCGATTCTCCCGCGCCAGGAGAGGCGCGGCGGCACCGTCTCACCTGGTGGTGACCCTGCGGCTGCCCAGCACCGCGAGCGCGTCGGCCCGCAGTTTCGCGTCCGGGTCGCCGCTCAGCCGCCGCGCCGCCTCCGCGTACGCCTCCCCACCCCGCGCGGCCAGCAGCCGGAAGGCTCCGGTGCGCACGTGCCGGGGCCGGTCCGAGGTCAGGCGCTCCGTCAGCTCCGCCGGGCACAGCCGGTGCGCCCACGGTGCGAGTGCGCCCGCCGCCTCCCGTACGACGCCGGGCGCGGGGTCGTCGAGCAGCACCGTCATCCGTGCCGGGTCCACGGTCTCCAGGAGCCGCAGGCCGGCCACGGCACCGGCGCGCACACCGTCGCGCGGGTGGAGGGTCAGCGGCCACAGCAGATCCGCGTCGGCCCGCGAACCGCACTCGGCGAGCCCGATCGGCGCGCCGGGCGGCACGTCCGGGCCCGCGCACAGCGCTCGGTAGACAGGGGCGGTGTCGGTCCCGGCCTTCCGCAGCACATAGCGGGCGCAGGCCCGCACCAGCGCGGACCGGTCCGTGAGGAAGGGCCCGGCCTCGTCGTGCCGCTCCGCCCGGCGCAACGCCGTCACGCCGGCCGACCGCACCCGCGGGTACGGGGACCGCAACAGCGGGTGCAGCACGTCGTCGCCGGTGGTGACGTCGACAGCCGCGAGCACGCCGCTCGCGCAGAGGTCCTGGACGACCACGTCCTCGTCCGTGGCGGCGATCAAGGCCAGCCGGGCGGCCGAGAAGAGCCCGCGTTCGACCGCGAGCCGGTGCCCGAGCCTTCGCACGGCCCGTTCCCCGCTCGCGAGGACGGCGTCGAGCGTGGGTGCGGGGCCCGCTTTCAGGGCGGTCTCCACGAGGTCGAGGGCGACGTCTCCGCGCTGTCGGCCCGAGACCCTCAGGACGACGGCGGCCAGGACGCCGATCCCCTCGGGGCCGACGCCGGGCAGCACGGCCCGCAGCAGGTCCCGGGCCTCCACGCGGACCGGCTCCACCCAGTCCGCGCAACGGATCGCGATCAGGGGCAGCAGGGCGGGCAGCCCCTTCGTCCGCCGCAGTGCGGCCTGCCGTATCCGGCCGTCGGGGTGGCACAGGGCGAGGGCGACCTCGGTCTCGGTGGGCGCGGGGTGCGCACGGCGCCGTGACAGGTTCACCGACGGCAGGGGCGCGTCCCACTCCCAGGTCACCCGGCGTACGGGGCGATCGCTCGCCCACGCGAAGGAGGGGAGCCCCGACGGCTGGTGCCCGGCCACCTCCCGCACCGCGCGGTCCAGCCCGGTCCACTCCGCCGCGTCGTAGACATCGATCGCCTCGGCGATCGGTGTTCCCTGCGCCAGTGCGACGGCGTGTTCGATGTCCCTGCTCAGCATGGGGGGAGCGTAGGCGTCGCCTCCGGTGCGCGCTCCCGATTATTCAGCCCCGGAAAATTGACAGAACATACGGAGGACCGCATAGTTATGCCTATCGCATCGTCGAGCCCTCCGCGAAGACCGCCGCCGGCGTGACCTCGCGCGACCCCTGGTCGTTCCACAGCTGCCTCCCCGGTCGTCCACCCGCCGCGGGAAGGCGGTCGCACATCTCCACCCTTGTCCTGAGGAGCAGTAGCTGTGAGCAGCAAGAACGGTGACGTCCGGCTCTGGGGCGGCCGCTTCGCCGACGGCCCCGCCGAGGCCCTCGCGAAGCTGTCCGCGTCGGTCCACTTCGACTGGCGGCTCGCGCCGTACGACATCGCCGGATCGCGTGCCCACGCGCGCGTGCTCCACAAGGCGGGTCTCCTCACCGAGGACGAACTGACGCGCATGCTCGCCGGCCTCGACCGGCTGGAGGCGGACGTCGCCGACGGCTCGTTCGTCGGCACGATCGCCGACGAGGACGTCCACACGGCTCTGGAGCGCGGGCTCCTGGAGCGGCTCGGCGCCGACCTCGGCGGCAAGCTGCGCGCCGGACGGTCCCGCAACGACCAGGTCGCCACCCTCTTCCGGATGTACCTGCGCGACCACGCCCGGATCATCGGCGGCCTGATCGCCGACCTCCAGGACGCGCTCGTCGGTCTCGCGGAGGCCCACGCTGACGTGGCCATGCCGGGCCGGACTCACCTCCAGCACGCCCAGCCGGTGCTCTTCGCCCACCACGTCCTCGCCCACGTGCAGTCCCTCTCCCGGGACGCCGAGCGGCTGCGCCAGTGGGACACCCGTACGGCCGTCTCGCCGTACGGCTCCGGGGCCCTGGCCGGCTCCTCCCTCGGGCTCGACCCGGAGGCGGTCGCCAAGGACCTCGGTTTCGAGCGCGGTTCGGCCGGCAACTCCATCGACGGCACGGCGTCCCGTGACTTCGTCGCCGAGTTCGCCTTCATCACGGCCATGATCGGCGTGAACCTCTCCCGGATCGCGGAGGAGATCATCATCTGGAACACGAAGGAGTTCTCCTTCGTGACCCTGCACGACGCCTTCTCCACCGGCTCGTCGATCATGCCGCAGAAGAAGAACCCGGACATCGCCGAGCTGGCCCGGGGCAAGTCCGGTCGCCTCATCGGCAACCTCACCGGACTCATGGCCACGCTCAAGGCGCTGCCGCTCGCCTACAACCGTGACCTCCAGGAGGACAAGGAGCCGGTCTTCGACTCCTGCGACCAGCTGGAGGTCCTGCTCCCGGCCTTCACCGGCATGATGGCGACGCTCACGGTCAACCGGGAGCGCATGGAGGAGCTGGCCCCGGCCGGCTTCTCGCTCGCCACCGACATCGCCGAGTGGCTGGTCAAGCAGGGCGTGCCGTTCCGGGTGGCGCACGAGGTCGCCGGCGAGTGCGTCAAGGTCGCCGAGGCGGACGGCAAGGAGCTGGACGAGCTCACGGACGAGCAGTTCGCGAAGATCTCCCCGCACCTCACCCCCGAGGTGCGCGGCGTCCTCAACGTCCCCGGCGCCCTCGCCTCCCGCGACGGCCGCGGCGGCACGGCCCCGTCCGCGGTGGCCGCCCAGCTGGTGGAGGTCAAGGCGGACCTGGTGATCCAGCACGCCTGGGCCGCCGTGAGGAAGTAGCCCTCCCCCCTCGCGTCACAGCGCCGCCGCCCACTCCGTGAGCGCGTCGAAGTCCGGCCGGAGCAGTCCGAGTCGGGGGTCGACGTGCAGCAACAGGGCGGCGGCGAGGTGCTGGTGCTCCACGTACTCGCGGTCGTACGACGTGATGTCGTCGTCGACCCATGCGAACGGTCGCCCGGCCGCGTACTCCAGGATGTACTGCGTCTTCCAGAAGGTCCCGTGAGGGGCCTTTCCGTGCATCGAGGGCCAGTCGATGAACGGCAGCTCCGGCAGCCCGAGATGCGGCCCTATCCAGTCGTTCGCCTCGCCCTTCCACGTCGTCGCCCACACCAGCTCGTACGCCTCCGCGAGCGCGCGCAGCTCGCCACCGTGGGCGGGATTGAGCCACACCCGCAGCGGCTTCGTGTCGAACCAGCCGCCCGGCCGCATCCGGTGTGTGGTGTATCCCTCCGGGCGGCGCTCGCGCTGGGCCGCGTAGGGATTCAGCGGACCGTCCACGTCGAGCAGCAGCAACGGCTTCGTCATGGTCACAGCATTCCTTTCCACACCGTGGTGAGGCGGCGATTTATCGAATGAGACATCAACGTCTCATTCGGTGTATGGTCGTCTCATGTCAGTCGACCGCACCCAGGTGCTCCGCGCCGCCGCCGCCCTGCTCGCCCGGAAATCGACCGCCACCATGGACGAGGTCGCCCGGGCCGCCGGTATCGGCCGCGCCACCCTGCACCGGCACTTCGCCGGGCGGGACGCGCTGGTCAGAGCCCTCGAGGCGATGGGCCTTCAGGAGTTCGAGGCCGCGTGCGACGCCGCACGTCTCGACGAGGGCCCGGCCGACGAGGCGCTGCGGCGGCTCGTCGCCGCGACCGAGCCCAACGCGCAGCTGCTGGCCTTCCTCGTCACCGAGAACCAGCTCTTCGAGGGCGACGACGTCGACGAGGGCTGGGCCCGGCTCGACGCGAGGGTCAGCGCCCTCTTCCGGCGCGGCCAGGAGGAAGGCACCTTCCGGATCGACCTGAGCCCCGCCTGGCTCACCGAGGCCCTCTACGGGCTCGTCTCGGCCTGTGCCTGGTCCGTGATGGACGGACGGGTCGCGACCAACGACTTTCAGTACATGATCACCGAGCTGCTGCTCGGTGGCGCACGACGGAGCGTGGAGAAGTGAGCAGGACCCAGCAGCTGAGCCCGACGACGGGGACGGAGGTGAAGAGCCCCGGCCGCTGGCTCGCGCTCTCGGTTCTCGTCCTGGCCGTCCTCCTGGTCGCCGTGGACGCCACCGTCCTCGGCCTGGCGACGCCCGCGCTCAGCGAGGACCTGGAGCCGACCGGCACGCAGCTGCTGTGGATCGGCGACATCTACTCCTTCGTCATCGCCGGACTCCTGGTCTCCATGGGCTCCCTCGGTGACCGGATCGGCCGCAAGAAGCTGCTCCTGATCGGGGCGACCGCCTTCGGCGCCGTCTCCGTGCTCAACGCGTACGCCACCAGCCCCGAGATGATGATCGTCGCCCGCGCCCTCCTCGGCGTGGCCGGCGCGACGCTGATGCCGTCGACCCTGGCGCTCATCCGCAACATCTTCCACGACCCCAAGGAGCGCAGCCTCGCCATCGGCATCTGGGGCGCCACCGCCTCGGCCGGCGCGGCCGTCGGCCCGGTGGTCGGCGGAGCGCTGCTCCAGCACTTCTGGTGGGGCTCGGTCTTCCTCATCAACCTGCCGGTGATGGCCGCCCTGGTCCTCGTCGGCATCAAGCTGCTGCCCGAGTCCAGGAACCCGGTGGCCGGCCCCTGGGACCTGGTCAGCGTCGGCCTCTCCCTGGTCGGCGTCATCGGTGTCGTCTACGCCGTCAAGGAAGTCGCCTCGCACGCTCCGACGTGGGAGGTCGGCGCGGCCGTCGTCATCGGAGCCGCCGCCCTCCACGCCTTCGTCCGGCGCCAGTACGCGCTGACCGCGCCGCTGCTCGACATGCGGCTGTTCAGGCACCGGGGCTTCTCCGGTGCGGTCCTCGCCGACCTGCTCACCGTCTTCGGACTGTCCGGACTGGTCTTCTTCCTCTCCCAGTTCCTGCAACTCGTCCAGGGACGCGATCCGCTGGAGGCGGGCCTGGCCGAACTGCCCGCCGCCGTCGGCGCCGTGGTCACCGGTCTGGTCGCGGGCCGGTACGCCCGGCGGTACTCGGTGCGCGGCGTCGTCGCCGGCGGCCTCGGCGCCATCGGACTGGCGCTCGCGGTCATCACGCTGGTCCACAAGGAGACCGGATATCCGCTGCTCGGCGGGGCGCTGCTGGTCGTCGGCCTCGGCGCCGGCTTCTCCTTCACCGTCACCGCCGACGTGATCCTCTCCAGCGTCCCGAAGGAGCAGGCCGGTTCCGCCTCCGCCGTCTCCGAGACCGCGTACGAACTGGGCGCGGCGCTCGGCATCGCGCTCCTCGGATCGATCGTGACCGGTGTGTACCAGGGCTTCGCCACCCCGGCCGGTGTGCCGGCGGCCACGGCCGCCGCCGCGCACGAGTCGCTGGGCGGCGCGGTGGAGGCCTCCGCGGGCCTCGCCCCCGACACGGCGACCGCCCTGGTCTCCGCGGCCCAGGTCGCCTTCGTCGACGGCCTGCGCATCGCGGCGGGCGTGGGAGCGACGGTCCTCCTCGCGACCGCGGTCGCGGCCTGGTTCCTCCTGCGGGGCCAGAAGCTCGAGGACGGCGTGGAGCACTGACGCCACGAAGGGCGCGCGGGCGCCACGGACGCCATGCCGCGCCCGGGTGCCTCTTCCCCTACGGGGCGGCCGACGCCGGACCTCCGCAACGCGGCGGCGCCCCCGTACGGCCTTCGCCGTGCGGGGGCGCCGCTCGTCTCACACCATGCGGACCGGCGTCACGCCGCCTTCGCCTTGGTGGCGTACATGTCCACGTACTCCTGGCCCGACAGGCGCATGACCTCGGCCATCACCGAGTCCGTCACGGCCCGCAGCACATAGCGGTCGCGGTCCATGCCCTCGTACCGCGAGAACTCCATCGGCTCGCCGAACCGGACCGTCACCCGTCCGGGACGCGGCAGCCCCGAGCCGCCCGGCTGGATCTTGTCCGTACCGATCATGGCGAACGGCACCACCGGCGCGCCCGTCATCAGGGTCAGGCGCGCGATGCCCGTACGGCCCCGGTACAGCCGGCCGTCGGGGGAGCGGGTGCCCTCCGGGTAGATCGAGAAGATCTTGCCCTCCTCCAGCACCCGACGCCCCGTCATCAGAGCCGCGACACCGCCGCGGCCCCCGTCGCGGTCCACCGGGATCATGCCGACACTGGTGAAGAACCAGGCCATCAGCCGGCCCTTGAAGCCCTTGCCCGTGACGTACTCGTCCTTGCCGATGAAGAAGACCGGGCGGTCCGTGCAGATCGGCATGATCATCGAGTCGATGAACGTGAGGTGGTTGCCCGCCAGGATCACCGGACCCGTCCCGGGGATGTTCTCGACGCCCTCCACACGAGGACGGAACATCAGGCGCAGGATCGGTCCGAGCACTGCCTTGATGAGTGCGAGACGGGACAACGGTTCCTCCGGTGTCGGGGCGGGTGGTCTGTGCAGGTCGCGACGATACTCGCGGGTCACCGCGGTGCGCACATCGGGTTCACGGACCGGATACGCAGTGTTGACGTGTGTTTCCGCCATGTTCGACCAGCATCTGCCGCAGGTAAGGGACGACTGCCTACGGTCGGGACCACGATTGACAGGTGCGGGACATCACACTGGAGGAGCCTTCATGACACAGGGAGCAGACCGGACCCCGGCACGGCGGACGGTCCTCGGAGCGGCCGGAGTGGCGGGAGCGGCCGTGCTGGGCGCCTCGACGGTCCTGCCCGCCGGGACCGCGCACGCAGCCGGAACCGCGGACGCCGCCGGGGCCAGGGGCAGGGGCCACGGCTACCGCTCCCTGCCCGTGCCCACCGTCATCGCCCACCGCGGCGCCAGCGGCTACCGCCCCGAGCACACCCTCGGCTCCTACCAGTTCGCCCTCGACCTCGGTGCCCACGTGATCGAGCAGGACCTCGTCCCCACCAAGGACGGTCATCTCGTATGCCGTCACGAGAACGACATCACCGGGACGACCGACGTCGCCGACCACCCGGAGTTCGCCTCCCGCAGGACCACCAAGTCCGTCGACGGCACCTCCTTCACGGGCTGGTTCACCGAGGACTTCACGCTCGCCGAGCTGAAGACCCTGCGCGCCAAGGAGCGGATCCCGGGCACCCGTCAGGAGAACACCCTCTACGACGGCCGCTGGGAGATCCCCACCTTCGAGGAGGTGCTGCGCTGGGCCGAGCGGGAGGGACGCCGCCGGGGCCGGGAGGTCTGGCTGCACGTCGAGACCAAGCACCCCACCTACTTCCGCTCCCTCGGCCTCGGCCTGGAGGAGCGGCTCGCCAAGCTGCTGCGCCGGTACGGACGGCACCGTGCCGACTCGCCGGTCTTCCTCCAGTCCTTCGAGCCCAGCAGCGTCCAGCGGCTCGCGAAGCTGGTCGACTCCCCGCGCGTGGTCCTGCTGTCGGGTGCGGGCAGCCGCCCCTGGGACTTCGTCGAGGCGGGCGACCCCCGCACGGTCGCCGACCTCGTCACGCCGGCGGGCCTGCGCTGGATCTCCTCGTACGCCCAGGGCATCGGCCCCACCCTGGACCTGGTCATCCCGCGGGACGCCGGCGGCCGGCTGGGCACCCCGACCACCCTGGTGCGCGACGCCCACGCGCGCGGGCTCATCCTCCACCCGTACACCCAGCGCAACGAGAACGGCTTCCTGCCCGCGGACTTCCGCCGGGGCACGGACCCGAACGCCTACGGAGACGTCTTCGGCGCCCTGAAGGCGTATCTGGCGACGGGCATCGACGGTGTCTTCTCCGACAACCCGGACACGGCCCTCCTCGCCGCGGCGGACTTCACCGCGAGCTGAGCCCGCCGCCGATGGCGCCACCAGGTCAGCCGCTCTCAGCCCTTCACCGAGGTGGCCACCCCGGTCAGGCTCCGAGCCCGTGCCGGTGATGCCACCACGGCTCGGAGCCGAGCCAGGCGCCGCGTGCGCCCCCGGAGGTCGGCGCAGGCCCGCCTCCGCCCCGGCGGTAGGCGCGCCGCCCGGCCGGAACCCCCGACCGGGTGGTTTGCGCCCGGCTCCGCAACCGTCCCCCACCCGCACGGCATCGTCGCGGGCATGACCCTCCCCGAGCCGCACCTCCTGCGCACCCTCGCCCCCCTCCTCGCCGCCGAGTCGCGCGCCGAGGCCCCCGCCGCCGGTGTCGAGCCGGGCGACCTGGAACAGGCCGTCTGGCTCAAGCTCCTGGAGCGGCTCCAGGACGACGCGGCCCCCGAGCGTCCCGCCGACTGGCTGCGCCGGGCGGTCCGCGCCGAGGCCCGCCGCGCCCGCCGGGCCGCGCTGCGCGAGCGCCCCTACGACGAGCCCTCCCCGCGGGGCGAGGAGACCGCCGAGCCGCACACCACCGCCCCGCGGACCGCCGAGCCGTACGCCGTCGACCTCCACGACTCGCCCGAGGGCTCGGCGCTCGTGGCGGAACGGCGCCGCGTCCTGCGCGCCGCCGTCCGCCGTACCCCCGGCCACTGCCCCCGCCTGCTCACCGCGATGCTCGACCCCGCCGACCCCACCTACCGGGAAATCGCAGGAGAGTTGGGTATCTCACAGGGCAGTCTGGGGCCGATGCGTTCCCGGTGCCTGGGATGTTTGCGCAGAATGCTGGCGGCAGAGGTTCCCGCGCCTCGCCCGAGGGGAAGGGTGCGGGAAACCGACCGGCGGACCAGGTGAGCGGGAGGCATGCGCACATGGGCATGAGCGTGACCATCTCAGCGGCAGACGCGCAGGACGCGGAGCACATACTCAAGCTGCAGTACCTCTGTTACCAGAGCGAGGCGGAGCTGTACGGCGACTGGTCCATCGAGCCGCTGACCCAGACGCTCGACGCGCTGCGGGCCGAACTCGCCGAAGGACACGCGCTCGTGGCGCGCCTCGGGGACGAGATCGTCGCCTCCGTACGCGGCCGGGCCGACGAGGCCGGCACCGTCCTGATCGCCAAGCTGATCGTCCATCCGCGCCTGCGGCGCCACGGACTCGGCGGGCGTCTGCTCGACGCCATCGAGAGCCACTTCGCCGGCGACCCGGTCCCCGCCGCCAAGCGCTTCCAGCTCTTCACCGGTCACCGCAGCGACGGGAACCTCCGTCTCTACCGCCGCAAGGGGTACGAAGCGGTCGGCACCCGCGAGATCGGGCCGCGCCTCACGCTCGTGACCCTGGAGAAGGCCGCCTGACCCGACCGGTCGGTCGTTCCGGCCGGGCGGCCGCCGGGCTCAGACGGTCTCGGCGCGGGAGCGGCGGAGCCACCAGATCCCGGTCACCGGCAGCAGGACGGGAATGAAGACGTAGCCGTAGCCGTAGTCCGACCAGACCGTGGCGTCCGGGAAGGCGGACGGATCGAGCAGTGTCCAGGTCCCCACCGTCAGCACGCCCACCAGCTCGGCGGCGCAGCACACCAGCGCCGCCTTGCGGGCGGTGTCCCCGCCGCGCACGAGGGTGTAGGTGATGAACGCGTACACCGCCGCCGCCACCGCCGAGAGCGCGTACGCGAGCGGCGCCCGGTCGAACTCGGTCGCGATCTGGTAGATCGAGCGCGAGACCGCGCCCACCGACATCACGCCGTACAGCCAGACCAGCAGCATCCCGGGACCCTGGACGAGCCGCGTCCGCGTCCGGTTCTCACGCATCACGGTCATGGTCAGTCCACCGTCCAGATGTCGAAGAGACGCACTTCCAGGACCGCGAGCACGACCGCGCCGGCCGCCACCGTCGCCGAACCCCATCGGCTCCGCTCCGCGAGCGACATGAAACCGGCCGCGGGCACCGCGCACAGCGCCCCCAGCAGATACGCGACGAAGATCGTCGCGCCCTCGTCGGCCTTCTCGCCGCCCGCCAGCCGGGCGATGCCGACCACCAGCTGGGCCAGCGCCAGGACGGTCACCACGGCCATGCCGATGAAGTGCCAGTCCTTGGTCGGCTGGTCCCGGAAGGCGGCGAAGCCGCACCAGGCGGCGAGGGCGAGCGCGGCCACCGAAACCGCGACCGTCAGGGCGTCAAGCATGGGCCCGAGGGTATTACGGTCCAAAAGACCCGCCGCGCGCACCCCCCGGCGCCGCCCCGCACACCCCCGGCGCGCCCGCCCCCGTGCACCTGGTCGCCGGCCTCCGCGCGCCCCACGGCAGCCGCCCCCGGGCATCACGGACCCGCCCCCGGGCGCCACTCCTGGCCGCCCGGTGAAGACCGTGGTCTTGACCACAGCGGGCCCCGCCCGCGGCCGTGGGCCGAGGGCGTCGTGCTCGCCCCGGCGGAGGTGTTCCCGCAGGCCACGGGCGGCGCGGCACGGTACCGCCCACGGCGGACGGAGAGCCTTCTCCTGTCCGCATGCTGCGACGCTTACGTCCGCTATTCGGACACCCCGGCGGGTGTCGAACGCCTGCGTGCTTTACTTGCAGCCATGACCACGACGAGCAGCCGCACCCTTGCGACCGAGGCGATCAGCACGCCCGGTGCTCGTTGTATGTGTCGAATGTGCGCCTTCTGAGGGCCCCCGCCTGAGTCTCGCGCCCCGAAGCGAGACCCGACGGTCGAGCCGATCCGCCCGCCATCCGGCGCCGGACCGTGCCCTGCCCCGCGCACGAGCTGCCTCCCGGCCACCCGCCGAAACCAGCCGATCTGCGCCTGACTGTCCGAACGACGAATGCCCCGTGCCCGGCGGACCCCGCGCCGCGCACTCGACAGTGACGGAAACCCCTGTGATCACCACTTCGGGCCTGACCAAGGTCTATGAGTCGCGAGGCCGCGAGGTCACCGCTCTGGACGGCGTCGACCTCCACGTCCGCGAGGGCGAGGTGTACGGCGTGATCGGCCAGAGCGGCGCCGGCAAGTCCTCGCTCATCCGCTGCGTCAACCTCCTGGAGCGCCCCACCTCCGGCACCGTGACGGTCGACGGCGTCGACCTCACCGCGCTGGCCGCCCGCGGCCGCCGCGCCGGCAAAGACCTGCGCCGGGCGCGCAGCAGCATCGGCATGGTCTTCCAGCACTTCAACCTGCTGTCCTCCCGCACGGTCAAGGAGAACATCGAGCTGCCGCTCGAGATCCTCGGAGTCTCCGGCGCCGAGCGCTCGCGCCGCGCCCTGGAACTCCTCGACCTGGTCGGCCTCGCCGACAAGGCCAAGGCCTACCCCGGGCAGCTCTCCGGCGGCCAGAAGCAGCGCGTCGGCATCGCCCGCGCCCTGGCCGGCGAACCCAAGGTCCTGCTCTCCGACGAGGCCACCAGCGCCCTCGACCCGGAGACCACCCGCTCTATCCTCCAGCTGCTGCGCGACCTCAACCGGCAGCTCGGCCTCACCGTCCTGTTGATCACGCACGAGATGGACGTCGTCAAGACGATCTGCGACTCCGCCGCGCTGATGCAGAAGGGCCGGATCGTCGAGTCCGGCACCGTGGGCGAACTGCTCGCCACCCCCGGCTCCCAGCTGGCGGCCGAGCTCTTCCCGGTCGGCGGCGCCGCCACCGGCCCCGACCGCACGGTCGTCGACGTCACCTTCCACGGCGAGGCCGCCACCCAGCCGGTGATCTCCCAGCTCTCCCGCACGTACAACGTCGACATCTCGATCCTCGGGGCGGCGATGGACACCGTGGGCGGCAAGCAGATCGGCCGGATGCGGATCGAACTGCCCGGACGGTACGAGGAGAACGTCGTCCCGGTCGGCTTCCTGCGCGAGCAGGGCCTCCAGGTCGACGTCGTCGACGAGGACACGGCGCCCGAGGCGGCGCCCGTACTGGTCAAGGAAGGTGCCAAGTGACCTGGTCGGAGATGCAGCCCCTGCTGGAGCAGGGCACCGTCGACACGCTCTACATGGTTTTGTGGGCCACCGTCGTCACCGTCCTCGGCGGACTGCCGCTCGGCATCCTCCTCGTCCTCACGGACCAGGGAGGGCTGCTGCAGAACACGGTGGTCAACAAGGTCGTCGGCGTGATCGTGAACATCGGCCGCTCGCTGCCGTTCATCATCCTGCTGATCGCCCTGATCCCCTTCACCACGTTCGTCGTCGGCACCTTCATCGGGCCCACCGCGATGATCGTGCCGCTCGCCATCGGCGCCATCCCCTTCTTCGCGCGCCTCGTCGAGACCGCCCTGCGCGAGGTGGACCACGGCCTCGTGGAAGCCGTCCAGTCCATGGGCGGCTCGGTCCCGACGATCATCCGCAAGGTGCTGCTGCCGCAGTCCCTGCCCTCGCTCGTCTCCGGTGTCACCACCACCGTCATCGTGCTCGTCGGCTACTCCGCGATGGCCGGCGCGGTCGGCGGCGAAGGGCTCGGCTCCAAGGCCATCACCTACGGATACCAGCGCTTCGACACCCAGTTCATGCTGGTCACCGTCGTCGTCCTGATCGCGATCGTCACCGTCGTCCAGGTCATCGGCGACCTCGCCGTCCGGCTCCTCGCCCGCCGGGGACGCACCGCGTAGACACCCAGACTTCGTCCTTTCGAAGAAAAGCCCGGACTTGTTGTCCAGGCGTCCACCGCACCACCTGAAAGAGGCACTCTTCGTGCGTAAGAACATCAAGCTCACCGCCGGTATCGCCGCCACCGCCGCGCTCGCCCTGGGCCTCACCGCCTGCGGCACGGCCTCCGACCCGTCCTCCTCCAAGGACCCGGCCGCGTCCGCCGACAAGCCGCTCGTCGTCGCCGCGTCCCCGACGCCGCACGCCGACATCCTCGAGTTCGTCAAGGACAACCTCGCCGCGAAGGAGGGCCTGAAGCTGGAGGTGAAGGAGTTCACGGACTACGTGCTGCCGAACACCGCCACCGAGTCCGGCCAGGTCGACGCCAACTTCTTCCAGCACAAGCCGTACCTCGACGACTTCAACCTGAAGAACAAGACCCACATCGTCCCGGTGGTCAACGTCCACCTGGAGCCCCTCGGCCTCTACTCCAAGAAGGTCGAGAACCTCAAGGACATCAAGGCCGGCCAGACCATCGCCGTCCCCAACGACACCACCAACGGCGGCCGGGCGCTCAAGCTCCTCGCCGACAACGGTCTGATCACCCTCAAGGACGGCGTCGGGTCCAACGCCAAGCTCTCCGACATCACCGACAAGAAGGGCCTGGAGTTCAAGGAGCTGGAGGCCGCCACCGTGCCCCGCGCCCTGAACGACGTGGACGCCGCGGTGGTCAACGGCAACTACGCCATCGAGGCCAAGCTCAACCCGGCCACCGACTCCCTGGCCCTGGAGAAGGCGGAGGGCAACCCCTACGCCAACTTCCTCGCCGTCAAGGAGGGCAACGAGAAGGACGCCCGCGTGCAGAAGCTCGTCAAGCTCCTCAACTCGCCCGAGGTGAAGAAGTACATCGAGGACACCTACAAGAACGGTGCGGTCGTCCCGGCCTTCGGAGCCGTCGCCAAGTAAGGCCCGCCGTACGATCCTTGTGACGAAGGCCCCCGCATCCCGTCCGATGCGCGGGGCCTTCGTCGCCCCTCGCCCACAGCGGACCCGGCCATGCGCACCGACGGCTGCATGCTGCATGCTGTGCGTTCACGGTCGATTCGGACGGTCCTCGGCATGGAGCTGCGCATGACTACCACCTTTCCGGACATCTCCATCAGCACGGACCGGTTGGTGCTGCGCGCACTCGAGGAGGCCGACGCCCCCGCCCTGGCCGAGATGATGAACGACGAACTGGTGGCCGCCTGGACCGCGGTGCCCCAGCCGTTCACCGAAGCGGCCGCCCTCACCTGGATCAACGAGTACGCGCCCACCGAGCGCGCCGCCGGCCGGGGCATCGACCTGGCCGTCACCGAGTTCCTCACCCAGCGCCTGGTCGGCGTGATCCAACTGGGCAGGACCAACTGGCACGTCCGCTCCACCGAGCTCTCCTACATCATCGCGCCCTGGGCCCGCGGCGAGGGCTACGCCTCCGAAGCCGCGCTCGCCACCGCCCAGTGGCTCTTCGGCGACCAGCGGTTCGAGCGCCTCGAACTGCGCACGGCGGCGGACAACACCGCCTCCCAGCAGGTCGCGCAGAAGATCGGCTGCATCAGCGAGGGCGTCCTGCGCAACGCGTGCATAGCCCGCACCCGCACCGAGGACGGCGGCTGGACCGACCTGCGCACCGACTTCATCGTGTGGGGCCTCCTGCCCGAGGACCTCGAAGGCGTCGCCGACCAGATGGCCGAGGCCGGATACTCCTCGTACGCCGACTGGAGCTGAGCCGGCGGACGACGCCGGGTACGCTCGACACCTTCCCCGACACCTCCGCCGACCGGCGACGACACACCTCAGGAGAGACACGACGATGGCCGACCGGGTCACGGTGATCGGCTGGGACGGCTCGCCCCTCACCGCAGCGGCCCGGTCCGCGCTCTCGGCCGCCACCCTCGTGGCCGGCGCGGCCCACCACCTCGCCCTGCCCGAGGTCCCCATGGGCGCCGAACGCATCCGACTCGGCAGCGTCGACCTCGCCGCCCGCCGCATCGCCGGCCACCGCGGCAGCGCCGTCGTCCTCGCCGACGGAGACCCCGGCTTCTTCGGCGTCGTCCGTACCCTGCGCGCCCCCGAGCACGGCCTGGAGGTCGAGGTCGTCCCGGCGGTCTCCTCGGTCGCCGCCGCCTTCGCCCGGGCCGGCATGCCCTGGGACGACGCCCGGATCGTCGTCGCCCACCAGCGCACCCTGCGCCGCGCGGTCAACGTCTGCCGGTCCCACCCCAAGGTCGCCGTCCTCACCTCGCCCGGAGCCGGCCCCGCCGAACTCGCCCTCCTCCTCGACGGCGTCCACCGCACCTTCGTCATCTGCGAGGCGCTCGGCACCGACCGGGAACAGGTCACCGTCCTGACCTCCGACAAGGCCGCCGACCACGCCTGGCGGGACCCCAACGTCGTCATCGTCATCGGCGGATCCACCACCGGTCAGGGAAGCGGCTGGCTCATGGGCCACGAGACCCCGGCCGTCCGCGGCTGGGCCCTGCCCGCCGAGGACGACGGCGAGGAGTACGGCCCCGGCGGCGCGAACGGAACCCGAAGCGGAACCGGTACCGGCAAGGGAAGCGGAAGCGACGCCGGGATCGCGCGCCGGGCCGGCAACGGAGCGACCCCGCCCCTGCGCGCCGCCCAGCTCGCCCGCCTCGGCCCCCGCGTCGGCGACCTCGTCTGGGACATCGGCTGCGGCGACGGGGCGCTCTCCGTCGAGGCCGCCCGCTTCGGGGCCGCCGTCATCGCGGTGGACGCCGACCCGGCAGCCTGTGCCCGCGCCGACGCCGCCGCCCGGCGCTCCGGCGTCCAGCTCCACGTCGTCGCGGGCCGCGCCCCGCACGTACTGGAACGACTTCCCGAACCCGATGTCGTACGCATCGGCGGCGGTGGGGTGGCCGTCGTGACGGCCTGCACCGACCGCAGGCCGGAACGGATCGTCACCCACGCCTCCACCCGCGACGAGGCCGAGGCCCTCGGCGCGGCCCTCTCCGACGGCGGGTACACCCTCGAGTGCGCCCTGCTCCAGAGCGTCGACCTGGACCCGGGCGACTGGACGGAACGCGAACGCTCGGTCGTGTTCCTGCTCTCCGGCCGCAGGATCGATCGCGCCCCGTGATCGAGTGCCCGCGCAGGGCCAGGTAGGCTGGCCGATCGTTGTACCGCCCCAGGACGTTCGGTGCTTTGTTCGCCCATGTCCGGAAAGAGCGGCGGCTTTGAGCCGCTCACGTGGGGCGACGCAACAGGGGGACGCGCGACGTGGCGCAGTCCACAGCGCACCGTGGCGGATCTGCCTGCCACGATGGCCGAAGGCCGCGACAATGCTTGGGTGTCCGCGCGTCATTCGTGCCGCGCGACGCGCACGCTCGTTGTTGTCGACGGGCGCAGGTTGAAGGAGCACAAGCGATGGGCGAGGGGTACGCATGACGGACACCGGCCAGGTCCCGGGCGAGGGGCTGCCGGAGAACGCAGGCACGGTCGAGCAGCCGGGCATCCCCGCCCCGGCCGCGTACACCTTCCTGGACCCCTCCGAGAGCGCAGCCGAAGAAGACGACCTCCTGCTGATGCCCGGCGCGCAGGGCGCCTGGAGCGAGCACCCGCCGGGCGCCGTGGCGGCGCCGCCGGTCGCCGTGCCGCCGCCCGCCCCGGCCCAGACGTCGGGGCAGCCGCCGATGGTGGACCCGCTCACCGACCCGCTGGCCGGGCCGCTCGCCGACGCGCTCGCGGCCCAGTCGCCCATGGGTCAGGTCCCGCCCGCACAGCAGGGGCAGAACCACCCGTCCACCCCGGCGCACGGCGTCCCGACCGACGAGACGTCCGGGCACTTCGCCGGCCAGGGCGCACCGGCGCACGGGATCGCCACCCCCGCGCACGGCGTCCCCCTCGCGGAAGGCCAGGCGGCCGACGCCCACGGCGCTCCGTACGCCACCCAGGGCCCCACCACCCCCGCGCACGGCCTCACCGTCTCCGCCGAAGGGTTCGGGACCCCGGCCCACGGCGTGCCGGTCGCGCAGGGCACCACGGAACACGGCTACGAGCCCGGAATCCTGGACACCGGCGCCCACGAGGCCGCCGGGCGCGATTCCGGCTCCGTCGACCTCGGCGGCGTCCGCATGCCGCAGCCGGCCGCCGCTCCGACCCCGCCGCCCGCCCGCCGCCCGCTGCACATGGGCCCGCCGGTCCCGGACAACACCGGGGGAGTCGTGCGCTCGCTGGCCGACCGCGGTCCCGCCGGCTCCCCGGCCGCCGCGCCCGCCCCGGCACCCGAGCCCGCCCCGGCCGCGGTGGCCGCGACGGCGCCCGGCCCGATGCCGGTCCGCGCGGACGGCCCGCAGACCACCGGTCTCGAGTACCTCGACATCCCCCAGGACGCGCAGGAGCGGCCCGCCGCGCAGGTCGGCCCCCAGATCGGCGACATCCCGCCGCAGGGCGCCGTGCCGTGGGACCCGCAGCCCCCGCAGTCCGTCGGGCCGCAGACGCCTCCCGTCGCGGCCGCAGAAACGGTCGGCCAGTTCGTCCCGGTCGAGGGCACGGTGCCGACGACGCCCCACCTCGCGCCGACGCCGCCGGCGGGGACGGCGATGACGCCCGAGACCGCGCACGTCCCCGAGGCCGTCGAGGAGCCCGCCGAGGTGGCGGAACCGGCCGCCGTCGCGGAGGCCGAGCCGGCCGCCGGGACGTCCGAGCCCGTGGACGTCGCCGAGGCGCCGGCGGAGGAGCCCCTGGCGACCGTTCCCGCGCCGCGCGACGGAAGCGCCCCCGCGGCCGTTCCCGTCCTCCCGGCCGAGCCGGTGGCGGCCGCCGAGGCGCAGCCCGAGCCGATCGTCGAGCCCGCGCCCGAGCCGACCGTCGAGCCCGCGCCCGAGCCCGAGCAGGTCGCCGAGGCCGTCGCCGCCCCGGAGCCGACGCCCGAGCCCGTCGTCGCGGAGAGCGCCCCGGAGGCGCCCGAGCCCGCGCCGGAGGAGCTCCCGGCCGAGGCCGAGCCGCAGGCGGAGACCGACGCCCCGGCCGCCCCCGCGGCCGAGCCCGAGCTGCCGGCCGATCCTCAGCCGCAGGCCGCGCCGGTGGCAGAGGCCGCTGTGGAAACCGAGGACGCACCCCTGGCCGACGCCGAGGCCGCCCTCGTGACCGCGGGCGAGCAGGAGCCCGGCGCCGACGCCGAGGCCGTGATCGCGCCGGAGGGCCTGCCCGTGACCGAAGCCCCAGCGGACGCCGAGGCCGCGCCGGTGGCCGAGACGACGGACGCGCTCGAGGCCGCGCCCGCGCCCGAGGTCCAGCCCACGCCGGAGGCCGACGTCGACGTCGAGGCCGCGTCCGAGGCGGAGCCCCAGGCCGAGGCCGGCCACGAGGAGGCTCCCGTCTCCGCCGGCACCCCGGCCCCCGGCTACGACGACGCCGAACGCGAGGCCGTCCTGCGCGTCATGCGCGAGCGCCGCGACATCCGCAACGGCTTCCGCTCCGACCCGATCCCGCACGAGGTGCTGCTGCGCGTCCTGGAGGCCGCCCACACCGCCCCGAGCGTCGGCCACTCCCAGCCTTGGGACTTCGTCGTCATCCGCTCCGCCGAGACCCGCCGGAGCATGCACGAACTGGCCCAGCGCCAGCGCGAGGCGTACGCCCAGTCGCTGCCGAAGGCCCGGGCGAAGCAGTTCAAGGAACTGAAGATCGAGGCCATCCTCGACACCCCGGTCAACATCGTCGTCACCGCCGACCCCACCCGGGGCGGGCGGCACACCCTCGGCCGCTACACCCAGCCGCAGATGGCGCCGTACTCCTCCGCCCTCGCCGTCGAGAACCTCTGGCTCGCCGCCCGCGCCGAGGGCCTCGGCGTCGGCTGGGTCAGCTTCTTCGACGAGCGCGAGATGGTCCGCGCCCTCGGCCTGCCCGAGCACCTCGAAGTCGTCGCGTACCTGTGCGTGGGCTACGTCGACGAGTTCCCCGAGGAGCCCGAGCTGATGCAGGCGGGCTGGTCCAAGCGCCGCCCGCTGTCCTGGGTCGTCCACGAGGAGACGTACGGACGCCGCGCGCTGCCCGGCGAGGAGCCGCACGACCTGCTCCAGGAGACCATCTCCACCATCCGCCCCCTGGACGCGAAGGCGCTCGGCGAGGCGTGGGAGCGGCAGAAGCGGATGACCAAGCCGGCCGGGGCGCTCGGCATGCTGGAGATCATCTCCGCCCAGCTCTCCGGCCTGTCCCGGATGTGCCCGCCGCCGATCCCCGAGCCCGCGGCCGTCGCCATCTTCGCCGGCGACCACGGCGTCCACGCCCAGGGCGTCACGGCGTGGCCCCAGGAGGTGACCGGCCAGATGGTCGCGAACTTCCTCGGCGGCGGCGCCGTCTGCAACGCCTTCGCCAACCAGGTCGGCGCCGAGGTCTGCGTCATCGACGTCGGCGTCGCCTCCGAGCTCCCGGCCACGCCGGGGCTGCTGCCCCGCAAGGTCCGCCCGGGCACGGGCGACTTCACCACCGGTCTCGCGATGACGCGGGAGGAGGTGCTCGCCGCGATCGAGGTGGGCATCGAGACCGCGCGGGACCTGGTCGCCGCCGGCAACAAGGCGCTGCTGACCGGTGAGATGGGCATCGCCAACACGACGGCGTCGGCGGCGCTGATCTCCGTGTACACCGGCGTCGACCCGGTCGAGGTCACCGGCCGTGGCACCGGCATCAACGACGAGATGCACGCCCGGAAGGTGGACGTGGTCCGCCGCGCCCTCGACCTCCACCAGCCGGACCCGGCGGACCCGATCGGCGTCCTGTCGGCGATCGGCGGCCTGGAGCACGCGGCGCTGGTCGGCCTCATCCTGGGCGCGGCGTCGCTGCGCACGCCCGTCGTCCTCGACGGCGTCTCGACGGGCGCGGCCGCGCTGGTGGCCCGGGCGATCGCCCCCGAGTCCCTGGCTGCCTGCATCGCCGGTCACCGCAGCGCCGAGCCGGGCCACGTGGCGGCCCTGAACAAGCTGGGTCTGCGCCCCCTGGTCGACCTCGACCTCCGCCTCGGCGAGGGCACGGGCGCGCTCCTGGCCCTCCCGATCGTCCAGAGCGCCGCCCGGGCGATGCACGAGGTCGCGACCTTCGACTCGGCGGGCGTGACGGAGAAGTAACCACCGCCGGCCGGTCGCGCCGGCCGCGCGTGCGGGCCCTCGTTCCCCCCCGGCGGAACGAGGGCCCCGCACCGGGGAGGGACAAGGGTCACAGGCCGCGCATCCCCGGTGACCGATATCGTGTGCCCAGGTCGAACACACCCCGCGCCACCAGCCGCTTCCCCGTCGCAGCCGGCGCACCCGCCCGCTCCCCCCGCCGCTTCACCGCCGCAGCGGCCCCGCACACGCCCCGCCCCTCCCGAGGAGCCGCACGCCCATGGCCGAGCACGCCGAGCACCCCGCCTACCCCGTCGGACTGCGCCTCTCCGGCCGCCGCGTCGTCGTCTTCGGCGGCGGACAGGTAGCCCAGCGCAGGCTCCCCGCCCTGATCGCCGCCGGCGCCCACGTCACCCTGGTCTCCCCGTCCGCGACCCCGTCCGTCGAGGCCATGGCCGAGGCCGGCGAGATCACCTGGGTCCGGCGCCGTTACGAGGACGGCGACATCGCCGACGCCTGGTACGCGCTCGTCGCCACCAGCGACCCGGCCGCCAACGCCGCCGCGTCCGCCGAGGCCGAGCGGACCAAGACCTGGTGCGTGCGCTCCGACGACGCCGAGGCCGCCACCGCCTGGACCCCGGCCACCGGCCGCAGCGAGGGCGTGACCGTCGCCGTGCTCACGGGCCACGACCCCCGGCGCTCCGCCGCCGTGCGCGACGCGATCGTCGAGGGCCTGCGGGACGGCTCCCTGGCCGCCCCGCAGCACCGCTCCCGTACCCCCTTCGTCGCCCTCGTCGGCGGCGGCCCCGGCGATCCGGACCTGATCACGGTCCGCGGCCGGCGGCTGCTCGCCGAGGCCGACGTGGTGATCGCCGACCGCCTCGGCCCCCGCGACCTGCTCGACGAACTGCCGCCGCACGTCGAGGTGATCGACGCGGCGAAGATCCCCTACGGGCGCTTCATGGCCCAGGAGGCGATCAACAACGCCCTCATCGAGCACGCCAAGGCCGGGAAGTCGGTCGTGCGCCTCAAGGGCGGCGACCCGTTCGTCTTCGGCCGCGGCATGGAGGAGGCCCAGGCGCTCGCCGCCGAGGGCATCGCGTGCACGGTCGTCCCCGGCATCTCCAGCTCGATCTCCGTCCCCGGCGCGGCCGGCATCCCGGTCACCCACCGCGGTGTCGCGCACGAGTTCACCGTCGTCAGCGGGCACGTCGCCCCCGACGACCCGCGCTCCCTGGTCGACTGGGCCTCACTGGCCAAGCTCACCGGCACGCTGGTGATCCTCATGGGCGTGGACAAGATCGGGAAGATCGCCGAGGCGCTCGTCGCCCACGGCAAGGACCCCGGGACCCCGCTCGCCCTGGTCCAGGAGGGCACGACGGCCGCCCAGCGCCGGGTCGACGCGACGCTCGCCACGGTCGCGGAGACGGTCAGGGCCCAGGAGGTCCGGCCGCCCGCGGTCATCGTCATCGGCGAGGTCGTCGGCGAGGGCCCGGACAAGCTCGTGCGGTGACCGGGCGCGGCGGGCCGCCGCCGCGCCCCTCCGCACGCCCCCGCCGCACACGTTGGCACCGCACCCCGGACAAGGCAGTATCACCTCGTGGCCGAACTCATCACCATCGACGACCCCGACGACCCGCGCCTGCGCGACTACACCGGCCTGACCGACGTCGAGCTGCGGCGCAGACGCGAGCCGGCCGAGGGGCTCTTCATCGCCGAGGGCGAGAAGGTCATCCGCCGGGCCAGGCAGGCCGGTTACGAGATGCGGTCGATGCTGCTCTCCGCCAAGTGGGTCGACGCCATGCGCGACGTCATCGACGAGGTCCCGGCGCCCGTGTACGCCGTACAGCCGGACCTCGCCGAGCGGGTCACGGGCTACCACGTGCACCGCGGCGCCCTCGCCTCCATGCAGCGCAAGCCGCTGCCGACGGCCGAGGAACTCCTGCGCACGGCCCGCCGGGTCGCCGTCATGGAGTCGGTCAACGACCACACCAACATCGGCGCCATCTTCCGCAGCGCCGCAGCGCTCGGCATGGACGCGGTGCTGCTCTCCCCGGACTGCGCGGACCCGCTGTACCGCCGCTCGGTGAAGGTCTCCATGGGCGCGGTCTTCTCCGTCCCGTACGCCCGCCTGGAGACGTGGCCCCGGGGCCTGGAGGCCGTCCGCGAGGCGGGCTTCAAGCTGCTCGCGCTCACCCCCGACGAGAAGGCGTCCCCGATCGACGCGGCCGCCCCGCACAAGCTGGAGCGGGCGGCGCTGATGCTCGGCGCCGAAGGCGACGGCCTGTCCGCGCAGGCTCTGCGCGCCGCCGACGAATGGGTGCGCATCCCGATGGCCCTCGGGGTCGACTCGCTCAACGTGGGCGCGGCCGCCGCGGTCGCCTTCTACGCGGTCGCGAGCGGCCGCCCCCAGGACTGACCCGGGTCGCACCAGCCAGGGGTGGCTTGCCGATTCCGCCGGGGTCGCTGCGGCCGGCTCGACAGGACGCCCCTGGCCCCCGCCGGGAGTCTCAGCCCTGCAGGGCCTGCGCGGCGGCGATACCCAGGGCGACCACCAGCGTCACCACCACGAAGACGAAGAGCCGCTGCCGCAGCAGCCGGGGGTTGGCGGGCCTGCGGCCCGTGGACGTGGACCGCGCACCGGGCCGGGACGCCGTCGAGCGGCTGTTCGGCCGCGACGGCGGTGCCTGCCTGCCGCCCGTGCGCGGACCGGACGGCCGCGACGCCGGGCCCTGAGCCTGCCCGCCCTGGGTCCCGCGCTCGGTGTACCGCTCCGTGGGCCGGCTGCCCGTGCCCGTGGACTGCTCCGTGCGCTCCCGCTGCGCCGGCGGGCGCGAGGCGGGCAGACCCTGCGCCTCGCGCGCGGCGATCTCCTTCAGCCGCATGGACAGCTGGAGGGTGCTGGGACGCTCCTCCGGATCCTTCGCCAGACACGCCCGTACGAGCGGGGCGAGGGCGTCCGGTACGCCGTGGAGCTGCGGCTCCTCGTGCACCACGCGGTAGAGCATGACCTCCGAACTGCCGTGCCCGAAGGGGGAGTCCGCCATCGCCGCGTACGCGAGGGTGGCGCCGAGCGAGAACACGTCCGTGGCCGGGGTGACGGCCGCGCCCCGCACCTGCTCGGGCGCGAGGAATCCGGGGGAGCCGACGGCCGTGCCCACGTGGGTGAGGGTGCTGGCGCCGGTGGCCCAGGCGATGCCGAAGTCGATGATCCGGGGGCCCTTGGGAGACAGCAGGATGTTCGACGGCTTGAGGTCCCGGTGGACGACCCCGGCCTCGTGGACGGCGACGAGGCCCTCCGAGAGCGCGGCCCCGATCGCGGCCACGTCGGCGGCCGGCAGGGGGCCTTCCTCGGCGACACGGTCGTGCAGGGAGGGGCCCGGGACGTACTGGGTGGCGAACCAGGGGCGGTCGGCCTCCAGGTCGGCGGCGACGAGGCGGGCCGTACAGCCCCCGCGGATCCGCCGTGCGGCGGACACCTCGCGCGCGAAGCGCGAGCGGAACTCCTGGTCCTCGGCGAGGTCCGGCCGGATCACCTTGAGCGCGACGCGCTGTCCCCGCCGGTCGGAGCCGAGATAGACGACCCCCATACCGCCGGCGCCCAGCCTGCGGTGGAGCCGGAACGACCCGACGATCCGCGGATCCTCGCGCCGGAGCCGCATCATCGCCATGTCCGTCCCCTCGTCCGTTCGACGTGGCACAGCTTACGTATTGGCGCCCCGGTGTGCTCATAGGCCGCGCCCTCCCGGACGGATCGATTGTCAGTGCTGAGGGGGACACTTGAGGGGTGGTCAGGACGCGGCCCACGGCCGCGGACGAAGCCATGGGATTTCCCAATGTCCGGTCACAGAAGGGGGATTGGCTCGATGAAGGGTGATCGCGTGGAGATAGTCGTGGATGCGGGGGACACGACACGGACGTACGAAGTGGTGGCAAGCCGGGCGGGCCGGAGGGTGGAGACGGCGGTCCGCCGAGGGGTGGTGGAAGTGAGCGAAGTCACCCGCACCGGCGTGGTCGTCCGGACGGCCCGCTTCATGGCGAGCCGGGTCCTCGCCCTGGTCGAGCAGCCGGTGCCCCTCAGGGAAGACCCTCAGTCCTGAGGAGGCGTCTCCACCCAGGGGAGTACGCGGTGAGGGGGTGGGTCATCCTCCGGGAGGCCCGGAAGTCGGTACGCGGGCATGACGTTCCGGCGGTGCCCGGTCCCTAATGTTGTGGTCAAGCGGCGGGTGCAGCACTCGTCCCCCGAGGTCAGACACCCGCCGCTGTCAGACACGACAGGAGAGGACCCATGGCGTACACGGCACCGCGGATGAACACCCGCCCTTCGGGCCGTCGCCACCCCCTGGTGGCGACCGCCATGGTCCTCCCTCTCGCGACCCTGCTCGTGGTCGTCTTCGGCGGCTGGGACGCGGTGGTCACACAGGCGTCGTCCGTGGGCGTGATGCTGGGGCGCTGAACAGCGCCTCGGACCCGGGAGAGCGGCCCGGGTCGGGGACATCCGGCCAACAACCCCGTGGGGACGGGGGTGCGGCGGACGGCAGCGTGTGGCCGGTCAGCTGGGGAGCTGACCGGCCCTCGCGCTTTCCCGGCCCGGTCTTCGCGGGCGGGAGGCGGACGGGGCTCACCCCGCCGGGCCGGTCGGCCGCGGCGTACGCTCCCGGGGTGCACGCCCACGACCTCGCCCTGCTGCGCACCCTCGCACGCGCCACCGCCCACCCCGGCCCCCCGGCCTCCGCCACCCCGGCCGTCTGCGCCTGTCACGAGGGCGTTCTCGCCGACCGGGAGGACGGCACCGTCGTCCGGCACGGCGGGGTCGTCGTGAAGGCGCACGCGCCCGGCACGGGTGGGCCGCCGCATGACGCGCGGATGGCCGTCGCGGCGGACGCCCGGCTCCGCGAGGTCCTGCTCCCTCCCCTCGCGACCCCCGCGCCCGCCGACGGCACCGCTGTCGACGGCCGCCTCGTCACCGCCTGGCCGTACGGCCTCCCTGTCGACCCGGCCGACCCCGACGCGGCCCCCTGGGAGGACGCGGCCCGGCTCCTCGCCCTCCTGCACCGGACACCCGCCCCCGCGGGCCTCCCGCCCATGCGCGCTCCCGCCAAGGTGGCCCTGGCCGTCGAGCGCATGCGCGCCGCGGGGCGGCACCCGGCGACCCAGGCGGTGCTGCGTGCCTGGAACTCCCTGCCCGCGCGGCCCGGACCCGCGGCCGGACACCTCTGTCACGGCGATTTCCACCTCGGCCAGCTGGTCCGCGCCCCGGGCGTCCCCCGGAGTCCCTGGCGGCTGATCGACATCGACGACGTCGGCGTGGGCGATCCGGCCTGGGACCTGGCCCGCCCCGCCGCCTGGTTCGCCGCCGGCATCCTTCCCCCGGACGTCTGGTCCCGTTTCCTCGGCGCGTACGGCGCCGCCGGTGGCCCGGCCGTCGCCCCCGAGGACCCGTGGCCCCAACTGGACGTTCCCGCCCGCGCCCTGACCGTCCAGACCGCGGCGCTCGCCGTCGCCAAGTCCACCGCCGAGGAGCGGCCCCTCGACGAGGTCGAGGAAGTGATGATCGACACCTGTGTCCGAATCGGCTCACTCCGAACCGAGTTGCCCCCGCCTGCGTCCCCCTAGAGTGAAGCCACCATTCGACCGGCAGGGAGTTGAGCCGAGCATGCAGTGTCCCAAGTGCCACGCAGCGATGCACACGTACAACCGCAATGGCGTCCAGATCGAGCAGTGCAGCGGCTGCCGCGGGATATTCCTGGACTACGGCGAGCTGGAGTCCCTGACCCGCCTCGAGTCCCAGTGGGTCCAGCAGGCTCCGCCCGCCCCCGCCCCGCCCGCCTACCCGGCGCAGCCCGCGCCCGCCGCCCCGGCCTGGGGCGCCCCGCACCACGGCGGGCACCACGGTGGCCACTACCGCCAGCGCGGTTTCGGTCGCATGCTCTTCTCCTCCTGACGGCGGAGGAGCGGAACGCGGAAGCCCCCGGCGCCGAGAGGCGGCCGGGGGCTTCGTGTGGTGCGCGATACTGGGATTGAACCAGTGACCTCTTCCGTGTCAGGGAAGCGCTCTCCCGCTGAGCTAATCGCGCGGGACGGTCCCGAACCATCCGGAACCAGGTGTTGTGCTGCGTGCGCGATACTGGGATTGAACCAGTGACCTCTTCCGTGTCAGGGAAGCGCTCTCCCGCTGAGCTAATCGCGCGGGGATCCTTGCGGACCGTGATCCTTGCGGATCAGTGGACGATACTGGGATTGAACCAGTGACCTCTTCCGTGTCAGGGAAGCGCTCTCCCGCTGAGCTAATCGTCCTTGGAGGTGGAGACGGGATTTGAACCCGTGTAGACGGCTTTGCAGGCCGTTGCCTCGCCTCTCGGCCACTCCACCAGGAGTGAATACGGGGGGTCGGGAAGATCCCCCACATCGAGCGGACGACGAGATTCGAACTCGCGACCCTCACCTTGGCAAGGTGATGCTCTACCAACTGAGCCACGTCCGCTTGTCGTTTCCGGTGCGCTTGCGCGTCCCGGCGACGTGTTGAACTCTAGCGGATTCCCGGGCCAGCACAAAAACGCGTTTCCGCAGCGTGCTGAGCTGCCCGCTTGTCCGCGGCCCGGCCCGGGCGCCCAGGAGCGTTCGCCCGACGTTCACTCCGCGTGTTCCCCGGGTGGCTCGCAGCCCCCGCGTGCCACCTCCGCCCCTACCCCCTCGGTGGGCCCCGTCATCGCTCCGCCGCCCGCCTAGACTCGCACCCGTGCACGACCTTGTTCCTCTGGCCCGCTTCGGCGGCCTCGTCGCGACCGACCTGCGGGATGTCACCAGTGACCCCGAGGCCCTGGACTCCGCCGGCTTCTGGGCCGTCTCCGCGGACTTCGAGGGCCGTCTGACCTGCGCCCGCTTCGGCGACGTACGGACGGAGCCCGTCCCCGCCCCGGTGCCGGGAGCCTGGCGCGGCCCCGCCGCCGGTGACTGGACGTCCTCGCTCGACCGCGCCGCGTATACCGAGGGTGTGCGCCGGGTCCGGGCGCACATCGCACGTGGCGAGGTCTACCAGGCGAACCTCTGCCGGGTTCTGTCCGCGCCCCTGCCCGAGCCGGACGCCGCCGACGTCGACGCCCTCACGGCGCTCCTCGCGCGCGGTAACCCGGCTCCGTACGCCGGAACGATTCGCCTGCCCGCCCACGGCGTCGAGATCGCCACCGCGTCCCCCGAGCTCTACCTGCGCCGTGACGGCGGCACCGTCGAGTCGGGTCCCATCAAGGGCACCGGCCGGACCGCGGAGGACCTCCTGGAGAAGGACCACGCCGAGAACGTGATGATCGTGGACCTCGTGCGGAACGACCTCGGCCGCGTCTGCGCCACCGGATCCGTCACCGTCCCCGAACTCTGCGTGGTCGAGCCCCATCCCGGCCTGGTCCACCTCGTCTCCACGGTCCGCGGCGAACTCGACGTGAAGGCCGGCTGGCGCGAGCTGCTCGACGCCACGTTCCCGCCCGGCTCCGTCACCGGGGCCCCCAAGTCCAGCGCGCTGCGGATCATCGAGGCCCTGGAGACCTCCCCCCGGGGCCCCTACTGCGGCGGTATCGGCTGGGTCGACGCCGACCGCCGCACCGCCGAGCTCGCCGTGGGGATACGGACCTTCTGGATCGACCGCGCCGAGGGCCTGCTCCGCTTCGGCACGGGGGCGGGCATCACCTGGGGCTCCGACCCCGAGCGCGAATGGGCGGAGACGGAATTGAAGGCGTCCCGCCTGCTGGCGGTAGCGTCGGGTACGTACGAGGCGAGCGGAAAGGCCATCTCTCGATGAAACTGTGGGTCAACGGCGGGCTGTACGACGCGGACCAAGCCCGGGTGTCCGTCCTGGACCACGGGCTGACCGTCGGCGACGGCGTCTTCGAAACGGTCAAGGCCGAGCGCGGCGGGACCTTCGCCCTCACCGAACACCTCGAACGCCTCACCCGCTCGGCACGCGGCCTCGGCCTGCCCGACCCCGACCTCGACGAGGTCCGCCGCGCCTGCGCCGCCGTCCTGGAGGCCAACCCGATGGAGCTCGGCCGGCTTCGCATCACGTACACCGGCGGGATCTCGCCGCTCGGCTCCGAGCGCGGTGACGCGGGCGCCGGGCTCGTGGTGGCGCTCGGCGAGACGAAGCGCCGCGCCGACTCCACCGCCGTGGTCACCGTCCCCTGGACGCGGAACGAACGCGGCGCGCTCACCGGCCTGAAGACCACCTCCTACGCCGAGAACGTCGTCGCCCTCGCCCGGGCGCACGAACAGGGCGCGTCCGAGGCGCTGTTCGCCAACACCGTCGGACAGCTCTGCGAGGGCACCGGCTCCAACGTCTTCGTGGTGCTCGACGGCCACATCCACACCCCGCCCGTCTCCTCCGGCTGCCTGGCCGGCATCACCCGGGCCCTCGCGGTGGAGTGGACCGGCGCCAGGGAGACGGACCTGCCGTTCGACGTCCTGGACAGTGCCGAGGAGATCTTCCTGACGTCGACCCTGCGTGACATCCAGGCGGTCCACCGGGTCGACGGCCGCACGTGTCCCGGAGCGCCCGGACCGGTGACGGCCAAGGCGATGCGGATCTTCGACGAGCGGGCGTCCGCCGACCGGGATCCCCGCCTGGCGTGACACCCGCCGGGTAAATCCGGATGACGGCGGCCCGGTGGGTGGGTAGAACACCTCTGATGACCACCACCCTGCGGCCGGCCGGGCCGCTTCAGCAGACCTCCGGCGGCGGCCGTTCGCGCCCCTTCGACGTGTGCGTGAACAGCCGTCGCGTCGGCTCGCTCCATCTCTCCACCGCGCCCGGCTTCGGCGCCGCGTGCGGGGTGATCGAGGACCTGCGGATCGACGAGCGGGACCGCCGCCGCGGCCGGGGCACGGTCGCCGCGCTCGCCGCGGAGGAGGTGCTGCGCGGCTGGGGCTGCCGCGAGGTCCAGATCTCCGTCCCCGCCGCCGCCGAGGCGGCGCTGCGGATGGCCACGGCCCTGGGCTACGTCGAACGCAGCCGCAACATGGACAAGGAGCTGCCCCGGGAGCCGCCCGTCCTCCCGCCGGACGTCGGGATCCGCCGCATGACGGAGGCGGAGTACGTCTCCTGGGCCGTGAAGGCCAAGGAGGAGTTCGCGCGGAGCTGGATGGACCGGGGCGTGCCGGAGGACCAGGCGCGGGCCAAGGCCGAGGCCAGCCACCGTGAGCTCCTGCCCCGTGGCCTGGCCAGCCCCGGCACCGAGATCCACGTGGCGGTGCGCGACGGGGAGACCGTCGGACAGATCTGGACCGGACGGCGCGAGCTGAGCCCCGGCCGGAACGGGGCGTACGTCTACGACATCGAGGTGGCCGACGGTGCGCGCGGCCGCGGCTACGGCCGGGCGCTCATGCTGCTCGCCGAACGGGTCGCGCTCGACGCGGGCCAGAGCCTGGTCGGCCTCCACGTCTTCTCCGGCAACACCCCGGCCCTTCGCCTCTACGCGTCGCTCGGTTACCGGACCACCCACGTCAACAGCTACAAGGCGGTCCTGTAGAGCCCCGCGGAGCCGGCCGACTCAGCCGGCGTGGGCCAGGAGACGGTCGGCGATCTCCTCGACGCGCTCGCGCAGGCCGTCCTGGCTCTTGCCGCCGTCGAGACGCTTCCCGTCGATGACGTAGGTGGGGGTGCCGGTGACCTTGATGGCCTTGCCCTCCGCCTCGTCGGCGTCGACGGCGAGCAGATGCCGGCCGTCGATCAGGGCGGTGTCGAACTCCTCGGCGTCCAGGCCGAGTTCCCGGGCCACCTCGATCAGCACGGACTCCCCCTGCCGGCCGAGCTCCTCGGTCCTGGCGAGGAGCGCCTCCGCGTACGGCCAGCCCTTGCCCTGCTCGGCCGCCTCCTCCGCGGCCTGGGCGGCGGCGTACGCGTGCTTGTGCTTCTCCAGCGGGAAGTGCCGCAGTCGTACGTCCACGCGGTCGCCGTACTTCTCGCGCAGCGCGCGCACGTCGTCGAGGGCCTGGAAGCAGTCGGGGCACTGGAGGTCGAACCAGGCCTCCAGGACGACGGGGGCGGAGGCGGGCGCGGTGGTGGAGTCGCTCATGGGAGCAGTCTTCCAGCCCTCGGCGGCGCGACCCAACCGGGACCTGGGGAGGAGATCGTCGGGGTGCGACCCGGAGATCTCCCTGAGGTCGGCCCCGGTACGTGGCCGGGACCGGCCCCGGCGGTGCAGGATGGAAGGGACGTATCGCCCGGCGCCAGGAGGACCGCATGCTTGCCGAGACCATCTGCTCCGCGGTGTCCGTGGCGGGCCTGGGCATCGCCGCGATCACGGCGTACCGCAGGCGCTTCCTCACCGCGGCCAGGATCGCCGCCTACGCCCTGGTGCCGGTGGGCCTGGTGATGACGGGGGCGGTGGAGTGGCTCGCCGCGACCGCCTTCAGCCCCATGGCCTGGGCCGGCTTCGGGGTCCTCGGGGTGGCCTGGCTGCTGTTCATGACCACGCGCGCCGTCGAGCGGCGCAGGGGCGGCGGTCGCCAGGAGGCGACCGGCGGCGAGCGGGCCCAGACCGCGGCGCCCGCCGCGTCCGCGCCCTCGCTCGGCCGCGGTCAGCGCGGCGCGACGCCCGAGCCGCGGGCCACCCAGGCCGGGGACGACTTCAGCGATATCGAGGCGATCCTGAAGAAGCACGGGATCTGACGGGAGGCGGCGTCCACGGGATGGGGTGAACTGCCCTCCGCGTGAGGCGTGTTGCGAGCGGTCGGGGCGGGTGGCTGCGACATGATCGCATCCGAGATGCTCGATACCTCGCGGGATCACACCCCCGCCGCCACCGAAGAGCCGCGCGGTTGTCTGTTCGCGCTCTCCCAGCCGCCACTGATGATCTTTCTCGCGGTGATCGGCTGTCTGCTGCTGATGGCCGCCGTGCACGACCTCTTCCTGCTGTGAGCAGGTGCCGTCCGGTTCCCGCTGTGAGGAGGTGCCGTCCGGTGGATCAGCCGGCGGCTTCCTTGCGGCGCGCCCGGTACGCCGCCACGTGGAGCCGGTTGCCGCAGGTGCGGCTGTCGCAGTAGCGGCGGGAGCGGTTGCGGGAGAGGTCGACGAAGGCCCGCCCGCAGTCCGGTGCCTCGCAGCGCCGCAGCCGCTCCTGCTCGCCCGCGACGACGATGAACGCCAGTGCCATGCCGCAGTCGGCGCCGAGGTGGTCGGAGACCGAGGCTCCGGGGGCGAAGTAGTGGACGTGCCAGTCGTAGCCGTCGTGGTCGGTGAGCTGCGGAGTCGTGCCCGCGGCCGCGACGAGCTGGTTGATGAGCGTGGCCGCGATCCGGGCGTCCGGTGCGGCGAAGACGGCCGCGAACCTGCCGCGCAGCTCCCGGACCGCCTTGAGGTCCTGTGCGCCCAGCTCGCCCACGTCGCTGATGTCGTGGGCCCGCACGAAGGCGTGCAGCGCCTGGAGGTCCTCGAGCTCGTCGACGCGGTCGCCCTGTGGAGCGGTGTTCATCAGGTCGACGACGGTGTCGAGGGCAATCCGGGTGTCGTGGGGGATCAGCACGATTCGCTCCCTGGCCTGCTGCGGGCGGGCGCCCGCGGAATTGCGCTGACTCTAGCGGCTCGGCCGCGACGGGCCGGGAGCGGTCCGAAAGCGGGCCGGAACGGGGCCGAAAGCAGGCGCCGACCGGCTCATGGGACCGGAAAGCGGCCACACCGTCCGACCGGGGGACGCTTCAGGCCGTCCGGCCCGCCCGGTCACGAGGGTGCCCGCGCCGTCCGGAAGGTGCCTGACGGCCCGCCGGACGGCGCGGCCGGAAAACGGGCATCGGCGCCCTCACCGCGCCGGCTGCGCGGTGAGGACGCCGATGTTCGCCGTAGGGGCTTTCCGCCCGGCGCCGTCTCCCCGAGTCGGACGGCGCCGTGCGGCTCTCGGCCTGGCTCAGCTGTCGGCCAGGATGTGGGAGAGCTCGGTGTCGAGATCGAAGTGACGGTGCTCGGTGCCCGGGGGCACGGCGGCGTCGGTCCTCTTCAGGAACGACTCCAGGGCCCTCGCCGGGGCCTCGAGCAGGGCTTCGCCCTCTGGGGAACTCAGTGCGATGCAGACGACGCCCTGACCGTGACTGCGGGACGGCCAGACTCTGACGTCGCCGGTGCCGGTGGGCCGGTGCAGCCCCTCGGCGAGAAGGTCGCGGGCGAAGACCCACTCGACCGTCTCCTCGGCTCCGGTGTGGAAGGTGGCGTGCACGGCATACGGATCGGCCGTGTCATACCGCAGGCCCGCGGGTACAGGCAGTGAGGACTCGCTCGACACAACGAGGCGCAGGTGCAGCTCGCAGCTGACCGTGGTGTTCATAAGCGCCAGGGCCTTTCGCTCAGTGTGCGCTCGGGGATTCGCACGTCGGCGAAATCGACATGCCACCTACGGTGCCGTTGTAAACCCCTCTGTCTGTTTTGTGAACGTTCAGGTAGCTCGTATGGGGGGGTGTGACTTCGGGTAATACCGCCATACCGGTGACGGCGCCGAATCCGGTAGGTTGGGACCCATGAATGCGGAGAGTGACGAGCGCACCGGGGAGTCCGCGGCCGACGGCGACTCCGAGCTGGGATCCCGGGCGCCCGAGTTCATCAAGGCCCGCCGGACCCTCCACCTGAGCTGGCAGGTCGGCGTCTTCATCGTGGGTCTCGCCGTCGTCGGCGCCGGCGTCGTGATGCTGCCCCTGCCGGGGCCCGGCTGGCTGGTGATCTTCGGCGGCATGGCGATCTGGGCGACCGAGTTCGTCTGGGCCCAGCTCGTGCTCCGCTGGACGAAGCGGAAGGTGACCGAGGCCGCCCAGCGGGCCCTCGATCCCAAGGTCCGCAGGCGCAACATCATCCTCACGACCGTCGGTCTGGTGATCATCGCCGTACTCGTCGGAATCTACCTCTGGAAGTTCGGCTTCGTCATGCCGTGGAAGATCGACCAGTGAGCTCCGGGGCATGCCCGAGGCGGTCGAGGGGACCCGCTGACATGCGGTAATGTTTGCGGTGCGCCCGGGCGATTAGCTCAGTGGGAGAGCGCTTCGTTCACACCGAAGAGGTCACTGGTTCGAACCCAGTATCGCCCACCACCCGGACCGAAGGCCCGGAGACCGACAGGTCTCCGGGCCTTCGGCGTCCCGGCCGGGGCTACCGCATCCTGCCCAGCCGCTCACGCAGGCGCCGGGCGTCCCGCAGGCGCTGCTCGTAGGTCGCGCCCACCGCCAGGAGCAGCAGACCGGCCAGGGCCGGCGGCAGCCAGCGGGGCAGCGCGCCCACGGCCTGCACCACGTACGGAGCCAGCTCGTGCAGCCCGTCCAGGGCCAGCGCGCAGCCGCCGAGGACCAGCAGCGCCTGAAGCCGGAACCGGGCCCCCAGGAGCGTCACCGCCAGCGCGGCCACCCCGAGGAGCAGCGGCCGCACCCAGTCGGGATCCGTCCAGGCCACGAAGAGGCTCGGCACCAGGGTCGCCGCGAGGCCCGGACCGTACGCCGTCCAGGACGACGCCCCCGGATCGCGGCGGCGGCGCAGCGCCCCGACCGCCAGCGCGGGCACGGTGACCGGGAGCGTGTACGCCTCGGGCGTCGCCACGTCCGAGGCGGCGAGCCGCACCCAGGTCGCCAGCAGGAACAGGCCGGCCGCCGCCCACGCGGCCACCCGGCGCCGCTCCGGGCGCACCGCCGTCGCGGCCGCGATCACCCCGCCCAGGGCGAGGACGAGTGCCAGGACGGCCGGCCGGGAGACGGCGAGCCCGACCGCGAGCAGTCCCGCCACGGCACCCGTGATCTCCAGGGGCACGGCGACCGGCCGCCGGCCGAGCCGGGCGCCGAGGGCCGCCGTGGCCGCCGGGACCAGCAGCAGGAGCAGGGCCGTGCGGTGGCCGGGGAACTCCGCGGCCGCCGCCACGGCCAGGACGAGCCCGGTCAGCGACACCACCGCGGCACACGCGGCGACGGCCCGCCGCGCGCCCTGGCCGAGGAACGCCACGGCCGTGAAGAGGCCGAGGAACACGCCCAGCGCCGCGAACGTCGCACCCCGTGTGTCCAGGGCCGCGGCGACGCCGCTCACCGCCGACGCCAGACCACAGGCGAGCGCGCTCCAGCCGAGCACCTCGCGCGGCGGGAGAGGGGCCGGGGGCACCGCGGCCGTCGGCCCCCAGGACGCCCACGGGCCCCAGGCGGGGGCCTGCGCGCCGCCGACGGCCGCCCCGGAGGGCGGAGGAACGGTGCCACCGGCCTGCGCGGCCGTGGCCGGCCCGGCACCCGCAGCCGCCTCGCCGCCGCCCGTCCCGGCGGGGGCCTGCCCGGCCGGCGCCGGAGACTCGGGCGACCGCCGGGCCGAGGGCACCCGCAGCCCCCGGGCCACCAGCTGCGGGCGCACCGCGAGGAACAGCGCCGCCGCCACCGTCACCAGCCGGAGCGTCAGCCCCACGCCGTACGGCGGCTCCAGCGACAGCGTCAGGGCCGTCAGCACCGCCCATGCCAGGAACAGGGCGCCACAGCGGGCCCACAGGCGCGGCACCGCCGCCAGGGCCGACGCCGCGATCAGCAGCACCAGCGGGGCCGTGGCCGGGTAGGACGCGAGCGCCGGCTCGGCGTGCGCGCCCGACCACACCGCCGTCGTGCGCGCCGCCGGCGCCAGGAGCGCCGCCACCACCGGAGGCACCGCCCACGCCACACCCAGCGCGAGGACTCCGCCCCCGGCGCCCGCCAGACCGAGCCGCACCGCGCGCGGCGCCGTCGAACGCAGCGCCGCCGCGAGCGCCACCGCGCACAGCACGTACCCCGGCACCTGCCAGTCGCCCGGCAGCGCGGCGCGCAGCACACCGCCGGCCGCCGTGATCATCGCGAGGCCCGCCACCACCGAGGCGGCCGTCGCCACCCGCGGCATCCGCCACGCGAGGATCAGCGCCGGCGCGGCGCCGGCCAGCAGCAGGACGCCCGCCGGAAGGGCCGAGGTGAGCGACAGCCAGCCACCGGACAGCACTGCCCAGCCGCCCAGCATGCCGCCGCCGACACCTGCCGTGACCCGTACCGCCGCGGGCTTCGCCCACAGCACCAGCGCCAGATCCGCGGCCGCCGTCACGAGCGCCGCCCAGGCCGTCGGGAGGAGACCCCCGCCCGCCGCCTGGACACCGAGGAGCAACGGGAGTTGAGCGGCCACCACGGCCGCCGGCAGCGGAATCCGCAGCCGGCCGAGCGCCGATCCGTACGCCGTCCACGCCCCCGCGAGCACGGCCGACGCCACCGCCGCGTACCCCGCGCCGTCCGTGTCCGCCAGCGCCACCCGGTGCAGCGCGTACGCGTCGAGCACCGTCAGGGCCAGCGCGAGCGCCGCCACCGCCTCGGCCGTGGAGCCCAGACCGCGGCGCAGCAGCGCCACCGGCGCGCCGAGCGCGGCGGACGTCGCCACGAACAGCACCGCCGCGCGGCCGCCGATCCCCATCGACCCCCAGCTCACCAGGGTGAAGGCGACGGCGGCGATCGTCAGCAGGGCCCCGCCGAGGGTCAGGAGGACGTTCTGCGCGCTGCGGGGTGTGGAGTCCGGACGCGGGGGAGCGGGCCAGGGGGCCGTCGCCGCGGGCCGGGCCGCGGGCGCGTGCAGGATCTGCAGCAGCCACGCCCGGCGGGCCAGCAACTGGGCCCTCCGGGCGTCGATTTCGGCCAGCTCACGGTCGACGAGCCGCAGCTCTTCCGCGGGCGGCAGGGGAGTGTTCATACCGGGAGTGTGGCGCGGGGCACACTTCCGGGCCATGCGCGCGCGTACTCAGATCCGGGCCTGAGTACGTCCACACTGGGGGCATGGACCGGTACCACTATCGCTTCCGCAGCGTCTGGCGCCTGGCGGCCCCGCCCGACGCGGTCTACGACGTCCTCGAACGCGGCGAGGAGTACCCCCGCTGGTGGCCCCAGGTCCGCGAGGTCGTCCCCCTCGACGACGCCACCGGCACCGCCCGCTTCCGCTCCGTCCTGCCGTACGACCTCGTCGTCACCGTCCGGGCCCGGCGCAACGACCCGGTCGCCGGCGTCCTGGAGGCCGGGCTCAGCGGCGATCTGGAGGGCTGGTTCCGCTGGACCCTCACCGCCGACCCGGCCGGAACCCGCGCGCTCTACGAACAGGAGGTAGAGGTGCGCAACCCGCTGATGCGCCGCTTCGCCGTCCCCGCGCGGCCCCTCTTCCGCGCCAACCACGCCCTGATGATGCGCGGTGGCCGGCGCGGGCTCGCCGCCCGCCTGCGGCCGGTTTGAAGGAAACCCGCCGGGACCTGTATGGTTCAACCCGTTCCCGGGCGATTAGCTCAGCGGGAGAGCACTTCGTTCACACCGAAGGGGTCACTGGTTCGATCCCAGTATCGCCCACCGGGTCAGGCCGGTCCGTCACACGACGGACCGGCCTTCCGCATCTCGGGGCGCCCGGCTCACGCCGCCGTCCGCATCTCCGGACGCAGCGGCCACGTCGGATCCACCACCTCCGGCGTCCCGTTGCGCGCGAACCACGCCTGCAGCCCGCGCGCCTGCGCGGCGTGCCAGACCGCCTGCAGCGTGTGCAGCTCCGCCGGCGACAGCCGTTCCAGCCGGGACGCGAAGCGCCGCGCCACGGCCCGTACGACGTCCATCGCCGCCGTCGCGTCGGCGGCCGCGTCGTGCGCGCCCTCCAGCTCCACGTCGTACTGCGCGCAGAGGTCCGTCAGCGTCCTGCGGCCCTTGCGGTAGCGGTCCAGATGACGGTCGAGGACCCGCGGATCCAGCACGCACAGAGGAGTGTTCTGCAGATAGCGGCCCAGCGAGGAGGCGCGGTGGCGGCGCAGCTCGCGGTCCAGGATCGTCAGATCGAAGGGAGCGTTCATCACCACCAGCGGACGGCCCGCCGCACACTGCTCGGCCAGCGCCCGTCCCAGCTCCTCCATCACCGGCGCGGGCCACCGCCCGTTCCGCTGGAGGTGATCATCCGTCAGACCATGGACCGCCGTGGCCGCTTCGGGCACCGGCACCCCGGGATTGACCAGCCAGCGCGTCACCCGGGGGCGGCCGCCCGTCATGTCCTGGACGACGAGGGCGGCCGAGACTATCCGGTCCTCCTCGACGTCGACTCCCGTGGTTTCCGTGTCGAATGCGGCCAGGGGCCCCTCGAACCAGTGCGTCATCCCCGAACTCCTCGCACGTGTGCGGCAGATGGCGATCCCCCTGCCCGAATCGGTGATACCCGGGCTGTTTGCGCCGTACGCGGGCCGGTGACAACACAGATGACGGGGAAGGGAATCGACATGGCGCTCGCCCAGCCCGAATCGGGTGGGCTGCCGCCCCAGCGGGCAGCACCACCGCGCGGCTCACTCGCCACCACCGCCTGCATGGAGACACTTCAGGTGGGCTATCTGCACGCGGTCGCGGCGGCTGCGGGCTGCTCGCTGTCGCAGCCGTTTCCGGACAACGGCATCGACTGGCACGTGAGTCACAGCGCTCCCGGCCACACGGTCGACGACGAAGTCACCATCAAGGTGCAGCTCAAGTGCACCTACCAGATACCGCCGAGCCCGCCCGGAGGCACGTTCTCGTTCACGCTCGACAACGCCCACCTGGTGAAGCTCGCGCGGACGCCCGTGTCGGTGCACAAGATCCTGGTCGTGATGCTCGTACCGCGCTCCCAGGAGGACTGGCTGCGGGCCGGGCACGACCGGCTCGACCTACGGCACTGCTGCTACTGGATCAACCTGGCCGGCCACCCGGTCACGGGACAGCGCCGCACCACCGTGCGCATACCGACGGCGCGGATCTTCGACGACCGGGCCCTGTGCGAGATCATGACCCGCGTCGGCGTGGGAGGGAGACCTTGATGCACCGGCCGATCGACGAACCGGAGGGAGGGGCCGGCCACGGCCCCGTCCCCCCGCCCTTCCGCCCCCACCCCACGCCCGGCGAGCTTCCCGGCGGCCCGTGGGCCGACGCGGACGGGCCGCCGGACGCCGGGCAGGTGGACCCGCGGGTCCTCGGCGCGCTCCTGGCCCGCCACGGCTGGCGCCGCCGCGGCGGGGCCACGGGCCGCTACAGCCGCTGGACCCCGCCCGGGAGCGGCGCGGGCATCGGTGCCACGAGCCTCCTGGTCCCGGAGAGCCGCGCCTTCCCCGACTGCGAGGACCTCCTCGAGGACGCCCTGACCGCGCTCGCCCGCAGCGCCGCGCCGTCGGCCCGTGAGGTCCTGGTCGGGCTCACCGTCCCCAGTGACGAGATCCGCTGGTGGCGCGACGTGCCGCCGGGGCCCGCCGGCACGGTGCCGTGGAGCGTCCAGGAGCAGCTCGGCTCGGCCGCCCGCCAGCTGCTGCTGGCCGGGGCCCTCGCCGTCCGGGCGCGGGCCGGCTACTACGGCGCCCGCCACCGCCGCCAGGCCCAGTCCTCCCTGCAGGCCGTGGTGGTCGGGGCCGCGCAGGGCGGCCGGGGCCTGACCGCGTTCGTCCCCGTCGACCCGGGCCGGGCCGTCGCCGTACGCCTCTACCACGCGCTTCACGCCGCCCGGGAGGCCGTCGACTACCAGCGCGCCACCGGCGGCATGGAGGCCTTCGACACCGCCGTCGAGGCCGGCGTGAGCCGCGAGCTGACCGAGGCCCTCGTCACCCTCGTCCGCGGCTCCGAGGGCGCGCGGATCGCCCTGGAATGGGCCCCGGCCGCCGGGGCGCCGGCGGGCTGCGCCACCCGGCCCGAGCCGGTCGAGTTCTCACCGGGCGACCTGCCCGCCCTGCGCGAGGCCGGCGTCCGCTATCTCACCGACGAGCCGTCCGTACCGGTCCGCATCACCGGAGCCGTCGTCCGCATGCGCCGCTCGGGCCCTCGAGGCGAGGGGACCGTACGCCTGCGGGTCCTGGCCGGCGCGGAGGTGCCGCACGTGCGGGTGACCCTGGACGAGGAGTCGTACCGCACGGCCGGCCACGCCCACCTGGTGGGACTGCCGATCCGGGTCGTGGGACGCCTGGAGCGCAGGGGCGGCTTCCGCAGGATGACGGACGCCTCCGGGGTCGTACCGGTGCAGGTGGACGAGGCGGAACGGGACCGGCTGATGAAGTCGCTGCACGAGAACCTCGACTTCTTCGAGGAGGCGTGGGGCGGGGAGTGACCACCGGGGCGCAGCCCCGGGCCCGGGGGTAATCGTTTCGCGGGCAGGCACCACGGCTCGGTACGATCGACGGCGACGCGGCACCTCGTCTCTGCCGCGCACCGTCGGCGCCGGCACTTCGTATCTGCCCGCGCCCCGATGTATGGAGCACCATGTCTGATGTCCGTGTGACCGTCCAGTCCGCCTCAGGAGCCGAGGATCGGGCGGTGAGCGCGGGCACCACCGCCGGCGCCCTGTTCGCCGAGGACCGGTCGGTGATCGCCGCCCGGGTCGCCGGCGAGCTGAAGGACCTCTCCTACGAGGTCAGTGACGGCGATGTCGTCGAGCCCGTCGAGATCTCCTCCGAGGACGGTCTCGACATCCTGCGCCACTCCACCGCGCACGTGATGGCGCAGGCCGTGCAGGAACTCTTCCCCGAGGCCAAGCTGGGCATCGGCCCGCCGGTCCGTGACGGCTTCTACTACGACTTCGACGTCGAGCGGCCCTTCACCCCCGAGGACCTCAAGGCCGTCGAGAAGAAGATGCAGGAGATCCAGAAGCGGGGCCAGCGCTTCTCCCGCCGCGTGGTGACCGACGAGGCCGCCCGCGAGGAGCTCGCGCACGAGCCGTACAAGCTGGAGCTCATCGGCATCAAGGGGTCCGCCTCGTCCGACGACGGCGCGAACGTCGAGGTGGGCGGCGGCGAGCTGACCATCTACGACAACCTCGACGCCAAGACCGGCGAGCTGTGCTGGAAGGACCTCTGCCGCGGTCCCCACCTGCCCACCACCCGGAACATCCCGGCGTTCAAGCTCATGCGCAACGCCGCCGCCTACTGGCGCGGCAGCGAGAAGAACCCGATGCTCCAGCGGATCTACGGCACCGCGTGGCCCTCGAAGGAGGAGCTGAAGGCGCACCTCGACTTCCTCGCCGAGGCCGAGAAGCGCGACCACCGCAAGCTCGGCAACGAGCTCGACCTCTTCTCCATCCCGGACGAGATCGGCTCCGGCCTCGCCGTCTTCCATCCCAAGGGCGGCATCATCCGCCGGACCATGGAGGACTACTCGCGCCGCCGGCACGAGGAGGAGGGGTACGAGTTCGTCTACTCGCCGCACGCCACCAAGGGCGCCCTCTTCGAGAAGAGCGGCCACCTCGACTGGTACGCGGAGGGCATGTATCCCCCCATGCAGCTCGACGGTGGTACCGACTACTACCTCAAGCCCATGAACTGCCCGATGCACAACCTGATCTTCGACGCGCGCGGCCGTTCCTACCGTGAACTTCCGCTGCGCCTCTTCGAGTTCGGCACCGTGTACCGGTACGAGAAGTCGGGCGTCGTGCACGGTCTGACCCGTGCCCGCGGCTTCACCCAGGACGACGCGCACATCTACTGCACCCGTGAGCAGATGGCCGAGGAGCTCGACCGCACCCTCACCTTCGTGCTCAACCTGCTGCGCGACTACGGCCTGACCGACTTCTACCTGGAGCTGTCCACCAAGGACCCGGAGAAGTTCGTCGGCTCGGACGAGGTCTGGGAGGAGGCCACCGCGGTCCTCCAGCAGGTGGCCGAGAAGCAGGGCCTCCCGCTGACCCCCGACCCGGGCGGCGCCGCCTTCTACGGCCCGAAGATCTCCGTGCAGGCGCGCGACGCCATCGGCCGCACCTGGCAGATGTCCACCGTGCAGCTCGACTTCAACCTGCCGGAGCGCTTCGACCTGGAGTACACCGGCCCGGACGGCACCAAGCAGCGCCCGGTCATGATCCACCGTGCGCTCTTCGGATCGATCGAGCGCTTCTTCGCGGTGCTCCTCGAGCACTACGCGGGCGCGATGCCCCCGTGGCTGGCGCCGGTGCAGGCGGTCGGCATCCCGATCGGCGACGCGCACGTCGGCTACCTGCAGGAGTTCGCCGCCGAGGCGAAGAGGAAGGGCCTGCGGGTCGAGGTGGACGCCTCCTCGGACCGCATGCAGAAGAAGATCAGGAACCAGCAGAAGCAGAAGGTTCCGTTCATGATCATCGTCGGTGACGAGGACATGGCGGCCGGCACCGTCTCCTTCCGCTACCGCGACGGCTCGCAGGAGAACGGCATCCCGCGCGACGAGGCCATCGCCAAGATCGCCAAGGTCGTCGAGGAGCGGGTCCAGGTCTGACGCCCGGCCGGGCGTCAGGGCCGACACCAGCCCTGGCGTCCGACCGGCATCCGGCCGTCGGCCGCGTCCGACAGGGTCAGGAGGCCCCCGGGGAGTTCCCCGGGGGCCTTGCCGTGTCCACCGGATCCTCGCCCCGCCGACATCTTCCGAACGGGCGAAGCAATATGCTGCACAGCATGACGATTGAGCCGGAGCAGCAGATCGGAGTGGGGACGCAGGACGCGTTCCAGCGCCTGTGGACGCCTCACCGGATGGCGTACATCCAGGGAGAGAACAAGCCGACCGGGCCGGGGGCCGGGGACGGCTGTCCCTTCTGCTCGATTCCGGCCATGTCGGACGAGGACGGGCTCGTGATCGCGCGGGGCGAGCAGGTGTACGCCGTGCTCAACCTCTATCCGTACAACGGCGGCCACCTGATGGTCGTGCCCTACCGGCACGTCGCCGACTACACGGAGCTGGACGCCGCGGAGACCGCCGAACTCGGCGAGTTCACCAAGCGCGCGATGATCGCGCTGCGGTCCGCGTCCGGTGCGCACGGCTTCAACATCGGCATGAACCAGGGCTCGGTCGCGGGCGCCGGGATCGCCGCCCATCTGCACCAGCACGTGGTGCCCCGCTGGGGAGGCGACACCAACTTCATGCCGGTCGTCGGGCACACGAAGGTGCTTCCGCAGCTCCTCGCCGACACCCGCAAGATGCTCGCCGACGCCTGGCCGGCCTCCTCCTCGCAGTAGGCCGGCCACGGCTCGCGGTCCTCACGCGTCGTAGACGTCCGCCTTCTTCGGGCCCGGCTCCTGGACGGTCCCGCTCAGGATCAGCGAGCGGTTGGTGAAGCGCTCCGTGTCCACCCCGTGGTCGTCCAGCACGCGGATGGTCGCGGCGTGGACCGCGCGCATCACCGGGGTCGCGGCGCGGATGGCGTCGTCGGCCATGAAACGGTGGCGCCAGGGCTGCGCCGCCCAGGCGTGCCGCAGACCGAACGGCTCCGGCAGGACGAGCTTGCCCCCGAGGAAGTCCAGGACCGGCGGGAACCACGTCAGCGGTGCCCGGACCGCGAGGCGGACCACCTCGTCGGTCTCGATGAGCGGCAGCTGGATCTCCCGGGTCTCCCAGAACCTGACGGTCTTGGAGACCTCCTTCGTCTTCGCCTTGGGCTTGGTGGTGAAGAGCGAGTGGACGGGTCCCAGCGCATGGCCGGTGACCTCGACCCGCAGCGTGTGCAGCAACGACGTGACCGTGATCATCATCGTCAGGACGAGCTGACCGTCCCAGAGAGTGAACTGCACGCCGAGGTAGTGCCGGTTCCCGCTGCCGAACTGCTGGTCGTTGCAGATGCGCTGTATCTCGTGCGGCTTGACCTGGAAGTGCACGATGTTGTCGCCCTCAGGACGGGCGACCTCGTCGGCGCCCTCGCCGACGGGCGACACGATCCAGTGCTTGACGGTCGGCTTGGGGAAACCCGTCTTGAGGGAGCCCCGCTCCATCAGCGACAGCTCGTCATGGATCTTGCGTACGACGTCCCAGGCGCGGAAGTCGTGGATCTCCCGGCCGTCCTTGGGCACCAGCTCCTCGGCGAGGGTCCAGCTGCCCCAGCGGGTCCCCATGCCCAGTATTCCCTTGGGGCCGGCGTAGAAGACGACGTTGGAGTGCTGCTCGGCGGTCAGCTTCTCCAGGTTCTGGCGGAGGTCCTCGGCCGCCTTCTCGCTCGGGTCGCCGGGGACCGCCTCCGGGATCCTGGCCCCGATGCCACCGCCGCTGAGCAGGCCGTCCCAGCGGGCCCGCAGGTCCTGGGCGGTCGACTCGCAGATGCGCTTGGCGAGGAACCAGCCGATGACCGGGGCCACGATCATGGCCCGGAGGTAGATCGACAGGACGCCGCCGAACGGCAGCTTGAACAGGACCAGCGCGGCCAGCAGGCCGGCGCCCAGCAGCAGGGCCGTCCCCACGGCGCCGGTCCGCCGGTTCTCCGTGCCGGAGACCATGCGGCGCAGCTGGATCACCCCGAGCCAGAGCAGCAGGCCGGGCAGGAAGAGGATGCCGAAGACGAAGGTGACCAGGGTCAGCCTGGTGTCACGCTGCTTACGGATGCGGGTGGCGGCCAGACAGTGCTCGACCACCGGCTGGGGCTCGGTGCCGAAGGACTGGACGAGCGCCTTGCGGGCGCCGCCGAGCATCCGCACCTGCACCGCGCGCGAGAACGCCTCGCCGAGGTCCGGCCGGAAGAGCTTGTTCCACTTGCCTTCGGTCACCTTGGACTGGTGCCACTCGTTGTTGGCCTTGAGGATCTCCTCGACCGGGCCGTCGCGATACGCGGCGGAGGCGAGGGCATGCGTCGCCGCCGTCTGTCCGTCCGAGCCCTGAAGGGGGATCTGCGCCCCGGGTCCGAAACTGCCGATCGTCACTGCCGCCCCCATCGCCGCGTGCCCGCGTGGTTCACCGCGTGTTCCTCTGCGGCCTGTTCCCAACTACCGCGCCCCGCACACCTTCTGAGCTGGGCACCACAGCGTAACCGGGTACCGGCGGATGCGTCACGGAACCGGGCAGGGACGGCCGGATGCCGCCCACCGGAGGGGAGTTCCGCGGGCGCCGCCGGCGAACGGGCGTGCCGACCGGCCGCCGGACCCGGTCGGCCGTGGTCGACTACGCCTCGGCGCCCGCCTGTTCGCGGAGCTTGTGCGCCACCGGCGGCGGCATCGCCTCATGACGGGCGTACGACCGGTCGAAGCGGCCGGTGCCGTGCGAGACGGACCGCAGGTCGACGGCGTACCGGCCCATCTCGATCTCCGGGACCTCGGCGCGCACCACCGTGCGCCCCTGCCCCGCCTGCTCCGTACCGACGACCCGGCCGCGCCGCCCCGACAGATCGCTCATCACCGGACCCACGTACTCGTCGGGGACGAGGACCTGGACCTCCGCGACCGGCTCCAGGAGCTGGATGCTCGCCTCGGCGGCCGCCTCCCGCAGCGCCAGCGCGCCCGCCGTCTGGAAGGCCGCGTCCGAGGAGTCGACCGAGTGGGCCTTGCCGTCGCGCAGGGTGACCCGCACGTCGACCAGCGGGTACCCGGCCGCCACGCCCCGCGCCGCCTGGGCCCGTACGCCCTTCTCCACGGACGGGATGAACTGGCGCGGCACGGCGCCGCCCACCACCTTGTCGACGAACTCGATGCCGCTCCCCGGGGGCAGGGGCTCGACGTCGATCTCGCAGATGGCGTACTGGCCGTGCCCGCCGGACTGCTTGACGTGGCGGCCACGCCCGGCCGACGGGCCGCCGAAGGTCTCCCGGAGCGAGACCTTGTGCGGGACGGCGTCGACCTGGACTCCGTAGCGGTTGCGCAGCCGTTCGAGCGCGACGTCGCGGTGGGCCTCGCCGAGGCACCACAGCACCACCTGGTGGGTGTCCTGGTTCTGTTCCAGCCGCATGGTCGGGTCCTCGGCCACGAGCCGTGCGAGGCCCTGGGAGAGCTTGTCCTCGTCGGCCTTGCTGTGCGCCTCGATCGCGAGTGGGAGGAGCGGGTCGGGCATGGTCCACGGCTCCATCAGGAGCGGGTCCTCCTTGGCCGAGAGGGTGTCCCCGGTCTCCGCCCGGCCGAGCTTGGCGACACAGGCCAGGTCGCCGGCCACACAGGCGTCGACCGGCCGCTGCTGCTTGCCGAAGGGGGAGGTCAGCGCGCCGACCCGCTCGTCGACGTCGTGGTCCTCGTGTCCCCGGTCGGTCAGGCCGTGTCCCGAGACGTGGACGGTCCGGTCGGGGCGCAGGGTGCCGGAGAAGACCCGCACCAGTGAGATCCGGCCGACGTAGGGGTCGGAGGCGGTCTTGACCACCTCGGCGAGGAGCGGGCCGTCCGGGTCGCAGGTCAAGCGCGGGCGGGGCTCGCCGTCGGGCGTGGTGACGGCGGGGACCTCACGCTCCAGAGGGGTGGGGAAGCCGCTGGTGATCAGCTCCAGGAGCTCGACGGTGCCCAGCCCCTGCTTCCCGCCGGCGGCGGCGGGCGCGGCGGCGAGCACCGGGTGGAAGGTGCCCCGGGCGACGGCCTTCTCCAGGTCGTCGGTGAGGGTCGTGATGTCGATCTCCTCCCCGCCGAGGTAGCGGTCCATCAGGGACTCGTCCTCGCTCTCGGCGATGATCCCCTCGATGAGGCGGGCCCGTGCCTCGGCGATGAGCGGCCGCCGTTCCTCGTCGGGCGGGATCTCGCGCCGCTCGCCGCCGGCGTAGTCGAAGATCTTTTCCGAGAGCAGCCCGATCAGGCCGGTGGCCGGGGCGTGGCCGTCGGGAGCCTCGGCACCGTGGACCGGCAGGTAGAGCGGGAGCACCGCGTCGGGGTCGTCGCCGCCGAAGATCCGGCCGCAGACCTCGGTCAGCTCGGCGAAGCCGGTGCGGGCCGTGTCCAGGTGCGTGACGACGATGGCGCGGGGCATGCCGACGGCCGCGCACTCCTCCCACACCATGCGGGTCGAGCTCGCGACGGCGTCGGCCTCCTGGGCCGCCGAGACGACGAAGAGGGCCGCGTCCGCCGCGCGCAGACCGGCCCTCAGCTCTCCGACGAAGTCGGCGTATCCGGGGGTGTCGAGTAGGTTGATCTTGCACCCGGCCCATTCCACCGGGACGAGGGAGAGCTGTACGGAGCGTTGCTGGCGGTGCTCGATCTCGTCGTGGTCGGAGAGCGTCCCGCCGTCCTCGACGCGTCCGGCCCGGTTGACCGCTCCCGCGGTCAGCGCGAGGGCCTCGACGAGGGTGGTCTTTCCCGATCCGCTGTGGCCGACCAGCACCACGTTCCGTACGGCCGAGGGCCGGTCGGCCGTCGGCGCCCTGCCGGCGGCCCCGGAGTGTGCGTTCGCCTTGTCGCCCATGGTGTTCCTCCCGATCGCTTGCACGGTGAGGCGGGCGCGGGCGTGGGAGGGGGCGCGGCGGACGGTGCTTCGCGTGCAGCTCCGGCGACGCCCGCGGTTGTCCTTCGAGCTTTGCACCGACGTCACGATGCGTCCATACGTCGTACGTGACGCCGCGGACCGGGTGCCCGACGGTACGGCGCCACGGTCCTGGCTACGATGGGCGAGCCGGTGGTCGTAGGGGCCGCGCGGCCCACCGAACGTCGGGAAGGCCATGCTGAACAAGTACGCGCGTGCATTTTTCACGCGTGTCCTCACACCGTTCGCCGCGTTTCTCCTCCGCCGGGGCGTCAGCCCCGACGCGGTCACACTCATCGGCACGGCCGGAGTGATGGCGGGTGCACTGGTCTTCTTCCCCCGGGGAGAGTTCTTCTGGGGCACGATCGTCATCACCCTCTTCGTCTTCTCCGACCTCGTCGACGGCAACATGGCCCGGCAGGCCGGTATCTCCAGCCGCTGGGGGGCGTTCCTCGACTCCACGCTCGACCGGGTCGCCGACGGCGCCGTCTTCGGCGGCTTCGCGCTCTGGTACGCGGGCACCGGCGACGACAACGTGCTGTGCGCGGTCGCCATCTTCTGCCTGGCCAGCGGCCAGGTCGTGTCGTACACCAAGGCCCGAGGAGAATCGATCGGCCTGCCGGTCGCGGTCAACGGCCTCATCGAGCGGGCCGAGCGCCTGGTGATCTCTCTCGTCGCCGCCGGCCTGGCCGGACTGCACGCGTTCGGCGTGCCCGGCGTCGACGTCCTGCTGCCGATCGCGCTGTGGATCGTGGCCGTCGGCTCGGCGGTGACGCTGGGCCAGCGGGTCGTGACCGTGCGGCGGGAGTCCGCGGAGGCGGACGCCCGCGGGGACGCGGGCGCCGGCCGGGGGAGCGAGGCGACGTCATGAGCGGTGCCACGGACATGCGGGACCGGCTGACCGACGGGCTGTACGGGCTCGGCTGGGCCACGGTCAGGAAGCTGCCCGAGCCGGTCGCGGCCGGGCTGGGCCGGCGGATCGCCGACATCGCCTGGAAGCGGCGGGGCCCGAGCGTGCTGCGGCTGGAATCCAACCTCGCCCGCGTGGTGCCCGACGCCACGCCGGAGCGGCTCGCCGCGCTGTCGAAGGCCGGCATGCGTTCCTACATGCGGTACTGGATGGAGTCCTTCCGGCTGCCGGCCTGGAGCAAGGAGCGGGTCGGGGGCGGCGTCCACATCGAGGACATCGATCGTCTGAAGGACGGGCTCGCGTCCGGGCGCGGTGTCATCCTCGCCCTGCCGCACCTGGCCAACTGGGACCTGGCGGGCGTGTGGGTGACCCGGCACCTCGGGGTGCCGTTCACGACGGTCGCGGAACGGCTCAAGCCGGAGACGCTGTACGACCGGTTCGTGGCCTACCGCGAGTCCCTGGGCATGGAGGTCCTGCCGCACACCGGTGGCGCGGCCTTCGGCACACTGGCGCGCCGCCTGCGGGCCGGCGGCCTGATCTGCCTGGTCGCCGACCGCGATCTGTCGGCGTCCGGTACCGAGGTCTCGTTCTTCGGCGAGACGGCACGGATGCCGGGCGGTCCGGCGATGCTGGCGCAGCATACGGGCGCCCTGCTGATGCCCGTGACGCTCTGGTACGACGACTCGCCGGTCATGAAGGGGCGGGTGCACGCGCCCGTCGACGTGCCCGGGACAGGCACGCGGGCCGAGAAGACGTCCGTGATGACACAGGCGCTGGCCGACGCCTTCGCCACCGGCATCGCCGACCACCCGGAGGACTGGCACATGCTGCAACGACTGTGGCTCGCGGATCTCGACGAGCGTGCCGACGAGCCCGGCGGCGGCCGTGCCGACGGCCGGGGCTCCGACGAGCGGGGCCCCGGCGACCACCGGGGCGACGGCCCGCGCGGGGAGCGGAGCGCGTGAGGATCGGCATCGTCTGCCCGTACTCGTGGGACGTGCCGGGCGGCGTCCAGTTCCACATCCGCGATCTGGCCGAGCATCTGATCCGCCTCGGGAACGAGGTGTCGGTGCTCGCCCCCGCCGACGACGAGACACCGCTCCCGCCGTACGTCGTCTCGGCCGGCCGGGCCGTGCCCGTGCCGTACAACGGCTCCGTGGCGCGGCTCAACTTCGGCTTCCTGTCGGCCGCGCGCGTGCGGCGCTGGCTGCACGAGGGCACCTTCGACGTCATCCACATCCACGAGCCGGCCTCCCCGTCGCTGGGGCTGCTGACCTGCTGGGCGGCGCAGGGGCCGATCGTGGCCACCTTCCACACCTCCAACCCGCGCTCGCGGGCGATGATCGCCGCGTACCCGATCCTCCAGCCGGCGCTGGAGAAGATCAGCGCGCGGATCGCGGTCAGCGAGTACGCGCGGCGGACCCTCGTCGAGCACCTGGGCGGCGACGCGGTCGTCATCCCCAACGGCGTCGACGTCGACTTCTTCGCGCGGGCCGAGCCGAAGAAGGAGTGGCAGGGCGAGACGCTCGGCTTCATCGGGCGGATCGACGAGCCCCGCAAGGGGCTGCCCGTGCTGATGCGGGCCCTGCCGAGGATCCTCACCGAGCGGCCCGGAGCGCGGCTCGTCGTGGCGGGGCGCGGTGACGAGGAGGAGGCCGTGGCCGGCCTCCCGGCGGAGATGCGCGCAAGGGTCGAGTTCCTCGGCATGGTCAGCGACGAGGACAAGGCCCGCCTGCTGCGCAGCGTCGACCTGTACGTCGCGCCCAACACCGGCGGCGAGAGCTTCGGGATCATCCTGGTCGAGGCGATGTCGGCGGGCGCGCCGGTCCTCGCCTCCGACCTCGACGCGTTCGCGCAGGTCCTGGACCAGGGCGGGGCCGGCGAGCTGTTCGCCAACGAGGACGCGGACGCGCTGGCGGACGCGGCGATCCGGCTGCTCGGGGACGAGGAGCGGCGCAAGGAGCTCAGGGCCCGGGGGAGCGCGCACGTGCGGCGCTTCGACTGGTCGACGGTGGGCGCGGACATCCTGGCCGTGTACGAGACGGTGACGGACGGCGCGGCGTCGGTGGCCGCGGACGAACGCACCGGCCTGCGCGCCCGCTTCGGCCTGGCGGCCAGGGACTGACCCGCCGGGTGCCGCCCCGGCACGGCCCGTCCGTGCCAGGGGCGGTTCCTTCGTGCCCGGCCTGGGCCGGTCCCTCCGTGCCGGGCCTGAGGCGGCCTTTCCGTGCCGGACGACCCCAGCCGGACGGGACTTGCGAAACACGCCCTCGTGCCCGGGGGACCCAGCGGGGGCCCGGTCGTCCATGACCACGCCCTTCGGAGTGGTGGCCCGCCGCCCCGGTAGCCTGTGCGCCCGTGACCGTAACCCTGATCTGGACCGTCGTCGCGCTCATCGCGATCGGCCTGTACCTCAGCTGGACCGCCGGGCGGCTCGACCGGCTGCACTCCCGGCTCGACGCCGCCCGCGCCGCCCTCGACGCCCAGCTGCTGCGGCGCGCCTCGGTCACCCAGGAACTGGCCACCTCCGGCGTGCTCGACCCGGCCGCCTCGATCGTGCTCTACGAAGCGGCCCACGCCGCCCGCCAGGCCGAGGAGGACCACCGCGAGGTCGCCGAGAGCGAGCTGAGCCAGGCGCTGCGGGCCGTCTTCGGCGAGCCCGAGCAGGTCGAGGTCGTACGGGAGGCCCCGGGCGGCGAGGAGGCCGCCGACGAACTCGCGGCGGCCGTGCGCAGAGTCCCGATGGCCCGCAGGTTCCACAACGACTCCGTGCGCGCCGCCCGCGCGCTGCGCCGCCACCGTACGGTCCGCTGGTTCCGCCTCGCAGGCCACGCCCCGTTCCCGTTGGCCTTCGAAATGGACGACGAGCCGCCCGTGGCCCTTGCCGATCGCCCGACCTGACCCCCCTCGCCTGGGAATGCAACGAAAACGATCCACGGGCTCCACATTGGCCCTTGCTGTGGACCGCGGGTGGCCTGTTTCCTCGTCTTGTCTCCACACCGCTTTCTCGAGTGAGGTCCCTGTGTCCACCACGCTTCCCAACAGCAACCCGTCCGCTGAGTCGTCGGCGATTGGCACCTCCCGCGTCAAGCGCGGCATGGCCGAGCAGCTCAAGGGCGGTGTGATCATGGACGTGGTCAACGCCGAGCAGGCGAAGATCGCCGAGGACGCCGGTGCCGTGGCCGTCATGGCCCTGGAGCGGGTCCCCGCGGACATCCGCAAGGACGGCGGCGTGGCCCGCATGTCCGACCCGAACATGATCGAAGAGATCATCGGCGCCGTGTCCATCCCGGTCATGGCCAAGTCCCGCATCGGCCACTTCGTCGAGGCGCAGGTCCTGCAGTCCCTCGGTGTCGACTACATCGACGAGTCCGAGGTCCTCACCCCGGCCGACGAGGTCAACCACTCCGACAAGTGGGCCTTCACCACGCCGTTCGTCTGTGGCGCCACCAACCTGGGCGAGGCCCTGCGCCGCATCGCCGAGGGCGCGGCCATGATCCGCTCCAAGGGCGAGGCCGGCACCGGCAACGTCGTGGAGGCGGTCCGCCACCTCCGCCAGATCAAGAACGAGATCGCCCGCCTGCGCGGCTACGACAACAACGAGCTGTTCGCCGCCGCCAAGGACCTGCGCGCCCCGTACGAGCTGGTCAAGGAGGTCGCCGAGCTCGGCAAGCTGCCGGTCGTGCTGTTCTCCGCCGGTGGTGTCGCCACCCCCGCCGACGCCGCGCTGATGCGCCAGCTCGGCGCCGAGGGCGTCTTCGTCGGCTCCGGCATCTTCAAGTCCGGCGACCCGGCCAAGCGCGCCGCCGCCATCGTGAAGGCCACCACCTTCTACGACGACCCGAAGATCATCGCGGACGCCTCCCGCAACCTGGGCGAGGCCATGGTCGGCATCAACTGCGACACCCTCCCCGAGTCCGAGCGCTACGCCAACCGCGGCTGGTAAGACCCCATGAACACTCCTGTGATCGGTGTCCTGGCTCTCCAGGGCGACGTACGGGAGCACCTGATCGCCCTGGCCGCGGCTGACGCCGTGGCCAGGCCGGTCCGGCGCCCCGAGGAGCTCGCCGAGGTCGACGGCCTGGTCATCCCCGGCGGCGAGTCCACCACCATCTCGAAGCTGGCCGGGCTGTTCGGCCTGGCAGCCCCCCTGCGCGAGCGCATCGCCGGCGGCCTGCCGGTCTACGGCACCTGCGCCGGACTCATCATGCTCGCCGACAAGATCCTCGACCCGCGCTCGGGCCAGGAGACCTTCGGCGGCATCGACATGATCGTCCGCCGCAACGCGTTCGGACGGCAGAACGAGTCCTTCGAGGCGGGCGTCGAGGTCCGCGGCATCGAGGACGGTCCCGTCGAGGGGGTCTTCATCCGCGCCCCCTGGGTCGAGTCCGTCGGCGCGCAGGCGGAGGTCCTCGCCGAGCACGACGGCCACATCGTCGCCGTACGCCAAGGGCGGGCCCTCGCGACCTCGTTCCACCCGGAGCTCACCGGTGACCACCGCATCCACGCCCTGTTCGTCGACATGGTGCGCGCGGCGCGGTGACACGATCCCGGTAGGATCTCTGGGGTTCGTTCAGTAATGGGTTACGCGAAGGAGACAGGCAGATGTCCGGCCACTCTAAATGGGCTACGACGAAGCACAAGAAGGCCGTGATCGACGCCAAGCGCGGCAAGCTCTTCGCGAAGCTGATCAAGAACATCGAGGTCGCCGCGCGTACCGGCGGTGCCGACATCGACGGCAACCCGACCCTCTTCGACGCCATCCAGAAGGCGAAGAAGAGCTCCGTCCCCAACAAGAACATCGACTCCGCGGTCAAGCGCGGCGGCGGCCTCGAGGCCGGCGGCGTGGACTACGAGACGATCATGTACGAGGGCTACGGCCCGAACGGTGTCGCGGTGCTCATCGAGTGCCTCACCGACAACCGCAACCGCGCCGCCTCCGACGTCCGCGTCGCCATGACCCGCAACGGCGGCTCCATGGCGGACCCGGGCTCGGTCTCGTACCTGTTCAACCGCAAGGGCGTCATCGTCCTCCCCAAGGGTGAGCTGAGCGAGGACGACGTCCTCGGCGCGGTGCTCGACGCGGGCGCCGAGGAGGTCAACGACCTCGGTGACAGCTTCGAGGTGATCAGCGAGGCCACCGACATGGTCGCGGTACGCACCGCCCTGCAGGAGGCCGGCATCGACTACGACTCCGCCGACTCCAACTTCGTCCCGACCATGCAGGTCGAACTCGACGAAGAGGGCGCGCGCAAGATCTTCAAGCTGATCGACGCGCTCGAGGACAGCGACGACGTGCAGAACGTCTTCGCCAACTTCGACGTCAGCGACGAGGTCATGGAGAAGGTCGACGCCTGACGGCGGGCCGTCTTCGGCGGGCCGACGGGGACACACTCCCGTCGGCCCGCCGCTGTTCGCGGGGCGTTGTCAGTGCGAGCCGATAGCCTGCGCGAACCGGGGAACCCCCGGACGTAGTCTGAGGCGGAACGACAGTGCGGGGAGGGACTGAGGTGCGCGTTCTCGGGGTGGACCCGGGCCTGACCCGGTGCGGCGTCGGCGTGGTCGAGGGTGTCGCCGGCCGGCCCCTGACCATGCTCGGCGTGGGCGTGGTGCGGACGGCCGCCGACGCGGACATCGGCGTACGGCTGGTGGGCATCGAGCGTGGCATAGAAGAGTGGCTCGACCGCTTCTCCCCCGAACTGGTCGCCGTGGAGCGGGTGTTCAGCCAGCACAACGTCCGCACGGTCATGGGCACCGCCCAGGCCAGCGCCGTCGCCATGCTCTGCGCCTCCCGCCGCGGTATCCCCGTCGCCCTGCACACCCCCAGCGAGGTCAAGGCCGCCGTCACCGGCAGCGGACGGGCCGACAAGGCCCAGGTCGGAGCCATGGTGACCCGCCTGCTGCGGCTCGCGGCCCCGCCCAAGCCGGCCGATGCCGCCGACGCGCTCGCCCTGGCCATCTGCCACATCTGGCGGGCCCCCGCGCAGAACCGCCTCCAGCAGGCCGTCGCCCTGCACGCCGCCGCTCACTCCACCGCATCGCCCTCCGCTCCGCGCACCGCGAAAGGCCGTACCCGATGATCGCCTTCGTCAGCGGCCCCGTCGCCGCGCTCGCCCCCACCACCGCGGTCGTCGAGGTCGGCGGTGTGGGCATGGCCGTCCAGTGCACCCCGAGCACCCTCGCCGAGCTGAGGGTCGGTCAGGAAGCCCGTCTGGCCACGTCGTTGGTGGTGCGGGAGGACTCGCTCACGCTGTACGGCTTCGCCGACGACGACGAGCGGCAGGTCTTCGAGGTCCTCCAGACCGCCAGCGGAGTCGGCCCGCGCCTGGCCCAGGCCATGCTCGGCGTGCACAGCCCCGACGCCCTGCGGCTGGCCGTCTCCACCGGAGACGAGAAGGCGCTCACCGCCGTCCCCGGCATCGGCAAGAAGGGCGCCCAGAAGCTCCTCCTCGAACTGAAGGACAAGCTGGGCCGGCCGCTCGGCACCGGCGGCCTCGTCGGCGCCCAGCGCGCCGCCGCCTCCGGGCCGGCCCCGTGGACGGAGCAGCTGTCGGCCGCGCTCATCGGCCTGGGCTACGCCAGCCGCGAGGCGGAGGATGCCGTCGCCGCGGTCACCCCGCAGGCCGAGGCCGCCCTCGCCGAGTCCGGCTCCGCCCCCGTCCCGCAGCTGCTGCGCGCCGCCCTCCAGACGCTCAACCGCGCCCGCTAGCACCGCCGGACCACGGCACCGCCCCGTACGGCACCGCACCCGCACCGCACCGAGAAGACCGAGAAGGCAGACACGTGAACTGGGACGACGACACGGCACCGGCCGCCGAGGAGCGGATCGTCGACGCCGCCGCCGAGGGCGACGACCAGGCCGTCGAGGCGGCCCTGCGCCCCAAGGACCTCGCCGAGTTCGTCGGCCAGGAGAAGGTCCGCCAGCAGCTCGACCTGGTGCTGAAGGCGGCCCGCCAGCGCGGCGCGACCGCCGACCACGTCCTGCTCTCCGGCGCCCCCGGCCTCGGGAAGACCACCCTCTCGATGATCATCGCCGCGGAGATGAACGCGCCGATCCGCATCACCTCCGGCCCCGCCATCCAGCACGCCGGCGACCTCGCCGCGATCCTCTCCTCCCTCCAGGAGGGGGAGATCCTCTTCCTCGACGAGATCCACCGCATGTCCCGGCCCGCCGAGGAGATGCTCTACATGGCGATGGAGGACTTCCGCGTCGACGTGATCGTCGGCAAGGGGCCCGGCGCCACCGCCATCCCGCTCGAACTGCCCCCCTTCACCCTGGTCGGCGCCACCACCCGGGCCGGACTCCTCCCGCCGCCGCTGCGGGACCGCTTCGGCTTCACCGGACACATGGAGTTCTACGAACCGGCCGAACTGGAGCGCGTGATCCACCGCTCCGCCGGCCTCCTCGACGTCGAGATCGACACCGCGGGCGCCGCCGAGATCGCCGGCCGCTCCCGGGGCACGCCCCGCATCGCCAACCGCCTCCTGCGCCGCGTCCGCGACTACGCCCAGGTCAGGGCGGACGGCGTGATCACCCGCGACATCGCGGCGGCCGCCCTCGGTGTGTACGAGGTGGACAGCCGCGGCCTCGACCGGCTCGACCGGGCCGTCCTGCAGGCCCTGCTGAAGCTCTTCGGCGGCGGACCGGTCGGCCTGTCCACCCTCGCGGTCGCGGTCGGCGAGGAGCGCGAGACCGTCGAGGAGGTCGCCGAGCCCTTCCTCGTACGCGAAGGGTTGCTGGCCCGCACGCCCCGTGGCCGGGTCGCCACCCCCGCGGCATGGGCGCATCTCGGACTGGTCCCGCCGCAGGCAGTGGCCCCGGGAGCGGCCGGAAGCGGACAACAGGGGCTCTTCGGGGCGTGACGGCGCGGAGACTCGCCGGTCGAGGAACCGCGGTGCGATGCTGGACGTTGTTCCATCGATGCGGACTCGCCTAGACTCCGCCGATGCCGACCTTTCTGGTCGGCACGCCCACCCCCGAAGATCAGGCCGCGGTTTCTCCGCGTCCGTGCGAAGGAAACCCGTCCCGTGAGTATCGTGACCCTCCTCCCCTTCATCGTCCTCATCGGGGCCATGTTCCTGATGACCCGCTCTGCCAAGAAGAAGCAGCAGGCGGCGGCGGAGATGCGTAACCAGATGCAGCCCGGCACCGGCGTACGGACGATCGGGGGGATGTACGCCACCGTCAAGGAGGTCGGTGACGAGACCGTCCTCCTCGAGGTCGCGCCCGGCGTGCACGCCGTCTACGCCAAGAACGCGATCGGTGCCGTCCTCGCCGACGAGGAGTACAACCGGATCGTCCACGGTGACGAGCCGGAGGCCGACGCCACTGTCGTGCCCGATGACGCCTCCTCGCTGACCGAGTCTGCCGAGGACGCCGAGCACGACGCCGTGGAGGTCTCGGGGGAGGCCAAGACCGACCTGACCAAGAAGGCGGACGAGGCCGAGGCCGACACCGAGGTCAAGAAGGACGCCAAGGCCGACGGCGAGGCGGACGGGAAGTAGTCGCGACCGGGGACCGCCAGGACGCCCACCGGCGTCCGCGGTCCCCGGCACGGTTGCACGTCTGCGGGGGCAGGTCCCCACACACACTTCGTGGCCGTACGCGCACACCCGGCGCGGAACGGTTGGACAGGGAGAAACGACAAGGTGGCAGCACCGAAGAAGGGCCGAAGGCCGGCGGGGGGACAGGGGAGGCCGGGGCGTGCCCTGGCACTGATCCTGATCGCCATGGTCGCGCTCACGGGCGGTATGTTCTGGTCGGGTCACACCACGCCGCGTCTGGGCATCGACCTGGCGGGCGGAACCTCGATCACGCTGAAGGCCGAGGCCGAGCCCGGCAAGGAAGACGCCGTCAACGAGACCAACATGAACACCGCGGTCGGCATCATCGAGCGTCGTGTCAACGGTCTGGGTGTCTCCGAGGCCGAGGTCCAGACGCAGGGCCGCGAGAACATCATCGTCAACATCCCCAAGGGTGTCGACGAGAAGGACGCGCGTGAGCAGGTCGGTACCACCGCCCAGCTCTACTTCCGGCCGGTCCTGACCTACGCGCCCTCCGAGCAGCCGGCGCCGAACCCCAGCCCGTCGACCACCGCTCCCAAGCCCACGGCCTCCGGGTCGACGGCGGACAAGGGCAAGGACGAGGGCAAGAAGGACGAGAAGACGGCCACCCCGTCGTCGAGTGCCTCCACCCAGGGCCGCGCGGTCTCCGAGGCCCTCAAGGCCCCGAGCCCGACCCCGACGCCGAGCGGCTCCGCCTCCGGCAAGCCCGACCCGGCCGCGACGCCGCAGCCGTCGCAGACGCCGGACGCCGCGACCTCCGCGCTCGAGAAGAAGTTCACCGCACTGAACTGCCTCGACGCCAAGCAGCGCAGCGCCGCCAACAAGAACACCAAGCCGGCCGACACCATCGTCGCCTGCGGCAAGAACTCCATCGGGCAGTGGGAGAAGTACATCCTCGGCCCCGCCGAGGTGGACGGCAAGGACGTCGACGAGGCCCAGGGCGTCTTCGACCAGCAGCGCGGCATGTGGATCGTCAACATGGAGTTCACGGACAGTGGCTCCAAGAAGTTCCAGAAGATCACCAGCAAGCTGTCGACGCAGCAGGAGCCGCAGAACCAGTTCGCGATCGTCCTGGACGGCGAGGTCGTCTCGGCCCCGTCGGTGCGCACCGCGCTGAGCGCCAACGCCGAGATCTCCGGCAGCTTCACCCAGAAGTCCGCGCAGGACCTGGGCAACATCCTGTCGTACGGCGCGCTCCCGCTCTCCTTCGACACCCAGAGCGTCACGACCGTGACCGCCGCGCTCGGTGGTGACCAGCTGGAGGCCGGTCTGATCGCCGGTGCGATCGGCCTGGCCCTGGTCGTCATCTACCTCGTGGTCTACTACCGCGGCCTGTCGCTCATCGCCCTGCTCAGCCTTCTGGCCTCGGCGATCCTGACGTACGTGATCATGGCCCTGCTCGGCCCGGCCATCGGCTTCGCGCTGAACCTGCCGGCCGTCTGTGGCGCGATCGTGGCCATCGGTATCACCGCGGACTCGTTCATCGTCTACTTCGAACGCATCCGTGACGAGATCCGCGAGGGCCGCTCGCTGCGCCCGGCCGTGGAGCGTGCCTGGCCCCGTGCCCGTCGCACGATCCTGGTCTCCGACTTCGTGTCGTTCCTCGCCGCCGCCGTGCTGTTCCTCGTGACCGTCGGCAAGGTCCAGGGCTTCGCGTTCACGCTCGGCCTGACCACCCTGCTCGACGTGGTCGTGGTGTTCCTCTTCACCAAGCCGGTCATGACGCTCCTCGCGCGCACCAAGTTCTTCGGCGAGGGCCACGCATGGTCCGGCTTGGACCCGAAGCGGCTCGGCGCCAAGCCTCCGCTGCGACGTTCCCGCCGTGTCTCCGCCCCCACCGACCCGAAGGAGGCGTGAGATGTCGAAGCTCGGCACTCTCGGCGCCCGGCTCCACCGAGGTGAGGTCGGTTACGACTTCATCGGCAACCGCAAGATCTGGTACGGCCTGTCCATCCTCATCACCATCACGGCCATCGTCGGCCTGGCGGTGCGGGGCCTGAACATGGGCATCGAGTTCCAGGGCGGTGCCGTCTTCACCACCCCGAAGGCGTCCGCCTCGGTCTCGCAGGTGCAGGAGTACGCGGAAGAGGCCTCCGGCCACGACGCGATCGTCCAGGAGCTCGGCAACGGCTCCATGCGTATCCAGGTCGGCGGCCTCGACACCGCGCAGTCCGACAAGGTCCGCACGGAGCTGGCCCAGGACATGGGCGTCGCCGAGGAGAAGATCGCCGCCGAGCTGGTCGGACCCAGCTGGGGCGAACAGATCGCCACCAAGGCGTGGACCGGACTCGCGGTCTTCATGATCCTGGTGGTGATCTATCTGGCCATCGCCTTCGAGTGGCGCATGGCCGTCGCCGCGCTGATCGCGCTGATCCACGACATCACGATCACCGTCGGCATCTACTCACTCGTGGGCTTCGAGGTCACGGTCGGTACGGTGATCGGTCTGCTGACCATCCTCGGTTACTCGCTCTACGACACCGTGGTGGTCTTCGACTCCCTCAAGGAGGGCACGAAGGGGATCACCAAGCAGACGCGGTGGACCTACAGCGAGATCGCCAACCGCTCGATCAACGGCACCCTGGTCCGTTCGATCAACACCACCGTCGTCGCGCTGCTGCCGGTCGCCGGTCTGCTCTTCATCGGTGGCGGCGTCCTCGGCGCCGGCATGCTGAACGACATCTCGCTGTCGCTCTTCGTCGGCCTCGCCGCCGGTGCGTACTCCTCGATCTTCATCGCCACGCCGCTCGTCGCCGACCTCAAGGAGCGCGAGCCGTCGATCAAGGCGCTGAAGAAGCGGATCATCGCCAAGCGGGCCGCCGCGGCAGCCAAGGGCGAGTCCCTGGAGGCGGACGACGCCACCGAGGAGGGCCACGGCCACGACGGCTTCGAGGACGTGGCGGAGACCGCCGTCGTCGGACAGCGTTCGCGCCGCGGCCGCCCCACGGAGCGCCGCGGATGACCGCGCAGGCCCCGGACACCACCGGTCTGCTCCTCAGCCGGATCAGGGACGTCCCCGACTACCCGAAGCCGGGCGTGCTGTTCAAGGACATCACCCCGCTGCTCGCGGACCCGGAGGCGTTCACCGCGCTCACCGACACCCTCGCTACGCTGTGCACCACGCACGGCGCGACGAAGGTCGTCGGTCTGGAGGCACGCGGCTTCATCCTCGCCGCGCCGGTCGCGGTCCGCGCGGGCCTGGGCTTCATCCCGGTCCGCAAGGCCGGCAAGCTGCCCGGCGCCACGCTGAAGCAGGCGTACGAGCTGGAGTACGGCACCGCCGAGATCGAGGTGCACGCCGAGGACCTCCTGCCCGGTGACCGGGTCATGGTCATCGACGACGTGCTCGCCACCGGTGGCACCGCCGAGGCCGCGCTGGAGCTCATCCGGCGGGCCGGGGCCGAGGTCGCGGGTGTCGCGGTCCTCATGGAGCTCGGCTTCCTCGCCGGGCGTGCCCGGCTGGAGCCCGCCCTGCGCGGCGCTCCTCTGGAGGCGCTGATCACGGTCTGACGCCGTGGACGTGTACGGAGCGGGGCGCTCCGGGGGAATCCCCGGAGCGCCCCGCCTGTTTTCCCGGTATGTCCCGGAAAGGGACCCCCGCCGGGGGTGGCGGTGCCCGCACCCGCCCCACGCGTGAGCACCGCGGCTCCCGGCTCGATACCATGGGCTTTCCGGGCCTGTCCGGGGGACCCGGTACCGCACGAGGAGCGCTCTTGCCAGACGAGGCCCAGCCACTCTCCGCAGCGCAGCCCGACCAGCAGGCCGACAAGGCCGCGGCGGGCCCCGCCACGCCCCAGCCCGAGCCCGCGGAGAGCAGCCCCTCGCCCGTGGCCCCGGCACCGGCCCCGCCGTCCGCGTCCCGGCCCGTGCCCCCCGCTCCGGCCCGCTCCGGCGGCTCGTCCAACCGCGTGCGCGCCCGCCTCGCCCGCCTGGGCGTCCAGCGCTCCTCCCCGTACAACCCGGTCCTGGAGCCGCTGCTGCGGATCGTCCGCTCCAACGACCCCAAGATCGAGACGGCGACGCTCCGCCAGGTCGAGCGGGCCTACCAGGTCGCCGAGCGCTGGCACCGCGGCCAGAAGCGCAAGAGCGGCGACCCGTACATCACGCACCCGCTCGCCGTCACCACCATCCTCGCCGAGCTGGGCATGGACCCGGCGACGCTGATGGCCGGTCTGCTGCACGACACCGTCGAGGACACCGAGTACGGCCTGGACACGCTGCGCCGGGACTTCGGCGACCAGGTCGCCCTGCTCGTCGACGGCGTCACCAAGCTGGACAAGGTCAAGTTCGGCGAGGCCGCGCAGGCCGAGACCGTCCGCAAGATGGTCGTCGCCATGGCCAAGGACCCCCGCGTCCTGGTCATCAAGCTCGCCGACCGGCTGCACAACATGCGCACCATGCGCTATCTCAAGCGGGAGAAGCAGGAGAAGAAGGCCCGCGAGACCCTCGAGATCTACGCGCCCCTGGCCCACCGCCTGGGCATGAACACCATCAAGTGGGAGCTCGAGGACCTCGCCTTCGCGATCCTCTACCCCAAGATGTACGACGAGATCGTCCGCCTCGTCGCCGAGCGCGCCCCCAAGCGCGACGAGTACCTCGCGATAGTGACCGACGAGGTGCAGTCGGACCTGCGCGCCGCCCGCATCAAGGCCACCGTCACCGGCCGGCCCAAGCACTACTACAGCGTCTACCAGAAGATGATCGTCCGCGGCCGTGACTTCGCGGAGATCTACGACCTGGTCGGCATCCGTGTCCTCGTCGACACCGTCCGCGACTGCTACGCCGCACTCGGCACCGTCCACGCGCGATGGAACCCGGTCCCCGGCCGGTTCAAGGACTACATCGCGATGCCGAAGTTCAACATGTACCAGTCGCTCCACACGACGGTCATCGGGCCCAACGGCAAGCCCGTCGAGCTGCAGATCCGTACGTTCGACATGCACCGCCGGGCCGAGTACGGCATCGCCGCGCACTGGAAGTACAAGCAGGAGGCCGTCGCCGGTGCCTCCAAGGTGCGCGCCGACATGCCGAAGAAGACCGGCAAGGACGACCACCTCAACGACATGGCGTGGCTGCGCCAGCTGCTGGACTGGCAGAAGGAGACCGAGGACCCCAGCGAGTTCCTGGAGTCCCTGCGCTTCGACCTCTCCCGCAACGAGGTCTTCGTCTTCACCCCCAAGGGCGACGTCATAGCACTGCCCGCCGGGGCGACCCCCGTCGACTTCTCCTACGCCGTCCACACCGAGGTCGGCCACCGCACCATAGGCGCGCGGGTCAACGGGCGGCTCGTACCGCTCGAATCGACGCTGGACAACGGCGACCTGGTCGAGGTCTTCACCTCCAAGGCGGCGGGCGCGGGACCGTCCCGCGACTGGCTCGGCTTCGTCAAGTCGCCGCGGGCCCGCAACAAGATCCGCGCCTGGTTCTCCAAGGAGCGCCGGGACGAGGCGATCGAGCAGGGCAAGGACGCCATCGCGCGGGCCATGCGCAAGCAGAACCTGCCGATCCAGCGCATCCTGACCGGCGACTCGCTCGTCACCCTCGCCCACGAGATGCGCTACAGCGACATCTCCTCGCTGTACGCGGCGATCGGCGAAGGCCATGTCACCGCGCAGTCCATCGTGCAGAAGCTCGTCCAGGCCCTCGGCGGCGAGGAGGCCGCCAACGAGGACCTCGTCGAGACCGCCCCGCCCTCGCGCGGCCGGGCCAAGCGCCGCTCCAGCGCCGACCCCGGTGTGGTGGTCAAGGGCGTCGACGACGTCTGGGTCAAGCTGGCCCGCTGCTGCACGCCCGTCCCCGGCGACCCGATCATCGGCTTCGTCACCCGGGGCAGCGGGGTGTCGGTGCACCGCAGCGACTGCCTCAACGTCGACTCGCTCTCCCGTGAGCCGGAGCGCATCCTCGAGGTCGAGTGGGCGCCCACCCAGTCCTCGGTGTTCCTGGTCGCCATCCAGGTCGAGGCCCTGGACCGCTCCCGGCTCCTGTCGGACGTGACGCGGGTCCTGTCGGACCAGCACGTCAACATCCTCTCGGCGGCCGTCCAGACCTCCCGGGACCGGGTGGCCACCTCGCGCTTCACCTTCGAGATGGGCGACCCCAAGCACCTCGGACACGTCCTGAAGGCCGTACGGGGCGTGGAGGGCGTCTACGACGTCTACCGGGTCACCTCGGCCCGCAGGCCCTGACGGGGACCCTCCGGCATACGGGAAAGGGCCCCGCCACCCGTGAGGGTGCCGGGGCCCTTTCGCGTGTCCGTACGCGGCAGGAGCCGGCTCAGCCGCCGAACTCGTGCAGGCCCTTCAGAGCCTGGTCGAGCAGGGCCTGGCGGCCCTCCAGCTCACGCGCCAGCTTGTCGGCCCTGGCGTCGTTGCCCGACGCGCGGGCCGCGTCGATCTGCTTCTGCAGCTTGTCGACCGCGTCCTGCAGCTGACCGGTCAGACCCGCGGCACGTGCGCGTGCCTCCGGGTTCGTCCGGCGCCACTCCGACTCCTCGGCCTCGCCGATCGCCCGCTCCACCGCGTGCATCCGGCCCTCGACCTTCGGGCGGGCGTCGCGCGGCACGTGGCCGATGGCCTCCCAGCGCTCGTTGAGGGAGCGGAAGGCGGCGCGGGCCGCCTTCAGGTCCGTCACCGGCACCAGCTTCTCGGCCTCGGCGGCGAGCTCCTCCTTCAGCTTGAGGTTCTCGGTCTGCTCCGCGTCCCGCTCGGCGAAGACCTCGCCGCGCGCCGCGAAGAACACGTCCTGGGCGCCGCGGAAGCGGTTCCACAGGTCGTCCTCGTGCTCGCGCTGGGCGCGGCCCGCCGCCTTCCACTCCGTCATCAGCTCGCGGTACCGCGCGGCCGTCCCACCCCAGTCGGTGGAGTTCGACAGCGACTCGGCCTCCGCGACCAGCTTCTCCTTGGCCTTGCGGGCCTCCTCGCGCTGCGCGTCCAGCGAGGCGAAGTGCGCCTTGCGGCGCTTGGAGAACGCCGAGCGGGCGTGCGAGAAGCGGTGCCACAGCTCGTCGTCGGACTTCCGGTCGAGCCTCGGCAGGCCCTTCCAGGTGTCCACGAGCGCCCGCAGCCGCTCACCGGCCGAGCGCCACTGCTCGCTCTGCGCCAGCTCCTCGGCCTCCTTGACCAGAGCCTCCTTGGCGCCGCGCGCCTCGTCGGTCTGCTTGGCCTTCTGGACCTTGCGCTCCTCGCGGCGCGACTCCACCGTCTCGACCAGCTTGTCGAGCCGCGTGCTCAGTGCGGCGAGGTCGCCCACGACGTGATGCTCGTCCACCTGCTTGCGGATGTGATCGATCGCCGCCGTCGCGTCCTTGGCCGAGAGGTCGGTCGTCCTCACCCGCTTCTCGAGGAGGCCGATCTCGACAACCAAGCCCTCGTACTTGCGCTCGAAGTAGGCCAGTGCCTCCTCGGGAGTACCGGCCTGCCACGATCCGACGACCTTCTCGCCCTCGGCAGTACGCACGTACACGGTGCCCGTCTCGTCGACGCGGCCCCACGGGTCGCTGCTCACAGCGCCTCCTCCACATGATGCCGACGAGGGGGTTGTGCCCCCTGGGCATCGTCCACAGTTTCCGGGGGCGGGCAGCGCCCGCCCTGCACAACGCCAATCTAGGCGACCGGTCGCCCGGCTGTCCGCACTCAGCGCGACCGAAATTGAACGGTCACGCCTCGGCTCGCGCCTCCTGCTCTTCCCGCGTCACTCCTTGGTGACGGTGGCCTTCGCGATGGTGACGGCCTTCTTGGGAGCACCGTCCTTGGCACCGCCCTCGACGCCGCTCTTCGCGACCTCCTCGACGGCCTTCAGGCCGGCCGCGTCCATCGTGCCGAAGGGGGTGTAGGTCGGGGGCAGCTTGGTGTCCTTGTAGACCAGGAAGAACTGGCTGCCGCCGGAGCCCGGCTGGCCGGTGTTGGCCATGGCGACGGTTCCGGCCGGGAACGTCACCGAGCCGTCCGCGCCCGCCTTGCCCAGCGCGGTCAGGTTCTCGTCCGGGATGTTGTAGCCCGGGCCGCCCGTGCCGTCGCCCTTCGGGTCGCCGCACTGGAGGACGAAGATGCCCTCGGTGGTGAGGCGGTGGCACTTCGTACCGTCGAAGTACTTCTTGTCCGCGAGGTGCTTGAAGGAGTTCACCGTCCGCGGGGTCTTCGCCGCGTCCATCGTGATGCGGACGTTGCCCTGGTTCGTGTTCAGGGCCATCGTGTACGTGCCCTTCTTCTCGATGGCCATGGCCGGCTCCGGCGCCTTCGACTCGCTCTGCGAGGGCGTCGGGGTGGTGTCGCCCGGAGCCGCGGCGTCGCTGCCCTTCTTCTCCCCGTCGCTCAGCGCGACCGAGGCGTACACCGCGCCGCCGGCGGCCAGCACCACGGCGAGGGCGGCCGCGATGACGGTGTTGCGGCGCCGCGCCTTCTGCTGCGCCAGGCGCCGCTGCTGCTGGCGCACGTACTTCTCCCGGGCGAGCTGCCGCCGCCGCTGATCGCTGCTGACCACCGGGTCTGCTCCTTGTAGGTCGTCTGTTCCAGTCCTGGCCGGATGTGCCCGTACCGTATACGGGTTGGCTGTGGAATACGCAGCGCCGGTAGGCTCTGATCTGCCACTTCCACCCGTCGCATCCCTGTGCCGGACGACAATTAAGGACGATCGTGCTGATTGCCGGGTTCCCCGCCGGGGCCTGGGGGACCAACTGCTACCTGGTCGCCCCCGCCGCAGGCGAGGAGTGCGTGATCATCGACCCCGGCCACCAGGCCGCCCAGGGAGTCGAGGAGACGCTCAAGAAGCATCGGCTCAAGCCCGTCGCGGTGGTCCTCACCCATGGCCACATCGACCACGTCGCCTCCGTCGTCCCCGTCTGCGGCGCCCATGACGTACCCGCGTGGATCCACCCCGCCGACCGGTACATGATGAGCGACCCGGAGAAGGCCCTCGGCCGCTCCGTCGGGATGCCCCTCATGGGCGAGCTGACCGTGGGCGAGCCGGACGACGTGCACGAACTCGCCGACGGCGCGAAGCTGGACCTCGCCGGACTCGAGTTCTCCGTCGCGCACGCGCCCGGTCATACCAAGGGGTCGGTGACCTTCCGGATGCCCCCGGCCGCGGACATCCCGTCCGTGTTCTTCTCCGGGGATCTGCTCTTCGCCGGCTCCATCGGACGCACCGACCTGCCCGGCGGTGACATGGACGAGATGCTCGAATCGCTGGCCCGCGTGTGCCTGCCGCTCGACAACTCGACCGTGGTGCTGTCGGGACACGGTCCCCAGACGACCATCGGCCAGGAGCGCGCCACCAACCCGTACCTGCGGGACATGGCCATCGGCCGCGCGGAACGCGGCAGCGCGCAGGCTCCCCGACGAGGAATGTGACGAGATCCACGTGAGCACTTTCAAGGCCCCCAAGGGCACCTTCGACCTCATCCCGCCGTACTCCGCCACGTACCTGGCCGTCCGCGACGCCATCTCCGGCCCGCTGCGGAAGTCCGGCTACGGCTATGTGGAGACCCCCGGATTCGAGGACGTCGACCTCTTCGCCCGCGGTGTCGGCGAGTCCACCGACATCGTGACCAAGGAGATGTACACCCTCACCACGAAGGGCGGAGCCAACCTCGCGCTGCGCCCCGAGGGCACCGCCTCCGTGCTGCGCGCGGCCCTCGAGGCCAACATGCACAAGGCCGGCGGCCTGCCGGTCAAGCTCTGGTACTCCGGCTCGTACTACCGCTACGAGCGCCCGCAGAAGGGCCGCTACCGCCACTTCTCGCAGGTCGGCGCCGAGGCCATCGGAGCCGAGGACCCCGCGCTCGACGCCGAGCTGATCATCCTCGCCGACCAGGCGTACCGCTCGCTCGGACTGCGGAACTTCCGCATCCTGCTGAACTCGCTCGGCGACAAGGAGTGCCGCCCCGTCTACCGCGAGGCGCTCCAGGGCTTCCTGCGCGGCCTCGACCTCGACGAGGAGACCCGCCGCCGCATCGAGATCAACCCGCTGCGCGTGCTCGACGACAAGCGGGCCGACGTCCAGAAGCAGCTGGTCGGCGCGCCCTCGCTCGCCGACCACCTCTGTGACGCCTGCAAGGCGTACCACTCCGAGGTGCGGGAGCTGCTCACGGCCGCCGGCGTGGTCTTCGAGGACGACGAGAAGCTCGTCCGCGGCCTCGACTACTACACCCGGACGACCTTCGAGTTCGTCCACGACGGCCTCGGCTCGCAGTCCGCGGTGGGCGGCGGCGGTCGCTACGACGGCCTCTCCGAGATGATCGGCGGCCCCGCGCTCCCGTCCGTGGGCTGGGCCCTCGGCGTGGACCGCACCGTCCTGGCCCTGGAGGCCGAGGGCATCGAGCTGGACATCCCGCCGGCCACCAGCGTCTTCGCCGTCCCGCTGGGCGAGGAGGCGCGCCGCGTCCTGTTCGGTCTCGTCACCGAGCTGCGCAAGGCGGGCGTCGCCACCGACTTCGGCTACGGCGCGAAGGGCCTGAAGAGCCACATGAAGAACGCCAACCGGTCCGGTGCCCGGTACGCCCTCGTGGCCGGCGAGCGGGACCTGGCGGAGGGCGTCGTGCAGCTCAAGGACATGGAGTCCGGCGAGCAGGATCCGGTCGCCCTCGACAAGGTGATCGCGCACCTCCAGGCGAAGCTGGCCTGATCCGCCGACGTGCGCGACGAGGGGCCCGGGCCGCCGGAGAGCGGCCGGGCCCCTCTCGCGTGCGTACGGTCCGTTCGTCCTTATGTCCACCGAACGGCGTGTGCGGGGCCGCGTGCGGCAGAATGACCTTGCCCAGAGCCCAGCGAACGACGGAAACGGCGATATGACGACAGCAGCGGTGGAGCGCGACGGCGGCACGATCGGCGCGAGCCGCGCCTTCGCCTGGATGCTGGTGATCACGGGCGCGGCCGGGGTGCTCGCCGCCTGGGTCATCACGATCGACAAGTTCAAGCTGCTCGAGGACCCGAACTTCACCCCGGGGTGCAGCCTCAACCCGATCGTCTCCTGCGGCAACATCATGAAGAGCGAGCAGGCGTCGGTCTTCGGCTTCCCCAACCCCCTGCTGGGCCTGGTCACCTACGCCATGGTCGTCGCGATCGGCCTCGCCCTCCTGGCAGGCGCCCGCTACCGCCGCTGGTACTGGCTCGGCCTGAACGCCGGCACCCTGTTCGGCGTCGGGTTCTGCACCTGGCTGATGTACCAGTCGCTGTACGAGATCAACAGCCTCTGCCTGTGGTGCTGCCTGGCCTGGGTCGCCACCATCGTCATGTTCTGGTACGTGACCTCGCACAACGTCCGCCACGGCGTCATCCCGGCCCCCGGCGCCCTGCGGACCTTCTTCGACGAGTTCACCTGGGTCCTGCCCGTCCTGCACATCGGGATCATCGGCATGCTGATCCTGACCCGCTGGTGGGACTTCTGGACCGGCTGAGACCGGCGGACGGCGACCGTCCCGGCGGCGTTGTCGGTGGCGTGACCTAGGCTTCATGACGTGGAGCCCGACCTCTTTACCGCAGCCGCCGAAGAACGCCAGGAGAAGGACCCGTCCAGCAGCCCCCTGGCCGTCCGGATGCGCCCGCGCGTCCTCGACGAGGTCCTCGGCCAGCAGCATCTGCTGAAGCCGGGGTCCCCGCTGCGCCGGCTCGTGGGCGAGGGCGGCGGAGGCCCCGCCGGCGCCTCCTCGGTCATCCTCTGGGGCCCTCCCGGCATCGGCAAGACCACCCTCGCGTACGTCGTCTCCAAGGCGACCAACAAGCGCTTCGTGGAGCTGTCCGCCATCACCGCGGGCGTCAAGGAGGTCCGGGCGGTCATCGAGGGGGCCCGCCGCGCGGCCGGGGGCTACGGCAAGGAGACCGTCCTCTTCCTCGACGAGATCCACCGCTTCTCCAAGGCCCAGCAGGACTCGCTGCTCCCCGCCGTGGAGAACCGCTGGGTAACGCTGATCGCGGCGACGACGGAGAACCCGTACTTCTCGATCATCTCCCCGCTGCTCTCCCGCTCGCTGCTCCTCACCCTCGAATCGCTCACCGACGACGACCTTCGCGCTCTGCTGAAGCGGGCCCTGACCGAGGACCGGGGACTCGGCGGCGCGGTCACGCTGCCCGAGGACGCCGAGGCGCACCTGCTGCGGATCGCCGGAGGCGACGCGCGCCGGGCGCTGACCGCCCTGGAGGCGGCGGCCGGCGCGGCCCTCGCCAAGGGCGAGCCGGAGATCACCCTCCAGACGGTCGAGGAGACCGTCGACCGCGCCGCGGTGACGTACGACCGGGACGGCGACCAGCACTACGACGTGGCGAGCGCGCTGATCAAGTCGATCCGGGGCTCCGACGTGGACGCGGCCCTGCACTATCTGGCGCGCATGATCGAGGCGGGGGAGGACCCCCGGTTCATCGCGCGGCGCCTGATGATCTCGGCGAGTGAGGACATCGGGCTCGCCGATCCGACCGCCCTTCCGACGGCCGTGGCGGCCGCCCAGGCCGTCGCCATGATCGGTTTCCCCGAGGCCGCGCTGACCCTGTCGCACGCCACGATCGCCCTCGCCCTGGCCCCGAAGTCGAACGCCGCGACCCTGGCGATCTCCGCGGCCCAGGCGGACGTGCGTAACGGCCTGGCGGGTGCGGTCCCCGCCCATCTGCGCGACGGCCACTACAAGGGCGCGGCCAAACTGGGCCATGCCCAGGGATACGTCTACCCGCACGACGTCCCCGGCGGCATCGCGGCCCAGCAGTACGCCCCGGACGCGGTCCACGGCAAGCGCTACTACGAACCGACGAGATACGGCGCCGAGGCGCGGTACGCGGACGTGGTGGAGAAGGTGCGGGAGCGGCTGCGCGGCGACGCCTGACGGCGGGCCCCGGGCGCGTGCACGGCGCCCCGGCCGACCCGGTACACTCGTGCGGAGTGCTGCGTCCCGTGTCCGGCTTCGGTCGGCGCCACCAGAACGGGACAGGCAGCCGGAGGCCCGCCTCGAGTGAGTCTCCAGGAGTGTCGCGCACCTTCGAAGGTGTCGCGGGCAACCCATCACCTCCCCGGAATCCCGGGACCAGGCGATGGGCCGTTCGTGTGCTGCACGTAGTGCCCAGACCAGGGAGCGGCTGCCCGGTCGGTCCTCACGGACCGCGCGGGTTTCCCCGGCTGCGGATGCGACCTCCTCTAACCCTGGTGAAGCCGTATTCGTACAGATAGAGAGGTTGGTTCATGCCGAACCAGTCCCGTCCCAAGGTCAAGAAGTCGCGTGCCCTCGGCATCGCGCTGACCCCCAAGGCCGTCAAGTACTTCGAGGCCCGCCCCTACCCGCCGGGCGAGCACGGCCGTGGCCGCAAGCAGAACTCGGACTACAAGGTCCGTCTGCTCGAGAAGCAGCGTCTGCGCGCCCAGTACGACATCAGCGAGCGCCAGATGGCGCGCGCCTACGACCGTGCCAAGAAGGCCGAGGGCAAGACGGGCGAGGCGCTGGTCGTCGAGCTCGAGCGTCGCCTCGACGCCCTGGTCCTGCGTTCGGGCATCGCCCGCACCATCTACCAGGCCCGCCAGATGGTCGTGCACGGTCACATCCAGGTCAACGGCACCAAGGTCGACAAGCCGTCGTTCCGCGTCCGTCCCGACGACGTCGTGATGGTCCGCGAGCGCTCCCGCGAGAAGCCCCTGTTCCAGGTGGCCCGCGAGGGTGGCTTCGCCGCCGACGGTGAGACCCCGCGCTACCTGCAGGTCAACCTGAAGGCCCTGGCCTTCCGCCTCGACCGTGACCCGAACCGCAAGGAAATCCCGGTCATCTGCGACGAGCAGCTGGTCGTCGAGTACTACGCCCGCTGATCCAGCGGTCGTCGTACCGCGCACTCCGCGGTTCTCAGCCCGCCGCTTCCCCGCCCTTCCGGGTGGGGGAGTCGGCGGGCTTCCGCATTCCCGGGAGGCTCCGGCGCTGCGGACGGGCGGACTTTTCCGCCGGGGCCGGCCCCGACCCCGGATGCCGGCGCTCGGCGAGCGCCCGGGCCACCGTCGCCTCGAGCGACAGCCCCCGGCCCTCCCGTACGGACGCTCCGTAGCGCTCAGGGCCCAGCAGTTCGCCGGCCTGCCGCTCGCACAGCGCCCGCGGCCCGCCGAACGCCCCCGACCCGAACAGCCGCAGCCCCACCGAGTCCCACACCGGCAGGGTCGCCCCCTGCAGCACCGCCGCCTCCTCGGGATCGCCCTCGCCCGCCGTCACCAGCGCCAGCAGTTCGAGGGCGAGGACCAGCCCCACCAGGTCGTGGAAGGCGTGGTTGATGGTGACGCACTCGGCGAGCAGCTTCCGCGCCTCGCCGTGGGCGCCCCGGGTCCAGGCCGCGTACGCCAGCACATAGAGCGCGTACGCCCGGGTCCAGCGCTCCCCGCGCTCCTCGCAGATCTCCCGGACCTCGGCGCACAGCGCGACCGCGCCCTCCAGATCACCCTGGAAGACCCGTGCCATCGCCAGCTCGACCTGCGCCATCAGCACACTGCTGTTCAGCTCGCCCAGCCTCCGGTACGCCTCCAGAGCCGTGCCGATCAGCTCCTCGGCACGGACCATGTCGTCCGAGAGGAGCGCCAGGCAGCCCATCCGGTGGGTGGCGTACGCCTCCGCCAGCGCGTCGCCCGTACGCCGGGCCCGCTCGCCGCACTCGTGCAGCGCCGCCACCGCCGCCGTGCCGTCCCCCTGCAGGACCGCCACGTATCCGAGCACCCACAGCGCCTTCAGCCCGGCGCCGGGCGGCTCCGAGCGCTCCGGGCCGAGCGCCAGCGCCCGGTCCAGCCAGTGCCGGCCCTCCGACAGGCGCCCGCACCCCACCCAGCAGAACCAGAGCGTTCCCGCCAGGTGCCGGGCCAGATGCGCCTCGCCCGGCAGTTCCAGGCACAGTTCGAGGGCCGCCCGCAGATTGGGCAGCGCCGCCTCCGTGCTCGCCGCCACCTCGGCCTGCCGCGGACTGAACCACTCCAGCTCGCACCAGGTGGCGAGCCCCATGTACCAGTCGCGATGCCGCCGCCGCATGCGCTCGGTGTCGTCGAGGGCCGCCAGCCACTCCGCCCCGTACGCGGCGACCGTGTCCAGCATCCGGTAGCGCGGGCCCGCCGGTCCGTCCTCGCGGGTGAGCAGCGACTGGGCGAGCAGACCGCCCAGGGCGTCCATGACCCGCTCCGGGGCGAGTTCGGGGCCGCCGCAGACGTACTCCACCGCCTCCAGGTCGAAGGGCCCGGCGAAGACCGAGAGCCGTGCCCAGAGCAGCCGCTCCTCGGGGGTGCACAGCTCGTGGCTCCAGCCGATCGCCGTGCGCAGCGTCCGGTGGCGCGGCAGCGAGCCGCGCGTCCCGTCCGTGAGCAGCCGGAAACGGTCGTCGAGCCGGTGCAGCACCTGCTCCACCGTGAGCAGCGGGATCCTGGCGGCCGCCAGCTCCAGGGCCAGCGGAATCCCGTCGAGCCGCCGGCACAGCCGCCGCACGGCGGAGGCGTCGTCCGGCCCGCCCCGGGCCGGCACCGCGCCGGCCGAGGCCGCGGCCCGCTCCTCGAAGAGCGCCACCGCGTCGGCGTCGTCCATCGGCGCCAGGGCGAGGACCGCCTCCCCGTCGAGCCGCAGCGGACGGCGGCCCGCCGCGAGGACGCTCAGGCCGGGACAGCGCAGCAGCAACTCCCGTACCAGCAGGGCGCATTCCTCGACGAGGTGCTCGAAACCGTCGAGGACCAGCAGCAGCCGGCGCTCCGCCAGATGCTCGATCAGGACCTCGCGCGGCGCGCGGAGGGTGTGGTCGGTCAGGCCCAGCGCCTCGACGAGGGAGTGGGCCACCAGGTCCGGGTCGCGCAGCGCCGCCAGCTCGGCGAGCCACACCCCGTCGGCGTAGCGTTTCTGCTCGGTCGACGCGGTCCGCAGCGCCAGCCGGGTCTTGCCGACGCCCCCCACCCCGACGACGCAGACCAGTCGGAACTCCTGCAGGAGCCGGGCCAGTTCGTCCCGCTCGCCGGTCCGTCCGACGAACCGGTTCAACTCCGCCGGGAGATTGCTCCTTCGCATGGGACACGGAGCGTACCCATCCGGGCGCACTCCGTACAATCGGATCGCGCGAGTCCGCGCCCGGGGGCAGGGAATCCGGTACGGGGAAAGACCGCGGGCGCGATAGGGTCGGAGAACGACTTTTCGCAAGGGCCCAACGACAGCAGAGAGCGGTGCGGAGTGACCGGTGGAGAGGTTGCCGGGATTCTGGTGGCCGTGTTCTGGGCGATCCTCGTCTCCTTCCTCGCCGTGGTGCTGGTGAGACTGGCGCAGACGCTCAAGGCCACCACCAAGCTCGTGGCGGACGTGACCGAGCAGGCCGTCCCGTTGCTCGCCGACGCCTCGGCGACCGTCCGGTCGGCGCAGACCCAGCTCGACCGGGTCGACGCGATCGCCTCGGACGTCCAGGAGGTCACCTCCAACGCCTCGGCACTCTCCACGACCGTCGCCTCCACCTTCGGTGGCCCGCTGGTCAAGGTCGCGGCCTTCGGCTACGGCGTGCGCAGGGCGCTCGGCCGCGGCCGTGACGACGCGCCCCCGGCGCCGGAGGGCCGCTCGCGCCGTACCGTGATCGTCGGCCGCACCGTGCCGTCCGCGAGGCGCCGGAAGCAGAAAGGCTGAGCCCCGATGTTCCGCCGTACGTTCTGGTTCACCGCCGGCGCCGCAGCCGGCGTGTGGGCCACCACCAAGGTCAACCGGAAGCTCAAGCAGCTCACCCCCGAGAGCCTCGCCGCGCAGGCCGCGAACAAGGCGATCGAGACCGGGCACCGCCTCAAGGACTTCGCCCTCGACGTCAGGGCGGGCATGGTCCAGCGGGAGGCCGAACTGGGCGAGGCGCTCGGCATCGAGGCACCGGCGGACCACGAACTCCCCGGGCCGCGCCGCAGGGCCGCGCTCGATCCCACCGCGCCGACGGCGCGCCCGAGCACGAACACGTATCCCCACCCCACGATCCCGTACAACCGGAATGAGGACCACTGATGGAGTCGGCTGAAATCCGCCGCCGCTGGCTGAGCTTCTTCGAGGAGCGCGGTCACACCGTCGTCCCTTCGGCGTCGCTCATCGCGGACGACCCGACTCTGCTGCTCGTCCCCGCCGGCATGGTGCCCTTCAAGCCCTACTTCCTGGGTGAGGTGAAGCCGCCGTTCGCGCGCGCCTCCAGCGTGCAGAAGTGCGTGCGGACGCCGGACATCGAAGAGGTCGGCAAGACCACCCGCCACGGCACGTTCTTCCAGATGTGCGGCAACTTCTCCTTCGGCGACTACTTCAAGGAAGGCGCCATCAAGCTGGCCTGGGAGCTGCTGACCACCTCGGTGGAGCACGGCGGCTACGGCCTCGACCCGGAGAAGCTCTGGATCACCGTCTACCAGGAGGACGACGAGGCCGAGCAGATCTGGCGCGACGTCGTCGGCGTCCCGGCCGAGCGCATCCAGCGCCTCGGCAAGAAGGACAACTACTGGTCGATGGGCGTCCCCGGCCCCTGCGGCCCCTGTTCCGAGATCAACTACGACCGCGGTCCGGACTTCGGCGTCGAAGGCGGCCCGGCCGTCAACGACGAGCGCTACGTGGAGATCTGGAACCTGGTCTTCATGCAGTACGAGCGCGGCGAGGGCACCTCCAAGGAGGACTTCGAGATCCTCGGTGACCTCCCCTCGAAGAACATCGACACCGGCCTCGGTCTCGAGCGCCTGGCGATGATCCTCCAGGGCGTGCAGAACATGTACGAGACCGACACCCTCAAGGTCGTCATCGACAAGGCCACGCAGCTCACCGGCGTCGCCTACGGCAAGAGCCACGACAGCGACGTCTCGCTGCGCGTGGTGGCCGACCACATGCGGACGTCCGTGATGCTGATCGGTGACGGCGTCACCCCGGGCAACGAGGGTCGCGGCTACGTCCTGCGCCGCATCATGCGCCGTGCCGTCCGCAACATGCGTCTGCTGGGCGCCACCGGGCCGGTCGTGCGGGACCTCGTCGACGTCGTGATCGACACGATGGGCGAGCAGTACCCGGAGCTGGTCACCGACCGCAAGCGCGTCGAGACCGTCGCCCTCGCCGAGGAGGCCGCGTTCCTCAAGGCCCTCAAGGGCGGCACCAACATCCTCGACACCGCCGTCACGGAGACCAAGGCCGTCGGCGGCACCGTCCTCGCCGGCGACAAGGCGTTCCTGCTCCACGACACCTGGGGCTTCCCGATCGACCTCACCCTGGAGATGGCCGCCGAACAGGGCCTCTCCGTGGACGAGGCCGGGTTCCGCCGCCTGATGCAGGAGCAGCGCGAGCGCGCCAAGGCCGACGCCAAGGCCAAGAAGACCGGCCACGCCGACGTCACCGCCTACCGCGAGATCGCCGACACCAACGGCACCACCGAGTTCACCGGCTACACCAACACCGAGGGCGAGACCACGGTCGTCGGTCTGCTGGTCAACGGAGTGCCGTCGCCCGCCGCCACCGAGGGCGACGACGTCGAGGTCGTCCTCGACCGCACGCCGTTCTACGCCGAAGGCGGCGGCCAGCTCGCCGACCAGGGCCGCATCCGGCTGCACAGCGGTGCCGTCATCGAGGTCCGCGACGTACAGCAGCCGGTCCCGGGTGTCTCCGTGCACAAGGGCTCGGTGCAGGTCGGCGAGGTGACGGTCGGATCCACGGCCTACGCCACCATCGACATCCGGCGCCGCCGGGCCATCGCCCGCGCCCACAGCGCCACCCACCTCACCCACCAGGCGCTGCGCGACGCCCTGGGCCCGACGGCCGCCCAGGCCGGTTCGGAGAACTCCCCGGGCCGCTTCCGCTTCGACTTCGGCTCGCCGAACGCCGTGCCCGGGACCGTCCTGACGGACGTCGAGCAGAAGATCAACGAGGTCCTCGCCCGGGAACTCGACGTCCACGCCGAGGTCATGTCCATCGACGAGGCCAAGCGGCAGGGCGCCATCGCCGAGTTCGGGGAGAAGTACGGCGAGCGGGTCCGCGTGGTGACCATCGGCGACTTCTCCAAGGAGCTCTGCGGCGGTACGCACGTCCACAACACCGCCCAGCTGGGTCTGGTGAAGCTGCTCGGCGAGTCCTCGATCGGCAGCGGCGTGCGTCGTGTCGAGGCCCTCGTCGGCGTCGACGCGTACAACTTCCTGGCCAAGGAGCACACGGTCGTCGCCCAGCTGCAGGAGCTGGTCAAGGGCCGCTCCGACGAGCTGCCGGAGAAGATCTCCGCCATGCTCGGCAAGCTGAAGGACGCCGAGAAGGAGATCGAGAAGTTCCGCGCGGAGAAGGTCCTGCAGGCCGCCGCCGGTCTCGTCGCCGGTGCCAAGGACGTCCGGGGCGTCGCCCTGGTCACCGGCCAGGTCCCCGACGGCACCTCCGCCGACGACCTGCGCCGGCTGGTGCTCGACGTCCGCGGCCGCATCCCCGGCGACCGCCCGGCGGTCGTGGCCCTGTTCACCACGGCCAACGGACGCCCGCTGACGGTCATCGCCACCAACGAGGCGGCCCGTGAGCGCGGCCTCAAGGCCGGCGAGCTGGTCCGTACGGCCGCCAAGACCCTCGGTGGCGGCGGCGGCGGCAAGCCGGACGTCGCCCAGGGCGGCGGCCAGAACCCGCAGGCCATCGGTGACGCCATCGACGCCGTCGAGCGCATGGTCGGGGAAACCGCCTGATGCGACGCGGCCGTCGTCTCGCGATCGATGTCGGGGACGCCCGGATCGGGGTCGCCTCGTGCGACCCCGACGGGGTCCTCGCCACGCCGGTGGAGACCGTGCCGGGACGTGACGTCCCGGCCGCCCACCGCCGGCTGCGTCTGATCGTCGAGGAGTACGAACCCATCGAGATCGTGGTCGGCCTGCCTCGCTCCCTCTCCGGGGGCGAGGGGCCGGCCGCGGCCAAGGTCCGCCGCTTCGCCCAGGAGCTCGCGCGGGGGATCGCCCCCGTGCCGGTGCGCCTGGTCGACGAGCGGATGACCACCGTGAGCGCGACGCAGGGACTGCGGGCCTCCGGCGTGAACGCGAAGAAGGGGCGGTCCGTCATCGATCAGGCCGCCGCTGTGATCATCCTTCAGAACGCTCTCGAGTCCGAACGGGTATCAGGTAATCCGCCCGGCGAGGGCGTCGAAGTGGTCATCTGATCGCGATACGGTAACGTTCCGCGCGATGCGGCGGTGTTCGAACAGCTGCCGCACTACGAGGGGCGGACCGTCCGGGCGCCTCGCGGCTGTTTTGGGGATCGATGACTGAGTATGGCCGGAGCCCCGGCTCCGAACCGTGGCACCCCACGGACCCGCTGTACGGGGACCAGGGGTGGGAAGGCCAGCAGCAGTACCCGCAGCAGGCGCAGTACGGCCACCAGGACCCTTACGGGCAGGGGCAGGGCGTACAGGGCGGAGGCCAGGACGGCCAGTACTACGACCCCCAGTACCAGCAGCCGTACCACCAGGAGCAGCCGCAGCACCCCCAGGCGCCTCAGCAGTACAACGATCAGCAGTATGTCGATCAGACCTACGGCGGCCAGTCGCAGGGGTACGACACGCCCGGGTATCCCGCACAGCAGTACGACGCGAACTGGGAGACCGGTCAGGCGGCCATGCCGTACGGCTCCACTCCCGCCGATCCGTACGGCGGTCAGGACCCCGACCTCTACCGCACCCCCGAGGCGTACCCGCCGCCGCAGCCCCCGGGCCGGCGCCAGGGCCCCCCGGAGCCGGTGACGGACTGGGACGCGGAGGCCCAGGAAGAGGAGAAGCATCCCTTCTTCGCCGGTGACGACGACCCCGAGGACGACGAGGAGGCGGCCGGCGGCCGCTCCTCCCGAGGCGGTCGCGACCGGCGTGGCAAGGGAGGAAAGAGCGACAAGGGCCGGAAGGGCAAGAACGGCATCGCCTGCCTGGTCGTCGCCCTCGTCCTCGCGGGCGGTGTCGGCGGCGTCGGCTACTTCGGCTACCAGTTCTGGCAGGGCCAGTTCGGCGCCTCACCCGACTTCGCCGGCACGGGCAGCGGCTCGGTGCAGATCGAGATCCCCCGGGGCTCCGGCGGCTACGACATCGGCAACATCCTCAAGAAGGCGGGTGTCGTCAAGAGCGTCGACGCCTTCGTCTCGGCGCAGCAGAAGAACCCCAAGGGTCTGTCGATCCAGGCCGGCGTCTACACGCTGAAGAAGGAGATGTCGGCGGAGAGCGCCGTCGCCCTGCTGCTCAGCCCGGCGAGCCAGGCCAACTTCGTCATTCCCGAGGGCAGGCGCAACACCTGGGTCTACGACCAGATCGACAAGCGCCTCGACCTCGCGGCGGGCACGACCAAGGACATCGCCAAGGCCAAGGCGGACGACCTCGGACTGCCCGACTGGGCCAAGAACCACAAGGACGTCAAGGACCCGCTGGAGGGCTTCCTCTTCCCCGCGAGCTACCCGGTCGCCAAGGGCAACAAGCCCGAGGACGTCCTGCGCAAGATGGTGGCCCGCGCCAACCAGGAGTACGGGAAGCTCGACCTGGAAGCCAAGTCCAGGGCGCTCGGACTCAAGGGCCCGTGGGAACTCGTCACGGTCGCGAGCCTGGTCCAGGCCGAGGGCAAGACGCACGACGACTTCACCAAGATGGCCGAGGTCATCTACAACCGGCTCAGCCCGGAGAACAAGGAGACCTACCAGCTCCTCCAGTTCGACTCGTCGTACAACTACCTGATGGGCCAGAGCAAGATCAAGATCGGCCGCGACGAGATCAACAGCAACCCGGACCCGTACAACACGTACAAGCAGAAGGGCCTGACACCCGGGCCCATCGGCAACCCGGGAGCCGAGGCGCTGGTGGCCGCCCTGAATCCGACGAAGGACGGCTGGATGTACTTCGTCGCGACCGACGGCATGAGCAAGACCGAGTTCGCCAAGACGCTCGCCGAGCACGACCGGCTCGTCGAGAAGTTCAACGCCTCCGGGAGTGACTGATGTCCGCGACGCGACGGGCGGCCGTCCTCGGCTCGCCGATCGCCCACTCGCTCTCTCCGGTGCTCCACCGGGCGGCGTACGCCGCGCTGGGGCTCGGGGACTGGTCGTACGACCGCTTCGAGGTGGACGAGGCCGGACTCCCCGGCTTCGTCGCCGGCCTGGACGCGTCCTGGGCGGGTCTGTCGCTGACCATGCCGCTGAAGCGGGCGATCATCCCGCTGCTCGACGGGATCAGTGACACGGCGGCCTCGGTCGAGGCCGTGAACACGGTCGTCCTCACCGAGGACGGCCGCCGCATCGGCGACAACACCGACATCCCCGGCATGATCGCGGCCCTGCGGGAGCGGGGCGTCGAGAAGGTCGAGTCCGCGGCGATCCTCGGTGCGGGCGCCACCGCCTCCTCGGCCCTGGCCGCCCTCGCCAGGATCTGCGGCGGCCCCGTGACGGCGTACGTCCGCAGCGAGGCGCGCGCGGACGAGATGCGCGGCTGGGGCGAGCGGCTCGGCGTGGACGTCCGCACCGCGGCCTGGGACGACGCCGACCAGGCCTTCTCCGCACCGCTGGTCGTCGCGACCACCCCGGCCGGCACCACCGACGCCCTGGCCGCGGCCGTCCCCACCGTGGCCGGCACGCTCTTCGACGTCCTGTACGACCCGTGGCCGACCGCCCTCGCCGCGGCCTGGTCGGAGCGGGGCGGCAAGGTGGTCGGCGGCCTCGACCTCCTGGTCCACCAGGCCGTCCTCCAGGTCGAGCAGATGACGGGCGTCCCGTCGGCGCCGCTGGCCGCGATGCGGGCCGCGGGTGAACAGGCGCTGGCCGCCCGATAGATTCCGGGCCGGTCCGCCCGGCCGCACGGCGCCGTCCCGCCGTCGGGGATGGCGGGAAAGCGTCTTCGCCGATGAGACGGGCGTCCGATAGCTGGACCGGAGGCCTGTGGGGCCGTCGGGACGTGAAAGGATCGGGTACGGCGGGCCAGGCCGCGCACCCGGTCGCGCCGTCGCAGTGCCAGGCGCGAGCATGAGGAGCATCGTTGAGCAGGTTGCGTTGGCTGACCGCTGGGGAATCCCACGGACCCGCGCTGGTCGCGACGCTGGAGGGCCTTCCCGCCGGCGTCCCGGTCACCACGGAGCTGGTGGCGGAGCACCTCGCGCGGCGGCGCCTCGGCTATGGGCGCGGCGCCCGGATGAAGTTCGAGCAGGACGAGATCACCTTCCTCGGCGGGGTCCGCCACGGGCTCTCCCTCGGCTCCCCGCTGGCCGTCATGATCGGGAACACCGAGTGGCCGAAGTGGGAAAAGGTCATGTCGGCCGACCCGGTCGACCCGGCGGAGCTGAAGGAGACCGGCCGGAACGCGCCGCTGACCCGGCCGCGGCCGGGCCACGCGGACCTGGCCGGCATGCAGAAGTACGGCTTCGACGAGGCCCGGCCGATCCTGGAGCGCGCCAGCGCCCGGGAGACCGCGGCCCGCGTCGCCCTCGGCGCCGTCGCCCGCTCCTTCCTCAAGGAGGCCGCCGGCATCGAGATCGTCTCGCACGTGGTCGAGCTGGCCGCGGCGAAGGCTCCGTACGGCGTCTACCCGAAGCCGGGGGACGTCGAGAGGCTGGACGCCGATCCGGTGCGCTGCCTGGACGCGGACGCGTCGAAGGCGATGGTCGC